>NZ_JAWOUQ010000007.1:0-230711 GCF_033339475.1 Vibrio sp. 2304 | reverse complement strand
CGTTCAAATACGCCAGCATCCCGCCACTCCTGAAATCGGCGATGAGCAGAGCTTGACGAGCATATACCGGTGGCATTCAGCGCATTCCACTGGCAACCCGTCCTGAGTACGAAGAAGATGGCGTTCATTGCAGCGCGATTATCAACCCGCTTGCGGTGCGTACCCAGAGGATGGTGAGTTTTATGCTCCGGGATGAGAGGAGCCATTTTCTCCCAGAGTTCATCACTGATTTGCCACTTGTTGCCTGCCATACGTTGCCCTCAGAAATTATCGTTATTCATTATATTATACGATAATTCCTTTTGGGATAGGCTCTAAATCCTTCTTGAAGTTAGAAATTAATTCAGCTAGAGAATCGGCAAGCTTTAAAGCGACCTTGTAGTCATAATCTATGAGAATTACCTGTCCGAAACTACCTTCCTCTGTTGGACTTAAATCAACGCAAATTAAACAAGATGAACAGTCATCCGCAATTGGGATTCTACTTTTGCCGAAGGTATACTCTTTATCTATACCTTTATCGGTATAACTGAGTACGTTTCCATCACCATCATGGCTATAGTTTTCTACAAGGCTTGAGGTCTGTCCGATAGAGAGTAAAGCGACGCCATAAGCAAAATTTGCTTGCTTCTCGGGGTCCTGCCCTTTAGATGTTTTGTACAGTTCAACTAAATCTTGTGGTAGCTCTCTACCCACATTACAGCGAAGCAAATTTATTTCTTCTTCCGACGCTGGCTCTAAGAACGCATCAGCAACTAGTGGTGCTTTATTAAGTATTTCTTTTCTTACTTGCTCGAACATTAATTTTCCCTCGTTTTCATTGTAATCTTCGGGTTTGAAAGAATAAGCTTCAAAATCGAAGCGATGGTATTAATCTATTTCTTCTGCACTGCTCCAACTCAAATACCAGAAGTCTTAGTTAGAATGAGTACTAGTTATGCGGAACATAGGAAACTCGTATTACCCCTATTAATTAGAGGTAATGCGAAATGCGGTTAACTTGAGCGAGTATGAGCAAAGAAAGAGCCGTTTCCTAACTTCTAAATTTCTCTGTTTCATGGGCATATTTGGGTCGGAGAGTTTTGACTGCTCATCACCGTGTTGCGCGCATTAGTGTAAAACTGGTAGATTAGAATTTTAATAAAATAAATGTTACATCTCTAGATTTTGAACGAATAACCCTTCACGATTCTTATACTTGTTAACGGCTCTTATATCAGTAGAAACGTAATCACCACCTTTATTATCAACTTGTCTAATCTCGTATCCTCCGCAATGAACAGAAATATTCGCTTCTATTGAATGCTCATTTTTTGTTTCACCATTTACTTTCTTTGCTGACGAAACCCATTGGAAGCAAAACCTATCTTGATTATCTAAATATTCCGTAAGAGCAACTGATGTCCCTTTATCCACTTCGAAATAATCAATTGATAATATCTTGGATATGCCAGGATATTGGTAAGATGGGTTCTCTACTGTTGGTTCACTTAGTTCGGTTTGATTAGCACAGCCAGCAATAACTGATAATGTCGATGCCATAAGTAGTATTTTCTTCATTTTTGTTCCTTGTAGATGATAAAATTAGCCCCACGATCTATTAACGCTTTCGATAGTGGGGTTGTGTATGTTTATCTAATTGTTTACGTTTTGAAGGTCACGATAATCAACAGACTCATCAGCACTTGAGATGCTTGCTGCCTCACCGAACATTGCTATGTAAGCACTTGGGAAAGTCAAAGCGGCCCCTGCTATACCACAGATTAGAACGAATTTTCCTACGCCCTTACTTTGTGGTGAGCTTTCTCGGCTATTCCATGCCCAGGTTGCAAGGCTAATGACAATCATTGCAATACCAATCCATAAGCCTATGGTATATGTAGCACTACCACCTGCAGCTGAAATTGCATCCACGTTTTTTGCAGCTTGCTCTAGCTTTGTTTCATTGGCTGCCATCGTAGTTACAGAGGTTAGTGCTAGAGCGATACCCAGGGCACCGGACCATTTCGTTAGTTTATTCATAGTTACTCCGTGCTATCTCCTTCATCGAAGATATAAGTTGTGTTAGAAGAGAGGTTTGCCCGACCAGATGAGTCGAGTGTTATTGGGTCCACTGTGTCACTAAAGGTAAATACCTCACCCACTAGATCTAAACCACCGTGGAAAGTTAATAATGCGCCAGCTATTGAGAAGGATATTGGCCATAGAACAGAAACATCATTATCCGCTTTGTTTGCTTTGTACCAACCGATGAAACCAAACACGACAAGACCGAGGCCAAGTACTGCTCTCAAATTCCAGAGAACTGCAATCCAAAGTCGAACATGTTTAATTACATTTATTCCGCCATCTGCAATGGTGGAGTTATGCGTTTCTGAAGCGAATGAACTACTGGATAATGTGTAAACAAACATCCAATACCACTTTTTCATCGAAGCGCTCCAATACAGTAAGTATCTGAACAGATTGTTCCGTCAGCCGAGATTTCTCTAACAGTTCCAATGAAGTCGTAGTATTTTCCTTTTTCTACGGAAATAGTTCTTTCGCCAGAGGTCTTGGTAAGATTTACGACTAGCGCACTGTTTAGGTCCTGCGACTTAGTGATCATTGCGTAGTCAGGAAGAAGAATTCGCCCATCCTTGTATGTTACTCCCGTACTTGGAACTACCATTTTTGGCGCTTCTATTGGCTGTACTACAGTCGAGCTAGATGCTATTGCCATCGTTGGCTGTACTACTTTGCTATTTACTTCTGTATTTTTACCAATATGTTGGGTGGTAGTCTTAGCAACCTGTACTGCCGTTGGCTTTGTAATCGATTCTTTAGCAGGTTTTACAACTTTCTTTTTAGACTGCTGAGAGCGTCGAAGGTTGGCTAGTTCAGTCGGCGTGTACTCCTGGCGTTCTTTATCAATAAAGTATTTGCTGCCAATAAGTAAAACTCCGTCTTCTCCCTCACCTTTAATGTTGGTGACTTTATGGTTGCCAATTTTTGATTTGAACGGCTCACTTTTGTAAAGAGTGATGTAATGTGGAGAGTTATCGGATCTATCTGGTGCACGTACAGCAAAAACCCCCTCAGCAATCTCATCCACAACGTTGAATTCTTTTAAGCGTTTACGCTCACTACTTCGCGCTGCTTTCGTATGTCCGTTTGAAAGGCTATTGTTTAATTTAGCAAACTCGCCTTCAAATGAATTTACATCGCTTTCCAATTTATCCAATCTATTGGTTAAACTAACGTTAAAAGTTTCTTGAGCAGAATTAAATTGATGATATGGCTTCAATCTCATTGTAATTGAGTCATCAATTTGTTGCTGTAAGGTCGAACTGATCGTCTGTGTAATATTCTGTGACGCAGCTTTCGAGGTTGACTTCACAATCTCACTTTTTTGCTTACCAAATTCATCCTTTACTTTGCTAGGAATGTCTATTTTAGTAATGATTGATTGAGCGATTTCTTGTCTTTGTAATTCAGTGATAGCACCAAACTCTTCAGACTTAGTAATCACATCTATTTCAGTCTTAATGAGTTCAGGCAATGATTGCCTGAGAGCGGTGATCTCACGCTCAAGATTTCTCTCTAGCTTTTGTATTTCTTCTACTTTGGAAGGGCCTCCAAAATCTGGTATCAAACCCATTTTATGTGCAGCTAAACTAGCACCACCAACAAGCAAAGTAGCTCCTACGACATAAACGAGTAACTTTACTTTTGGCTTTGCTGAGCTGCTTTGGCTTTTATTCGCTTTGCCAGCATTTGCGTCTTGAGCTTCGTTATCGCTCATGATGATCGCTCCTTGTTTTTAATTGAATAATGTATTATATAAAAGATCTAAATTAATTCCATAAACGAGTTTTGTTGTCACTCGGGATTGATACATTTTGCCCAATATTCGATTTGCGAATTTCAGAGCTTAGGTCAGTTTCTTCGGAATTAACTTCTGTTAGTCTATTTTGCTCCGCCATCATCTTGAGAAGATCGCTCTGATTCGGAGTTTGAATTTCATCCGTTTCTTGTACTTGATTCTCAAACAATAAGTACATAGTTTGACCTTTCGGTATCTCTACCTGAACAGGTCTTCTCGCATTATCGTATAGGATAGGTAAAAAGCCTTGTGCAGCTTTGGCGATACTATAAACAATTCTGTCTCTCGTATTATCAATCGCACCTGTCGAAGTTGTTGTTTCCCCATTTGATGTTGTCACTGTCGTATCAATGAGTGAATCCAAAAAACCTGTCATAAACAAACCAGCAAACATGCCACCAAACCTCTGGATGTAATGGTGGTCTACTTCACCTTCTATAAGCGCCTTTTCAGTTTCAGCAGATAATACCCAAGCTTTTACAGGGATTTGTTTCCCATCTCTAATAACAGACGTTACAGTTAAGGCAACACCTGGAGCTTGTTCTATAAGCTCCATTTCACCGAACGCAATACTACCTTCTGCTTTTCCGGTTAATAAACGAATTCTGATTGGGCCAGGAATGTCTGAGTCGATAGGCAAGGTGGTACGGGCATAAACCAACTCACCTGCATCAAATACTATAGACTCTTGGTCTACTTCAACTGGTGGCTGTCTATATTTTTCATTAGAGGTTTCTTTTTCATTGTCCGTATACCCAACTGTGTTTTCTTTCTTATAATAATTAGGATGAATCCCCATTTGAGTCTGACCTCCATCAGAACGATACAATGCTGAGGCCACTTCTTGTTCTGCATCACTCGGGTCAAAAACGAACTGTGATGTTTTACTATAAATGTCAGCCTTCTTACTATAAGTGATTTTGTACTTTTCGCCTGTATCTGGTGCGTAAGGGAGACCTGAAAATAATGCTTGTGCACCTTCTGATATCTTTTTTTGTCGCTCAGCTTCTAATTGTATCAACCGCTGACGCTCAGCATCGGCTTTGTCGTTTCGATTCTTTATTTCTTGAGCCTTTAAACTCATTTTAGTCGTTGCTAGTTCGTTTCGGAGATCTTCTAGCTGGCTTGAAGTTTCTATATCTTGTTTAGGCAACGGTAATTTTACGTCTCTACCTGCACTATTCTCTTCTGTATCTGAATTTGTCTTTTTAGACTCAGCATCTTTGCCAGACTTAACTTCTTGCCCCAGGGGATCAACCTCCTGCGACTTAGGCTTGTCAACTTCGGTTTTTGTATCTGGTCCCGTTGCTGATTCTTGTACGCGAGTTTTACTGATATGGCTCTCGCCATTAGTAGCAGCCTGTTTACGCGCGTTCTTCTCCCTTTCTTCGGTTTCTTTAGCGATAGGTGAATTTTCAGGAACACTGATTGTCCCATCAGTTGAGTTCTTAATCACATCGTCAGTTTTAACGACAGGTCTACCTGCTGTTTTATCACCTTTGCCCGAAAGGTCTTCTGTAACTTGATTGGAAGCCATATAGATTGCGTATCCAATCCCTCCGGCGGCTACTACAAACAAACCTACAACGATTGCTATTTTTTTTAATTTCATCGGTGAGAAGCCTTATAGTTCACTTGTATCCACAAACGCTTTTACTTTCTGTCGACCATCGCTAAACCAATAGAATGAACGGGGGTAAAGTTTGTAAAGGTTGTAATCACCGACACTTCCCTCTCTTACCAAAGAGCTACCTTTGCTTCTTAAAATGGCTGTTGTTCTGATATAAACAAATTCATTATATAAATAGGCTTGGCCATTGATTCCTTGCAATTTAGTTTCTTTGGCACCAGGCACACCTGTTGTCGTACCTGAAAGAAAAGAAAAGAATTCTGGACCAGCTTTATCAAGATCTACACTTGAAGTAGAACGGTATTGTATTGGCTTGGCGTTCGGGCCAATTAGTGGAATGATCACTTGTCTTCGAGAATTGTAGTAATCTGTTTTTTCAGAACTAATCATGAAAGGAATAGTTGTATCTAAACCCTTCAGCTGAAACCAGCCCGAATGAGTTACTCCAGGTAAACGAGCTTCCAAGCTATATGCGTTACCGGGTGTTTTTCCAGCCTCGAAGGCTCCCTGAGCTCCTAGCTTAACATATACAATAGGCCAAGGAGCTCCTGTCTGGTCGAAAAATGAAATAGACCCAGGGAAGCCAGGGTACACCTGCAAAATTAACTCCTGAGGTAGTGAAGGATCGAATTTAATCGTATCAATTAGACTTTCCGGGGGCCTTACTAAAAGTTTATTTTCTGCAATTAGCCTCTGCCTTTCTATTTTACGCATCCTTTCAATAAAAGCAGGGTCGGAGTTCATTTTCTCACTTTTAATGATGTCATTCTTTTTATTCTCAGCCCTCAGTATCTCAAGTCTGTCTCTATTTTGGTAATTACTCTGGAGTTTCGAGTATTCTAGATCTGTTATGTACGTCTGAATTGCATTTTGTTCATACACCTCAAGTTCACGCATGTTAATCAATATATTTTCTATACTTCCATATTTCTTTAACAATGCATCCGCAATTGCAGCATGACTAACTTGGTTAGTTTGATTAGCTTGAGAAAACGCCGACAATGACAACACCACCGCACTTACTGTTAAGCGGAAATAGGCTTTCAGAGAGGAGATGTTTCTTGAGTGCATTGGTAATCCTTGAAGTTTAACAAGCGTAAATATATTTCATTTATGTATTAAAAACAACCCTACTCAGACAAACCTAACGATTGTAGTGTTTTCTCTACAATATCACTGACTTCTTCGTCGCCGAGAGGTTCTGATTGGAGTTCTTCTTTAGGATATTCCAATATGTCCTTGACTTGATTGATCGCCGCCTCTGTGGCTCTTTCAGCATTAGGCTCATCTAAACCAGCTAACAAATTTATATCTATAGTAGTGCCAGATATAGTGCCTTTATTGTTCTGCTGAGCGCTTTCAAGAAATGGATCTGATAGGTTAGATGAAACATATCTACTGTTATAAGCGATATCCAACTCGCCGTATGCATCATTGTCAAAATTAGCAAGGTCTACTTCGGAGGTCTCTTCGTTCGTACCTAAATCTTGAGTGGATAAATATGCTGGTGGCGAAACAAATTCTTCGCTAGTACTGTGCTCAAAGGGGCCTTCGGCATAGAAGTTGTTGTACTGCATAATTGAATCAAAGTCGTGTTCTTCTTCAGGCCAATCCTCATCACTATAGGTGTTTTCAAAGTCATTAAAATCGAGTTCATCATTAAAGGCTGAAACTTCTTCATTATAAGCCTCCATAGAGCCCATAATCTGTACTTCAGCATCTGTTTGTGCAAGACCAACAAGCTCTTCATCGAATACATCTACTGGTGATTCTTCAGGTCGTATTTCTTCGACTTCTTCAATGGCGCTCTCCGTTATCAACGTTGCGTCTTCTTTAATTATCCCTAAACCAATAGCCATCATCATTTGTTTAGAGATGTTTTCAGTTAGGTTCAATGCTCTTACTTCAGTTAGATTATTTTTTAGCTCTAAGAACTCCAACATTTCGACATTGCTATCGATATAATCGTTGGCCTGTTGAACATATTCATTGGATTTTACTAACTGTTGCCTCTTAGCCGTTTCTACCTCATCATCAGAAGGCTCAAGCACCTGAGCAAAATAGTTCAAACGAGAAGTTTCTACATCAGGGAAGTCGAGTTTTAATGCTCGGAATGGGTATACATCACCACCAAAAATGTATAAGCCTTCTCCAGGTTCAGCACTAGCAAGCATCTTAGCGTTTACAGTATCTTTTTCTTCTACTCGGACATCATCGTTATCATGGACCGCCCCAGCCAAATTATTCTCTATTCTATCCTGACGGGAACCAAACACTTTGCCAGTTCGACCAAGCGCCAACTGTAACGATTCACCATGGTCTTCATTTTTAAGAATGAATTTATTGTTTAAGTTGCCCATTAGTGCTTCATATTCATCCCGGCCGCAAACCTTCTGGAACATTCCGGCTGTCTGTGCTCCAAAAAGAACGTGAAAACCATATGAACGAACCAAGGCAACAATCATGTAAAAACCTTTAACCGCATACATTCCGTACTCATCAAAGAAAAGTCGTACAGGATATCTAGCACTGGAAGGCCTATTGTCTACTGTAGTAATTCGAGAACCTTGTAGCTTGTAGCCAGCAGCTCTCATCAAAATAGGCCGTAATCCCTGCAATAGAAGCCTACCCAATGCTGCAACGGAATCGGGGTTTTTGGCAATGGAAGGAAGAAGAACTAATAATACTCGCCCCCCTAAGCATACATCCGTCATATTTACTTCCGAAAGTTTTGTCACGAATATATGCCCCATGGTTTCACTCAGGTCAGCCATGGTTTCACTAATCATCATCACACAATATGTGTGCTGTTCATCTGCTTTACTATTAAGATCAAGGTTGTCTATCTGTTCCTCAGTCATATCAAATATGGCATCACTAATAGAAGGCAAGGTTTTTAAATATTGCTGGAGTGGTTGTCGGTACTTTAAAGGCACATCTTTTCGCGCTGCCTTTTTGAGCATAGTTTTAATGACAAGAAAGTTTCGAACCACTTCGATGTTTAAATCTAAGCCTTCCACATCCCTTTCGTAAGCAAGATACTGATATGCTCCCCCAATCATAGTAGAACTACGACCTTCCCAAAAAGAGCTATCCCCTCCATCCGTTTCACGCCCTAACCCCATGGTTATAGTCTTCATCTGGTCAGGGGTTCCCGCATTTAGAATATTCATGTTATTCGAAATGCGATCGTCGTCGTGCATGTTAGTAGTATCTAAGGAGTCCATGGGAGTCAGAAAATTGAGAACCAACAAATCGTGGAGTCTATCTAATCGTTTCAAGATAGCGAAAATTGTCCAAAACAATTTTATATCTGCCTTACCATCAACTATGACTGCTGATGTTCCTCCTGGCTGGAGAAGTGCTTGAAATAGCAATGTCAGTATAAGTACAGTTTTACCCGAGCCCGTACTGCCCATGACGAGTGTATGTCTTGTTTCCATATCCGGGTTGGATACGAGTAACCTACGTAGAAAAAATTCAAACCCGAATATTAATGTACCGTTTCCTCTTTTACGCTGGGGAATAAGATGGCCAGCTTTAACTGCGTCTTTTAACGACTCCTTTTTTGAAATAAACTGCTCCCACTCCGGCGCGTCAAAAGGATATTCATGCTTCTCTCTTGAGTTTGTAAGCTTCAGACAAATTGCAAATGCAAAAATAAAGTCCCCATTTTGAGGGAACATAAACAAAGCAATCCCGCATGCAGCAATTAATAAAGGAAATGACACATTTACTGCTGACTGTATTCGCATCCACATAGTGCGAGAATCACGATGAAAGAGCTCTGGGTTATTCAGTTCAGGGTTTGTGTTTAGAACCGACTGCTTCTTAAAACTGGCCATACTAATCAACTTCCTTGTACTGCTTCATTAACTCAGGAATATCCTCATAAGGGTCATTGAAGACTTTCTCATCCTTTTCTATATCGACACCTAGTGACTTTAGAATCTGTTTTGCTTCATTCTCTCGGCCATCAGCCTTTTTCTCTATCTCGCTGAGATCAAATAATCTACTAAATTCATCCTCATCCATGTTCAGGAGGTCTTCTCCTTTCTTACCTGCTGTTAATATTCTCTCTGCATTAATGTGAAGGTCTTGCACTGCTCCTAGGACACTTGGAATTGTCATTCGAAATCCGGCTTTTCTTTCCATAAGAAAATGCGAGCGAGTACCACTTGCTTCTAAGAAAGGCGTTTCTCTGCCGATAGACTGCAATACCATTCCTAAATTTCGGTCATGCTTAGTTACCCAAGTAAACTCGTTTCCTGCAATACGGTTTACATCTTTAAAGAGAAGCATCAACGCCCAGATTACAGTAGTAGAATAAGCATGCTTCTTTGTTACCATTGCATAGAGGATTTCTTCGAATGTACGGGTTGTCTTTCCATCCATTTTTTCCTTAAGCTGTGTAAGAACCTTTCTTTCAATACCGTTAAATAAAAGTATTGTGTCTTCGATGCTGCCAGCGTAAGGGACGCCATCATTCAATAAAGTTGTTGGACGAAAGCCACCTATTATCGCTCCTCCTCTCTTAAACTTATCCGCTTCATTACCCTGTTTATCTACATATTCAATTGGAATGGTTTTCCCATTATCATCAAACAACCGTGCTAGTTTATCTTCCGAATGTAGTTGTTGCGGTAAAGGACAGAGGAGAAGCCTCTCTAAGCTGATAGTCGCTGTTCGAGAGCAAAACTCTATTGTTGAGTCTTTCGGGTTCTCGCAGTAATAGAAGTAACAAATAGGCCTAAAATTGCTAACAAACCCCGTTTCTTTTTGCATTTCTTTGTCACGTTCTATTTCATCTAATGTGACACCCAAAGGAGGATTTGCTGTGAGCATTTCGTAAGGAGATACACCCATAGCGTATCGGTTTTCATAGTCAGAGCGATTTTCGAAATTGTAATCATGTGAATAGTCACAAGGGTTTTCACCCTCTAAACGTTCTTTATATTTAGGAAACATCCAGCCAATGGAATATCCCATCAATTTATCGTAGAAGTTGGGCGGTACTATACGTTTTAAATGAGGATGAACCTTGGAAGCAGCCCGTATCATTGATTCAACGTTGTGTTCTTTTCTGGTTTTAGAGCGTATTGAATATTCTTTACAACCTAAGTAGATCAGAGCTAAAGCGAAGGGCCATTTAAGTATATTTCCGAAAATAGAGTCGTAAGCTCCAATATACTCGGGTGTAATCATCGTATAATGCAATTCTAATATTTGATATAGCCCCTCCTTAAACCCCCATCCTTGAAATCCTGTTAGCCAAGAGGTAGTTACAACCACGAGGTTCTCAAAAGCAAAAAATGTAAACATCTGAGCTATCTTTAGCATTCTCCACACAAAAGCAAGTATGTGGAAAAAGTGCGCGTAAACCCCGTAACCCATACCTATTGCTAATGCTAGAGCTAGGGCGACTGAAGCATTCAACTCTGATTCTTTTTCTGGCGTACGCTGACTCATAACTTAGGAATCCTTAAAAATTATGTTTGTGTCATCAATACGTCGCTCTTTAAGAATCATTTTTAGAGAATCATACTTTCCTTTGGTCAATGGAATGGGTAACACAAGCCGTGCCCTTAGACCTTTTCGATGAAGTATAAAGTTTACGGTTATGACGAAGTAGTAATAGAGGAAGACAACACATCCGAAAGTCGTTAAAACTTTTGCCGAAAAGTTCTTGTCGGAAGCTGTTAACGATTGCATAGCTTGAGTTATTTCGAAGGTTAAGACGATACTGATCACACAAAATATGACCGAAGCTCCGACAATCGCTTGCCCTACTAAATGTGACTTAAGTACTGGATGTATCGTTCTGAACTGTTTCCACATTCCGATATATGTGACGAATAAACTAAGTACCGGAGCAAGAAGAGAAACTCCACCTGAAACAGGCATTAAGAGTAATGAAAGATACTGTAGAAATATTAAAGTTAACATTTTTGCACCGTTGCTTTTAATCCATTTAAGGCATATATTTTTCACATCATAGCAAATTTATCAACGGATGGAATGGTTTTAGCTAAACGAAAACAACCAAATCTAACATCTCGTTCAACCCTCAAAATCAAATCAACCAAACAACCAAACACCAAAAAATATGGCATTGCTTTTCATCCGTAAAAGACATATATTTTTGTGATTATAAAATATGTCATAGGTAGTAGTAGTTTGGAGTCACTGTTAGGAAGCAACGTCATTTTGTTTTCTCAAAAAGAAAAAGAAACTTTATGCATTATCTCGAATGTCGAATATGGACGCCGTGTTGCTGAGTTACAACTATCTTCGGCTGATAGCTACAAACCTGTTTTGAGTATTCTTGTCTCTATTGTCGATAGTAACCATCCAGAGTTGGACACCCTCGATCGCTGCTTCCTTGTTAACTCATCAATCTCTACAGATTCCATTGAATTAACAGAGCTTTTAGAAAAGTTTAAAAGCTCAACCCAGTCATACCAACAAACGATAGAGATTGATGGTGTTGAATTTTCCTATCTGCGCAAGGAAATAGAAAGGTTACAACTAATAGGATAAATGTAATGGAAAACGAAGAGTCTGTTGGCTTTAAATCAGTTACCCAATCTGCCGAGTTAATTATCCATGCAGGGTCTTCTCCCATCCCAGGAGAAGTCAGAAGCCGCCTAGAAAAGATACCAAGTATAAAGCCAAGACCAGCGCGCAGAATAATGGGTGTGAAATTGGCTGAATTGGGTGTCAATAGAAACCCTTATGTTGCAAATAGAGCAACTAAGGCTTTACTTGCACTGACTTCAATTACGTGGGGCCTCACCCTGCTTTTATTGACTGGTTCGCTGGTTAATTTTTACCTGCTTGAAAGAATAAATATCAGCGCTACCTCCCATGACGCAAGGATTGAGCCTACTGGCAAGCCTGTACGCATCGGTAACTTGGATTAGAGGAAGGATATGTTTCGCTCATCCGTAATTAAGAATCATCGAGGGCTCCTATCTGGTTTCGTAGTGCTGGTGGTCATTATCTATTTCTTAGAGTTTGCACTAAACACTCTTACAACAAATAAATCTGGTTACTACAAGATCCCCACTTACAACGATAAGGGCATTACCCGAATAGTTCCTCAGGTCCCATTAAGTGACCGTCTTTTTTCTGACTCTGAAGTTATGGATTTTGTAACTGAAGCTATGTACAACACACTCTCTCTATCTTTCGATAGTTATGAATTGTCTATGACAGAATCAGCATTACTATTCTTTACTACTTCTGGCTGGAAGTCATTCTCAAGCGCAGTTCAAGAAGCAGAAATTTTATCAACCATTTTCTCTAATAAAGAAATTATTGAGTTTTACCCTACCCGAGCGCCTTTTATGGAATTCAGTGGCACAGTTGACGGGAAAATTGATGGAAGATTCACAAAAGATGCCTACTGGGTATGGCGAGTTAAAGTTCAGGGCAAGATTATGAAAAAATCTTTGAAGGTTAAAGACGCAACTGAAACTGAGCTCGAGGCTATTCAGAATCAAAGGCACCAGGCCGCTAATGTAACTTTCTGGCTTGATTTACAACGTGTGCCAAAGGGTAAGGGGGCAAGTGCAGTTAAGATCATAAGTTCTTCTAATTGGGATGTTGATTGGTTATGAATATTCCACGACTTATTCGCATACTTAAATTCGACTGGCCATTTGTGCTTGCTATCGTTTTATCTGTTTTAGCTATTTTTAAACTTTCCGATTTCAATGAAGAACTATTAGGGAACCCGGATAGAGTTTTTCTTTATTCTGATGGTAATGGTGGTTACACAAGGGCCTTTGTATCACGTGACCCACGCTATACAGACGAGAAGGTTGTCAGGTTTCTTCGTCGTATGGTGAGCTCATGCTATACCGTCGATTATAAAACCGCTCAACACCTAATGAACGGTGAACGCGATAACGATTATGCCAACTGTATTGAAAAGCACTTTGCGCCAATAGCCGCCACATCACTGTTCAATGTTTATCCTACTGACCCTATGATTGAGGCGATTCTTATGTCAGAAGGTAAGGCTAACGTTGTTGTTCCTTACGATCCTATCGTTACCTTAAAGAACAAACCTGGTAAGCCTTTAGTTTGGGTAGTTGAGGTTCCGATAATGGTAACAGTCCAATCGGTATCAGGAGACCAAACAACCTCATTCATTGCTCACTACACAGTTCTACCTGAACCTAGAGCGGATAACGCAAGTTCATTACTCATCGACAGGGTGGTTTTTAGATGAACGTTAAAGACCTATTCAATTTTATTAGTACAGCTTTGGGGAAGACTCCGTTAACAGGAAGACAAAGTTCGAAGTCTACTGAGGATAGCTTTGTTAAAGGGGATACCTTTAGTTGCCAATCAATACCCTCCAGCGAGGTTAACCGTAACCACGATGCCGTGTTTGAAACAGATAAACGTCATAATTTAATCTATGACAATTTTAAGTCTGTCCAGCGATCTCCATACTACGCTCTGGTTTTATTTTTCTTAGCTATTGTTGCATTTTTATACGCCTTGAACCTGTTCATAGATACCACAAAGATTACTTCAACAAACTACTTTATTGCATCAACGACAAGTGATACTGCTGTATACCCAATACCCACAGATAAGCATATCTTGCCGACTAAGGACCAAGAAAGAAACCCTGGCGAAACTTACTCTGAAGAAGAGTCAGAAGTATTAGTTCGTGAATATCTAGTTGATAGCCTTAAAGACTGTTTTTCAATGAACTACTTAAATGCAGCAACAGTACTGTCTAGGTGCAAGTCCAACCATTTGGACTCTGAAACAGACACCCAAGACATATTTATTGAGCTTCTAAGAGCAAGTAACTATATAAATATAATGAAGAAATACCAGACTTCTGCATTACTCCACGTAGACACAAGCTCTATTAAACTTTTGAACAAAGCAATAGCTCAGCGTGAAGCCGTACCTGGCAGCGGCGTTATGCGTAGCCGCGCTGTCTGGATTTACCAACTTAAGATGCATTATACGATGGAGAAAGTTTCTGTCTCTTCTCCCACCTTGTGGCAAGTTGAGATGATCAGAGAATCTGCTTTCAACAAAGAGTTCCCTGTTTCTATCTTCAAAATACGCGATATCGAGTGAGTGAACATGAAAAGTCAAAATAAAGAGCTTCAAGTTAACCCGAGAAACTTTCAACCGTCTTTGTTGCAAAAAAATTTACATAAATCACGCAAAGGAAAGTCAAAAACTAAAAAAGCGTTGGCAAAAGCTCCAAACTACTATAGAGACCTTTTTCAGCCAATTGAAGGGGTCTTTAGCCGACCTTCATTTGGCGAGTTTCAATTCACTTACTGTGGATACATGATAGCTAACCAGCGTGAGGGTGTTCTCAATATCTATGTACCACAAGAAACAGACTCCCCATTACTAGAGTCACTCGAATCATACGGGTTTTATCTATGTAAAAAGTACCCTATTTCTGTACCCAATAGCTCTAGATCCTCAAGACTTCTTATGAAGCGCTATCTTTCAGAAAAAGTATCAGATCAGCAAGCTGTGGAGACAATAATGCAGTTAAAGATCATGCTAAATGCAGCAATAAAAAAACAACAACAAAGTGAGGATTTAGATATATCGGCAATGCCTAGCCTCAGTCCTACAATATTTAAGTCACTAAAAGATATCGGTATAAATAAGCAATCAGAGTTAAGGAAGGCAGACTTAAATGTTTTGTTCCATAAGATCAAAAGTGGAAACTCGAAGAGCTATAAAGGGGTACGCTTGTTATTTCAGCTACATTGCTTAAGAGAGGATACTCAAGTTCCTTACTTATCTAACGATACCAAACAACGCTTAGTTGATTCTTATAATTTTTTCGCCAAAATTAGAGGATACGCCCCTCTGACTTATATGTTTTACAGCTAGAAAATAACCTTGCATTAGTTTCTTTCGACATGCAATTAAACCATCAGTTACAAGGTAACCAGTCGCTCATTAGGCCTCTATTTATTAGTTAGTTTCAAACAGCAATAGATGTTGAATGTATGTAATTCTCCACAAAACATATGGTGACGTTAGCTAGGTATCGTTCACCATACTACAAGTGCTGATTCCCTCATTAACTCTATATTTTAAATCCTTCGATTCTAGTTTCCTTTACCTCTACTGTTAGCTTGGGGTGTGGTAACTGTCCTCTAGCCAGCATTTGAATAGGATTTCCTGTTCGTTTTGTAGTGGTTTCTTTATTACTTTTTTCATACGCTACTTTGGGTGATATTGAAGACTCCCAGTAAAGAAGGTCTACTGGAAGAGCGCATAGAAATTGTAGAGGTTTCCGTGTCTTGAACTCACCGTGAACTAAGCGCCTTTGTGCATATGAGTAAATTAGATCCTTTTCTGCACGAGTGGTGGCCACATAGAATAGCCTAAGCTCTTCATGAACATTGTCTTTCTCATTACCTTTGAAGTGTGCTTCTTCTTCGCAGCCAATGACATATACACGCTTAAACTCTAAGCCCTTACTAGCGTGTTCTGTCATTAACTGAACCGCACTAGCCCCTTGCTCACCAGAATCCACCAGCATGTTAAGTTCTTTGATACAATCATGTAAGTGTCCATGAACCTCAGTGAAAGCAAAAAGGCGCTTTGTTAAGGTAATGACGTTTTGCTCTCTTTTATTAACTTCTGAGATTACTTCTGCTGTCATCTCTTGAGTTTTATACTTCTTCTTAGCGTTATCTATAATTTTGGGTTTGAACAGCTCGACCCAGATTTGATGCAAACCTTCCTCTAAGCCAGAAAGTACTTCTCCCCACTTATTTCTCAGTTCAGAATCACTAAGTTCATAGTTATTTATTTTTGCTAAGTCAGTGATTGAACCGCATTCGAACAATGCTTCTTTGATAATTGAGTGGCACTCCAACAAAGAGGCAAATCCAAGCTTTCTATCTTGAGATTTTACAGTTCCATACGTGGTCATGTACTTACAGTATTCAATAACTGTTAGGTTTTTATCAATGAGCTTTTGGCGCATAGTTACGCCCTTAGTTTTAAGGCTTGCTGCATCAATGACACGTGAAGCAGCCATAACATCCTTCTCATTAGCACAGAAACGTAGGAATGCACTCCAGTCCTTTACTTCTTTACTATCAAAGAAATCCTTGTCGCCAACAACTCGGTATTCTACCCCATGCTCAATAAGTTGAGCTTCAATTGGGTCTTTGATTACTTTTGAACGATACAGAATGGCAATTTCTTCTGGTTTTAATTCACCAGATTCGATAGCCTGTTTAATCTCATTGGCTGTCGTAATTGCCTCATCCTTGTCATTGGCAAATTGTCGGGCAATTGGCTTATCACCCTGAATATTTGCCATTGCTATCATATGTCCGTCTGTAACCTTTTGGTCTTCATGCATTAAGTCAGCAATAGCATTGGCCACATTTACAACTTGTTCAGTTGATCGAAAGTTCTCTCCCATCTGAACAATCTTCATGTCTCCGAATTCTTTTTGAGCATTTAGTAACTGACCGACATCTGCAGCCCTGAAAGCATAAATACTTTGTTTTTCATCACCAACCATAGTTAGGTTATTGCCTTGACCAACAATAAGTTTTAACAATAAGCCTTGGACTGGGTTAGCATCCTGATGCTCATCGGCAAGTACTGCTTTAAACTGGTTTTGCAACCAGGTTCTAAAACCTACATCATGTGTGAGAATTTTTACCGCATGGACGAGAATGTGGTCGTAATCAATAGCATTCAGCTCAATCATTCGTCTGTAGTAGACCTTCCAGATACAAACGCAATGGCTTAACAAGGCTTTCTCATCAAAAGTCAGATTTGGGTTGGTTTTGGACTGGTGCTCGAACTCAGACTTAGGACCACGACCATAGGACAAGGATAGCCCCATGAAGTTTTGAACATACTTTGCACCACCGTGCTCTTTTAAGAACTCATAGTCTGAGTTCGATAATGTTTTCTTAGCTGACTCATTTATTAGTGTAAGGGACTCAGTTTCATCCAAGATAACTAAGTCACTCGATGTATAACCGCACTTTACAAAATATGGGTGTTGCTTTTTGATGGCAGGTTTTATGACTTGGTTTAGTGCAAAGGAGTGCCAGTTACAGATAACAGCTTGATAAGCTTTGATACCTATACGTAAGTAAAGACGCTCTAACATTTCCGCAGCAGCTTTCTTGGTAAAGGTTATGGCACAAAGTCGACAGGGTTCCAAGCCTGACTCAATGAATGTCGCGGCCTTCTCCACAATAACGCGAGTCTTACCACTACCTGCCCCCGCATTAATCATGCAAGGTACTCCAGTCGTGTTGACTCCTTCATACTGACTCGCGGTTAATTTCATTCTCATCCCTCCCATTTAAGTGTTTATATATGGTATTTTAATTCAACCTCAAAGTCAACTTTAGTCTATTGTTTTTTGTTGCTAAATGATATATTTCATTTAACGGAGGATTGCGTCTATGTTTGAATTTTTGGGTGTAACAGCAGCTGACGGTCTTGAGCAACTTAAAGAACCGGAAAGGTCTTATTACGAATATGTAATAGAGCATGGCGACACGGGGCTGTACAAAGCCATGCCGTGGAAAAGTAAACGAGATTTACTTCTTACTTACAAAGGTGAGATTGAAGAGTGTACTTTAATCTCTAGCAAGCTAAACAATATACATCCTAAATACATACGTACAATCATGAGAAGCGAGAATGGTTGGCCAGGAGCTGACCAGAAAGCCAAGAACGGTTCTGGTGATTTAGGAATAATACAAGTTAACCCTAAGGTTTGGGATCAAGAGTTTCGTAAGCTTGGTGTGACTATAAACTGGGAAGACGTCAGAGATGATGTATGTGCAAATCTATTTATTGGTGGTGTCATTCTGGCCAGAAGATTAAACGCAACGAATGACATTTTTAAAGGCCTCGCTAACTACCATCGATATGCAACTTCAGACAATAAATATTTTCATTACTCGTACCGCCTGAAAGCAATGAAGCACTTTGCTGATATTGAATCTGAGTATGGTCGTTGGATTTCTCACCGAATACACGCAGTCAATAAACTAGGAGAATAGCCATGTGGGTCGCTATTGCAGAGAAGTCTTCTCAAGCTGAAAAGATCGCATCAGCTTTGAATCTTAGAAAGCAAGGTGGATTATATTCAGGCTTCTACAAAGGGCAAGAACTGATCCTTTGGTATGCCGCAGGTCACTTCCTCGAACTGTCTCCCCCTACAGAGCAAATACAGAACTTCAGTTGGAACGATCCTCGTACTCACGAACGCATCCCTCGCAAGGTTCCTTATAAAGTTTGTCCGGACATACCAGCTCGTGACGGATACCCGGCAAGAAAACCAGGAGAGCGAATCCAATTACTTAAACAGTATGTCGACAAAGCGACTTTAGTCATTGGTGCTACAGACCCAGACCGAGAAGGTGAAGTCATATACCGTAGCATTTTAGATTTCCTTAAATACGATGGCCCATTAAAACGAGTTTGGTTAACAAAGGGGTTATCCAAGGATGCAATACAAACCTCTTTCGATGAAATGGTCGATGCATCTCAATACTACGGCGAATATTTAGCTGGGTCTAGTCGTCGTATGGCAGATTACGCAGCCATGGTTCTAACTGCCACCTACACTTATTACTCAAGAAGGGGAATGCTTGGAAAGTACCTAGGCTCAGGGGATAAGAAAAGCTCAACGACATCTGTTGGTCGAGTTCAGTCGACTGTTGTAGGTTTTACTTACCATCGTCATCAAGAAAGAGCAAACTTTAAATCTGTAACTCACTTTCGTCCGGTACCGCTGATCAGGTGTAACGGCGCTGTAAGTTTTGAAGGCCGATACCTTCCAGAGATAAAAGACTCCGACTATGACTCCCCTATCCCTGGCGTAAAGTGGGATGAAAAAAATCTAGCATCCAAAATATCGCCTGATATGTCTGAGGAAGAAGTCGAGGAGTTAACCATAAACAATAGACCTAAACCTCTTTATATCGACAAATCTATTATGATGGATTTTACGGAAAGGCTTAAGCAAGCGAGCATATTGGATTTAGATATAAATGAAAGTATGGCGACTTCTGCCCCACCAAAGCCTTTATCACTGACCAAACTACAGAGTCTGATTAGCAACGCTAGTGCCACTGATGTCCTCAATGCAGCACAACGCCTATACGATTCTGGTTTTATCACTTACCCAAGAGGTGAAGAACAAGAGATTTCTGACAAAGATTACAATCCTAGGGATATTGCCGACAAATGTACTCAACTAGCAAAATGGGACCAATTTGGCCAAGCCGCCCTTAAAGTCGCTGCCATTCAAACGGGACAAGACGATACCTGCGCAAGTTTCAAACCAAGCTGCTATACGCCAGGAGATAAAATACACGATGCTCTAGCTCCTGTTGTTATACCTAAACCAGGAGAGCTACAGGGGCTAGCTCTTCAGGTCTTTGAAGAAATTACGTCGCATTACTTGCAAGCACATTTGCCTCCATCAAAATATTTAGTTCAAGAAGGGGTTTTAAAATTCGATACCCATGGGCTTTTTGGAGAACCGGTATCTAGTTTCAAGATCACAAAGCGATCTTGTATAGAAACTGGGTGGGAACATTACTTTAAAGGTAAAGAGACCGTCCAAACTATCAGCTTAAACGATTTAGACAAAAGCAATGTTTCAATTCCAGATGTTGAGCTAAAGGAGTCTACTACAACTAAGCCCCCTCTCTTCACTGAGGCCTCACTACTTTTTGCGATGTACCATGCGGCAAAATTCGAGCCTAATCCTATTCTTAGGAATTCACTCAAAGAATCAAAAGGCATTGGGACACCAGCTACTAGGCCAACTCAAATCGCAACTATCTTAATGCGTGAGTTCGTAGCGTATACTAGCAAGGGTAAAAACCCTTCGATTGATATCACCCCAAAAGGGATTGAATTGTATAAGGCACTACCTGATTCATATAAAAGCCCTGGTACTACTGCCAAATGGGAACTCAAACTTTCTGACATGAGTAAACTCCCTCAACGAGAAGCAGAAGCAGCGTCTCTGGAATTTATAAACACTCAAATTGAAAATACTGAAAAGCTAATAGGTTTCCTGAATAAAAACCTGTTTGATAAAACACCAAGAGACGGTGTGAATCCTAACATGCCACTTTCAAACCAAACCAAAGATAAACTTCAGAAGCGTTGTAAAGGGCTCGGACTACCAATGCCCAGACAGGCCTTAGCAAGTGAGGCTAAAGCGAGGCAATGGCTACGAGAGCACCCTTGGTTGGTAACTGACGCTATGCGAAGAAAGATTTCACAAATATGCTCTTTCAAAAAGATCCAGCCGCCAGCGCTTAAAATGACTGACTTTGGTAAAGCTCTAGAATTTATAAAAGCTCACGAAGATGATGTCCCAAGTACTCCATCTAAAAAGTTTCTTGATTACGCAAAACAGTTGGAATCGAAGACTGGCCTGAAAATTCCTTCTCAAGCGATTAGTAACGCCAAATTACTATCTAAATATGTAGAAGAGGCAAAACGTATTAAGAAACCAAGTAAAAAGACTATTGCTGCTATTAACGAGCTGGCCAAAAAGCTAAACGTTAGGGTTCCTGCTAGTGAATTAGAAAATGACGAAAGAGCAAAAAACATACTTAGCCGTATGAAAGCAATGATTGCTACAGCATCAAAATAAGGGGTTCAAGTAGATATGATGAATGATATTCTCGAAAAGTATAATATTCTCGAAAAGTATAAACAGGCGTTCCTAACTTCTGACTTTTATAATGACCAAAAAGTTTTAGCACCGGATGATTTAGTCCCGATGATAAGAGGGTTTCTCCATGCTAATGGGGAAGATTTATTAGTGGACAATCACACTAATATCTCTGCGTTCGCCAAGTCAGTCTTTGCGGAGACCAACCAGGAAAAGTTCGAAAGCTTCTTAACCGAACTAAAGTTACTTGTAGACGAGCTTAATTTAGACTTTAGAGGTTCTGCCGACATACCTAACTATGACAATCTCTCTATTACGCTTAGCTTCGACACAGCAAGCGAAGACCAGATTGATAGATTGATCCGTTTCGTCAGAAATAACCTCACGAATAATTTCCGAGCATCAGGCCAATACCCTTTAGCTGTATGGAAAGCTTTCATTATCTCCTCAGATTGCTGGTCGGTAGAGTTCCGATTCTCACCGAGATGGGAATTTAAAGAAGATATCCAAGGATAGAAGATTTAGAGTTAATGGTGTTAAATGCTGGAGGACATTATCAGTATTGGCAAATCAACTAACTAGGAAGATCTATGCACAAGGTGACTACGATATTAAAAACAAACATTGGGAACGTGGAAGGTTACTTAGATGAGAGCGGTAGCCTGTTTATTCTGAACCCGGCTAAGATTGAAAATCGCAAGCTTGCTCACTTCCTCCCAACACCTTCGCAACGTTCAAAAGATGATGTGGAACAAAACCCGAATAACTACCTAAAGGTCGAGGAACCGAGTGAGTTCGCAGGGGTTTGGGAAGTGAGTGGACCAAATGTAGGAAAAGGGGATGCGTTAAGAACTTATCCTTTTATGTTTAAAAGAGTGAGCCCCCCATCTGAAGGTAGTTAATACGGCACAACTATATTTTGGGTGGTTTCTTAATTGTCAAGATAAATATTTTTAGGTGCGGTTATTTCTAAATCGAATTAACAAACCGTAATTTGGACTTATAGACAGGGTCTTATTCAGTTAGTTAGTGTTCACTGACTGATATTTTGAATTTTGCTTTTTATCCACAAATGATCCTCGAACTGCACCTTGATAAACTTTTTTTATCGCACTATCTTGATACCCGTGAGCTCAAGTAGTTCAGTGCATGGAAGCAAATAGTAGCTGTGCTTAGTTTCTTTCGTGATATTAAACTGGAGCTCAAAATCACTTAAACCCCACCATAGGCAGGGTTTAAGAGAGAAGCCAAATCGAGTAGCTGCAACTACTCATTATGGCTGCTGGGTATCATTCTCGACACCTGACACACGAGACTATAGATCACCAGTAGCCTATTTGGCAATTTTCTTGTTCAATAGTTAATGGTGATTAATATGTACCCACAAAGGTTTATCTATCTGATTATGAGAGTATGGAAAGCAATGGTCTCGGTATTCAAACTCAATCCACACATATGTATCAAAGGGTTAATGTATCTAGTCGAGTTTTTTAGAGACTAAACCATTTGTATGTACACACTTCTTAAGGTGTGTACATTATTTAGACAAAAATGTTAAGTCCGTGTGCTCTAACTTCTTATACACATTTGGGTATTGGGCTCGAGAAATCTTTAAGTTTAAAAGACCTTGGGCTATTTCATCACTTTTAAATTCGGAGAGGTCAAGTTTGCTTTGCAAATATCTACCATAATCAAACATTCTATTTACCTTAGCTTGTAATACTCCCAGCTCAACTAGTTGATATTCCGCATCTTCTCTCCAACTAGGCCTACGGCTCGACTGCTTATTCTCATATTCATTTTCTACTCTAGCGGATAAGTACTGAGTCTTACTTAGTATTTTTGCCATTACCAGAACAACATCTATGTCTGCGTTTTCCATGCATTTTGTGAATATGGCTGTTGTATTGGCCAAATCTAGTTTCGGTGGTACAGGCTTCTTACCTGTTCTTTTCGGCATACCTTTCCAAAATTCAATTGATTCGGTGTAGAAGCTAGCCATCTCAGTTGTGTATTTAGTTAAGTCAGACAGAGTTTGAGGTAACAATGCTCTTGCTGCTAAAAGTTGGCTCTCTTGTCGCTGAACAACAAAGATTGAAACTTTTCTGTTACGCGGGGCAGATTGCTACGTGACACTATAGCAAAGAACTGACAATAAAGATCAAAACTCAATTTCACTCAATAGGCCAACTCAAAGCAAGAAGTAACAATAAAGTTCGAAACTTTTCGACGCTTTTTGTCATAGTTTGTCTTTTGCTGTAGCAAGCTTTTGCCCCTTTCCTTCTTAGAGAAAAAACCGTTCAAATACTGTTAATTAGATTTTCCCTACGAAAACTAATCTGGATGGTCGGTTCGAGCGTTTAAAAACAGAAGCCAGTGAAAGGAAAATTCTCACTGGCTTTGTCGTAGTATTGTGGTTCGAAATACACCTGACTTGTAATAGTTGGCGTCTTTAGCATTAGGTCTGGCTATCGTTTTGTATCTTTGTTCCAAGCGACTTATTGCCAAGCTCCTCCCTCACGCCACACAATCCCCTCAGAACGACGCCAACAAGACTCATCATTGTTTCCGTTAGGCCACGTGTTTCGCTCCGCAATCATTACCCACATTGGTTCTATGTCAAACTTGCTAACATAGTCATGAAGAGTTTCATCATCAATAACTACTGCAGTTTGATGCTCAAAAGGCTCTTGAGCTTGTATTACAACATCACCATGTATGTTTAACCATTTGCTTGGCTCACTTTGAGACAACGAAAGTTCAAGTTCATCGGCAAACCATTTTTGTGGCATATAATTCGAAAAACCATCAGGAAGAGATTTGTCTAAATGACTTTCCCAATGGTAGTTAACTGTAGGTATTGCAAATGTACATTCTTCAGGCCCGTTCCAAAGAGAGTCTGAAAACTTTTCAGATTCCCACGTATTGCGCCAATATGCTTCGCGAAGGTACGGACCGTCAGTAAACTCCCTCGGTTTAAAAGAGTCAACATCAATACTTTCATTCTCTCTAAGAAACTCGGCTAGCTTTCTCACACTTCCTTTTTTAAGAAATACGCAATAAAGGAATCTGAATTCTTCATATCGCATTCCATGCATGCCGACTCTACGACCTTGATATTTTTCGCTAGAACAATTGAATTCATACAGCACACTCCACGCCTTATTATTTTCATCAATCCTAGAGAGCTTCTCAATCATCGTCAGCGTCGGATCTTCTTCAAAAGGCCACTGCTTCAAATTCTCTTCTGTAACTTCGGGAAGCTCGATAATTGGCTCTACCATCCATTTTTCAAGGTGGAGGTCTTGTTTTACGGGAGGTAATATAGTTGGTTCAATATTTCGTCGAAAGTCATGATGGCTATATCGATAAATACACGGCTTTTCAGCTCCCCATCCGCCTTCAAGAAACCAGTAGTTGTCAGCTAATCGGGCTTGAATTTCGTCTAAAGCAATTCTTTGGTATTTTTTACCTATCCGCTCTAGGTCATTTTCATGTCTTGAGTTACTAGTACCATATCCATCTCTAGGAAAAAGATCTGAGTTCCAACCAAGTTCATAGGCTCTTTTAGTGATCCATAATCTGCATTGTTGTATATCAACCGAATCAAACTCCTCGTAGCCACCATCACGAAGGTAGTCCAACGAAAGTCTTTTCCTCTCGTCTTCACTTAATAAGCTTTCTAAGCGGTGGCGAGCATTAACTATTGCTTCTTCTAGAGCTGTAGCTTCCGTTTTGACAGCCTCATTCTCTGGTTGAGCAAAAAATATAGCTTGAAAATAATTGGGACTGGATGCTTTTTCAAACTCCTCTAGAGCGTCGACGCGCTCAGTGAAGGGATGTATCACTTCCTCTAAAAAAACTCGCTTTAGTTCTTTCTTCGAAACTGGTTTTGGACTACTAAGGGGAGTAGTTAAAAAATTTCGCACACGACCTGGGATACTGTATTTCCCATAGTCCCCCCACTCACTTGAAGCAGAACTAAATATTTCTTTGCCTCCTCTTTCTTCAGCAATTTTCTCTACTTCATCTTCAGTCAGACCAAATATTGGAGGTTCAGAGCCTAGAGGGTGATAGCAGTCTTCTAGGTTAATACCTTCACTCAATGCGTGCTTGCTATTTGCAAGTTCAATTATCCCCAATGCATAGTCTCTAGTAAGTAGTGCTACCGGTGGCTGTTTGTCTGCAAAAACTTTGGCGAAGACTTCATGCGAGTAAACATTTAGACGTTCAGAGCTTTGATCGATGCAACAAGCTCCAAAGGCTGCTGCATAGAGTCGCTCTATAACATACGGATCATCGCAATCGTGCAACTTTTCGAGCAGGAAGGTAAATATGTTTGAGTTTACTAAAAATAGCGTCGTTAGTGCTTTGGTCGCTTGGTCACGCAATGTCTGGTTAGACGAAGATAAGGACCATACCAAAACTAATGACGCTAACTCCAAATGTTTTAAATCTGCAGTGCGACTATGCTTTGATAACGCCCATGAGACAATTCTTTCAACTTGATTGAGTTCTTCTCGCGACGCCCAATTAATCCAACGTGTCCAATGACTATCTCTTTCTGGCATTTGCCATTGCTTCAGACGTTCATGAAGGCGAAGAGCGTTAAAAGGATGGTCAATAGTCATTGAAACTTCCAAGAGTAACCCTAGAGGCTCAACATTGTAGCCATCTAATCGGTTCAGTAATTCTCGCGAGTCATTCGAAAAGGCATCTGCACTCCTCCACTTGAAGCTTTCCGCAAAGCTCTCCTGCAGTGACTGTTCTCTTTCCCAATGTAATTCCCAATCGGGTAGAGTTTTAGCAAATTCTACCCCGAGTTTCTCTGGGTAGATTGTGGATAGAGCGCTAATCAATCCTGTATATTGATAGTGAAGACCATGGTCTGGCTTCCCATCATAAAATAGGAAATTCAGAGGAAAGCCCGCATCGAAAGCCGTATTTAACTGTTCCCTAGACACTTTCGAAAGCAAGGATGTCGCCATGAGGTGATCTTGGAACCTCTGAAATGAGAAGCGCACTAGTTCTGATGGGGGATTAAAGGGATCATAACATTCCGAATAAGGAGGCGGGTCGCGTCTGAATAAACTTGTTTCTATTAACACCTGTAGCCAAGTTTTTCCTTCTGGCGCAGTTCTACCCTTAAAGCTCTCGTCTGCAATTGCTATCGCATCTTCGACTTCTATGAAATCGCAACCATTCATAGCCATCATACTAGCGACTTGAACAACACATTTTTTAATGGAATTTGAAATGGTAGCTGAGTTTGCTGTTTGTATCCCAGTGCGCCAACTCAACGCATCGAGATACAGGGCCATAGTTTGTGATATTCCGTTCAACCCGCGAGGAAATTCCGTAAGTCCTTTAGCATGCAAAGCCTCACTAGTCGTTTTTAGGAATAATGGATTGTTGAATTCTGGCGATAACCATGGTGTATTGGGCCGAGCTATGCCTTTGGTATCAAGGTATCGAATTGCTGCACGTTCCATCTCCTCCGGAGTGGAAAACCCATTTATCCGATATTTAGGAAGTTTTTCGAGCAAACTATCCGGAACCGCATAAGGAAGATACTCATCACGACAAGAGAAAACTGCTGATAGGTAAGGGTATTTTTGAATCGCGTTAACTATTTCCGGGAGATTACACTTCCAGTAATGTGCACCAACACCCTCGTTGATTGCGTCAAAGAGCAGAATGGTCCGCTCACCTTTACGTTCGCCAGCTGTATTCAGGGGGCCCAAAACATCATCGACTGTTCTACCCTCTAGACCACAAATTCCGCCGAATTGCTCCCAAAATACTGACGTCGAGAAACTCTGGCCTAACACTAGGACTGTTGGTAATCCTGCACTAGTTCGCTGCTCTGCAACTTGCCCTAGAATATGAGACTTTCCCGCACCTGCAGGTCCATAAATTAGAGCGCAGCGTAATGACTCTGCTATAAAGTTAGAATTTCTTAGAATTTCTCTTAATGAAAAGCAAGAGGATGAAAGCTCTTGGAGACGTATACGCACATTTTCAAGTTTGCTTTTATCATCCTCTATCAATATACCTTTATCTACCGAAGCGTACTGTCTTTCAAGTTTCCAAACAGCGTCTTGAAGCCGATCTAAAATACTCGTTGCTACCTCAATGTTCCATTCTTCATTTAAGTCGTGTGTAAACGAACCTTTAAGCTGAACAAGTTCCTGCCATGTCTCATTTGCAATTAAAAGTGTGTCGGCATCTGATGCAAGATCTGCTGAAGAGAACTCTATAGTGGGAACTCTTGATTCCTCAAGCTCATTGAATGCGCCTATCAACTGCTCAGTCGTGCTTGGACCTCGAGCTATGGTGTCAAACAAAGATTCAACCGAGACTTCTACGTGATCGTGAGGATTGAAACGGTCATCTAACGCTCGTTTCGCAGTATTAACTTGGTCTTCAAACCAAGAATCGTTTAGTACATCACCTCCAAACCAAAACTTGATCAATGCGGCATTCTCTTTTCGAAGGAGCATTTCTTTTAGAGTAGTTTCGGACCAAAGCTCGAATTCAATGTCAATTGACTTTTCTTCTGCCCAACCTTTCCACTTATTTACTCGCTCATCCCACTTTTCTCGCTGAGATTTACCTTTCGTCCCTCTAGGTGGAGTTAAGTCTTTTGGTATTGCGAAAATATAAGTTTGAAGTTCAGGGTGTACCTTTAACGCTTGTTCTACCGACTCATCCATTTGACTCCATTGGGAGTCACCAATCGAAGTGAAATACTTTGCTTGATAACCAATTTTCCTTCCATTGTTTAGAATCCAAAGAGCCTCTACACCTCCATCTCCTCCACAACCATCATTCGGTTGGAATTCAAGACCATTTTTAGGGTTCTCTCGACGAGCAAGCACACAAATTAGATCTTCAAAGGACTCTCTAGGCCCTTTGTTGAACGCATTTATAGAAGAAAAATCAATCAAGTTTGTATGTCCTTTTCCTGTCTGGAAGGTTGCGAAATTGGGGTTTGAAAGATAACAACTAGGAAAGAATAATATATCAAACAACTAGAATACTTTGTTGACGTAATTCAAACATCCAATCAATGACTTACACCTCATTAATAGGAGTAAAACTCAGGTCTAACCGTCTTGACTCGTTTATGCCCCAAAGCTTGCCAGCCAAAGATTTAGGACAAATTTCTTTTGTCATAAATTGACCAACTTTTTCTAGTGGATGATTATGTACTTAGTTTGATACGAAGTTGTAGCTCGATTCAGAAACGGTAAGTCCAATTATTTTGTATATGGAGACAAAGTGAAACAGTTAAAAGTAAACACGCTTCATGAACTGCAAGAGTTAATTGCCACGTATGGCGAGGCGGTACTTTTCAGGGGGCAGCTTGAACATTACGGTGAGCCTAGTCATCCTTCTGTTATAGCCTCATTTGACCGCAGAGTTTGCGTTCCTTCTGAAGCCGTAAAGTGGATGAGTTATGCCAGTAAAGTTCTTGAGGTCCTTATTGGTGACCATGTTAAAGATATTAGTTATGTACAAGCACTTTTACAGCATTATGGATGGAGATCATTTTATATTGATTGCTCATCCAGCCCAGCCGTGAGCGCATGGTTTGCTAGTCATAAGTACACTGAGTCACTAGGCATCGATATGTGTGAAGATTGTGGTGAAAACTTTCTCTGGGAGCGCAAGAAGTTTGCGCAGTATAATTTTGAAGAGGGTGACGGGCATCTTTATATAATTGATAAATCAATCGCAAAAGAAGTAGGACTTGTAGATTTGTCTACATTAACACTTAGTGGAACTTTTCTCCGAACAGATGCGCAAAAAGCATGGCTGTTAGGACCGACTTTAGGGAAACCGATACCCAAGGAGTGTTTTGTTGCTCATATTACAGCGAGTAGGAGCATCTTTCGGGACTATGCAAGCTTACACGATTTAACAAACACTGATTCTTTGTTTCCGCCAGCTTCAAAAGATCCAATTTTGAAAGCACTACTAGAGTTGCCGTGGCGAGAAATAAAGTCGCTCCGTGATCCAGAGTTTTCGGTTCCAGTCTTTCAGCGAGCACTTGAATTGCCAGAATATCAAAACAGTTTTGAAAAAATCGCTTCACCTACAACTGCTTTTTACCGAGGTCAGACGATAAGTGAAATGTTCGATTCATTAGAGTCTCGCTATGGATTACTGACTGGTGGTGAAATTATTTCTGCATCAGAATTAATTCTTTTCGGAAGTGCTGATACAAACACACCATTGAATTTTCCTAAAATCGAAAAAAAGCTTGAAGGGAATAACTACCTAGCATTTGAAATAGATGAAATCGTTAAACATCCTAATGTGGGAGATAACATTATTTATCAAAAAGGGGTTGGTATAATTTCTCACTCATCGGAACTTTTTGAAGTTTGCGCATTAGTCGTTATGCATCCTGGTATTGAAATGACCAATGCTGGATTTAGTCCAGGCTGGTTCTATCGTAGAAAGTCGAGTGGTTTATGGGAACGGGAATATCATGAATATGAATGCGACTGTGGTAACGAGAATATACATAATCGTAATATTTCTGCACTGCACATCGCTGAAGAGCTTTTAACGTTGTAAGGGGAATAGTTTACATGGACCATGAAATTACCAATTACGTAATGGCTTATTAAAGTTCGCCACGAGTATCGAGTTTTCCCTACATGAAGTAATTCGTGGTTTGCTAAATTAAGTAAATACTCTAAATTGATTCTGTCCAAAAACGATTCTGAGATTAAATATCCTTTATAAGGAGCAGTGCTTATCCTGTAAGCACTGCTCCTTATAAAGTTTCAATCTTTAATGTAAAAGTGGCGAACTTTATCGTCAGAGTTTCGATCTTTGTTGTCCACCGACATCTCTCGATTCTTTTCTTCGTGATATTTAGCCGCATAAACCGCCAATAAGCTTGCTGTAAAAGCAATCATTGCTGCATTCAGAGTTTGCCAATGAGACCAAACTTCTTGGACATATGACCAATTTCCACCACCATCAAACCATGGCTTTAATATCATCATCACGAAATACACCCCAATCAAAATACAACCAAAGGTAGAAAAGTATACTCTTACAAAAGTATCCAAGAGAGTTTTGGGAGACCCCATTCTTTTCTGTATTGAGCTAAGAAATTCAGTACTGATACCGATAACTTTGCGAAGATAATTGGCCCCATCACGAAGCTTCTCTACCCCAGATAGTTCTTTATCCATGTTGTACCACTCCTAGTAAACAATTTTTTAAAGCTTAAGGTTACCAAATTGTACTCGTTTCTATGCATAATGAGCGCGATACTCAACCACAGTCAACTAAGAGGTTCATAGTTTCGTGTCTATGCTCTAGATAGCCGATTAGGTTGAGGAGCTCTCGGAAGGAATTAGACCAAGCGTAAGTAGTAAGCTTACGCTTGTTAGAAGAGTTCTTAGTGAGGATTAGAGACGTTCTTGGTCAATGAGTTGCTCTAACGTATTTCAAATGTATTCCCGTAGGAGTGATATTGGTTAAATCTCGGCTATATACATACCCATACTTTTGTAAGAGATCAATTGAGTGATACGTCCAGCCAGCGGCAAAGGCTACACCAGCCAAGGCAAAATAAACACAGATTTTATTAGCTAGCTGCATTGCACTTTGAGAGTAAATTTCATTGATTTTTTTCCCGCACAACATAGCTTTTGGGGCCATAAAAAAAATACAACCTAACGCCCCTAATAATCCAATCGGCACCCACAGAGTTAGAACGGATAGCTGAACAGTGTCTGCTTTATTCAGTAGTTCAAGATAGTCTCTATAGACTACATAAGATGGATAGCCCCAACAAATTATCCCAAACAAAAGAACAAAGATACCAGCCAAACGTAATCTTGTTTTATGTGACATTCTCAAGCATCCTTACGACTTGATTAGAAACTTTGTATTCACCCCAAACAACCTCAATTAAGACATATGTTGCTGTAACAAATAGCGCACCAACCATTACGGGAGCTCCCAGAGCTGCCGTAGCAAATAACAGAACTTCACCAGCTGCTGTTTGCAACATGAATTTGAACATATCGGCACCTACATTGCCAAACCAATCCACTAAGTGATAGTCGTCTTTAAAAACTAAGTCGCTGGTGGCTAGACTAGCGGACACCACAAAGGTTAAGGCACCCGCACCTTTGAAGTTTGCAGTTCTAGATTGAGGACTAAAGCCTGCTTGCACCGACTTAAATGAATTTAGAGGGTACTTCTTACCATTCATATTAAGCCGAGTACCATTGACAAACGCATGCCGTAGCACTTTGCCATTCTCGTTTGTCCCTGAAAATGCGACAAATAATTTACCTCGGCTTTCTACCAAATCAGCTTTAACGCCTAGATCGCCAAACTGTTTAGCAATTGATATCGCATTAAACATAGGCTCTGTGTGATTGAACCAAGACTTAACGGTGTTAATGCTCAAGGCGATAGCAGCGACATCCTTACCAGACTCCAGCCAAACGTTATGTAATATTTTATGTGCATCCTCTAAATCTGTAATTAACACATGCTGGTGGTTTTTAGCCATTTCATCCCCAAGTGAACACTGTAATCCTATTGAGTCACTGAGAAGCTGAGGAGCATTCAATCCTAGAGAAGTAGGTCCTAACCCTGCTTTTTCTCTATCTCTAAGAACCCTCTCACGATTTTCCATCGCTTGCTGAAGGAGTTAATTCAGCTCTACGCTCTCGTTGCTGACGAGCGAAGAGCTCTTTTGTGGTTTCCGGCTTTCTTCTGGGGTAACAGGGGCAGATTCATATCTCATAGGATCATACTTACACTATAAAAATATGATTATATCAATATTTTCAATACGTTATCATTATCAACAATGCCGATCTACGCTTTAACTGCCAGAAAAGCCATTATGGCTAGTTAAATGTTCACATTGAAACCTAAATCACATCAACTTGAACTCAAGTAGAAAGCTTTTAAAGAATAGTTCCCAAATTGGTATGTAATTTATGATATCGATACTATTCATCTCAGACCACTGAGTTGCTTTAATGTGAACTGGAAACAGCATCAAAACTTTACTATTAAAACTAAGAGTCTATTGTAAGGCTTCCAGACCTTTTATTAACTTATAACTAGGTACTTATAAATAATGAAGATTCTCAGCTTTATAACCAAAATCTTTATAAGAGAAAATCAATTAAGTTCCCAAAAGTTTTCAGCTTCACGTGACTTGAATGAACTTGCATTCCGTGCCCAGCAAAACTATCGAGCTAATCCGGATAAGCTCGCAAATAGAAGAAATATAACAGCAATTGTGAACGCATTTCATGCACTCCATTCAAACTTAGCAGCTCAGCCTCACGACAATTATTTCTTTGGTAATTTAATCAAAGACCATAAAAATGGTTATACCAGCATGGATACAGCAGTCAGTTTAACTCTTGACCTTATCAATGAACCTAAAGCACTTTTCTCATCACAATGTGAATATTTTTCAAGGAACTTAGAAGTCATCCTAAGAGATTACTCATTCACAAGTCCACCTGAGAAAATTATATCCCCTTACCTAAACGAAATAAGTGATGTGGCATACGGAGGCATTTAACATCTCCCTAGGCTAACTATAAGCTAAATTGCTTGCATGTAGATGGTGTAGTCGGAACTATTCCCTCATCTCTAATTTCCCGACATAGTTCCTCTACACCTTTAACAAACGCCATGTACCACCCTGAGCCATTATTAAACAGTTTGCTAAGTGTAGTAATCGCTGTAAAACACAGATTCTGCGCCTTGGTGGGCTAAATGCCAGTTTTTCCAATGCTCCCTTTCGGCTTCAACTTGTTCTCTATCTACAACCCTAGGGAGCAACAACTCGATGCCTCCCCTTTCTTCATGGGATATTACGCAGTTATGGCAATTCTCGACTATCATTCGGTTAATTTTATGTGTTTGGTCTCGCGTAAGTTTTGTACCTCTTGGAATTGGAGGAGAAACTCCAACTTGTGTATACAGCAAATGCCTTGGTCCCAGTGGTAAAATGACCTCACTGTTTGGATTTGCCCAGCCACCATTAAAATCATAATTTTTGCTATCTTCATAATTTAACCGTACCACTGGATTGTCTGACGTATACCAACTCATCCCCTCAGCAGGAAGGAGTATGGTCCACTTGTTTCTATGTAGTTGATCAGCAACAGTGGTAAGGACATGTTTTATAGACCACAACCAAGAAGCTCTTCCAACCAAAGATGTAACTTTTACTACAAACTCACCCTTAGCATTGTCTATGATCTCCACTCTTAAGGGTAAGCTATCATGGTAACGAGCCTTCCCATCAGGCTTATAACCCGGAGGTATTTTTGATTTAACCTCTTTAAGGACATCTTTGACCACTTCATTAAGTGCCACTTCATTGAAACGCTCTAAATGCTCTAGGTAACGCTTTGGAGTCCGTAAGTCCTGAAGTGCAACGAAGTTAGCTAATTTCTTATAATCATTCCTTGTAAGCTTCTCATTGCGAGCTACTTTCTCAATCGACTTACTGGCAGGAAATTCATACTTAGAATCGAACCAATTTTCTAATATATCATCTGGGCTACCGTTTTGAGTGTTTACATACAAATATTTATGGTAACCGATCGCTGATGGATAGTAGTCCTTCCATAATGGCACATTCTCGTGTTGAACAACTTTCCTATAGTGGAATACCTTACCCTGCTCGTTGCACCAATTTTTTAGATACATCTCAGGTAAAAAGTGATTGTCTTTTTTTACACTCAATGAAGCCTCCATTTTCTCTTTTAACGCTGCATTATGGTGCTACAAAACCTTACCGTACCACCGGGCTTATACCTTACTACTCGAATCTATAGTGCAATTACAGTGTCTCTCCATGCTCATGAATCGTATACTCAAAAACCTATGGTTCACAGATGTGCACCAGGCCATCTAACCATCCCAATAGCTCATGCTCTTCCTTACATTGCACCAGTACATAGCTGGATATATAATTACTGTATATACATACAGCAGTCAGACGTGTTTTTAAAATGGGTGTTTTACAAATATTTGATCAGTCAATAAATTGCGGCATAACAGGCTTTGAAGACCCAACAAGCGGGAGTGTCCGTAAATCCCTGTCATTGTCAAAACAGCTAGTTCATCATCCTAGCGCAACCAAATTAACTGTTGCTCATCAAGATGTACCTTACTTCGGTATTTCAGATGGCGATTACCTGCTTGTTGACTCAAGCCTTCAACCTGAAGCAAACGACTGTATTTTGGTTGAATACCTTGGCGAAAACGCTCTTGTGTCATTTCAAGAGATACAAAAGCAAGAAGATATTGTAGTTCAAGGCGTTGTATCTGCTCGTTTTCATTGGTACAGAAAAGGCTATTCGATACCTATTCATAACTCATTGAAAGAGTTCGACCTTCATGAGTTATTAATACCTCCTGAGCAACAACATACATGTGTATTGATGCGTGCAAACGGTAAGTCTATGTTACCAATCATTGATAACGGAGATTTGCTACTCCTTAACCGCAGCCTCTCATTTAAAGAAGATCATCCCGTTATCATGGCTTTAAATGGTGAATTGGTATGTAAGAGGTTGAACAAAAGACTGAAAAAAGCATACAGCGACAACCCAAAGTTCAGATCTGTTTATCTATCATCAAGTGACGAAATTCGCATTTACGGCTGTGTCTCTATGGCTATCCGAATTTACCGGAGAGAACTTCGTGGCCGATAAATCATTCGCACTAATAGACGGAACAGGATTTTATGCGCACAGTAGTGCTCAATTTCATCCTGGTTTAAAAGGGAAACCAGTACTCGTGTCAGCAGGCCAAGGTATTAGTATTGCCGGAGCAAATATAAAGGAATTTGGGATACCCAAGTTCTCTCCTATTTGGGAAATCGACTCTAAAGTTGCCATGCATCATGGCGCAATATTTAAGTGTAATTTTAATACCTTAGGGCAGATATCTAGGAACTTTAAGCAATCACTTATAGATGTTTCCGAGGGGCTACCCATTTTTCATTACAGCGTCGATGAATCTTGGGTGGAGACTACGGAGCTACTGAAGAATGGCATTGACCTGGAACGCGAAGCTTGGCGTTGGCGTGAACACATTTGGAAAACAACGGGTGTTCCTACAGGAGTCGGGATTGGTCCTAGTTTAACTCTTTCAAAACTGGCTTCGTTTGCAGCCAAAAAACTTCAGGGTAGTAACGGTGTATTTGTCATTAGTAAAGACAATTTGATTCAGACATTAGAAAAGGTACCTGTTTCAGAGGTTTGGAACGTAGGCAGGAAGCTATCTAAACACTTTTCTCATATGGGCATTTATAGCGCGTTAGATTTAGCTCGCCAAGATCCTAAAAAAATGCAAAAAGCCTTTTCGATTTCCGTCGCCAACACGATCCATGAGTTAAATGCCACACCTGTCTACAATTGGAACGACACACGACCTAAGAAGCAACGAATTTGGTCCACCAGCTCATACCGGGACCGTTTACAATCAAGGGAGTCCATAATGTCGGAATTATCTCTTCACCTTGCAGAGGCATTTTTTAAATTACGAGCGCAAAAATCAGAAGCCCTGGCTATAACAGCATTTGTGTCCACATCCATACATGACGATCCTCAGGAGCAGTTTAAGGCTAGCCGGAGCATACACTTCAGTTACGGTGTATGCGATACCTCTGTAGGTCTAAAGACTTTGAGAGCTATTCAGGGTGACCTTATTCCTACTCAACCGACAAAAACGCGCATTTATAAGGTTGGAGTTGGCCTTACTAGTTTAATCGACGCAGAACACAAGCAAGCAGATCTATTTGAACCAGAGGTTAATAACCATAAATTAAGCAAAGCAATCGACTGCATTAATTCGCGCTTTGGGAAAGGGACAATAGAATTTGGAGCACGTACAAAGCGGTACTCAGAGCGACCAGGGAATGTAAAGTTGCTAGAGCTGGAGAATTATTTCAGCGATTTTAATGAGCTACTTGAGGTTAAGTGTATTTGAATGTATTGGGTTGTGTGAATTAGTGAGAATGCAATCTGTCAGTTTGGTCTCCTGAGGGAGATAAAATCTGAAAAATCTGAAAAATCTGAAAAATCTGAAAAATCTGAAAAATCTGACAGATTGTTTATATTGCTATAGGAGAGGAATAAAGTTTCATACTAATTCCTACTACAAAGTCTGAGTCACGCTACAACTTAGTAATAAAGTATCATAATGGTTGTCTTGAGCATCCACAGATTGAGCGGTCCCATTTAAACACGTTTCTGGACAGAAGTTTGCCAGTGATTTTACTAAATTAGTAATTCATGAATAACTTTATGTATCGAAAAGCCGCTTAGTGAAGTGTCCAGTCTGGCTGGAGCAGATTAGTCGAGCAGTTCATCCTTTTCTTTCGCTTGAAGTTGCGTCTGATATTCTTTGAAAGTGGTGAGATTACCGATAATCCCCGCGAGCGGGGTTCTCAAATCATGAGATACGGAAAGCAAAATTTGGTGGCGCAGTTGAACTTGTTCTAGCGCATTTTGTTGGCGTCGATATCGCTCAGCGAGCTGACTGGTAGTAAAGGCAACCACAATAAAAACAAGTAAGTTGATGATGTCATCTAAGTGGAACATCTGAAGCGAATATCGAGGCGTGGTAAAGAGGAAGTTAAAACTGACGGCTTCGGCAATCGCAGCCACATAAGCTATTTGTGAGTGACATTGAAGGGCAATCACAACGATAGAAAGCTGGAGTATCAGCAACACCGCAATGGTTGAGCCTAACCAGTGATCAAGTCCTAAAGATACGACAAGTGCAAGAACAAACACCGATGCCGATAAGAGATAACGCTTCTGTAGCCAACTCATTGCCATATAAGTCATTTGAAAGAAAATCTTAACAGCGACTCTATCAGATGCGCAGTCAGGGTTCGCGTAAAAAAAGCGTAAAAAAATGGCGAAATCTAGAGGCGTTATATCCAATCAGAGGAAGTCACAAACAGCATCATAACTTCCTCGACTTATGTATTGGTTAAGGTTTTGCAGAGCCTTCATCAACCCACTTCATGTTCAGATCTCTCTGCGGGAAAGGGATGGTTAGCCCCGCCGCTTCGATATTCGGTTTCACTTGCTTCTGCACCGCCCAATAGGTTTCCCAGTATTTGTCCGTCGGACACCAGGCGCGAAGTTGGAGGTTCACTGAACTATCGGCCAGCATGTGAACAATCACTTGAGGCTCAGGATCTTTAAGGATATGTGGCTGGGACAACGCCAACTCTTTAAGCACATTCAATCCGATTTCTACTGAATCTTGGTAAGAGATGCCAACCGTGATATCCATACGACGTTTGTTGTTTCGGCTAAAATTACGAATGGTTGAATTCCAAACCGCACTGTTCGGACTAGAGATGTAGAGACCGTCCGCTGTCTCGAACACAGAAGTGAATAGACCAATATCGACCACGCTACCAGAGTAGCTTCCGAATTCGACGAACTCGCCTTTTTTGATTGGCTTCAGAAATAAAATCATGATACCTGCGGCAATGTTACTCAGTGTGTCTTTCAGAGCTAGGCCAATCGCTAAACCCGCTGCACCGACTAAGGCAACCAAGCTGGCAGTATTCACACCAAAGAGGTCTAGAACAATGACCAACGCGACTAAATAAACCGCATAAGACGCGACTTGAGAAAGCAAGCGAGCGATAATTTCATCCCCACCGCTGACTTTCTCTGTTGCTTTAAATACCCCGCGCTTGACGAGCTTGGATACCACAGAAGCCAAGATAAAAATAAAAATCGTCAAGAGCGCATTTTGCAAGATCTGCATAATGAGTGCCTGATGAGTATCGTAAAAACCAGCGATATGTTCCATGGTTACTCCTCTATCTCTTTTTGTACGGATTGATAATGGTTACTACGTGAATCAATAAGTTCACCGTTCAGTATTTGTCTATTACAGCGCTCCATAGATGAGATAACCATTGTACCCCAAATAACACAACAACAGAACAGCGCCTTCACTGCGAGAAATCGTCTGTGATTTGCCAAAACGAGCGGCGGTCAACAGCAGTAATCCCGTGACAAAAAGCATCGATGTCCAGTCACGCCAGAAGACTTCAGCACCAATATTGGCAATAGGTTCAATGGTACCAGCAATACCGATGACGGCTAAGGAGTTAAACATATTTGAGCCGACCACATTACCCACAGCTATATCATGCTCGCCTTTACGAGCTGCCACGATGGATGCTGCTAATTCGGGTAAGGACGTTCCTAAGGCAACAATAGTTAGGCCAATCAATAAATCGCTGACACCGAGTTGTTGTGCGATTTCCACCGCTCCCCACACCAAAATACGCGAGCTGATAATCAGTAACACTAACCCTGTAATCAGCCAGAAAATGGATGACTTCAGTGACATACTTTGGCTAGATAGTTCGTCGTCCATCTCTTGTTCTAAGTGGTCTCCCTTTGAGCGTAATGCGCTCCAGATTGACCAACCAATCAAAAGCATGAATCCACCAATCAACGCCCAGGCTTCTAATGTGCTGATATGGTGATTCCACAGCATTGCGCCAATGACAAGCGTGACGACCAAAAGGATGGGAAGTTCTTTACGGATGATGCTTGAATGTACAGCAATCGGTGCAATGATCGCGGTTACACCGAGTATTAAGGTAATGTTGACAATGTTCGAACCGACAGCATTTCCGAGCGCCAGAGCAGGGTTGCCATCCATAGCCGCCATAGCCGAAACCACCATTTCAGGTGCAGATGTACCGAATCCGACGACCAACATACCAATCAATAAAGGTGGCATTCCTGCGTAGTTGGCACTAGCGGCTGCGCCTTCAACAAATTTATCTGCACTCCAGACAAGCAGTGCAAAGCCAGCGATAATCGCGAGTGAAGCTAATAGCATGTTTAATCCCTATTAAATAACGTAAAAGTATAGAATAACGGCCAAAATTAATCGGTAGATGACATAAGGCATCATCCCAAATTGATTCAGGAATTTGAGGAAGTAGTGGATCGCAAGTATTGCGGTGAGAAAAGAGGTAACGCTACCAATTAAAAGTGCCAGCCAATCTACGGTTACCGAACTATCCATCGCTACTTCAGCGATTTTGGCTGCTGCCGCGAGAGCAGTAATCGGTATTGCAAGCAAAAAGGACAGGCGAGAAGCTGCTTGTCGATTAAATCCTAGTATCAATGCTGCGGTGATGGTTACACCTGAACGAGAGGTGCCAGGGATTAAGGCTAATGCTTGCGCACACCCGACAATCAGTACATCTCTCCAACCGAGAGATTCTAACTCTCTAACTTTTCGACCAAAGATATCGGCTAAACCCAGCATCACGCCATAAGCTACGGTTGTAAACAGAATAACCATAACAGAGCGAAGCTGGTCATCGATTAAGTCAAGAAGAAATAACCCAGCTAATGCCGCAGGAAAGGTTCCCCACAAAATCGCCCAGGCTAAGCGACTGTTGGCGGAGGAATATTGACGTTGAGTGATCGATTTACCCCATTCAGTGATCAATAGAGCAATATCTCGTCGAAAGTAGACGAGCACGGCGAGCAGCGTACCGATATGAGTGGCGAGATCGAAGCTAACTCCCTGATCGACTACACCAAGGAAGGTCGGCATTAAGATCAAATGAGCAGAGCTAGAAATGGGGAGAAACTCGGTAATTCCTTGCACTATCCCTAAAAACAAAGCGTACCATGCATCCACAGCAGGTTTCCTTTTGTCATCTCGGGCAGGCAACAACAAAAGCAAAATAGCAATCCTGCCCGCATCGCTATTTTGCTTAAGTCTTGCCAGAACATGTTGAACGTGAATACCACAAGCATAAGGCTTGGAGACTGTTGATATTCACTCCACTACTAATCAGTAGTGGAAGGCTACTCCCTTAAACGAGCTGAATTGTAACTAACAAATACGATTTATATCAAATGTTAAATAAATAAGTTGAAATAAGAAAAATTGGGCTGAGAGTTTGTGTGCGAGTTTTTGCTCTAACTAACAATACACAGTTTCACAATCCATCAGAGATAAGTTTTGTGAGGGCTACGCATAGTACAGTTGACAGTAATGCTCTTTGCCGCAAAGAAGGAATGGGGCAAAACCGTCTTAGAACTATTACATACACAACGTGCCCACTACGAATGTGTTCACGGGTAAAAACACCATATGTATCGCTTCAACTAAACAGGTACCGTACACAAAGACCACAGCCAACACCGACCAACTTCTTGGATTTATATCCAACTTTTTGGCTCGATAAACAAAAAATTGTATCGGCGTATACTACTATCATCCTACCTGGCTGATTTTGCAGAAGAAAGTTCATGGCATGCTTACTGCTTATTGCCGTGATAACTAGTATTCACTTTAGGTATTTGTGTGTCCTATAAAGTTCTTCCACTGTCGGAAGTAATGTCTCATGAATTTGGATTGATAGAGGGCAACTTCCATAATATTTCGGAAGCGGATATCGCCTCTGCTATTCCTTCACATCTTACTTTTGAACAGCTAAAGCAGCATCTCTACGAAGGCAATCTCGTACTCGTGAGTGATACGCCTCAAACTCCCGCTCTACTTAGTTACAACGACCCAATAGGTCCTAAAACTTGGAGGCTGAACTCTGAGGTTATCCCAGCATTCTCTGATGATGCCGCTAATAATTTATTAGCAAAAACGAAAATCACCAGAACAACGGGAGGATACAGCTCTTGTCTAGGGGAAACCTCGACGCTCGAACGAGTTTACACGCCGCAGCCAATCGCAACCGAAAGTGAAGAGGAAATCACCAAGGAATTTGAGTACAGCTTCGAAGTTGGCTGCTCGGATGCCACCATAAAGAAAATGGTGCACAGTGACTTTGCTTTAGCGAAAACTGAAAAAGAGAACGCGTTAACTCGCTGGGAACAAACCAATACCGAGCAAGGCACCCGCTACACAGCGTTATGTGTATTTGATGAGCCAAAGCGTTTAAATATCCACATCGCTGATGACAATCTCGGGCTGACGCCACAGGAAGCCGTCACACTAAAAAAAGTCGGCAGCCATAAAGCTGAGGAAGGTTTTATACCTGTTGTCCCTGCAGTGCGATTGGGCGAACGTTTAGGTTTGCCTACTGAAGGCTATTACTACCACTTTAATGATGGTGAACTTGTCCAAGAATACAAAATTCTTGGGGAAGAAAAATGGGCGTTTTACGCTACGCAATCGACACAAGACAAGCTCAATGACGAGCGTGGTTTTACTAAAGACCAAAGCGCTATTTTGGTGTATTGGAAATTAGCCGATCAAATCATCGAAAATCAATACATCATTTATCTTGAGCGACAAATCACGCGTGAAGAGCTCGATAATCTCAGTGAAGATTGGCTGTGTGAAAACGGGATAAAGTTGGATATCCCCGCATTGTTTAATGCGGTCAAACAGCCGGAAGAAGCGCGCTCAGAAGGTAACAACGATGAGACGCAAGCGGAACAAACCGCAGCGACGCACACCGTAACGGTAGGGGAAGACTGGCAAAGCATCGCTGAACTATATGGTATGGGAGCTAAAGCCTTGCTCTTGCTTAACCCAGTGTTTGAGGCCGACCCTCTGTCACTTGCGGTAGGTGATGAAATTATTGTTGCTGAGAAACAGCAACAACAAGCACCGGACAAAAAGAATACCTTTCCGCCGCTGCGCCCACAAACTTACAACAACATCCGCAACAGTCATTATCAGCACAGTGATCCATTGCTCGGGTTGACCAAATATAGAGCCATTAACACTGCCGATTGCATAGAAGGCGATGTGGTAATCCTCAATTTAAAAGACGCCACAAGCTCGCTCGTGTTCGCTAAATCCTGCACCAGACCAGAGGGATGTATTGAAATTGGCGACCAACAAGAGTCAATAAGTAACTTTGGTCCTTGGTCATTCTTCTTTGCACAAGCCAATGCAAACCCAGCTGCTGTCATACCCGCCATTCAAGCGACACAAGCACAAATGGCTATGGGCAGTTCCGCAGCTGTCGCCGGTTCCCCAGAGCAAATGCAGCAAACCCAAACCGCAGCGATGCAGTTAGATAAACTGGCCGGCACATTGAAAGACAAAATCGTCGAGGGCTACCGCTGGCAGGTCGAAGGTATTGGCGCTTTGTTTGCCATGCAGCAAAGCTTATTTGGCGATAACACCCAATACACAGACCAAGATTTACGCCAAGTAACCACGGCGCAAAGCCGCGTTCGTGTCCACATTACCGAGCCCCAAGATGGCGAGTTTTATCCGCACGTACAGGGCTATCATGTAGATGACACACGAATCCCCATCAAATATGTGAAACAAGGGAACAATGGTCAGTTGTCCGTTGCGATTGAAGAGAACGGACCAACCATATATTGGACTCCAGAAGAAAACGGTGAAGCAAGTTGGCAAACTACCCCCGATCATAGTGATGGGTTTGAAAAAGACGATATACTGGTCACGCCAATCCACTCGGATAGCGATGCGAACGTCACCGTTACGCCTGCGCCTGAAGAGAAAGACTGGCGTGATGCGATCTTGGTATTCCCTGAAAGCTCAGGCATTGCTCCGCTCTATGTAGTTTACAAAGAAAGACTGAGGGATAAGCCCGGAGTCGTTACTGGTAAGGGCGAAGATATCTTGGGTATCTGGTTAGCTGATGCGGGTAAAGATTTAGGAGCTCCAATACCGTCTCAAATTGCTGATAAGCTAAGAGGAAGTGAGTTCAGTAGCTTTGACGATTTTAGAAGAGTCTTCTGGGGCGAGATTGCCAATGATCCTACTCTATCAAGTCAATTTATACCTGCGAACCTTAAACGGATGATGGATGGCAAAGCTCCTCGAGCAAGGTTTAAGGATACCGTTGGAGGAAGACGTTCTTTCGAACTACACCATGTTGAAGAAATACAACATGGCGGTTCTGTATACGATGTTGACAACTTAAGAGTAAACACCCCCCGTAACCATATTGATATACACAAGAGTTAACGATGGAATTAAAAGACACACTGAGTGCTTATACTGAAGCTGATTTCATAAACTTAATAGATGAGATAATTGAATCAAAGGGCAGCGATGATTATCAAGATAAGTTGCTTGAACACTTCATATTAATTACGGAGCATCCGGCGGGTTCAGACTTAATTTACTACCCAGAGAACCCGGGTGAGGATACGCCTGAAGGGATAGTCAAAATAGTGAAAGATTGGCGTGCTAGTCAGGGACTTCCTTGCTTCAAAGAGTAAAAGCTAAAAGGCGTCACGATGACGCCTTTTCTCATTCCCATTCCTCAACCTGCTCTAAAAACCGCTCAAAATCCTCTTGTGTCAGAACCTTATGGCAGCTCTCGGTGAACTCAATATTTTGTCCATTGCGATTGAAGATAACGTACCAACCATCAATTGGACGCCAGAAAAAACGGTGAAGCAAGTTGGCAAACTCCCGATTCAAGTCAATTTATACCTGCTAACCTTAAACGGACGATGGGTGGCAAAGCTCCTCGAACAAGGTTTAAGGATACCGCTGGGGGAAGACGTTCTTTCTAAATGCACCATGTTGAATAAATACAACATTGTGGTTCTGTGTACGATGTTGACAACTTAAGAGCCCCCGTAATACAACATGAGGATTAACAACGAATAGCATTAGAAGAATGGATTACTTTTAGTAAGGCAAAACCCAATTAACAGGATATGAATGAGTATTTACTCTGTCTTATAATGGGGCAAAGGTGTGTTTGCCGTGATTCAGCGATATCACATCTCTGGACAGAAATGAGCGGGAGTATTAGCTCGCAAGCATCTTCTTCGGATAACTTAAATTTGGGGTAACTATCAACTAGCTTAGTAAGCTCATCACCCACATATCTAAACCTATGTGGCTGATGCGATAGAGGAGGTAACCAACTTAGGCTTTTTCAGCATTGTGCCCTACAACTGGGAGTGTAGCCCAAAACAGGGGTAGGCATTGGAAGGGTTAGCTAATAAGCTGCTCTGAAATACCTTTGAATGAGGCAAAACAGGTATCAAAGTCATGCGGCTCTGTGTTGTACACCATTGGAGCAACAAACGCGTCAAAACGTTTACGAAACTCCTCGTTGGATTCTAGCTCTTCTAATCCTAGTTTTAACTCATTGCGCGGATCATCGACAAACTCATGATGTTGATTGCCATATCGCGCCCTGTCTTCTTCCAAAACGGTATCAAACATCGGCTTTAATACGCCCATATCAATCGTATGCTCGGCGCTAATACAGTGAACATCGTAGATATGACGAACCAATGTTTCGTCATCCTTACGCTGTGGATCTCGCTTGACTGACATGGTGCGACGCAACATGGAAAGCACTTTTTCAACCAACGTCGAGTCAATAGATATACACGACATTGTGCTTACTTCGGCAGGTTGATTGTAGCTCTGCGCGACCAGCGATGAAATAGAGCGAGGCTCAACGCCCTGAAGTTCGATTGTCTCGATAAATTCCAGTTTGATATAAGGTCTTAGACACGGTGCTTGATGGTATTGTTGTGGGTACTCTATTTCGATTTCAACATAGCGATAGCTATCACGTACCGTTTTATCGCTATAATTCAGATAAGTGTGGTCAGCTAACCTCGCTATGAGGTGCTCGACTAACGCTTTGCGAGCTCTTCTCTTCGCACCAGGGCCCTTATCGAGAAACTCCTTAGTTGGAATTAATTTTATGTCGACGTCTTCAGACATTCGCAGAATCTTAATATTGGACTTGGCCAAAGCAGTTCCACCTGAAAAAACAAGCTGGTGGTGCTCACTTTCCACACCTTCCAACATGGCAAGCAGAGACACCACCCAATAGTCCTTTTCCGCGATCGACGGGTTGCCTAACTCAAGGGCATCAGATACTTCAAGAAATTGATTTTTTAGTTTTGATATACTCATTGTCGCTTGTTCAATACTCTGTTACCAACCTTAAGGCTGCGATTGAAATGCTTAGAGTCCCACTTGTACCTGATGGACGCTGGTATTTGAGTGGACTGTCCATTGATACTCTTCAATGACATAGCATCCAGCTCAAAGTCTACACCGCGCATTTTTAGGATCTCACGCATGATTGCGTCAGTACCACCGGGATTCGTAGGCATAGGTTTATTAGTTAAGCTGTTGATTGTTGACTTGGTGTATAAGCCATACCCGATTTTCATCAGCACACCTTTATCCACAAGTTTCTTCAATACACGACCAACCTGGTCATAGCTAGCATAGTTGTCGAAGTCTTTACGTTCGAACACATAGCGTCGAGAGCGCTTTATCTTTTGATAAATAAGATCAGTTGCTGTCATGACTCACCCTCCTACATAGTGCTTGACCCTAGTATACTCGAAGCCCATCGTTATTTGAAACACATACGGCATTCATTTAAGAAAAAATACGACGTGCATATTTTTAATAACAACCTATGAGTATGTTTTTACTTGATTTTTTTTCACTTACAAATTAACGACCTCATTTAAAAAAAATAAGCGACCCAATTCAAAAATAAACCTTTACATTGGTGTAAATGGCTATATAGCGCGTGACTACCGAATGAAGCTCATGTGTGCTCACTGACAGGGAGGAGTTATTGGGAGGAACTGATTGTAGTTGATATGACCGAAGCTATTCATTTGTCTGGTATACTAATTTCAACGTTTAATGCTCATGTTTATGTCGGGCGGCATGATAATGAAACTAATGAATAACTATTGGCTGCTCCTTTCAAAGAGAATGAAACCAATGGAAGTATTGATTTAGCTTAAAAGTCTTAAAGGTGAAAAGATGCAGGACTTTGATTAAGCGGCTCAGTCCGCTTTAGAAATGCTTGAGGCCAAGATTCTGGAATTGTTAGTGAAAGCAGATAAAGATGGATTATCCGAGGCCGAAAGTTTCTACTTTGAAGATTTGCTTCAAGAACGTCACGAGTTAGCAAATGAATTAGAAACCAAATAAGCGGGGAAAAGATGGCTTTGAAAACAAGCAACTAGTGATTCTGATATTTACGCAGCATTACAACATCTAATGTCATTACCTCATACTGTGACTGCAACAATGCCGCAACCTTGGGCTAAACAAACATTTTTGGAATGGTTGAAAGAATCACTCCCCAAAAAGATTCAGTACGGGGATCATTTTGATGTTGCTACTGGTGTTTACGCGCATGTAGTTCCAGTTGGTCACGGTTACTCAAAATGCCCAAATGATGATCGATACTTGATTGTTTTGTCTATTCGGTCAGGTAATACAGATTTAGACCATTTGAACGAAATTAACTGATAAAGGGAAAAAACGTGGATATACATGATTTTACAGGTTTCAAGCTTGAACTTGTTCCTAACTGCTCAGAGTCTCCAATGATCTTGAAGATTGATGGAACAGCGTCCCTTAGCATTGAATTACCATCGACAGGAGAATTTCATATTTTCCCTGCTGATGATGATTCCGATTATCACGTTGTAATGTTCAAAATGAATGGAGCGAAAAATAACCCGCCTGAAGTTAGTTTTCACGTGCTCGCGTCAGAGCTGGAAACATTCAAGAATACTACCGTTCTGCCAGTAATCAGTTAGAGAGGAAAATTCATGGCTATGAATCTAAAAAGTAAAGCAGATGATGGTTGATGTCGAGAACGCAAAGCAAGGGATGCGAGGCTACAAAACTGCCTAGAAGCTTGGGTGGCATGGCTTCGATGATTCAGGTTTGTTTCATTGTTCAGGAAACAATTGTCTATGGATTTACGCTGGTTGCATTGTGACCGTTCTTGGCTCGCTACTCAAATAGTAAAAAGTGGCAGTGAAACTAGGTAACGCTGCCAATTTAGTATGAAACTTTAATGCTCAGTATGAAGCTTTATTCTACTCACACTATTACATAAGAAAAAACCAACTAAGAATTCAACACTTACTGCCTACCAGTACTCTCTTTATAGTCAGGGAACCTTTCCTGATATCGTTTAGCAATAGAATGATTGCTATTGTTTTCTGAGACAGCCCTGCCCCCTTCTAAAAACAAAATGTGCCTCACTGGTATACGTTCTCTGAGTAATTCTTCTAGTTCACTAAAATCGAAACGTTTCCCTAATTTACATTTGCAAACCGTACGTACTAAGCTCCCCATTTTGGAAACCCTTTGCTTCTCTAGAGCAAGGGTATCAATATCATTATCACTCCAAACGTTCGGATTAGGAGGAATATCATTATGGTAGTATGCAAGATAATGGAGAATACAGGTAGAACCATTAGGATTTCGGTCACCTATAGGTGTACCATTTGGTTTGCTTGAATAAAACTGCTCCCATACAACAAATCCCTGTTTGTTAGGTACTACCTGACGGGCTATTTGAGATGAAAAGTGAGAGGTAGGTGGTTGATAATTAGGTTTCAGATAGTCCCAATTTGGCCGATCACTTTTTGCTTCAAACAAACATAGTTTCCCGACTCCCTTGTCATAATCAATCAATAAAACACAAGCATCAACGCCCCATGCTTGCTCTTCATTTGATTTCAACTTCTGTGAAAATGCAGCTGATTTTAACGGTAGCCTAGCATTAATCCTATTACGAATTTCTGCAGTTAGGACAGATGTATATTCATTTTCACTAGAAATGATACCTATACTAAAATCGGTTCGAAGATCAACATCAACTTGATTGATCAACTTTTCTATCAACTCTCTCGTTTCTCTGTCAAAAAGTGCCATTTACTTACTTCTCCTAATTTACTCATCTCGATAGAATTATGATTAGCGTCTCTTTTTAAAACGGCCTGAGCTACTTCTTTTGTTCTTTTGAAACTCTCTTGCCAGTTCAAAAATGTTTTGTGAGCAACGTCGTACAGAATGAAATGGATGGGATTCTACGAATCGTAACTTGGCTCTTGTGATGGCGACATACATTAGATTCAACTCATCTCGAATTTCGTCTTCTGTACGCTCGATTAATTTCAATTGGTCACAAAAATCATCCCCTAGCACCACCTGGTCAAACTCTAAGCCTTTCGTTCTGTGGCAAGTTCCTACGACAACTTCAGCAGCCTCAATTTTATCCACTTTAGAAAGCTTCAAGTTCTCATAAATATCAAACAAACCAGTATCATATTTAGAGACAAGTCTGAGGATTCTAGCCATATCGATGTTTTTCGTTTTTTTCGCAACTTCTACGAAATCTTCGAATGTAGTAAAATCACGCTTAAAGTCGCGTGAGCGTATTTTATCGTACTGCTCTAGCTTCAAGTAGAGTAAATCAAAGAGCTCGTTAAATGGATAGTTATTAAAACCTCCAGTCCAGTAAATGCTCTTGCCACGTTCGTCAGCTTCTATCGCGACTTCAATCGTTAATACGATCGTACGGTTGATATAGGCTATCTGGAGATTTTCATCTAAATCGTTTTCTGAAGTTAAAACAGACTCGATAATGCCATTATCGGTCCCCTTAAGCCGTTCATGAACACCAAGTTGGTTCAGAAAGGCATTGGCATATGTAGCAACCTGTTCATTGAAGCGAAATGACTGGGTTAATGAGAAAACTTCGGCTCCACTATTTTCTTGAACTTTCAGTGCATCTTCGGCACCGCGATAACGATAAATTTGTTGCGACTCATCACCACATACATAGACTCTCATATTAGTTTGAGCTTTCATAAAAGCTCTCACTGCAGGGTTAAGGTCTTGCCCCTCATCTACAAGTAGCACATCAAAATGCTCGCTCAAATCTACTTGGGCAATAGAGAAACCTTTTAGGTAACCATCGTGCGTCATGGGAACCGGACTTTCCAATAACTGCATTTCATTCCAGATTTGCTTGGCACTAGAAACTAGCTGTTCTTGAATATCCAATGATTTTTTATTTTTGGGGTTGTATGGAGCGTGTTTTTTTTCTATTTCTTGATCTTCACTACAAAAATAGTTTTCTAAAGTAACCATAGTCCCGTTTGCGATGGACCAGTCGCACCTGAGGTGCTTTCTAATCAGCCCCATGCTGAGGTTTTCTGCAAACTTGTGGCGGTAGTATTTTCCTACGAATTGATATGCTAACTGATGGCCAGTGAGTGATAGACAATTGGGAGGTAAATTAGCGGCATCTGCGATCGGACGATTATAAGTAATATAGAGCATTCTTAGCTCTGGATATGCATTCGCGAACAATCTAAATAATGTAGTTTTACCAGTTCCTGCAAGCGCTTTGATCACAGCAAGCCTAACAGGTTTGTATATGACGTTTTGTTGTTCTAACGTTGGTTTCATTTTGCCCCCAAAGCTGTTTTAATATGGTATATTGTGACAGCAAAACAAAAAGCAGTCAACTATCATATATAATAAACCCCGGAAAATATCCAGGGTTTATCAATTAGTTAGATTTCAGTTTCTAGAGATTACATTGGTGAGGTTTTTCGAGATTAGAAACCGTTAGTGGCGTTAATTCATCGCTAAAGCAATGGTACTCATCAACGAAGTTCTTTTCACACATACGGTAGGCAAAGAGCTCATTACCCACATTTGGAAGCATAAGTTTTCCATTTGTAGTGTCTGTAACTAATTCAGCACCTGCCACATCTAATGAATCAAGGCTTGAAACTTTATAAACTTCTATTTTGGTGTTATCGCTAGTGACATGATCATTTAACTTAAACTCCCCCATTGAACAAACATCAATAGAACCACCGAGAGTATCTAAGTAAAACTCTACATCACACTCACCAGCTAGTGGACTTTTTAACGCTACCCCTTCCTCTGACAACTTTCTCATTTGAAGCATTGCCTCATATGCATTCAAAACACCATAGCCGCAATATCCATTGTCACAAGAATAATTAAGAAAACCACTTCCCGCTTCACCGACCACTGGTTTGCCTGTCGATTGTTTAAGAATGGTAATGATTTCTGTAGGAGTTAAATCGGGATTTTCGTTGAGCATTAGTGCAATTGTGCCCGTTACTAGAGGTGTCGAAAGACTCGTTCCAGCCGTTTCGGTGTAGTCCAAAGCTCCATCATTATTCGAATCAACGATTGTCGGCAATGAGAGGCGGTCACCATAAGCAACAATGTCTACGTTAACATCAAAGTTAGAAAACCCAGACTTATATCCATCTAATTGGTTTGAGCCTACTCCGATCACACCGGGACAATCTTTTGGTAACCCTGTTTCATAATTAACGCCTCGATTCCCTTGCGCTGCCACAAAAGTAATCCCCTTATCTTGCGCTACTCGAATCGCGTCTTGAACGTCACCACCACACATTGTGTTCCGCAACGTTAACGACATATTTATAACATCAACTGGCTCTGAAATTAGCGGTACACCAGGAACCTCTTGTCCACTCAGCCACTTGATTGCAGCAGTTAAGTCTTCAACTTTTGCTTCACTACATTTCAGTGCTCGAGCTGCAACCAATTCAACATCAGCTACACCTTTTACGCCATCCCCTTGAGGGTTGGCACCAATTAGTGATGCAACCATATTGCCATGACCTATATCGCAGTGTTCACCACGGTCAGATATCGGTGTGTCAAAATTTGCTGTGTAACCTTCAGTTCCGATAAAACTATATCCATCAACAAAAGGAAGCTCTGGAGTATTTAAAAAGCCTCCATCTATAACACCCACACGTGTCACGTTATTGGTTTTTGCAGTATCTCTGGCCTTAGAAATACTATTCGCCCCTTTAAGTAAGTCTTGGTCTGCCCAATAGGTATTTAACTGTGACTGGTGGTAACCAGTTGAGTCTGACATCGCTAAAGGATCGACTCCTTTAAATAAGATAGGTTCTGCAATGTTCGCATGAGCATAACCTTTAAAAACTGCAGCGCTAATTAGTAGAGATAGGGTGATTTTGTTCATTCTATTTGTCCTTAAATGCTGCAATTGCCGTAAGTAGGGTCAGTTAAATTTTCAACAAACTGAAATTCAGGGTTGAACTTGAAAACTGACAGTTCAGTAAACTGACCGTAGTTCACATTACCTTTAAAGAATGAATAGCCTGTCGAAGAGGCATTGAAATCCACTGCTGGGAGTACACTCAGGCTATTCTCTTTTGCGGCAATCTTGTTCAGATGATCTATGTATTGTTTAGCGCTTGCGTTTAGTTCAGATTCAAAACTTGATAATGGATTAACAAGTAGAGTCTCTATACCACCATTATGCACCTTGCTTACTGCCAACTTGATGTCGTTTAGTTTGTCCAGGTATACCTGCTCATCAAATTCGGGTGTAAATGGGAGCTGACCATGACCCATCAATAAAAAAACCTTTTCATAAGCATGTTGGAGTGATTTTAGCTCCGAAAACTGCTTAATCTCTTCACTGTTATCGATGTACGTTGAAGCGACTTCAAGACGCTCATTAAGACTTGTGTTAACAATATCAAGGCTAAAGTTCGTAGATATTTGCTCGCTGCCATCTTCAAGTGTCAGTGTGAGGCTCAAATCACCTGAAGACTTAAGTAATTCATCTGCTGAAAGAATTAAATTCGATTTATTTACAGACCAATGAATATTTTTTTCATATTCACTTAGAGGAATTTGATTGAGAACCGACTGTGGATCTCTTACAGTAAGAGTGTAGTTATCTGATTTTGAGTTTGTTTCTAATTGGACGGTTATTGACGCCCCATTCTCCACTAGTGATTGAGTTGGATCTGTTACAGTAAGTACAAGTGACTTATCGCCACTACTGCTATTGGTGCCACCACCTTCTCCGCCACCACCACAGCCAGATAGGACTACTAAAATCGAGAGTGCTAAGTAGTTTTTCACTTCAAATCCTTTTTTTTATACGTAAATGACATAGATTAGTTTTCTAAATAAACCAGCGATTTCGCTAGTTTATTGATTGCTCTCAGATTATCCTTATCCAGATTCACGTTTTGAGCTTGCAGTTCAACTTTTGTCGTTAAGTTGAGGACTTAGAATGCTTTTTCATAAGCTTTTCTTTCAAAGCGGGCAATTTTCGCTCAGATGTCTCGTATTCGACAGCTAGTTCCAAGAGCTCATCATTACTAAATCGACTCGTTAACCCAACGATCGCTGCCAAGCCTTTTGACATGGCGCCTTTTTTTCGTGCGTTATCCACAACGCTATTACGAGTACCCAATAATGAATACACCCCTAACTTCGACATACCCAGCTTCAGGAGACGACTCTCCAGAGCATCATAATGCTTCACTTTACAGCGCTGTGACTCTGTAACGCTTAAGATAGGATTGTTTACACTCTGAGATAGAATGTGGATCTGTTGCTCTTTTGGCATTTTCAAAAGAAAATCAACGCATCGAATATGCGATTCCTTTACAGGTTCGTCGGGATTATTTTTGTACTTTTGAATCGCGACTTCATTTGAGCCAAGAAAATAAGCTAATGAGCGTACAGACTGCCCCTTTCTCCGTGATTGCAATTCATCAAAAGGTAATTTGTCTAGATTTTTCTGAAAGTCACTAAATAACATTATGCCTTTATGTTGCGGTTTTCCCGCAACATACCTTAATCTAATTAATCCGAGATAATATCTCTTCAAGAAGGACTTTGTCGTTTTCTAAGGCCTCTGTCGCTGACAATCTGCCCTGCCCAAGCTTAAGGTTTTTGTAAAGGTACCAAGTACCACGTTTGTCTATAATTCGAGCATCTAAGCCTAAATCAAGAACTTCACCGTAGTAATCGAAACCCTTACCAAACAATATTTTGGTTTCAGCTTGTTTAAATGGAGGGGCAAGTTTGTTTTTGACAACCTTAATCCTGGTTTCATTACCCATTGTACAATCGGTGACTTTATAGCTCCCCGTTCTGCGAATATCAATTCGCGTTGTAGCGTAGAACTTTAAAGCATTTCCACCTGTTGTTGTCTCAGGGTTTCCAAAACCACCAATTTTAAAACGAATTTGGTTTATGAAAATAGCCATGGTATTCGTTTTCTTTAGAATACCTGTTAGCTTCCGGCATGCTTGCGACATTAACCTCGAATGAAGGCCCATACTAGCTGCCCCCATCTCTCCTTCTAACTCCATTTTAGGACACATTGCTGCGACACTATCGATAACAATAATGTCTACTGCTCCCGATAGAGCAAGAGTTTCTGCAATAGACAGAGCTTCCTCCGCACTATTTGGCTGCGAAACATACAATTCTTCGCTATTAACGCCAATTAATTTGGCATATCCAGGATCAAGCGCATGCTCAACATCAATGAAGGCACAAATACTTTCTTTCTTTTGTGCTTCAGCAATGACTTCCAATGCCAATGTCGACTTTCCGGAGCTCTCCGGGCCAAAAACTTCATGAATACGACCTCGCGCTAACCCGCCCACTCCTAAAGCTTTATCAAGCTTAGGTGAGCCTGTAGATACGATGTCAAGATTGTTAGTTGTTGCTTCGCCCCCAAGGCTTTGCACAGCACCCTTGCCAAATTGTTTTTCAATTTGCCCTAAAGCAGCAGCAAGAGCCACGCTTTTAGGTGAAGGATTGCTGTTATTGCTAGCTATTGTAACCATAACTACCTCGCTCTGTTTTGTTATATATTATAGTTGAGCAAAGTGTTTGTCAATGGTATTTAATACCATATTAAATCATTTTATAGCTACTGTTTATTTCTGGAATGAGGTACTTCGGTAGGCATATAGGTAAGAATTGTATCCAGATTGATCAGGCTGTCATCTGGCTCCAGATTTCCGGCTTTTGACTCTATCTGACTTGCACTTGCATTATCAATTGGGCTAGGTAATAGCTGAATCCCAAGTACAATGCTAGAACACAGAAACCAAACAATGAGTATCGTCTTTTGCAAATTATCTCTACGCTTGTGCATCTCTAACCCTCCAATTTAATATCATATATTATAGATTGGTTTGTAAATTTTTCTATCTATATTCGGGCTTATATCGATATAGACGCAAAGTTGAGATATAGGGTTGCTCTTCAAACTTACTACGAGCTTTACTAGACCCCAGTCTTTTAGACTTTGGGGTAGACTCAATCGAAACCATAGAACCAATGAGTACCGTTCTCGCTGAATCCATATCGGTAGTTACAACAAATATTGGTAACGAAGCAACTCTTGAATGACTTTTCTCTCCCACTCCTGGTACATATTTAGTGATGTTCGCTTTAATACTTGTTGGACTTGGCGTCCGGTGCACAAGAAACTCCGAATCAGAAATCTCTGCAATTTTCTTAGAAACGATGTCAAAGCTATCAGAACCGTTATCAATGATTTCTTTAGCTAACTCAAGCGCTTCTTCTTTTGAGTATTTCTTTTGGTTACCCCACCCTTTTGATTCGTTATAAAAAACTATTTTTTTAGGTAGCGCCTCTTCTACCACCAGCAAGCGTTCACATTGTTTAAAGTGAACCCTTTGCATGCCTATCTCTGTTAATAATTTTCTTACATAATTCAATGCGGCAGTATTGCTTTTGCATTTACTCGAGGCCTTAGCTTCTTTTACAGCGTCTGAAAATGCCTTTTTGGCATGATTTACTTCTAGTAATTTGGGAACTACATCTTCAGGAATGAAGACCACTCCAGGTAACTGGTTTAACTCTCGTCCTGATTGGTATTCATCGTAAGTGATCGCCGTTATAGCTCTAATGACCGCTTTAATTGGTTTGATGTCAGAGGGATTGTTTAACTGAACGTTAAAGTACGTTTGCTCTAAGGAGTGAGCAAACGCATGAAGTGAGGATTCTAATGACTGAAGTTTTCGTATGACTGGCACACTGTGTAGTGACTTGGACACTCTTCTTCTCTCTCTATCATTTTGGATTGATTTGTTTCAACCCGCTTAGAGCCCCTTTGAGAATAGGTTGCCACCTTATCAAGGAAACCTCTATCGTTAAAAACAAAGTCAACATACTCTTCATACATCGGCAACCCAATTTTATTTTCCCAATATCTATAAGTAACTACTCTACCCCATGGGAAACTTTGGGTTAGTTGGGGCTCACCGAATATCTTAAATAGTTCAGTTTCAGTAGTTAACCCAGGATCAACTAAGTATGCTGGATTATTAGGGATTCTTGTACCACCAGCACCATATTCACCAGTAAAACCAAATACTGGATCAAGACTATCATTTTGAGCACAACCGAAAAGGGAGGCGCTCAACATTACAGCTAACATTAATTTCTTATTCATCATCTTTTCGTTTCGTCATGATATTGAGGGTTTGTTTTACAAAACTAAAATCAGGTACAACTGGCATAAATGCCGCTCTCATATACTGTCGAACTGTTCGATGTATTGAGAACAAGAACCGCCCAATAAAACTATCTATTTCCGATTCATTTAGTTCTTTGTATGTCACCTTAATTTGGAATATTGAGGCGACTACCACGACGCACACTACTGGAATTAACCAGTTAGGAACGAGTGTGTAGTACATATTCAACCCCCAAAAAATAGCCGCTATAACACCAAGTAATGGAAGAAGAGCAATTGCAGCAACCATAGGAAGCCTCCTGTTGTTTTATAATAGGTTACAGCATATACAACTTAAAATCCAATTCCTAAATTCATATCAGTGTCAACCTCTTGTTTAACTTTTTCGTCTACTTGTTTGCACTTGTCTTTTACTGGTCCAGAAAGCTTATTGAGAATTTCATTATTCACAGATGTATCTATAGTGAACTCATTAACTATATTACCAAGCTTGGCTTTAACAACTGCTGGTGGAGTTGGTTCAGCCCTGTCAACAGCTTCTATTTCAGTACTTATGTTAGAATGCAAAGATGGTTTACCTGTCCACGAACTTACCTCAACCTGCCTTAATATCTCAAGAAGGTCCTTGGGGTTTGCAGAGTACGGTAGGCTTAACTGACTACCTTCAAGTTTGGGTTCATTATTATTATCGAAAGTGATATTTAAGAGTTTAATGTGCCCATTGTTCGAGTACTTATGGATAAAGTCTTGTTTAGCTGCAATCTGCACCTCTGTAGATAAATTTCTACCAGCGTCTAAATTCGCTTTATAACCACGATACAGGTCAAACGACTGATGCTCATGTTCAACATAACCTGTTTTTCTAACGACCAAACCTTGATCAATTACTTTACCATCAATGAACTGGTTGAACTCTCCAGCCTTTTTAATCGCGTTTACCAGGAGCTCATCCACATTTAAAGAGGTCTCGGTAACCTTGCCTAATTTCTTGAGAACAGAGTCCCTAAACCCTTGGAGCTTGTTAACCAATGAAACCTTAATAACTGGCTGTATACGATCAATATCTCTTAGATCAATACTTTCAGCCTTCATTGCTAACCATTCTTCCGCAAGGCTACGTCTATCTAGAGGCTTGTTTTCATCAAGGTGCCCATAGTTTTGTTTTATTGTAGCCTTGTCTTCAGTGGAAATGTTTTGCCAAACAGTCTCCATAAGGTCCACATACTCGGAGTTTGTGAACATCTTCTTAAATCCCAAGTGTACCGCTTCATGTGCAATAGTCTTTCGAAGTCCTGACTCATATGCGTTATGTTCACTTTGTAGATTCACATGCATTTCACCATTGTGGGCAACCCCAGCGAGTGTAGAGCTGTAACTTTTCAGATCATTACTAAGAAAGTTCATTGAATCTATCGTTTCATGTACACGAATCTTTAAGTAAGGGTGATTAGCCTGAATCTCTTCAAGAATCTTTATTGATTTGGGGATATCCAGCTCAGGATCTACTTGGGAAGTGGGAGCAGCACCTATTGTTCTTAACGTGTCAGGATTATGTTTTATAAAAGAATGTACAGCTTGAGCTTTACCATCACGCTCGAGCTCACTGTAAAGAATAGTTTTACCTTTAAAGCCTTCCTCCCTCAGCTTCTCTATTGCCAACATTTGATCGATAATTTCAGGCTCAGTTACTGCTTCAGGTAAAATGATTGCTCGAACATCTTTTATGGTCAGTTTTTGAATGGGGTCAGCTTTCTCAGAACCTATTGGCGAAAACCTTGTAGCCTCAGCTAGCTGGTATAATTCATTCGATAAACTATCGCTCAAAGCTTCTTGCGAAACAGGTTTGTTTAGCGATAAAGATTCCACTATTCTACTGAATACATCTTCCTTTGCTTTTGATACATCAATACCTTGGTCCACCGATAACTGGGATACTATCCCTTCAAATTTTTTAATAAGGTCCGCATAATACTCAGATGTATGGTTAGTTGACCCAACAAGCTCACCATCCAGGGTCGCTTGTATTTTACTAAGGTCTTGGTTAGATAAATGTACTAATGCTGCCATCATCTGCGGAATAGTGACATTATTGGAGTTTTCAAGGAAGGCCATAGCTTCATGTTTACTTTTTAGTTCTACACTCGGCTCTAACTTGCATTCTAAGATGTTGTTTAATAACCAAGTATTGAAAGCATCCCTCTCACTGTACTCATCCAACTGCAAATTTAATTGTAATGATAGAGCTTCATGGTCTACTTCTGATTCTTTTGTATATACGTCTAGTAGTTGTTCAAGGTGGTACCTTAAGCCCATTAATTCGTTTCGCGGATCTAATTGTTTGTATAGTGTTGTTGCAGTTTCGTCTAGTAACTCAATACTTTCTTTGGAGTCATCGAGCTGCATCTCATTCATAAACGATAAAACTTGTGATTTAACGGCGCTATCAATTTTGTCATTTAATGATTCCCCTTGCTCTAACAAAAACTGTTTAAAGTCTGGTTCAACGCCCTCAAGCTTTTGAGCAGTAGTGAACTTCAAGTACTCTTCAGCAATTTCTACTAAATCTAAATTCTGAATAAATCTTGCACCGGGTAGATTCTTCTTTGGCAAGTCTGCAAATCTTCCCTGGCTATATTGATAAGCTAAAAGTACTTCTGGTCTTTTACAAAGCTCCAGAGCAGACTCTAAACCATTTTCACTAATAGCGTTTTCTAAATTTGTTGAATCAATACCTAGATTATTTAGTGCTTCGAGCATGCCGGGCCACTCTGAAAGACGCTCCATATCCACAGTGAAGTTCGATATTAATGGGTTGTTTAATTTTCCTTGGGGTGTCCAACAATCAGACTGAGTGATCGTATTTTGAAAATCTACGATTAAATCGATACCTTGATTCGATTCAATGAACTCCTGGAAGGTATTCGTTTCTACCTTAAACCCCTCTCCACTTTTGACTTTATCTAAAAGTGAACTTAGGTTTCCATTTAAACTAAAGCTCGCAATGAGAGAGTTCTCATAACCATTTTCATGAGTCACATCCCAATCTTGCTGTTTCAAATGGTGAAGGGTGTAATAGGTATTGGCCATGCCTTGAGGCACTAGTTTTAAGGTATCTACCATCTCATTTGCTAATGGATGATCAAGGCTTAACTCTTTCCCTTTAATTGAACCATTAGAAAACTCACCGTGTTCCATTAGGTTGTCTACAATACGCTCTCTATCTCGGGTAATGATATAGCTATAAACCATAATTTTAGACCTTGTTATTTATCCGCAAATGACATATTTACTATATTCCATAATCTTTATAAATTCGATTTATTTCAACTCGCGCGTGTGTTAATGTGGTATTTATACTGTGTAATTATCCTTCAGGTACAGCTCATGAAAATCTCAAATTGGCCATCACTCATTAAATGGATTATCTCTGTTGGACCAAAATCAGCCTCTACAAGTCAGCAATATATTACTTCACTGCAAAGTCGTGACCGAGACGCTTGGCGAAAACGAGTATCAAAGTTTAGCCCCAAATGTACTTTTGCTGGTGTTATTAGTGATGCAATGCACGAAAAAAGAGGCGGACTTGTAATTGGTATCGAGACTAAATGTGAAGGCAAGATAAATTTGTTGATCCCTAAAAACAAATGCAACGAAATGGATTTAGCGAAGTCGATACTATCTAATGCATCTATAGTTTCTATCACTTTCACTCCATACATTCATTTTGAGTACGGTCTAATTGGGCTAGTAGAAAGCATAAGTTCTTTATGCCACAACACAGAGAACCAAATATCAATTAAACCTAAACAATTGCCGAAAAATGCAACCTCGACCAACACTACTATCACTCAAAGTGTTCCTCGTTCCACCAATAGCTGGAACAGTTCGAGTGACGAGCAATTGATGAATTACTTGAGTCAAGATATTGGTTTGAGGCAGATAGCTTTACAGATGAACGTAACACCAAAATTCATTACAAATAGAATGCTGCAACTAAGCATAATTGACATTGACCAGTTCGCTGAAATAAAAAGGCAACTGTTAGATTTAGGGTGCTTTCAATAAATGGCTAATGCCACTTGATACCGAAGAGGATTAAACAAGTGGTAGTTTTGTAGAAATATCTATCGTAGAAGCAGCGATCAACAAGTGCTTTGCTTGGTCAAAAACCTCAGGCAAAAACACTATCAAATGAACCAAACAAAGAGGAGCACCAACTTAGTAAATGGTCTCCGAACGGAGCACGGCTTTGAATGTCATATCACGTTTGACCTTGTTTTGACTCACAGCGTTCCGGCGACGGAACGCGATTCAATTCTTGTATAGCGCCAAATGAAAAATTTATATTAGTATCCCCGATGATGATCGTTCAGGCCTTGATATATAGCACTAGCGATTAAATAACCTGTCAATCCAAATACAGACAGAGCATTAGTATGTAGTGCACCATTGAAGTAAGTAGTGATTAGAGATGAAATAAACACCACTACAAAAATTAAAAGCGCTATCTTGAAGCCCCAGTCAACAAAGAAGTCTATTGCAGGACCAAAGCTCAAAGCTAGGTTGTTATTCTCCATTACATTCTCAAGCCTTTTCACAAGCTTCTCCTAGTTTTCTTTATAGGGTTTTCGAATAGATTTTGGCGCTTTGGGTAGCCCGTTAAGCATATCTATATGAGCTTGTTTCTTACTATGCCCTAGCTCAACTTCCTCTGCAATTTGGTAGACTCTTACCTTGCTAAACCCCCACCGATTGGCTAGGTGTGCTGTAGTCCAACCTTTTCGTTTATAGCACTCAATGTATTCGTCTTTAGTCACGGTAACAAGAAACCTATCTTTGTAAAGTATGCTTAACTATATACGTTAAGCATACTTTACTCAACAACTCAAGATTTTTAGTCTTCGCGTTTCACTAATAACATACTAGAATCTGAGTATTCGTTTAGTTTGCACATAGGCCAGCTCTTAATAATTTCGTAATTTTTTCTGTTGATTTCTAAAGGTACTTCTATCATCACATCAATGAAATGTTTACTGTTATATGGAGTAGACTGCCGATGTAATACAATTTCTAACTTATCTTCGCGTGGGATTGCAGTACTTTTTACATAAACACTCGGAGACACAACAGCCTCTACCGCGGTCCGTTCTCTCAAAAATACTAGCAATTGCTCTTTAATGTCGCTCATTATTTTTTCTCTATTTATTAATAACTTAGGGTATACATTGTGTTTCTGTACACTCAGATATCTGACCATATACAGCGACAAAATCAACCTATAGATTCTGTTCGCACTGTATTTGACTTTTTTCATTAGGATTCTGTGATGAAAGCCTCAAATAAAAATGATAGCCTCAACATATCATTGATACCCATTAATTATCATTGACAGTCATCACCTGTTAATTGACAATGTGACTGTCAATTTTATGGAGAGTCACAATGTCATCAGTCACTGAATCCGTTTTGCAGAATTTGGAAAAAGCAAACGAGAGCGTAAGTCGTACCGAGTCAGAACGTCGAGCAAACATCCTTCAGCAATCGAAGGTTGTACTCGATGAACAGTTTGAAGTCAGCAAGGTCATTCTTAATCACTCAGTTCCACAAACCAAAATGAGCAAAATGTGTGGCTGGGACTCTGTCAACACGTTTAAGAAAAAGGAAGAAGATTGGGTGGAGCAAGGCTATCAACCACCTGAAATGATCCGTGGTAAGTATGCGTATTCGCCAGACTATATTCATGAAATTCTCGATTTAGCTGGTAAGCCAAAATGGTCTGATTTTAATCGTGGTACTCATATTATCAATGTACAGAACCAGAAAGGTGGTACAGGTAAGTCCATGACGACTATTAACCTGGCTCAGGCATTAGGTTTACAGCACCTTGAACGTATCCGCATTCTAATCATTGATTTAGATCCACAGGGTTCACTTAAATTGTTCGCTCAATCTAAGGAATACAAACAAAATGATCTGGACCAACTCACTGCCGTTGACATTATGACAGCGGATCTTGAGGGTAAAGATTCTCTATATCAAAATTTCGTGAATTATGGTTTAAGTCATGAGGATATTATTGATGAAGCAATCCTTAATACCTTCTTACCTAATGTTCGAATCATGCCAGCGTTTCCTGAGGATGAGCGATTTTCGTCTTTACATTGGCTCGGAGAAGAAAACCTAATTCCAAGATTAAAAGAACGAGTTATCGACCCTATTCGTAACCAATACGACTTAATCTTTATTGATACAGGACCTCAAATCAACCCGCTTACTTGGAGTGCACTGTACGCTTGTAATGGTTTGTTGGTACCAGTATCTCCAAAGGCTCTCGACTGGAGCTCCACAACTCAATTCTTGGATAATTTACCTAACCAGGTTCGAGCTTTGCCAGAAGGTTCAGAAGGTATTCGTTGGATTAAAATTGCCCGTACCAACGTCGAAGAAGAGAAAGACCGAGATACTGAGCTATCAAATCGTATCAAAGATGAGTACCGTTCCATGGTATTCAATAACTACATCATTCGCTCAAATGCTTTTGATACCGCAGCCAAAAATTATCGAACAGTACTAGATGTCGCTTCTAGCGAAGGTATTTGTATCCCTCGACAGCTACGTGACTCTAAGGACTCAGTAATTGATTTAGCAAATGAGCTTAAAGATCACTTAAAAGATATCGATTTATAAAGAGGGCACCATGTCAAGTCATAGAAGAAATGTCCAAGCTTATACACCAGGTGGTAATCGTACCTCGAAGTTATCATCAGATAGTGTTGCAATCACAACGAAAGAGGAGCAACTCCTTAACGAGGCAGCTCAAGCAGGAGTATCCGAACTAGAAATTGCGGTTGATGGCCAAGAAGTCTTGTTTCAACTGGTCGAAATTCCTTTTGATAAAATTGAAGCCGAAACATTCGTATCAGAGGATAATGTTCGAGATCAATCAATTATGTCTCGGCTGTCAGTTATAGATATTACCAACAAGATCTCTGATAAGGGTCAACTCTATCCCGGTCTTGCTATAAAACACACTGATTCACAAGGGGGTGTCACTTATGAAGTTATTGATGGCTCTCAACGCAGAAGCGGTTGTTTCTACAGTAAGCGCGGTTTTAAGATCTATGCTACAAGTCAAAATATTACACGCGAAAGTAAGCAGTCTTTATCTGAAGTAAGTAATACACATAGACCCATGTCTCTCTATGAGTTAGGTAAGCAATGGCTGAACCTCAAGAAAGAACAAGGTTTGAACAATATTCAGATTGCCACCGAGAAAGGCTATGACAAAAACTTAGTCTCAGCTGGTATAAAAGCGGCAGAGCTACCAAAATGGCTAATAGATGTCATTCCTAGTGTTCCTGATCTAGGAAGACCTTCAATAATTGAATTAGACAAGAAAATAACTAGCCTTTCTGATAAAGAAAAATCAGGCTTTGAAAATTTTTGCTCATCTTTATTAGAAGAGACAGAAAACCTAAGGCTTACAGCATTAAGCGCTAAACACGCCAACGCTCAAATCGTAAAAAAGATTCTGTCATACAGCTATGCCGAGCATGATGAGGATCAAGGGCAAGATGCATTGACAAAGCCAAAGAAACTTAAGAAGAAACTTGATAACGGCTCTGAAGTTCACGTAAAACATGACTCCTTGAAAGGTGAGTTCAGTTTCACAGTTAAAAATATAAGCGATGAGCAAAAGCAGCAGCTTGATCAGCTTTTAGGAGATTGGGGATTATCCATATAGTGTGGCGTTTATCTATCATGCTGAAAAATTGGGCATTTAACTGTTTATAGTGTCATTTTCTTTGAACTAAGCTGTAAACCTGTATATAATTCGCTTCGGAGTTAAATTGCCCCCAAGCGTTTATCTCTGTCCCCCTCTTACGCTTTTGCGTAGGAGGGGGTTCTTTTTTTCAAACCAGAAAATATACAACTCCCCCTCCCCTTATATCTTTACTTGATCAACTCCAAACTTGCGAAAATAAGCTTGTAGCCACAGAATTCTTTAGGCCAGTGTATCCTTTTACTGATATAAGTTACTCTTTTATCAACCTCAATGGCTTGTACTATTTTAAGAGAGTGATGAGAGCAAACCAATGGACTTGTATACTAATCGAACTTCAAAAAATGATTTCATTAAACATGGCATCACAGATCATATAGAAGATGGAATGGACTTATTCATTGCTTCAGCTTTTTTCACAGAGTTTGATGTTATAGATGAGGTCCTTGGAAAAGGATGTAATTTAAAAATCATTGTGCGACTTGGTTTTCCAACCTCACCATCTGCACTAGATAGATTACTAAACAATAATAAGGTTGAAGCTAGGTTCTTCACGACCAACTCATTCCATCCTAAGCTTTACATTTTTGGTGATAAGTCCATCTTGTTGGGTTCAGCGAATCTAACTCGATCCGCCATATATTCTAATCAAGAAGTTATGATTGGCATCCACCCGGAAGATCATAGATTTATAGAACTGCAAGAGTTATTCAGTGAATACTGGCGTGACGCAAAAGTGCTCAATAGAGATGCAGTCAAATGCTATCGGAGTATCTATAACAAGTACTATCATGCAAATAAACTATTAAATGACATGGAACACGATGTCATCGACACCATGGGGGATGTGAACTTCTCGAACATCAATCGCGGTAAAAAGAAAGCATCACAGAAGTCTATTTTCCAAGATACATACCAGCGTTCATATCAAGAATCAGTTAGTGCTTTTAATCGAATAGTAGAAATCTACAAAACCTTCGATAGAAAAGTTAACGGTGACTTAATACCATTAAGATTAGAAATTGACTCATTCTTCAGCTTTGTTCGCGACTTCTATGCCACTCAAGACACTTGGAAGCACCAACCTCTTGGATGGGATGAACAACAACGGTCTAAAACGGCAAAACTTATTAATGAATGGATGAATACAAAATGGGAACATTTTGAGGATCGCATTGTTCCGCATAATTATCCCCTTATAAAAAAAGTCCTCGGTTCAAAGGAAGCAATCATATCAGCTTCAATGATTGATATAGTTGAGGCACTTTGCATTCTGCACTCTTTCCATGACCGGTTTCGCTTCTACAAAGGTGGCCTCAATACATTAAAGGAGAGCTTTATGGGAAGTAATGAAGAACAGAGGGTAAAAAAGACTCTGATATACCTACTATACGGCACTGGAGACCCTGTAACACGTATGGCAAACTGCATATACGATAGTGAGTATAAGTTGAACCAATTCGGAAAATCTAATGTTCAGGAGCTAATTGGATGGATTAACAAAGAAGATTTGCCAGTCATCAACGGTAGGACAACTAAAGTACTAAGATACTTCGGCAACAAAGTTGTTCAAGTAAGTGAGTAACGAAAGTTATAGTTATTGACGCCTCACTTCTGTTGAAATGAGGCAATATGATATCCTAAAAACTACGCTACTTCTTCTACCTCTGCATCGGTCTCAATAAGTCTAATCATTTGCTCATATAAATTAGTCCGCTCAAAGTTCTCCTTTGTATATTTGCTTCGAAGATACTTCTCTACCCCTTTGACAGTTACATTTCTATCTGATGATAATGGTTGCTTAAACACTTGAGCCAGCAACTGGCAAAAGTCATGCCCATTCGCGGTCTGATATATACAATAACCAGCTTGATTTAACTCTACGTATTTATTGTATATGTCGATACAATGAGTTTGTTCTACTCTCGGACTTCTTCTGATTGCAGCTTCGATTAAGATTTGAATGTTTATTGACACATTAAAATCGTTAACCGTCACAGCTTCGCTAGTAAAGTAGTTCATACCTTTGAATCTCACATTCAAATTCAGCAACCTACAAGCGAGTTTTACAAGACCGATTTCATTACAGACGCTCATCAGATTACTCATTAATCTCTGACCAACTTCATCGATCTGCATCGGACCCAGAATATGATTTTGTGTATGTTCAGTTATAAAATCTGTGATAAATTCATCATGAAGCATCATAATTTCTGTATCATGCACGTCCGTCATAAATGTATCGTTGTAAGTCTTTTCTAGTACGTGGTCGAAGTCTGCATCGACTATACCGTAAACTTGATTAGAAATACGAGTCCTCAGCCTATCAACAGCTTCTATGACATCCGCCTTTCCACTTGCTGGAGTGCAGTAAAAGAACTCTGTATTTCTCAACACCATGTTAAACAGAGTAATATCGGAGTCGCCTTCAACAACAAATATAATCCTATTGCCTACGTGGTCAGTTTGGACCTGTAAAAGCAGAGCGCTAAATTTAGTTTCATCGCTACGTTCTCTGGTAGCATCTCTTAAACTCGACATAACTAGTTACTCTTTGCAATCACATGCTTGTCAAAGAGGTCAATTGAACTTTCCCACTCATCACCAATCACATCCGGTGAATGCGTTGTTACTATAAGCTGTGAGTAGTGATTAAACTTTGATATTTGAGAGAACTCATTAAGGAGGTCTTTCTGCCATGAAATGTGTAGAGATACCTCAGGTTCGTCTATCAAAATGATTGCACCATTTTCTGCTTTGAAAATTAGATCAAAGAAAATAGATACTTGGTTCTTCTCGCCTGAAGACAACTTTTCTAAAGGTATATTAGCACCAACATGATTGAAGAATGCGAAGCCGTATTCCGGGTTAACTGCTATAGTTTTAAATGAAAACTTTTTCTTCTCAATTAGCTTCGAGAACTCGCTCAAACGTCCTACAAAGTCTTCATGCAAAGATTCTTCATAGAATATTTCATCCAATTTATCACTCAAGTTAATGGTGTAGTCTGATACAAGGTTTAAGTCATTCAATTCGAGATACTTACTCGACTTTGGTAGCAATCCGAAACGAGTGTAAGGTGCTAACAGGTCTTGTAGGCCAACTATCCTCTCTTTCTGCATGTACGGTAATGCGTTATTTTGAACTTCGTGTGATTCTATTGAAATGCATGAAAATAAGTCATAAACCAACTGGTCAAGCTTGTGCAATTTACTTAGCGCAAACTTCATTTTATCTTCTAGAAACGCTCTTTGCTTTGTAATGATGCTATATGCTTCAGTTTCGTCATTCAGATGTACAGAATGGATAAGAATAGAAAAAGCTTTTCTGTAATCAAATACCTTTTCTTCAGACAAGTTTTGGGTTGAAGGAATGATGATCTTTTTTGTGTCATTAAGAAATGACTCGATCTGCATACCAGATTCTGAGTTGAAGTAACGGACAAGACCAAGATTGGTTTTCAGTTCGAATGTATCAAAACTTATTTTAGATAATTCTTTGTAGTTATTTGAGATAGCATTATGAATCAATTTGAGAAGCATAGTCTTACCATAGCCATTGGGGCCTGTAATAACCACATGATCGGACTCTGGAAGTTCAATGTCATAGTTTAAAAAACCAAACAGATTCTTAACTGTAATTTTTTCTATTCTTAGGAACATTTTGTAGTATTTTTATTGAAAATTATGTCGCATTGTACCATTAGAGGTAATGTCGTAAAGTGCATATTGATTCTGGGTATTTCTGTTTCTGTGGGTTATTCAGTGATTTATGGGTAATGACCAAAGACCAACGTAGCTTGAATAGTAAAGATTTATTAGTCTGAACTCGTTACTTTATCTAGACGATTTATATCCACATTCTTAACCAAAGCATCTGCATCAAATATCAATTGATTTTTTTCATTAACTTTTGGTCTGAATAAAACTAGTACTTTACCAAACTCCCCTTCTGCCTCAGCTGTTAAGGTCGTATTTCCTGAACTATCAACCAAGTAGTTTGTTGAGTCTGAATCCAACCTTCCAATTCGGCCATTCACGTGAATAATTCCAACGTCATAGTCTCTTGATGACAAACTCTCGGAAAAATACTTTTTTAACTCTTCAGGGTTATCCAATATAGATTCAGGGTCATCAACGTACGCACTTGCAACCTTAAGTTCTATATTCTGTTTATTATGAATTGATGTATAATCCGGCCCATTTGGAGTATTTGAAATGCCAGGGCTAACATATAAGCCCACAATTGCCCAAATTGCTGAACATGATGTAACTATTGCTCCTCCACCTTTTGATGAAACCTTGAGATTGTTCCATTCGATTAGTTGCTCCTCTTCCTTTAACGAGGCGCCTCTTTTGAAAATTTTATAACCAAAGTACGCAACGAAAGAACCAATAGAGAAACACAGAAGCATCCCTATACCGTTAAAGACAATAATACCCAATCCTGTCGGAGGACATTAAAGTTTGAAACTTTTCTATTTCCGAAGTGCGTTACTATCGTGGCTAAAAGAACCCAATACTGACAATAAAGATCGACACTTAGATTCAATCAATGTGGCTATCCAACGAAAGTGTGACAACAAAGTTTGAAACTCGCTTTTGGACAGAAATGAGTTAGAGCCGACCAACGGCTCTGTGCCATTTGCGGACGTTGTTAACGCCTAGGTCACATGCTGCGCAAACTAAGGCACGAAGAGTTTGCTAAACTGCCGAAGGCAGAGCAAACCGAGTGACGTGTTAGCAGTCATGTGCACCGACTTGTTAGATTTCATTTAAAGAGTTAATGCCCTGTTCATGTAGTTTATTTAAACCATCTTTCATTGCTTTAACTTGCTCTATTGAATGACCCTGCCAGCTTGATACTTCACCTACAACTTTAAATGAATGGATTGAACGATATGACATAGTTGGATTCCCTGGGAACTTTCTATCCGTTAGGTCAGGATCATTTTCAATTGGACCTGTTGGCTCAACCAAATAAATTCTTTCGCGACCATTACCTAGGGCAAGCTCTGCTCCCCAAATGGCAGCATCTAGTGTAGCTGTCAAAAATATATACTTAGCCTTATTATTTTGTCCAAAATTTGAATTAAACCCTGTTTCTATAAGATCTCCCAATTTAAGATCTGCTTTGGTTCCATGAAAAAACGTTTGAGAAAAAGGTTTTGCATTTTTTTGGGCATTCTCAGTCATATCTTTTTTCCTAGTTATGGTTTTTATACTAAATATTGCGAAATTATAGCTAACATGAAATCTAACGTTTTAGTATTTATTTACACATGAGTGTAAATAAATCATTTGTTGAACGGACGGCGACTTGTGAATCACTGTATTGGAATCATTTATGCTAATGGAATTTGCTTTTTTAAGCCTGAGGATGATTGATGACGTTATCCGATTTATCTTCATCATTGCATTCCATTGTCACTGTCGTTCAGTCGATTAATGGTCTTAATTTACGTTACTTTTCTGGTTAATTGCAAGTGTATTTTTTACACACGCAAGCGCCAGTCTATCAGGCGGCATTCAGTCTAATATTTGCGTAAATGGTTTGACGTCATCATTGTTTAACTTGAATCCAATCCTCTTATCTGTTGCGTTAAGGGGAGCACGATAGCGACGAATATCAATTGCCCTTGATGGCAGTGCGAGCAAACCCAATGCAGTTTGGTTTCCACGTTATCCATGGCGATTTTATCGGTTAAATCACGGCACTGTGCTCGAATGAGGGGGATGCGCTTGTTACGACAAGCATTGGCTAAAAAGCCATAATGGCGAATACGCATAAAGCCTTTAGGCAGGACATGTTGTAAATAGCGCCGAATGAACTCATCCATACTTAAGGTCATGAATTTGGTTTTATTGTTGTCACGATAATCCTTGTAACGAAAGCGCACACGACTGGCGTTATAGTTCACTAATCGTGATTCAGATAAGGCACCTTTGCGGGTATAACGTGCAAGATAGTGCAAGAGTTGATGTGGGTAGACACAGGCTTTGCTGTACACGCACCAAGTGGCGGGTAATGACGGTAGCGCTATGGATTGTGCCTTGAGTGCCGCTATCATTTTACCTCGAAACACAGTGGATAAAGCCTTAACAGGATAGAGATAACCTTTAGTGATAGGTTGCCACTGCGATTGTCGATTGAGGCTACCTGCGGGGATTAAACAATGCACATGAATATGTTGGCTGAGGTTTTGCCCCCAAGTATGCAACACACAAGTCATGCCGAGTTGACCCTGATGACGATGGGCAGCGAATGTCATGAGTGTTTGCCAAAGGCTCTTAAATAAACAGTGATAAAGCACGTTAGGTGCATAGTGTGCGATTAGGTTAAGTTCATGCGGTAAGGTAAACACTAAGTGAAAGTAAGGGCAAGGTAGCAGTGACATCGCTTGTTTGGCAATCCAAGCTTGCGTGGCTTGTCCTTGGCAGCGAGGACAATGCCGGTCTCTGCAACTACAACTAAATTGCTCCTCATGACCACACTGGTCACAACGCCACTGTTGATAACCGAGTTGTCCTGTTCTACACGCCAAGATATGTGCACACACTTGATATTGTTGACGGGTTAATCGGTGCTGTTGTTGGTAATGCGGTAATCCTTGGCTGAGAATATCCGCCAGATGAAGCGGTGGCATGCGTTACTGCAAGTTGGCTAGTAAATCAACGCCCCCATGCCCAAGCTCTGGCAACCAATGCAGATAGCACTCGGTCGTTTTAATGCTGCGATGCCCAAGCTGGTGCTGTAATTGATGCAACGGCATCCCTGCCTCTAATTGATGCGTGGCATAGGCATGGCGTAACTGATGCGCGTTCACTTTATCCTTAAGCCCAAGCTGTGCGGCGATTTTTTTCAGTGCCTTCGTATAGGTGGAGCTACTGAGAGGTTGGGAGGCTAACCAGCGAGAATAGAACAGCCACTCTTTGGGGTGATAGGCTTGCCAGTACACGTGGAGTTGATGCAATACCGTCTCAGGAATCACCACATAACGAGACTGGTTGCCCTTGCCGTGTTCAATAAAGGCCGTTTTACGTTGCCCATCAATCTGTGCCACTTTGAGGTGGGTTAATTCATTTAAGCGTAATCCACAGCCATAACTGAGCATTATCATGGTTTTTAAACGTAAATCTTGGCAATGGTGAATCAGTAAGTGGATATCTTGTCGGCTTAAATATTGGGGTGGCTTATGCCGTTGCTTGGGTAAAGTGATGGCTAATTGCAACGGCCGGTGGAGTATGTGTTTGAATAAGAAGAGGACACTATTAATTTGCACCAATTGGCTCGCTCGGGTTAATCGGCGCACCTCAGGCTCATTAAAATAGTGATTCAATTCCGCATCCGTGACTTGCGCTAAGGATTTACTGAAATAGTTCTCAATGCGCTGTAAGCAACCACAGTAGGTCTCGCGAGTTCGTTGTGAATAGCCCATGAGTTCAATTTCAGTGGCGACTTGTTCAATGAGAGAGTTCATTGTTACCTCCAGATTAATGGGTTAAATCTCAAGGTAAGTGTGGTCGTTGATTGGGATGTTTGCGACTCCGCGCAGCGGCTTAGTTCAACAATTTAATAGTGTGCAAATCGCGCATATTTCTACCACGTAATAGCTCACTTTTCTGGTTCATACGTTTTTATCAAATTAGCTAACCTTTTGCTAGCTATGAAAATATTTGAAAGTTAATGACGTGGTCTAAGGACAAAAATGCGCAAATTGCTCATTTACCTGAATATGGGGGAAGTTTGTTGATTTTGGATATAAAAACGGTATCAGCTGAACATTTTTCACCGTCCGCTGATCGCTCATTTGCGACGCTCGACTAGACTTGTTTTGGGGCATAAATGTGTTGACTCGTTTTTTTGTAAGAGCCTCTTGCAAAATTGGGCAGTGGGATTTGTCCAGCAGCCTGTTGGTCAATTGCGAAACAATTTGCTTCACAAATGAGCTGTCCTGAATTTAGTCAACAGCCTGTTGACCAAATTATTCTTATGAAGGTTTACTGCGTTCTAAACACGTTTAGGAGCAGAAATGAGCCGTTTAAGTAACCTCAAGCCAAAGCTTAATGTAATGAGAATAAGGAAAACGACTATGAACATAAATATTGGCTTGTAGAAATTAAACGGTTCTTCAGTACGGAAAAAGTACTGATAGATACTATCTCCAGCAGCAATGCCTAATGCGATATAGCACTTATCGGCAACTTCCTTTGTCATATATCCTCCTTCGCATATAACGCATTTTATACGGCTTTTCATAGTCCTATCATGCAGCCTTTTCAATCACAGTTCAATTAATAATCAATAGTTTAATGAGATGTTATCGGTATTAGATTGCAAAATGACGTATGATTTTTAAAAAGCTTACTTCGACACTTCCTCGAATAACTACAAGTAAGGCAAACGTACAATCACAAATTGTGAGTAGACTTTCGCGCAGAGAAGGAATGGGGCAAAATCGTCTCAGAGAAGAAGGCAAACTACGACAAATGGCACCGAAAAGTTTCGTACTTTATTGTCATAGTTCTAATCTTTATTGTTCGAGTTTCAAACTTTGTTGTCCACCGACAAATCCTTCCATGGATCTCCCTTATCTTAATTTTACTATTATTTTGTTAATTCATCTAAACAAGCTTAGATCATTCTTGTATCAACAGAGCTCAAACTTAGATTCTTTTTTCTTAGGCTCACCTTACATTCTGTTTACTTATGAACTATTAGTTATTCCGAAAGTATTTATCTGTATTCATTAATTCGTATCGGCAAGTGAGCTTTTTCTAAGGAGTATTTTGTGGCTACCATTCATTCAAACGCATTTGAATTTAATCTCGATGGCTTAACTAATATCAATTTCATAGAACAATCCCACTGTATCACCCATGGTCAACCTTATGATGGAGTCCGTTGCTACAACGCTTGTCACAAGGAGCCAGCAAAATTGGTTGTACTTGCTGGCAGGAAGGGGTCACATGAAGTTTCTAACTGGCTAGTGTCAAATGTAAATTGGCCCAAAGAAAACGGCCTAGGAGGTGCAATAGCAGATACCTATATGGATGACATTCCACGTAAACTCAATTTTGCCATTCGTGGTTGTATCATACTCACCATCTTCGGTATTGAGTACACAATCGAAGACATTGTCCTCGCACAAGGTAAGTCTGGTGCTTACAACAACTGGTGGCTTGGTTCGAGCTCAATGATAAAGATAAAGGCAGAAAACATGACAGATTCATATGCTCAGGAGCTGTCCGAAATGGCCAACAAGTTGATTATGGCAGGACTATCTAAGAGTTTCGCTAGAGCAATCAATGCTATCGGCATTGGAATATACAAATTAACAAAACCACATAAAGTGGGTCGTTGTCTAATTGGGTGCACGAATGACCAATTCGATAAAAGTAAGTCCGTGGTTTTCATAAGTATGAAAAACAGTTCGGCTGATGCAACTATGATGGGTACTTACGCGCTTGATTCTGAAAAATTGTAGTATTTAAAACACTTTAGATTAAGAATATACATTGTATATTCTAATACTTTTTTTTTGAACAACCATGTTGATTAATAGTTAATCAAGAGTTCTGGAACACTATGCCAGATGGATATCTGAGTAATATACACTGTATACTATTTTAACAAATAGCTCCCTTTAAAATATACAGTGTATATTTACAATGTGACATCAATACTGGTCCCATTAGAATATACACTGTATATCACCCCAAAAATTCACATCACTTAAGCGTATTGATTAACTTAATTAAACTATCTGGGTCAGAGGTGTAGAGCGATACCAGCTCCTTTTTACTTAGGTTAGTTAGTATCTTGGCTATCAAATCCTGGTTAGTATTGGTTACTAGGTTCTGAACCTTAAACTCTGAATACCCCATAACCATCGCAACATACAAGTGCCTGTTTTCCTTAAACCACTTCCAATAGGCAGACTTAGAGAAGCCTTCATCTACAAGTCGATCTGGAGCACTAGGCAATCCTAGTTCGGCGTTAACCTCTTTTATGGTTTCCAATTCCACCAGCCTGTTGACAAATAGCTTTAGTTCATCGTAATCATTACAGTAGTTGAATGCATTATCCAACATGAAAGCCTGTTTCGGCTTTGATTTCTGCCACAGTTTTATTGTGCTTTCACTCTGTTTAAACGCTTCAGCTAAGAGAGATAAATCGTTTTTATAGTCATAAGTAAACATAATTGTTTTATAGATTTAATAGTGATTCGAGTAAGGGTTTTGGCGTTACATTTCTTGTAGAACGTTTAGTTACTTTTGTCGTATGCATATTACTATCGACTCGATCAGGAGAAATTGTAACATTCGTATTTACTGGCATTGTACATAAATCCGTTGATAGAGATAGACGCTGTTCGAGTGAAAACTTTGATATTGTTTCACGAAGAGAAAATCTCTTTATATCTTCAATTTGAGCTTTAAACCACTCGAGGGTGATAAGAGCCTCAGATAGGTTTGACTCATATTCTCCCAACCGAGTTAAGTAGTTTTCTACGCTTGGGTTAAATGAAGCTAGAAAATCTTGTTTGTCTAAGTTAATCACATTTGAGGCTGGTGTTTCGATATTACTTAGTCGCGTGTATAGAGCTGCATTCAGATTTCTCAATTCAGTTTTTAGACAAAGATATTCCTCTGAACTTTTATACTTAAAAACATCGTCAAATTTCAAGTTAGATAGGTCTTTAGATACCTTAGCGATTTTTGAAACTGTTTCACTATCAATACTATTAATGGCATTTGAATACACTCCTTTAAGTGCCCAGTTCATCGCAATAGATTGCTCTAGTACTGAAACAACTGAGTTTAGCTGTTCGATTGTAAAGTGTGTAATTTCCTTCTTAATAGATGGCTTAGCATTCAGTTCTGTTAGTTGGTTAGTAGAGAGAGAACTTTTGTAGAACTCTTCAATCGATTTGAACGAGTCTGAGCTTAATAAAGACCAGCACTTTAATGTTCGATGAATCTGAGGCTGATTATCGGTCAAGAATAGTGTGGGATTGTTTAGCTTGACAGTTGATTCACCAAATCGAGCCAGGTATTTCTTCAATCTATCACAGTGATTCCTTAATCTACTCTCACAGCCTTCCAACGGCCTAGACAGTTGCAGCTTTATTTTGTGTCTTATTGCGTTTCTACGCTCCCGAACATGAAGTAATAGCTTAGCTTTATCGATCCTATGCTTTTGCATAGAAACCATAAAAGGCAATTGTTTTAGTTCTGATGCATTCATGTCTTGGTAGTCGAAACAACCAAGTTCTGACAGTAACTCTGTTCTCTTGGCTATGTCGAGGAATGTCGGGTAGTACTTTAACGATATCCTAACGGCCCCTGTCTCTACCATAGAACGTGCCACAGCTCCTAATTGCGTGGACCGTACTGATTGTTTTCTATTAGAGAGAGACAATCTACGTCTTCTTATGTTCTGAATGAGTGCAAGATCATGTTCAGCTTTAATTCTTTCGTAAGGTTGGGTTAAGTGCCACTGACTGAGAGTTCTTTCATTAACTACAATATTTAACTTGTCGCCTAGAGCGGCATTAGGGTCAATATAATGTGCTGGTGTAAAAACATCTTTAACTTCTTCGCCCAAGAGATCGATGTCAGGGTGAAGCACTCTATGATTATCTGCATGCGCATAGTGAAGTCTTGGATTTGTTTCAAGATTATAGAAAGAGAGTCTTGTTGTTCCCTTAGTAAGTTTACCTGATCTAATTTTTGCTACACGTTTTGTGAAATCTAATGAAGGTTTAACTTTTCGAGCCTTTTCCTGGTATTGGATATCAGTAACATGCGATAGATAGGGTATAGAAAGCTTGGTGTTTATCTTTCCACCGCCAAACATAGAACTAAAGGATGCATAAATCACTTTCGTAGCTTCTTGGATAGAACTAAATTCAATGCTACTAATTTGCTCATCAATTTCGTTATACCAATTTAGTGCTTTTTTGTTTGCATAACCCTTAAGTAGACTAGTTTTAAAGTACTCTGAAAATGCACTAGAAGCTTTACGTCCATTACACTCCAACTTGATTACCTTATCAGAGTTACTTGAAATCAAATCAAAGAGTTCAACTCTCTCAGCATTGACCATCACTGAAATCCTTCCTAAGAGATCACAATGTTTAGATCGAGAAGTGTCCTGGCTGATTGGTTCCAGCTTTAAATTATGAGCAATACTCACTTTTACAGGTAACTGTGTTTTAGGGAGGATCTTCGTGGTGCAGTTAAAATCGCTTTCATTCAAATCGCTCGCATCTATTGGACGCTCCCAGTAGCTAAGAAAGGACTTATGATTATCAATAAACCGCACTGGGTCATTGTCAACATTAAGAGTTTTCATTAATACGGCTTCAGGTAATTTCGATGAGTTAATGCTGATTTTTCCATGAATAGATTCGTACTCTGCATTACTTTTAGGATAAGGAATCCAGCCATTACCTCTCAAAAGTTCATTCCAGATAACCAAAGGTCTATAGGGAAGGGCATTTACTCCATCTAGACTCCATCTAAACGAAAGATAAGCAGCATGCTTTTCAGAAAAAATGTTTATTAAGGGTTTCTGGGCCTCTTGAATGTACATATCAAGAAATGCTCTTCTGGCTTTAGCGTTCAAGCTTCTATCATTTTTGATGTCTATAACGCCTTCATGTTGGTCGACGTACCCACTTTTATATAGTCGTTTGAACTCTTCAGCTTTTTTAGATGACTCAATTGAAATTTGAGCAAAATACCTAACCAACTTTTCTAAATACTTTACTTTTAGAACGTTCGGCTGAAATGCTACTCGTTGATATGCTGCAAAATCGATAGCTTTGGCATGCATCATTCTCGCATCCATATTGCAACTCAGCTGAAACATGAAATCTCTAATGCGCAGAACCTCTTCCTGTAAAAACACTTTCCATCGAGTATGTTTAGCTAGTGAGTTTTGGGTTTTATCGTGTTGAACCATTGTGCATAGTGTGCATCCAAATCGACTAGATCCATTGCAACCATTTGAATTCTTTTGTCCTACTGCAATCTCACAGACATCAGAAGAAGCATTCCCATAAATGGCCAAAAGCAGGGCGAAATCAGAAAGGAAGCCGGGAAGGGGAGGGAGCCCAGCTAAACTACGAGTAAGAGGCTTAGCTCCAGAAAGTTCTAAGGAAGTGAAAACCTCTTGGGTAGACCAGTCACGTATTGGAGCGTATAGAAACAGTGGGTAGCCTGTATTTAAGTCAGACTCTTTCATCTCTTTCAATAAATCACTTATAGACTTATCACTGGTTCCCTGAATAACCATATTACCTTTTCGCTTTGTACTCTCGTTGTTTCTTTGCCCTGTAGCGCAAATCACATCAAAACGGGTGTATTGCTGTAGTTCTTCGTCTGATTTAAAGCGGTCCAATAGGTTTTTTAAATATCTTTCGCTAGGAACAATTTTGAGAATAGAGCTGCAGTCACTATTACGTTGTGCATTTGGTATTAGCTTATTACTAGTCAGGTATTTGTTCGCGTACTCTTCATGAAATGACGGAGTGACAATATCGTAGTAAACGTTAATATCGTTATCTTTTGCATAGTCAATAAACTTAGATTTAACCCACCTGGTGTACATAACCATTGGAAGTGATTCCGAAAGAGTGTCAACCGTTGAAACAATTAAGGGGCGAGTTTTTTCGATCCAACCATTTTGAATACAAACTCGATAAGCTTCAGAAGCAGCATTCAAAACTGTGCTGGAGTCTTTACCCATACTGCAAGGAACAAACACTAGCGAATCACTAGATCGCAAAATCGTTATAAACTCTTCTACAACCGCATTGAACTTGAAGCTAACACTCTCGTGCAAAGCCACCAATTCGTTTTCTATTAGGTTTGTTGTTTCAAAAATATTAACCATTGGCTGAACCATTACTAAAGACCGACAACTATATAATACCATATTTAAACACACTTTATAGACTTAAATATACTTAGTGCACTTTTTTGTGCACATATATTGAAGGAGGTGTATTTATATGGTATTTTACTTCTATTCTTTTAGTCATCGGGTCAAGACATGTACACACCAATTTATTCTGAACAAGACCTTCAATTAGTACTCTTCAGAGCTAACGAGGGTATTTGCACGAATGGCATTTCTGTATTTGAGGGGGTAATAACAGGCAAAGAATTTGCTGAGAACTTCACTGAAGAAGAGAGCTCAGATAGTTTAAATGAGTATCAAAAAAGACAGAGAGACCTTGAGAAAGGTCGTGCACAAGGTTTGATTAAGTATTTCGACAATAGGGAGGATACAGTACTCCCTAGCATTACTGTCTTTGTTTCTTCATTAAAACTCCATGAGGAAATATCTATTGGTAACAAAGAAGTCGTCACAGCCACATTAGAAAGTTCATCTGACCGTCTTGTATGTGATGGTCAGAACCGTTTGAATTTGTTTAAGGACAGAGTTACGAATGCTAGTCCTACTCAGTACCATACGCTGGGAGTTAAATTCATTGTTACAAACACGGACACCTTAGAGCCAGTCACTCAAAAGATTAGACAGGTATTTTCTGACTACCACTTACACCTTCGTAAACCAACATCAGCACAAAACTTATTCTTTGACAGCTCGCAAAGCTTTTCCAGATTAATTAGGGACCAGATACTCGATAATGTATTAGTTGATGGTCATTCACTAAAGCGGTTTATAAGTACCACAGGAAAACCCAAGAAATCCCAGTTAATGGACTTGAAGCAGTTAGGCGATTTCATTTGTACCGCATTAGGTACAACTCCTGTAAAAATGAACAAATTGCTTGAAGGTTCAAGCGATACCGAAGCTGAAATAATTCGCTTAACAACTCCATTCCTCACCAAGTTTTTTTCTCTTATACCTATGAGGTTTCTTTCAGACTCAGGGCCAAATGTTATGTACACGAAAAGTATATTTTGGAAAGGGACTGCGATAGTAATTCGATCTATCTTTGAAGAGCATTTGTCTCGAATGCATAAAGCCCCCATTGATTGGTCAGTACTAGATGGGATAGTTCGATTGCCTGTGAAAGATATTACACATGACTTTTGGCTAGAGAATAATGTAGTACAGAAATCTATTTCAAGAAATGGAAGTATTAAATACAGAATGATCCGCAGCTCAGAGAGAAGCTGTGCTACTGCTATTTGTAAAGAACTAGAACTACCCTCAGTGGGAGAAGAAGTATGAAGTCACCAGAGAGTAATGACTTAGACCTGAAAGCACATCGATGCCCTAATGCGATGACAATGGCGAGAATGGGTCTATCTCGAGCAATTAAGGAAGGTGTTAATGAGTACAACATATACAGCATAGAACCACTGTTAGGAAAGCACATATCTGCTTACTTAAATGATGTCCAATGTAAATTTGAAATTCACATTGAATCGGTAAGGATACGTGACGAACATAAAAAGTTATGGTGTAACGAAAGCACAATCTTTGATGAAGATGATTTCGAGTTTGCAGAGCACTACTGTCGGTACCGTATCGCCTTCACCAACAAATCAAATTATGGTGAAAGTTGAGTACAACCCTTAAAAGAAACCGTGAACCAATTTCCTTAGTTCGAAAACTAAAGTTGATTGTAATTCGCTCAAGGCCTATATTGCTTTTTATCCATAAATGACAATGGTAGATTGCAATGAATAACATTAATCTCATTACAGTGGGGATTGCTTTAGCGGTTTCCGCCCCCTCTGTAATTGCTTCAATCAAAGCACCACACAATGCAGGGAGCTACAATAAAGTTATTAAGGTTCCTTCACACATGAACCAAACAAGTGCAGTTGGCTTGGATGATACTTTAGGCTCCAGAAACATCTCTGACGAAACAATCGTTGAGCTCCCAACCGTCCCAGATGATCCAGTAGGGGACTTTGAGATCCCCAAACCTGGAGAGGATGAAGATGAGGCAGTAGATATTACTATTAACTGTGGATGTGCTTCTGTGAATGTCGCAAGGGGAGCATGTTTTTCTCCAAAAAGAGCTAAAAGCGCAATGGACAGCAAAGCAAGTGGGTACTTTAGCTCATCTTATGGTTCATATTGGCCTAACTCGTCGAACATTGATTTCCTTGTAACATATAACCTGGAAACCAAAGGGATCACAAAAATAGCCATCACTGATCATAGTAAAATATACAATCTCACTGATGAAATCGCTAATGCTGGTTTATTTGAAATTTCCGGGCCAGTGACATCAACTGCTACACCTAGCTGTAGAGTAAGCTTAACTCGTGCTGCGTTTGCTGACATGGGATACTACACAATGGGTGCAGATGATCCATGGAGAGTAAGGTATAGAGGGTGGGCACATTACAACAAACCTTCCGGTTCCAGATACAAAACTGTAAATGGTGGTACCACAAGCACTCGACCTCCATCCGGGAAGACCTACTATTACTAGATAGCTTGAGTTTGTAAAAGCTTTTCTGGGCCTCTCAAACAAACCTTCCTTGGTGTACCAGGTCTTAATATACAAGTGGTACATCAAGGACGTTTTCTTAAAGCGTTAGTTTTCGTCCTAAATGTCACCCCAGACACTATTGGACCATAGTAAATCAATAAGATAGAAGAACACCTCTATCTAAGTGTGACATCTAGGACGAAAGTTTTCTATCTAGTGCCACCGCATATATTTAACTCATTGATATGCTTTTCTACTTTCTTATACTCAAGTAGGCTTTACGTCCTAGATGTCACAGAGAAGAGATTTTTATCTTTATTTTCAATGCTTTAAATATATTCAATGATATCTATAGTAACTAGCTTTTCTTAAATTCCCAACTGGGCTAAACCATTTTACCCCTACGAATGTTTTCGTCCTAGATGTCACCTATCACTCTTTACTGTATATCGAACGTAGAGAAAGTATGACTCCAGTGTGTAGCTTTTTATATCAGCCTAAGGCACAAATAAAATATCTTTTATTTTCAGTCAGTTATAATCATTAAGTTTGAGCTTTATTCTATAGAGTACTGGACACACATTGTTGCTTCTTAAAGTATCATTTTAAAACCGTCCTAAATGTCACCCCTCACGCTCTTGACACAGAAAAACAATTAAAATACATATACTTATAAAAAATCCGATTAAAACATCGCCATAGAACAGTGACACCTAGGACGAAAATAGAGAAAAAAACGCATTGCATATTCATTGATCCCTTACTTTCGTCCTAAGTGTCACCCCTCCAACTAGAAGCAATAGATACTATCCTTATAATTCAATACGTTAGAAGGAGTTCTGAAAAATTAGCTTAACCTTCATTTACAGGGTTTTCATTCAAAGGAAGCAAAAAAGCAGGTTATAAAGAAGGAATTGGGTCTTCATCACCCACAAAACAACTTCAATCACGGATAAAAAACAACAATTAGGGAGTTGGATCACAGTTATTGAGAGGTTTAGCCACCAGCAATATCTGGTAAAGGTGACACTTAGGACGGTATTTTGAGGCAGAACTAGCACACTTGATTGTTGAATGTGCTAGTTGGATGGAAATTTACTTCTTTGGTGTGCTAGTTGAAGCTAATCTTCATCATCTGTGACTATTTCATAGTCGGTTACATCAATGACGTCATCTGATTTCTTCATTGATGTACCTTTAGCATCTTTTGACTCTTCACCAAACTTCTTAATAGCGCTTAGGACAGCAGGGGATATATCTTCACCATTCAGCAATAGTTCTCCAATCTGCTCAGTCAATGCGACCATTTCACTCTGCTTTGGTTGAAGGTTGGCATTGATAGCTTTGATTGCTGACCTTGCAAGGGATAGTTTACTTGGGGCCTTTTTAGAAAGCTCCCAGGTAAACTTAAATGCGACAGTCTTGGTACCTTTTCGAACATCCTCGTAGGAAAGACTTTTGAAAATGTGCAACTTATTAAGTTCTTCAATTGCTGGGTTAAGCCAACGTTTCTTAAGAACCGCAGTTCTGTCATACGAAGAGGGCAGTTGCCACCTAGAGCGCATCCAATCAACATCTAGAATTAGGTTATTTCTTAAATTCTTCCACTGATTGATAGCCTCATAAAGCCTCATGGTATAAACGGAAGATAAGTTTCCTGCTTCACCTATCAGCAGCTGTGTATAGTTTGATGTGGTTTGGTTAATGATACTAATCAACTCAGCATTCAAATACAGCACTACATGTCCTCGTTTAGGACGATAGCTCTGTTTAGTGGTCCAGTGGATAGCATCATAAGCTTTTTCACCATCTTTGCTGTCTTCATCAGGAAGATAGATAACCACACTTTTCTCATGTAAAGATTGTGCTGCGCGTTGTATGTCTCTTGATAGGTTTTTCTTCGACTCATCATCTATCTCGAAGTATTCGATGAACTCTTTGTTAGAAATAGTGATCGGATACTGACCATATTCCATTGTTTTTAAATGTTCGGGAGTAGGGTTTTCCTGATTAATCCGCTTGAGGCACATGTATACAAGCCGCTTCTCATAACGAGTAAGGCTATAAGCTGCCGTTGTTAAAGCGTTCGCTTGTCTAACAGTAAGATCGTTTTTGCTGTTGTTCTCGGTCATGATACTGATACACACAATAAGAAATTGTACCAAATGTAACATTGTAGGCTTAAATGTGCCAGTAAGTAAGCAAACCAACCTTATACATACTTATACAGACTTATCCACAACCGAAAGCGTCCTAGATGGCACGGTAAGTCGTCCTAAGCGATCTTCAAATCTTCCTAAATGTAATAGTGTTTCGTCCTAGATGATCTTAAACGAATTCCTAACTACTTGAATTATAAAAACATAGATAAGTTATCAACACCCTAATAAGATCTTAAAAAAGATCTTAATAAGATCAATAAAAATATTATTATTAAATAGTGTCTAGAAATTAATCAGTTAGAAGGGTAAAGGGACGATCTTGGAGAACAAAGAAGTAGTAATAGTTCTTTTTTTGCATGTTAACTCAAAAAGCCACTCAGTAGAGCTATATGAGCTAATTTGCTCTATTTAGACACATATACCGGGTTGTGTCCAATCATAAGCATAGAGGCGCTCTCAGCTTGCATTTGCCCTAAATTTTCAATGACGATCTTTAGATCATTCATTTAATTAACCATTTGGTTTAAGGATCATACGCACGAACACAATGGGTTTAATCTTCCGAGGCTCTCCAGAACCATCATGTCATATAAACAAAGAAAGTTAAAAAATCATACACAAACAACTGTTATAATATGGTATTTACTGTTATACTAATGGGGAATTAACGGTTCTATCCCGTTGAAATATATGTAATAGCTTGGGGGCTAAAATGAAAAGAAGATCTTTTGTAAGTAGAGAAGAACTAAACTACGCTAAAAATTTACTAGTCTCTTATGGCTGTATGAATAAGGTGATTAACAGCGCAATTCAAATGGTAGATGAACTTGATATTGAGCCTGGCCTAAAGTTCCAGGCTAAGATGGGATCATTTAAGAAGGAATTGGATGTAGCTATATCAGCTATAGGAAAACCAGAATCACGTGCCAAGTTCATTCTAAACATAACGAACTTCTTGGTATCATGGTATGAAAGTGGAAATAAGTGCTTAGACAAGTTCTCGGTTGCCAGGTTTTCAATTTTGCTCTTTCATGCTACTGAACTTAAATTAATATCCGCTCGACAACAATTGGATATCATTTATGGGTGTTTGAAAGTTAGCGAGTTACCAAAATCAGACACACATCTGTTAATCCAACTGCCCATAACCCAGGATATCTTCACTTTAGAGAAAGTGCAGTCTCACCAATCTAAGGCTCATGTTATCAACCAAGACGATCATACCCTCGTTCAACTTGATATATCTGATGTTCCAAAAGAAAACCAAAGTGCGATAATTGGTGCGCTAGACGATTTAAGTCTGGATGAGGTCTCACTTTCAAAAGATGGAAAGTACCTTTCATTACTCGCTCCATTAACCTTGGAATGCGGCTTAGAAGATACACTCAAGAAGGTTGAAGCTCTAAAGGCGTGTTCAATGCTTGATGTATTTTGCCAATTTAAACCAATCTCTTTAGAAGAAATAGCTGTTAAGTATTGGGATGGTAAGCAGTACTTTGATGAGCTGGCGACAATGTATAAAGCAAGCTCTCAGTCAGAATCTACTCGACAAACTATAAGCAGTGCACTTGAACTAGTTAATACCGGTTACATTCTGAGTTCTTTAGATGGTTTATCCACTCTTTGTCATCGTTTAGCTGTAGATACGGACAAGGACTATAAATATAAAGGATCGTCAGCTCTATATGAGCTTCTGGACACTCTAAGGGGGTTTTATAGAGACTTACTATGGAAACTCGAAGATATGGGTTATGAGTTTCAATATACATCTGCATTTTCGAACGTGCTTTAGTTGATTTTCGGGGATTCCGATTAATGCTTCCACTAACTAAACACATTAACTCGGATTCCCTTTGCTCCCTGTCGCACTTACAAGGTCATAGCGCTAGATTTTAGCTGTATGTACTGGATAGAAACTAGGCATGGGTATAGAAGTTAATCAGAAACACTTCGACTTGATTTAACGTTTGACACTAATTAATAAATCAGCACTCAGAGGGAAACATTTTGTCAGATTTAGACTTCACAAAGCACTGGACATCCGAACGTACCCGCAAAAAGCAAACAGCTCTAACAAAGCTATCAAATGGACTTCTAAAAGAAGTAGTCGAAGACCCATTCTCTAGAGACTTGTTTGAACTCGAAGAAATTGAAGCGATGAAAGTCGCAGCAAAGGCTTTGAGTAAAGCAAAAGAAAAGTTTACCAAAATTAAAGAGAAGAAAGCCCGTATCGAAAAACGTAAGGCTCAAGAGTTAGCAAACATCAATAAACAAGCGAAAAAATATGCTATTGAGGTATTAGATTCGCTTAATTCCAATCCGGATACTTTTACACGAGAACAGCTGTGCCTATGGGTGACGGTCGCTCACTTTACTAGTTCTGTTTTAGATCCTGAGAGTTGGGAGATAGACATTAACGATAATATTGCTAATCACTATTTAGAGAGTGATCACGCATTAAGAAGGCGTAATGTTTGGACTATGAGAAGTAAGGCTCTAAACGCTTTCGAAAATTATTTTAAAAGAGCATGGCAATTCTCTTTTGAAACAGACTCTTGGGTAGTACGAGTGCCAATTAAAGAGTCCGTAGCACAACTTAAGGCACTAATAAATCATGATGAGTACATCAAAAATGAAAAGCTATATGCTCATTTACTTGAGCCTTTAGAGGCTTACAATCGTGAGGTTGATGCAATTAAACGACGCAAGAACATGAAGTCTATTTAACCAGGAGAAGATTCACCAATGACATACGAAGAATTGTACGCCGACTGGGAGTATTTGTTTAAAAAAGTTGGCTGTGCTGAAGACATGACGGGTGGTTATGTTGACTCTGAAGATTTAGAGGAACTACTTAAAAAGCCAACTAAATCTACAGCAAAGAACTGCTTGAATAGACAGATCGATTATTGGTTCAGAGCTGGAATTCAGTTCGACTATGACCTCAAAGGTAGGTCGGTTTTCGATCTCATAGAAGAGTATCCGAAGATAGAAGAAATCGCAGACAGACACTTTGTTGATTTAGATGATTGTCCCGACCCTTTCGTTAAGACAAATGATTAAAGGGGAAAGCATGGTAGATTTATCTATTTATAATATTCGACCTGAGCCTAAAGAAGCTGTCTGCATTGGCTGCGGGTGTAGTGATAATAATGCATGTTTTGAGAACTCCCAGGCATGTTATTGGCTAAAAGTGGATAGAGAAAAACAGCAAGGTGTTTGCTCAAACTGTCATGACCTTTTGTCTCAGTAAATTTAGGAAATGGATGAATTTTCTATAATCACAATCGCTTAATGCCTAACTATAGGAAGGAAATAATGAGTCGTCTTGAAACACTTATAGAACAGAGCAATGATGAACTTTGTAGTGTGTCAGTCCCTGTTAAAGAACAGTGTCTGAACCGATGCAATGAATGTCCAGTTGATGATGAGTTAATTGGAACGTTGACAACAGATAGTAAGAGCTCAACAGAAGAGTCACCAAATGAGTGAGAAAGTACTTCTAGGCACATTATTGGTTGCAGGTTTTTTGTTAGCAGTGAGATGGGCATTTAAGAGTGATACATCTTCATTTGATGAAGCACTTAACAGGTTTCTATCAAGTGAACAACGAAAAGAGAAGAAAGGTAACTCAAATCCTAGTAGTGCTTACGAACGACGCAGGAAGGCTATGTTTAGCGGCACAGATTCGATGGGTTGCTATCAAAAGCACAAAAAGGCCAACGAAAGGCTTCATCGTAAAAGGTGAACCTTAGATAAAAAAATAGGCCCCATATCATGCAATATGATGACCTGGTTTATTAATTGGTCTGGGATGTATTGGTGTAGGAGAGGAATAAAGTTTCATGCTGGTTGTCTTGAGCATCCACAGATTGAGCGGTCCCATTCAAATACGTTTCTGGACAATTATCATTTTCGGAAAATCAAACATTAGCAATCCATGAACAACTCTATGTCTGGGAAACTACTCCCGAACTCATTATTAAGGTTGATTTAAAACGCCCAGCCCCAATATTCTTATAATCCACCCACAACGCTACCTTGGCTATGCAAATCAAACGAGACTTTGACTACTACCACAACCTTCACAACGTCATTACCCACGCCCTGCTTCATTTGCTGTGTCAGGTTTCCGCATCTTCCCGTTTTGTTCCAGTAAAATCACGCAATGACATACTGATAAAGTACCTTAAGCCAAAGCTCAACGATAAGTCGTTATCGAATATCAAAAAAGACATCAAACTGATGATCAGCTTAGCAAGAAAAAAAGGTGGGAACCTAGAAATGAAACTGCATCAACTTAATTCACAATCGAAGCATACAAAACTCATCGGTGCTGAAAAGCTTTATAACCTACTCGTACACCTTTATGACGTAGAGGGTATCGAATCAAGACTGTTTGAGGAGGGTAGTGAAGCGGAGCCTGGGATTCTTTATATGCTAGAGGAACAAGTCGAACACGGTTTTGACCAAGAACACAATCAACTCACCCCGTTATCGATGCTTATCCAACTAGAGCGTGCACCTGAATTAATTGAATCGATTAATGCTCACGGCCTATTTCTTGCTGAAATGAAAGAGTGGAACACCGAGAAACATCAAGCCCACATCTTAGTACACCCAGCTTAAAAAAGCTGGCTAGCCATCATTTAAACGCCCGCTCATTCTATCTTCCATGAACTGGCTTCACCAGCTAGTTCTAAGTTGGACATAAACGTTTTAGAAATGGCGGCGTACTCTGATGGCTGCCATTAAGTATAAAACTTTAATACTCAGTATCAAACTTATTGCTTAGTAACGAAACTTTATTCCTCACAAACAAATGGAGTTAATGGGTTTGAAAGCTCTCCACTAACAGGGTTCCCCCTAGTCGCCACCGAGGCCCACCCGCCGGACTTACCCCTGCATTACTAAGTCTCGTTCCTCGCCAAGTATTGCCGCTCATGGCTGTTATCCACCAGCGCTAGTACGATGCCAACAAAACCCCATTGTCACCGTCCTAGCAGAATGCTGGTGGCCATATGATCCGCCTTCGGCGAGCTAAAAGCATTTGTATCGCTTTTCTTAACGGCTTCGCCTAAAAAGCTGACCCTCTATCGAGCCCTATTGTGTCGCCTTTGTCCGGCCCAAAGTCCAGATAATAAGTTAATTATATTTCACAAAGGTTAGTGTTTAAATGTGGTATCTATTTGTTGTTTTTTATATAATTATGACATAGTTAAGGCAAGTGAGATCAATTGCTTGGGGGCAGTATGATAAAGGTATTAGAGAAGAAAGTTTCTCTCCATAGAAATAAACTAAGAGTATTCTTCGAAGGGCAGTATTTACTAATGGCGGGTTTTAAAGGAGGGGCTAAGTTTCAGCTTAAGTCTGACCGTACAAAGAAAGAAATTAAAATAGTTATTGATCGTTTCGGCTCTCGACAAGTGACCAACTCAAGACGAAACGGTAAAGAGCGACCTGTCATTGACTTAAAGCACGCTGATTTAGATATTTTCGGAGACCATGTAAAAGCCTACATCAAAGATGGTGAAATCCGAATTGTCGAATTGCATTCAGTCCAAGAGATTCATGACAGAGAGCTGAGGTTTAAGGATATGACGAGAAATCTTAAGCCATTAAACCATGCCGTATTCAGCTTTAATTCTAATTTGGTACTCCTTTCTAACGAGTTGGAATACAACTCGCCAATAGAGCTGTTTGATCTAAAGAAGAGTAGCATCAAGGCTGAAGTGATTAGCTTACAAGGTGCGCCAGAGGCTAATTGTTACTTTTACTTAATGACTGCCTTCATCAAAACACTTCAACCATCTGCAATTTTTATAGATACACAGTGGACAGAACCTCTTGAAGCCGCATTTTCCCATACTATGAAAAATATGGGGTACGTAAAAAGTGATGAATTGAATGGTTACTTATCTAAAAATATCTCAGGGGCTGAGCTTGGTTCTGCTTCTGTTGAACTAACTCCGGCTTCACTTATCAAGAAGTTATGTCTCGATAGAGTGATAAAGACTTGGAGGAATCTAAAACAAAAAGAGCGTGTTCAGAGAGCTATGTCAAAGTACAAAGCGAATATACCTTTATCCACTTCAGATATATTTAATGGTATAGGGGTATTGTGCTCAAGTATTTCCGATGGACTTAAGCGTAGTAACCTTTCTACTTTCGTAAAGGTAATTGTCGAATCGAGTGAAAGGTACTTCAATGCATGTCTGCAAAATAATCCTGTGTGGGCTGGGGAGGCACCGGAAGAGCAATACGGATTAAATATGCGATTGGAGAGTGTTGATTTGTCCAGAGGTGGTGTTAGAACGGAAGTCAATTCAGGATCGCTGCCTTGCGAAGGGAGTTCCATAAGCGGTAGATCTAAGAACGGAAATAAATTTGCAGAAGCACACAAAAATACAGGCGGGTGTTTTATCGATTTCTTGCACTGGCAGTCGATAACGAATCCAATTATTTCTGTTTTTGAGAATGTTACTTCATTTACTAAATCAAACTCATACGCTGTTATCGTAGATACGTTTAGTAAAGTGTTTGGGTACAACTTTATAAATATGACATTAGCAGGTTCTCAGTTTGGTGCACTTGAAGATAGAAAGAGGCTTTGTGGTATTGGATACTGCAGCTCCTTCAAAGAGGGTTTAAAGGACTTTATGCCCCAAAAGGTAAGGACAACTTATAAATATAGCTGCTTAGCTGATGTACTCGATGATATACCTGAAACTCATGAAAGCTATAAGCCCTATACATATTTAGTGGAAAAGGAAAAGAGAGACATTGCTCAAAAGAAAGGCTTTCGACTCCAGTGGCTTAAGCCTACTGCTACAAAGGTAGGGTGCATAACCAAATCATACCAAAAGTGTCGATCTACCGATCCATTTCTAATCCATAGCAATGGTAAATTAGCTAGGTTATTTACAACTGTTGAACATGCCAAGTGCAAGCAAATACCAGAATCGTTCGTTCGCGATCTGACCGTAGGACTAGCCCACGAATGTTTGGGCCAGTCGGTGATTTACTCGGCCTTTTGTTGGGTTGGTGAATGGGTTGGTAAGTGGCTTAACAATGTGTTAAACACACAATACGAGCGAATGGCGGTATAGAATCTAAATAGAATATCGACCTGCAATAGAGCTCTTTTTTATTGCTGGTTATGAATTTCTCTCCACTAACAGGGGTTCCCCCTAGTCGCCACCGAGGCCCACCCGCCGGACTTACCCCTTGCATTACTAAGTCTCGTTCCTCGCCAAGTATTGCCGCTCATGGCTGTTGTCCACCAGCGCTAGTACGATGCCAACAAACCCCCGTTGTCACCGTCCTAGCAGAATGCTGGTGGCCATATGATTCGCCTTCGGCGAGCTAAAAGCATTTGTATCGCTTTTCTTAACGGCTTCGCCTAAAAAGCTTTCCCTCTGTCGAGCCCCATTGTGGTCCCTTTGTCCAGGCCAGAGTCAATCTAAATAGTTAATTATATTTAACATTTATTTGTGTTTTAATATGGTATTTATTGGGGGTTGTTAGTATAATTAACACATCAAATAAATACGTCAAATCATTTGTTAAACATAGATAGCTTGGGGGCTACAGATGCAAAATTTAGTTAATAAAAAAATCGAGGAATACATTGGAGAAGACAAGGACCTGCTTGAATATAAGAGCCAGCTTGATCCTTCATCAATTGAGCGAGCTTTTAATGGCCAATCTCAATTTCCTGAGCGTCACGCCGCTCAAGCAGTAGTTGACTACTGCAACGCATTACGGACATTCAAAATTTCACTTCATGAGCTGATCAAGTCCACTTCGGAAAGCGCACCATCGAAGGCGTTTAATTGTTCAGTGGAAGAAATTGTTGAAATTGAGTTTGAAGAATTTCAAAGAAAGTTAAAACGCTACTTCGATGAGTACATAAGTGCAGAGTCCAAATGTATCTCATGGCATGTAACAGGGCCAGCGAGATTCCCTGTGGCGAAAGCAGAAAAGGCCAATAAGAATAGTAGGGATAAGCTTAATCAATATGCAGATTATCCTCAGAGAGCCTTAAAAGCCATTGCAAAGAAACTGTTCCCCGATGGGGATGGTTCAGTTGTCAAAATGTCATCAGATAACCCGGTTGAGCAATTAAGAATTAAAATTAGTGAAGCGGAAACAATGCATGGCTACATGAAAATAGCTAATCGTTTAGTGCCAGCTGCATATAAAGCGTCTGAAAATGGAGAGCTTACAGATAATAGTGCTGCTGTACTTGAAAACAAGATGCTTGAACGTGGTATACCTCAAAACCTCCTTAAAACGTTTTTGGAGCCAAATCCAATAGTAAACACTTGGGGACGATTTAGCTTAGCAAACTCAAATGCTAATATCCGACGATTAAAACAACGTTTAGTCGAAGCAGAGCGAGTCGAAGAAAGTCGAAATTCAAACTCATTAGAAGGTGAATTAGAAAATGGAATTAAGCACGGGGTTATTGATGGGCGCATTGGTATTTGGTTAGGTGGTAGGCCACCGAAAGAGGTTACCCAAAGACTAAGAAAGTTTAGCTTCAAATTCTCACCAACCCGAAATAATGCATGGGTTCGCGCTCATACTGTGAATGCTGAGGCGGTATTTAAGAGAGACGTAGTACCATTTCTTGAACAGCTAGATCCTCAAACATTTGATTAAACGCTCCCCAAGCGAAAAGCCCTTGCTTACAAAGCAGGGGCTTTTTTTTGTCCGTATAAATTCAATAAAAGAAATAGAGACCTTGCAAGAAAATTTCTCTCCACTAATAGGGGATACCCCTAGTCGCCACCGAGGCCCACCCGCCGGACTTACCCCAGCATCACTAGGGCTCGTCCCTCACCAAGTTCTGCCGCTCAAGGCTGTTGTCCACCAGCGCTAGTACGATGCCAACAAACCCCCGTTGTCACCGTCCTAGCAGAAAGCTGGTGGCCACATGAATCGCCTTCGGCGAGCTAAAAGCATTTGTATCGCTTTTCTTAACGGCTTCGCCTAAAAAGCTGTCCCTCTGTCGAGCCCCATTGTATCGCCTTTGTCCGGGGTAAAGTCAACCAATATAGTTAAATATACTTAACTATATTTTATGTTTTAATGTGGTATTTTAGAGCGTGTTTTAGTATAATTTCCTTAGTTGCTTATGTAACTATCTATTTTAAAACAATTGCTTGGGGGCAATATGAAGATTTCATCATTCGATAAGAAAGTAGTCATTTCATTACTTAATCAGCTAACACCCGAAAAGACTGAAACATCCACGGAGAGAAACGGCGAAATAGACAAAGTAGCCCTAGCTGTTCGATTAGGGAAAATCCGATTCATTAAACAAGAAGACCAGTATGTAGATTTAAAAGCTCTATCTGGTGACCTATTTGATCCTGATGTGAACATCGATATAAGTAAAGAAGAACTTAAGCGAAGTGAAAGTGCTTTTAGAGTGCGTGTTCATCGTGAAGGTGTTTGGATTGTCGAATCGCAATATTGGACCGGGAGAGCTTGGGAAGGTATCGAAGGTATCTCAAACAATGTTATTTGTGGCTTTGTAGGTGATGACTTTGTTGGCTCTGGATACGAACTGGATTTAGGTCGCGAAGCACTTACTGCATACAATAGCCAACCCCTAGACGCGCTTGGCTTTGTAATTGATCCGTTCCGTCAAGAATAGTAATCGGTAAATCTAACGTGTATAGAGGGCTCAATGGCCCTCTTTTTTAAAAAGTTGCTTGGGGGCAGTATGGACAGAATCGTAAAGATCAACGAAGAAAAGAAGGTACAAGTAAAAAAAGCACTTACACTAGCATTCAAGTGCGTAAATGCTATTCAAGGCAAACGTCTTAGAAGCATCCGAACCCAACCTATTCAGAGCAAATATGGAAATTCCGACAAGGTGCAAGCATGCTGGTACAAACAGGTACGTGAATTCGAAACCAAACTTGGGTACTTACTGGATGATTTAAATACGGTGCTCCCTTACCTGGAGTGGGTCAATCAAGTACAAGATTTAGGAATCAAAAAATCTGAATGCAAAGGCCAACTTTTAGAGGTTGATTACATTACATGTAATCTCCTTACTAATCTGATTTACAAGTGTACCGCTTTTACAGAATCCTCAGAACACCAAGTAGGTCGATTTACATTCCACGAAATACTTCATGAGTTCATAAATTTAATGACTGTAAGGCATGCACTTGTTTACGGGCTACCACCTAAAATTGAAACAGTCTTCCTAAAGATGATCCGCAATAAACAAACAAGCTTTTTTAAGAATGGCTTTATCCCAGATCTGTTTGTTGTTGATGCTTGCAGTGAGATCAATAACACACTTAAAGCCATTAAATGTAGTAAAGATCGCGTATCTACCCACTCTGTAGAGCCTGGGTATAAGCTTACAGCTGAAGAAGCTAGCTACTACGATTTATATATACTGTAGAAAAATTTGACTGGTCATTATGGCCAGTCAAGCGCTCTCCACTAACAGGGGTCCCCCCTAGTCGCCACCGAGGCCCACCCGCCGGACTTACCCCTGCATCACTAGGGCTCGTCCCTCACCAAGTTCTGCCGCTCAAGGCTGCTGTCCACCAGCGCCAGGACATTGCCAACAAACCCCCGTTGTCACCGTCCTAGCAGAATGCTGGTGGCCATTAGAATCGCCTTCGGCGAGCAAAAAGCATTTGTATCGCTTTTCTTAACGGCTTCGCCTAAAAAGCTTTCCCTCTGTCGAGCCCCATTGTGGCCCCTTTGTCCGGGCCAAAGTCAACAAATATAGTTAATTATATTTAACAATCACTTGTGTTTTAATATGGTATTTATGTGTGAGGTTAGATATAATTATTAACAGTTAATCAATGATATACATTGCTTGGGGGCAGTATGGAAAATTTAGCATTAAAGTTAGTACCCGTTTCAGAACAATTTGAATCAGAATCCTTTTATCAAACACCTGAAGAGATCAAGAAGGAGTTCGAGGTCTCCTCAAAAACTTCAATCGCACGTAAATCTGTTAGTGCCCCATTAAAACAGTTTCTCTCACAGTTCCCTCATTTAGTGTCAGCCCCAGCTTTGAACTATGCGAAAGGGCGTGAACAAGAAAGTAAGGACACTCAAGCTATATACGATTTATCAGGTATGTGTGCAGAGTACGATTACACATTTTGTCCTGATCTAGACATTCTTAAAGCGCATTACTCATTTGTATATTGTGGATATTGCACCAATGTATTGCCCCCTTTACCCAGAAAACAGGTCTGGAAAAACCTAGCTAAGCTCTGTAGTCAAGAGGGCGGCATAGTCGTTGTTTCAGCTCGCTCTAATACGGACCGAGGAATTAAGGGAGTACCGGAGTTTGATGGGTTTCGTACACTCCGAGGTACGTATCAAAAAGGATATTTTAAAGATGAGTTGTTTTTTGAGGCGAAAGAAGTCTTTTCCCACGTAATAGAGCTCAAAACAAAGGGCGCATTTAGGATGGTCATTTGTTCACACTCGAACATCAATTTAGACCAAGGGGAAGGCTAATGTTTGATATCAACAACCAATATACAACAGTTGAGCTTAGCACTGGCCATATAAAGGAAGGAGATGTAGTTGCCCTTGATGAAATCTCTAAGGAAGAATTTTCATTAGTAGCAAAACGAAATACGGGCTATTTCATTAAATTGCATACACAACACGATTTAAATATCCGTAAAGAATATTCTGACGAGCTAAATTTTATCCTTTCGAAAGCAGCCCAATTGGGTTTTAAGTGTGTCGAGTTAGATTCAGATGCAGGAGAAGAGCGATCATTGCCGATCTTTGAGTGGTCCTAACCTATAGAATTTAGCCATCGTCTCGGTGGCTAAATTGCTCTCCACTAATAGGGGATACCCCTAGTCGCCACCGAGGCCCACCCGCCGGACTTACCCCTGCATTACTAAGTCTCGTTCCTCGCCAAGTATTGCCGCTCAAGGCTGTTGTCCACCAGCGCTAGGACATTGCCAACAAACCCCCGTTGTCACCGTCCTAGCAGAATGCTGGTGGCCATATGAATCGCCTTCGGCGAGCAAAAAGCCTTTTATCGCTTTTCTTAACGGCTTCGCCTAAAAAGCTGACCCTCTATCGAGCCCTATTGTGTCGCCTTTGTCCGGCCAAAAGTCAATCAATATAGTTAAATATATTTAACTGAAATTAGTGTTGTTATGTGGTATTTAGCAGTCTGTTTGGTATAATGGCTATTATGGATTGGGGCAGAAATGCTTTAATCGTTGATTGATATTCAAGGCTTGGGGGCTTTATGAAAATTATCGTAACTGAAGGTGCATTTAAAGGTTGCAAGGGAGCACTACTTGAAGTGCTAGAAGATGGATTCTCTTATGTAAAACTTGAGACTTCAAAGGGTAGTGAAATTAAAGTAGTTTTGCGGGGCAATGAATTTGACCAATATACGGAGTTTTTAACTTCAGTTCGATTTGGCTCTTCAGAGAGCAAAGCTTTCGTTGTCAGTGCTATCAATCCTAAGCATGCAGCCTATATTGCAGCCCAGAACATTAAAGAGTGTTGTAAGAATGAAAATGTTCATGACTTTTTTGTAGATTTGGTAGCTGACCGGGAATTCAACATCAGTCAAGGATTTCAGTTCTCATCCAAAGAGCTAGAGCAAGATTTGTTTACTGGCTTAACAGCTTAATCTCAAGGAGTAAGAGAGGAATATCCATGCTGAAATATATTGAAAATAGCTTAACTTCAATACCATTGTGCGAATCAAGGTTTTCTTCTGGAGAGGAGGTCATTGTCGTTAATGGTTATGGCTTAGTTCTGCAAGGCTACAAAGTGATAGGTTTCTCACAACCGTGTCAAGAGAGGCAAGCCTATATTCACTTAGATTGGGACTGCTATTGGTTCTCATTACCAGATAGCAGGGTATTTAAAACCTATGAGCTGAGCTCTTTTTATCGTATCTACTCACCAACCAAAGGATTTTTAGGTTTGGACGATGATAACAGCCTGATCTGGCTCAGTAACTCGCAACACAGTGAACTTTACAGTCAAACCACAAAAGACAATTTTTCAGCTACTTCAATGTGTGAAAACGGTGTTGCTGATGCTGTTTATGTTAAAGCATTAGACTCAGAACCTACCAGGGATTAACGCTCCCCAAGCGACCAGCCCCGGCAATATTGTCGGGGTTTTTTTTGTCTCTCGTGTTAATGAATTCATAGAACTAAAATAGAAACTTAAAATTGCTCTCCACTAATAGGGGGTTCCCCCTAGTCGCCACCGAGGCCCACCCGCCGGACTTACCCCTGCATTACTAAGTCTCGTTCCTCGCCAAGTATTGCCGCTCATGGCTGTTGTCCACCAGCGCTAGTACGATGCCAACAAAACCCCGTTGTCACCGTCCTAGCAGAATGCTGGTGGCCATATGATTCGCCTTCGGCGAGCTAGAAGCATTTGTATCGCTTTTCTTAACGGCTTCGCCTAAAAAGCTGACCCTCTATCGAGCCCTATTGTGACGCCTTTGTCCGGGGCAAAGTCAATGTAATTAGTTAATTATATTTTACTTTATTTAGTGTTTAAATATGGTATTTGTCTATAGGGTTAGATATAATTATTACCAGTTAATCAACTAGATATATTGCTTGGGGGCATTATGGAAATTACAACAGTTATAGACGAACAAGGTCTGTCATTCATTCTTTCACAATCATTAGGAAATGTTGAGGTGCTTTATGACTGCGGTTCTTCCGTACTTCTAGACACCCCTAGTAGTGCGGAATACAAAAAAAAATTTGGTGCTAGTCGTCCCTCAAGAGCAGTAGTTGTTCACAGTGATATAAAGCCCAATTGCTTAAAGAGTCAGTTCATTATCAACAATATGAAAATGTCGGCACCCTTAGAAGACACTTTCTATTACCAATGGCTGGAGAGAAATGAGTGCGATACTCGCCAGGTAACAGGCAATAAGATCATTGATAAAGCCAATTTTTTGAACGCTCTTGGTTTCCACCCAGACATTCACTTCCTCAGTGAGGATACTTTGACTGTAATCAAGCATGCACATGACCATTTCTTTTTCAACAAACTTAATGAGAAAGAGCAATCTGATGATCACTCCATTGAACATGAACTGTCATTGCTTCTACCAATAGACAACACACTAGTATTACCTCAAAAGCAGCTGAAGCACTACAAAGCGATAAAGAACTTATTACTTAAGGCTGGAGGCAAATACAAAAAAGGTGCATTTCATTTCGAGTATAGAAACGTAGTTGATATACAAAAGAAACTTATCGAAGGAGAAGAGCTCAATGATAAGAAAAAATACCAAATGTTTTTCTCTCCGGACACTCTAGCAGATGAAATGATGATTGACTTAGATCTCAGGCCTGAACATAGATGGATGGAACCTAGTTGCGGCGATGGTAGGTGTGCAAATCGTATGGCTCGAATTAGTGATAATGGTGTTGCTATCGAGCTGAACCCTCAGAACTTCGACATGCTTAAGCATCATAGATACGCAACTCACTGTATGGACTTTATGGAGTACCCTGAGGGTAATAAGTTCGACCGTATTTTGGCTAACCCCCCATTCAATAAGCACCAGGATATTAAGCATATAAGAAAGATGTTCAATCACTTAGACATCGGTGGCCGCTTAGTTACCATAGCAAGTGATGGAGCGGTTAACGGGACCCGTAGAATTCAAAGAGAATTCCAAGAATGGCTGAAGGAGCTGGGCGCATCGGTCACTAGTTGTAAAGAAGGGACTTTCTCCGAATCTGGTACACAAGTGAAGACTGTAAAAATAGTGATTTCAAAAGGTAAATCTAATGAGTGTTAAATGTATAGCAAGACCTAAAGAAGGCGAGAGCTGTTTAATTACTGGACTAGAGGCATCTAATCTATATTGCTATGGGGAAAATTTTATCTTGAAGGAGTTGGTACCAGCTCCAGCTGATGGTTGGACCTACGAAGATTTAGAGGAGTGCTGCTCTAAGTTTGAATACGATTATGCAGATGTCTATCTAGGCGAGCAATGGATAGGCAGCACAGAAATTTAGTGGTTAATTGAGAATGCCATGGCCTTAGATTTTTTAAGGGCCATGTCACCCCAGGAATTCACTAAAGACGAACAGAGTAATAGAAAAAATACCACAACATAGATGTTATAATGTGGTATTTTAATTCGTGTTTTGTTATACTCTTTACATGGCTTGTTAATAAATTCAATTGCTTGGGGGCAATATGAGACACAATAATATTCTCATTTCTTTTGAAGAAATGAAGCAATTTCTCAAGTTTCATTACAGACATTCACGGCTATATGGCCGTAACAAAGATAATGGCTGGGATGATGGATACGGTGACCGCATTGTAGAGGCTTATCATATCGATATCATTAACGGTAAGCGCTGCTATATCTCCCGGCATGAGCACCAGAAAGCTGATGGCTTAAGTTTCTCTTCCCAGGATGTATTCAACTATATTGGATACATTTCATCAAATGACACCCTCGAGGCTGAGCTTGAAGTGTTAAAAGAAATGCTAGGCACTGACAGTCAAACAGAACCTAAGTTAGGTAAGAGCTCACATGTTACTACTAAAGATTTGGCAAAACAGAAATATGCTATTTACACGAGAATTTTAAGCCTTCGACCTCGAGCTAAAGTTTCTTGAGGATTACCAGTATAAAGTTTTATTTCGTTCGGCAACTAGGAGCTAATCTTATGAGTAACAATATTATCGCTTTCTTATTAATAGCAGTACTTTCTCCCTCGGTCAGCGCGGTGGGTCAAATCGATGAGAACGTGAAATATACCTCAATACCAACGGTTCATCATCTGAACCAAAAGTAGTAGAGATACTTCAAAACCCCTCAAAAAAACTCAGTGTTAAGCACTGAGTTTTTTTTGTCCTGTGAACAAGATATTGAGATGAATTTTCTCTCCACTAATAGGGGTTCCCCCTAGTCGCCACCGAGGCCCACCCGCCGGACTTACCCCTGCATCCCTAAGGCTCGTTCCTCACCAAGTGCTGCCGCTCAAGGCTGTTGTCCACCAGCGCTAGGACATTGCCAACCAACCCCCGTTGTCACCGTCCTAGCAGAATGCTGGTGGCCATATGAATCGCCTTCGGCGAGCAAAAAGCATTTGTATCGCTTTTCTTAACGGCTTCGCCTAAAAAGCTGACCCTCTATCGAGCCCTATTGTGACGCCCTTGTTCGGGCCAAAGTCAATAAATAAAGTTAAGTATATTTTACTATTTATAGTGTATTAATATGGTATTTATTGAGGGTGTGAGTTATAATGTTTTTAAGTTAAGAGAACAACTTATTCTTAATCTATTTTTCCGATGCTTGGGGGCAACGATGATTAAACCAATTTCAGTTACTGTATTATTTTCTGAATCAAAAATGCTTGAAGAGAAAGATTACTCTATCGAAGATTTTGAACAACTTGCTCATGAAGTAGCTGCAAAATGCGAACTAGGGTATGAAAAGACAGATGTTAAGGTAACTTTCGATTCTGGCACGATTTTCAATATTGACCTAAGCCTGGGTCGTGGTTGCGACAAAAGTATAAAAGAGCGCCTAGGGAAGTTGAAATCGTATGTAGAAGAATTCAAGGAGCGATTGACACGAGAAGAGCTGCTTGAGTTTGGTTTTCTAACTAAGGTCGATTTAGAAGATATCGACAACAGCAAGAACAAGGCACTTTATTCCTCTATTATTGCCGAAGAAGCTAAGCGCAAGGAAGAGGAAGAAAAGAAAGCATACGAAGAAAGGCAAAAGCGCATAATGGAACATCGGAAAGCGGTAGAGGCTTTCCAGGACAACTTATCTATCCCTGAAGATGCCCAGGCGGTTATCGTTGCCAAATTTACCTCTATGAGTGATAGATCAGACCCTTATACTGATTATTATGAAACACTAACTAATAGAACCATCATCCTGGCATGGTCAAAGCACACCCGTGATCTATTTTCTGAGATGCGTAAAGCAGCGCTAAACCACCAAGACACCGCAGCCCTATCCGACAAAGAGCTTAGTACAGAGCACAGAGAAAAGTATTCTATGGGACGAGGCTTTTATCTGACAAATAAAGATTACATTCGTTGCGGTATAGAAATTAGGAAGATAGTGCTCAACACGAACGATAAAAAATCAAGTGTTCCTTATGGAGAAATAGCTATTCCAGAAAAGAAGGTTACTGGCAAGAAAACAGAAAACAGTAGTAATCAATCCGAAGTAGACCTTAAGAACTCTATTGTTGGGAAGGCCAAGCCAATTGAGGTGATGCATCACACAAAAAAAGGCCATTTAGTTTTCGTGGTGAACTTCGAAGAAAAACAAAGCCCTGATGTTTTTAAGTCGTTGCTTTCAGTGGCTAAGGAGAACAATGGGTATTACTCAAAGTTTAAATCTGATGGCGCTATCCCAGGTTTTCATTTTACTGACCGTTCGGATGTAAATGGCTTCTTCAAATGCATTGGTATGTTGGCTGATTACTCATGCCTTAACGAGCCATCTAGTAATGGTCAGCAAGACAACTCTACCAAGGAGCCTATCAAGCTTAATCAGGCCGAAGTCGTCAGCGTCGAAAGTGGAAAAGTGAAGGAAGGGCAAGGAAGTAGCTACATCAAATCTATGATTGCCAATAAGAAAAAGCAACATGAAGATGTAAAGAAATGGATTGGATTTACTAAGGTTATCACAGTACAGGTGGGTAGCTTTCCACAGGAACAGATAGATAAGCAGTCATTTCTCGATATGTCAGAGTTGTTCTTAATGTCAGAACCAATCGTTAGTAATAACACTGTGGTTTATAGCTATGAAGATACGATTTTCACACTCGAACTTGAAGCAAACATTAGCTTGAATGTACATTAGACCTGGTATTGGTTTTGGGTTGTTTTTTATGTGGAAATTATATTATTACAATTTAGGTGGGTCAGCAGTAGAGAGAAAGCCTGAACCTCTTTCGCATACTTTAGAAGACAGCCTGAACATTCTCGAGCGAAGGTTTAAAAGCCAATGCCTAACAGAAGTGGTGAAGGCTAAACATTTTTCCTTGTACTCTATCTGTGTCCCCCATAAGGGAAAGAGCAATCAAAAGTCAATTAGTGGAAGATTGCTGGTATATAGAGAACCAGCACCAGAATAACCGCTCCCCAAGCGACCAGCCCCGGCAATATTGTCGGGGCTTTTTTGTCTCTGGTGTACATAAAACCAATCAACTACAATCGAAACATAAAAATTACTCTCCACTAATAGGGGTTCCCCCTAGTCGCCACCGAGGCCCACCCGCCGGACTTACCCCTGCATCCCTAAGGCTCGTTCCTCACCAAGTGCTGCCGCTCAAGGCTGTTGTCCACCAGCGCTAGGACATTGCCAACCAACCCCCGTTGTCACCGTCCTAGCAGAATGCTGGTGGCCATATGAATCGCCTTCGGCGAGCAAAAAGCATTTGTATCGCTTTTCTTAACGGCTTCGCCTAAAAAGCTGACCCTCTATCGAGCCCTATTGTGTTGCCTTTGTCCGGTCCAAAGTCAATCAATATAGTTCAGTATATTTTACCATGTAAAATGTATTAATGTGGTATTTTAGGGCGTATTTTAGTATAATTTCCTTAGTTGCTTATGTAACTATCTATTTGAAAACAATTGCTTGGGGGCAATATGAAAACAGAGTTCTGCAATTACGATAATCTTAAAAAAGTCGCTCAAGGCCAAGCAATGCTCTTTGTTTGGCCAAATGAACTAATCAATAAATCACTCACAACAATTTCTTTTACTGATGAATCTAAAGAACTAGGTCTTCAACCACTACTGATAGACGCATTCACTGCTTCCATACTAGTAAAGGTGTTAGATGCGCTAAGAGAATCAACGCAAGATAAGGTTAAAGAGAGAATTCAAACAGACAGAGCGAACTTCTGTCTGTTCTACGAAAGAGCAATGAGTGTCATCTGACAATCAAGATCATTTGTAAATGTTAGGAGGAAAGACATGTTTAAGTACTTACCAATAGCAGCTTTTCAAGCTGAATCGTTGCCAGAGACGAATGCAATTGCTACTACCCCCGATAAAACTGAATATTATCTAGACATAGCCGCTGCCAAGGAGCTTTCAGTATATGACCAACTGGTAGATATTGAACCAGAAATTGCTACATTGGCTGAAAGCGGCACGGAAGTAATAAACCTAAGTGTTTACTAATTAATGGGTATTTGACCCCAGGTAAGCCGCAATGAGTTAACATTGCGGCTTACCTACTCTCCACTAACAGGGGTTCCCCCTAGTCGCCACCGAGGCCCACCCGCCGGACTTACCCTTGCAATGCTAGGTCTCGTGCCTCGCCAAGTATTGCCGCTCAAGGCTGTTGTCCACCAGCGCTAGTACGATGCCAACAAACCCCCGTTGTCACAGTCCTAGCAGAATGCTGGTGGCCATATGAATCGCCTTCGGCGAGCTAAAAGCATTTGTATCGCTTTTCTTAACGGCTTCGCCTAAAAAGCTTTCCCTCTATCGAGCCCTATTGTGTCGTCTTTGTCCGGGCAAAAGTCAATCTCAATAGTTAACTATATTTAACTTAAATTTGTGTTTTAATATGGTATTTAATGGCGTGTTTTAGTATAATTCCTTTAATTGCTAATGTAACAATACATTCTAAAAAACAATTGCTTGGGGGCAATATGACCAAAACAATAAGCAGCTTATCTATAAGCAAGAGAAAGAAGTACATAACTACCTGCGGAAAGACCATATCGTTGTGCCCTGAAATGCACATCTGTAACTATAATTACATGGATCAATATCGTACTCAGATTGCGAGAAGGAAAGAGCTATTCCAGAAGAATGAAAATGCATATCTCTATTTTTCATACAATCTGGAACCAGGCAGTCCAGTGTATTACTTTTCGAATGGTTACAATGGGATTCACATCGATGACGTAGACCGGGAGGACTGTCTATTCTTCGGTATTATCCTCACTACTCAGATCATAGAAACGGACCTACTCATCATTTTTTTAATGTCTAAGATGCTGGTCAAAAAGAAAATCAGAGAAGGGACATATGTCTATGGCATTCATGACAAGACACTACCAGGACAGCTAGCACACCACGAAGTCGTATGGGATAAGCGCAAACAACTTTTCAACGATCATTCTGAAGTAATTAAGAAAATAAATGAGATTCATAGCTACCTTACAAGCAAGGAGATATTAGAGCTCCATAAGGAGGCCGTTCATCATTCAATCACTGCTAGTAAGGAGAATGTATGAGATTAGTAGGATTAAAGGTATTCAATAAAGATAAAGTATTAAAAGGGAAGGTTACCCAGCAATACACATCCAGTACTGATGATAGGGAGGTGCTACTAATCAACGATGATTATGAGATCTGTATAGAGCAGGTTGATTACATACTCTTCACTCTAAAGCCGGATGAGCGTGGTGAGCATCTAAGAATAAAATAACCCTATGATAGCGGCTCAGGTCCGCTATCGAGCCTTAAGCCAGAAGAAAACATAATATCAGTCTCTTTCAATATCAAAGCTCTCAATAGACTACCAAAATTACATGTGTATAAATGTGGTATTTAACTCGGCCACTTGCTATAATATATAATAGTTGTTAGCAATTGCTTGGGGGCAATATGAAATTTAGAGAAATTGATGGAAAGCAACAGGTTTGTTTCGAACTGGAGGACATTCCAAGTTTTGGCAGTGACATATGGTTTCAGGTCGAATGCTTAGATGGTCTGTATTGTCTGCTTCTTAGTTACCTACGAAATTGCGGACCAACAAAGCAAGAAGAGACGATAAATAAAAAACGTAGACTCGCATTGCTACACATAAGAAAAGCATGGTGGATAATAAAAAGACAGAGATTACCTTTAGATGTCGTCAAAGGATTTAGTGTGTCAAACAAGTTTGCAAAACTTAAAGGCTTTACAGTTCTAGGATAGATTAAACTACAAGGTAATTGAGTGATGACTGATACAAGTGATCTAAGACATGTGTATAGGCTAACACTGCTTGGCAGTGGTACATGTAAGTTTGGCGACTGTGAAGTTTGCAACGAGCATTTTGATACCGGTTACTACCTAGTTCAAATGAGAGTGTATCTGAATAGATTTACCGGGAATGAACATTTGTCATATTCAGGGTGTTTTGCACTATTTGGTCATAAAGAGTGCTTGATTACTCAAACATGACTATATCGATGATTTTTATCATACGCTAAAAAGAGGCTCCCAAGGGAGCCTCTTTTTATTAGGTGGGTTTGTGAGATTTTAGCTCTCCACTAACAGGGCCCCCCCTAGTCGCCACCGAGGCCCACCCGCCGGACTTACCCCTGCATCCCTATGGCTCGTCCCTCACCAAGTTCTGCTGCTCAAGGCTGTTGACCTCCAGCGCTAGGTCGGTGCCAACAAAACCCCGTTGTCACCAACCTAGCAGTTTGCTGGTGGCCATAAGTTTCGCCTTTGGCGAGCTAGAAGCATTTGTATTGCTTTTCTTAACGGCTTCGCCTAAAAAGCCGACCCTCTCACGAGCCCTATTGTGTCGACTTTGTCCTTCCCAAAGTCAATAAAATATGGGAACAATAATTTATAAATATTTGGTGTTATAATGTGGTATTTATAGGGGTAAGAGTGTATAATAAATACATGAAAACAAAGACATAGTTTTCATGTTAACTGATTTTTAAATAGCTTGGGGGCTAAAATATGTCAATTGATAAAAACTTCGCATACTCACTTCCTTGTACTGTAGGTAAGCAATTCAAACCATTTCATCTAGTGAATGTTCCAGCTTCAGTATTGGTCTCACTACTAAACATCGATAACAAGGGTAGTGTACTTAAACGTAGCCAGCGAGAGGTAAATATGAAGCGAGCGAAAGATTTCGCGAAATACCTTGTGAACAACTATAAGCGTTTTTACATCATTCCAACTATCATTGGTGTGGTTGTGTCGAAGAAAGATAAAAAGCCTGAATTTGAAGAGGTTATGGAAGGAGCGCGAGTTGGTCTACTTCATATATCTATGGATAGCTCCATTAAGCTATTCGATGGCCAACATCGTTCTGTTGGAATCGACTTCGCTCTAGAAATGTTGTGTGATGAACTCGCCGAGTTAGGTTTTGATCTAGAGAACGTAGATGTTCCTATTATGCTATACACGAACTTGACACTTAAAGAGAGGCAGTTGGGCTTTTGTGACATCAACCAAAACTTGGCCAAACCTCAACAAAGTATTTCAGATGCCTTTAATACACGTGACCCTCTTCCATGTTTAGCTCGTTACATAACTGAGAACTGCGTTGCGTTTAAAGACCTGGTTGATATGGAGCACAATACTATCACCAAGAAGTCTGAAAAGTACTTTCCTTTGAAAGCTATCAAAGATATCAACCAAATCCTGCTGGGGTTGAGTAAGGAAGTAAAAGAAATCTCTGATTCAAAGTACCAGCTAGCAAACGAGTTTTGGACTACTGTTTCTAGAGCCATGGGTTGGGGAGGCTTAGCATTTAGCGATACGTCAGCAGAAGAATTCCGTAATACCTGTATTCTGACTCATGTAGCTACACTAAAGGCTATTGCAGTAGCTGGAAATATCGCAATGAATCACTATGGCTCTCTCGAAGCAGTTCAGTGGGATAAGCTTGAAGAACTTAACTACTCACGCGATCTAGGTACGTCTGACTTTACTGGCCGCATCATAGATGACAAGAGTGGCAATATGTCAGTGAATAAAACTAGCATTGACTTGGCTGCAAATAAACTCCTTACAACCCTGGGTGTACCACTTTCTGAAGCACGGCAAAAGTTAGAGGATCAGTACTTTGGTTCTCAAAGTATGAGCGATGATAGTGGTGACATTGATGGAGCAACAGAACAAGCCGCTTAACCAAGTTTTAATTAGAGAAGCCCTGACTAAGCTCAGGGCTTTTTGTTGCGAGTAAACAATATAACGCATTCACAATTTTCTCTCCACTAACAGGGGTTTCCCCTAGTCGCCACCGAGGCCCACCCGCCGGACTTACCCCTAAGCACTAAGAATCGTTCCTCTTCAAGTGCTTCATTTAATGAAACCCTAGAGCAATCTGATTGCCAAAGAAAAGAATTTGTCATTCAGATTGCTACCCTAGGGTCCAAAAGTTTATCTCGCTCAAGGCTGCTAGACCTCCAGCGCCATAGCAATGCCAACATCAACCCCGTTGTCATTGCTATGGCAGTTTGCTGGTGGTCTAAATGAATCGCCTTCGGCGAGCTAGAAGCTTTTGTATCGCTTTTCTTAACGGCTTCGCCTAAAAAGCTGACCCTCTATCGAGCCCTATTGTGTCGCCTTTGTCGGGGCTAATGTCAATCGAAAGGACAATACTTATTTTTTAATATATCGTGTTATTATATGGTATTTAACTGGGTGGTTTGATATACTAAACACAAGTAAGTTACTGTTTATATTGTTAAATTGCTTGGGGGCATTATGAAGACAGTTATTCAAAACATTGAAAAAGTGACTATTGGTCATATAGTAGGCGGGGTTAAACAGGAGTCAGAAGTACGTCTATTAATCATTGAATCTAAGGACGTTGGCACGTTCGCTACATGTGTAGTAGAGAATGATGAATTTGGTACAAGCTTGTATGAGGTATGTAGCGTCAAAAGTCTAGACAACATTGTTGATGATGTTCAACAAGGCAGAAAGGTCGCGCTTAGTACATGGGAGCCTACCTTAATCCCTAATGTCGAGTATGTAGCGGAGCAGTTTGAGATCGCAGAGCTATTAAGTAACAAACCAAATCACATTAGTTTATTGAAGTAGGGGCACCACTATGAGAACCGAGAAACAGATTGAGCTAATTAGTAAGCACTATAAAGACCAGATCAGTGTATTCAGCGGAGAACCGCATCTAATGGTATGGACAGAAAAAGGAACTGGCTTTGTTTCAGTCAAAGAAATGTCTCAGAATAAATTCGATGAATTCTTTAAGGTTGCCCTTAAGCGTGAAGAAAAAGCTAACAATGAAGTTAAGCTAAAACAGATTTGTGCAGATTTCGGGGTTCTAGAAATACTTCAGTCAACGGCTCAATGGCGGGATTCAATCGAATCATTATTGACCTTGTTTTCATTTGCGTTACTTCCGACACGCCTTGTGGAGCTAGAGAAGGAGCTTGAAAGAGCAGCGTTGTCATTCGACCATCAATAGATAAATATTGCTCAGATTTACTGGGCAATATTTGCTCTCCACTAACAGGGGTTCCCCCTAGTCGCCACCGAGGCCCACCCGCCGGACTTACCCCTACATCACTAAAGCTCGTGCCTCGCTAAGTGCTGTCATTGAAATTTCATTCAAACCTAAATCACTATGGACGCCAACAAAAATCCGTTGTCATCCATAGTGCAGTGGTAAGGTTTGATGAATTTCAATGTATCGCTCAAGGCTGTTAGACCTCCAGCGCCATAGCAATGCCAACATAAACCCCGTTGTCATTGCTATGGCAGGGTGCTGGTGGTCTAAATGAATCGCCTTCGGCGAGCTAGAAGCTTTTGTATCGCTTTTCTTAACGGCTTCGCCTAAAAAGCTGACCCTCTGTCGAGCCCTATTGTGTCGTCTTTGTCCGGTCTAAAGTCAACTAAAATAGTTAAGTATATTTTACTTTATTGTGTGTTCTAATATGGTATTTATAGTTGCGTTTATTTATAATACATACTCTGAACAAATAAATATCATAGGCTTGGGGGCAGTATGAAATTAGAAGTTATCATCAATAATTACACCATTATTTGCAGTCGTTTATTCGGTTATGTTGGGAAAAACAATGTCGGTTTAGTAGAGGGTAAGTTTATTTCGATTACCTATGAAAAGGTGATCAATGATTCAATATACATGGACTCAGACATAGCTTTTATCTTAGGTACTAACTCGGATATCGACACAAGACATAATATCGTAGAAATCCTAAGTTGCTTATCAGAGGAAGGGCATCGTGGTTCTTCTTTATCAAAAGTAATTTCAATAGGTAAGTTTCTGCTAGGGAAGAAGTTTAATGAACCTAGGTTAAAAGTGATGAAACAGTTTAGGGGAAAGACGGTTTCTACTTATGAATGGGATGTGTCAGGACAATCCTTAATAATCGAACAGACCAATGAGCCAGATTCATTATTATCTAGTTTCAAACTTATCTAGCGATATCTGTCATATATCAATTGAACATACTAGCTAATTGAAAAGGAATATATTAAGGGTAGGGGGAACATATTGAATTTAGCAGCATTGTTATTACGCATTTACGCAGTAGCTGACGCTCTAACATTTATTTTTGAGCGTTTGGGTTTCTCAAATGTGGCTGATGCTTTTACAGTATTTGTACTAATTGTTGGGTTTGCAGAGGCTTTCGGTCTAATAGATAAAATTGTAGAAACTATCAAAACGAAAACGAGTACAAAGCAAAGAGTAAAATTGGCGATACTTTTAATTTTAATACTAATAACTATCCAATTGTAACAAGTAAATTTGTTTCAATTGGACGCTCTCCACTAACAGGGGTTCCCCCTAGTCGCCACCGAGGCCCACCCGCCGGACTTACCCCTACATCACTAAAGCTCGTTCCTCGCTAAGTGTTGTCATTGAAATTTCAATCAAACCTAAATCACTATGGACGCCAACAAAAACACGTTGTCATCCATAGTGCAGTAATAAGGTTTGATGCATTTCAATGTATCGCTCAAGGCTGCTAGACCTCCAGCGCCATAGCAATGCCAACATAAACCCCGTTGTCATTGCTATGGCAGGTGCTGGTGGCCTAAATGATCTGCCTTCGGCAGCTAAAAGAAGTTTCAACGCTTTTCTTAACGGCTTCGCCTAAAAAGCTAACCCTCTATCGAGCCCTATTGTGTCGTCTTTGTCTGGATATAAGTCAATTAAAATAGTTAAGTATATTTTACCTATATTTGTGTTTTAATGTGGTATTTTAATCTGGTTTTGGTATAATGGAAACAGTTGGGAATACTACTGGCGGGACAAAAAATGAAAGTAACAGTTCATAACTTCTACATCACTAACGGCAAGATTATTGGTCAAGTTGGTGACAACGATATGGGTTTAACTCAGGGGAGATTCTTTAGCGCGGAATTTCAGAAAAAAACTCCAAACGCTGTCTACTGTGAACTGGGAATAAAATATGAATTCGGCAAAGCCTCAGAAACACCTATCGGAGACCTTGTGAAAGAAAAGTTGTTCGATCTTCAATTCGAGATTACGCAGGGGTCAATAGTTGCTAAGGCACAAGAGTTACTGAGAGAAACGTTTGGTGTGGAAACTACGCCTTCTGTAATTTCAGAAGTCCAGTACAAAACACGTTTAGTACGTAAATTAGAGTGGTCATTCTTTGGTCGCAAGATCACCATGACAGAGTCAATTGATCACTCTGGATATAGCGAATTATCCATTTAAGCACTTAGGGCTAAAGCCCTAAATGCTTAATTTCCCGCTTCTTGGGGGTCACCCCCGACAGCTCGGCCCCAGCCAACCCGTCATCCCCCGATCACAATGCAATATTAAAGAACTTGACATTGATTATTTCGATCTATATTTTGGCGAAGCCCTTTTAATTATTTTAAATTTAAAAGTATTAAAATATTTTAATTCTAAAGAAGGGTCTGCGTTTTGTTTGACAGACTTGTTTTTCTCCCATATTTGTAAATATCAAAAATTACACTGTCCTTTTGGGCTCCTTTCTATGACCTTTAAGTGTCCGATTACTCTCACTGTGACGTAATACTTTACTCACTTATTAAATGTCCATCGGGTATATTAGCTTGATTATTGCCATCCAATTGCCATTACAGTCCCACCAAATAGCCGCTAATCGGTCAGGACAAAAAAGACCCTTTGCCAGGGCATATCTACAACTGTGAGTAATTAAGGCTGTGGTGGATTTATCTTAAGTTATCAACTTAAGAGCATGTTTTAGCTTTAGACAGCTCAATGTGTGATGTTGCCAAAGCGATAGATGCGTCCATTTTTAGGATGTTAAGAGACGTATCTTTTGAAATAATGTGAATATTTTGAGTGAAGGCTAGGGGGATGTTGGGGAGAGCAACTGAGGTCTACTTAGAGCAAGGAGCTCAGAACAATTTACTTTAAAATGAGGTTGGAACCTTAATGATAACCTTCCACCTTTGTATTCAGAAATTGAAAATACTATTTATTATTTGACCTATGTGAATAACGAGGTTGGCAAGCAAATGGCTAGTGTGGCACGTGGGGCCATCGACTGTCATCAACTGACTTAGTGTATAGACAGTCAGAGCCAAGTTGTGTTGTTCCGTTAGAACCTCACAAGCGAATGTTAGCTACAAATCAAAGTATTGAGCTCCCATGATGTTCAGATGATTAGGCAAAGAAAACGTCGGTTGCTTGATTCGGCTCTTGACGTATGTGCTAACGTAGAAGCACCAAACTGGCTTAACTGACTAAATAAGCTTCCAATTGTCGAGGACTTAAATTATATATATTTGCAGCCTAAATCGTCGATTTGACGAAGGCGGTGTTCGCGAACATTTTGCATCACTGTAATACGATTAAAGTCTCGGTCAATCATGGGATTTAGCATCGGTTGAGGTACTCAAAGCTCTGCATGTTCATTAAGTATAAGATGACATATTAAAATTGCTCTTACACTCTTAGTGTATATTATCTATGTTATGTTAAATTCACGACGATTGGAATTTTGTACACGTAGTTGTTACCACCTACCAAATATCAATAAGTTAGATACCTCCTTTAGAAAGTTGACTATGTGAAATCTCTTTCCCCTGTGAATTTGAAATTTGTGAGTATTAAACATAATGGCCATTTACCATAAAATACGTTATCAGAAGATCTATTTAACTAAAGTTAAATAGATCTTCTGATAAAAAATAACTTAGTTTTCGATTACTCTTACTAAGATTCGAAGCAATATTTACTCATTTTATTCTTTGGTAGTTTTACTCTATGTCGTTTTTCAATTAACGTTGATACCTTGCTATTCTGGCAATATTCCCATGTATTTTGTCTAATCACTACATCGACTAGGTCTAAATTTAAACCTAAGTATTTTTGTACATTTGAACTGTCAGAAAATTGTACATATACCATTCGATTCTTTTTCGATATATAGAGAGATGATACTTCTATTTGGTAATTTCTCTCCAAGTTCTCCTTTAACTTCTCTCGCCAGTCTTCAATCAACACCTGCCTCCTAAAGTGAAAATATTTGAGGTTGTCACATACATGCTATATATTGCATTTATCACTAAAAAACAATAGAGATATTTTACTATGTTTAACGACTGTTCAACACTATTTATTGGGTATGATGACGGTAATGCCCAACATAAGATCTCAGCTGAATCTGTTAAAACCTCCTTTCCTACACACATCCAACGTTCGACTGAACGTTTTGCGGTACTAGATGAAACCTTTTCAGTATCAAGTAATGCTCCTGTTCAAACGAAATTTACTTCTGCTGTTACAGGTAACGCTTACACCATTGGTGAGGTAAAACAACCTATTCCCAGGAACGATGACTTCTCCAATAGTGAAGCAGCTCAGGTTTTACTGCAGCATGGCTTAAATCAATTTGGAGATGAGTTACTCAATAAAAAGTACGTTCTTTGTACTGGAATGCCATTAAGACAGTTCTTTAAAACAGATGGGTCCGTCAACGAAAACAATGTTAAGCAAAAGATGCTCTCTATGCAGAGATCTTTTGATCACTTAGGTACTGACCCGGAATCGAAGCTGCGGAAGTCAAATATTGAAGCTCTACTTGTTCAGCCCGAAGCACTAGCAGCCCTTCGTGTATTCCTATTTAAGAGAGATGATTCAGGGATGTTGGTACATAACCCTGAATACATAGGAAAAACGATCGCAATCGCTGATCCTGGTGGTAAAACAACTGATATAGCTGTGTTTGACGATGGAACTATTGATATGGATCGTTCTGTCACCCAGGACATCGGGTTCAATCAGATTGTCAAAAAAGCATCCAACTACCTTTACGATTTAGGTTTCACCACACCCACACATCAGCAGTGCCGTAAGTTAATTGATGAAGGTATTGTTACAGTTCGGGGGGTTGAGAAAGATCATTCTGAATGGGCAGAGAATGCACGGAAGGAGCTAGCTAGTAAGATTTTTGGCGCAATCACTGATACCTTATCTAAAGCTGTAGATATTGATTTAATCATATTCATTGGAGGTACTATTGCCGCATTGCGTGAAGAAATTACACCTTTAATTGAAGAGTATTACGGTAAAGATAACAACTCATTCCTCATACCAGATGAAGCAGACAAGCTAAACGCTTGGGGCCTTGAGTTGTTTGCAGAGCTTTGGTACCAAAACAACAAAAAGAATAAGTAGGCAAAGGTCATGGGGCGCTTTTCATTAAAAGTGGAAATAAGGATACCAAATGATTACTCAACAGAATGCCGAGAGTTAGCGAATTCAAAATCAATAACTCTCAAATCGTTAGTCGAAGAGTTAATTAGAATTGGGTATTTCATCGAAGAGGGTGAGTTCGATAAGCTTATGTATTATTTTGATAACATCCTCCCTCATGAGATCAGAGACTGGGATTGGTGCCGCAACTTAGGGTTACACATTGATAAAGTAAAGAGAAGAGCTAGCATACACATAACGGATTCTTCTGTGTATCACCAAGGTCTCGTTCATACTTATTTGTCTGCACATTCCGAAAACGATCCCAAGCAAGCTCTTAATGATGTCAACCAACATGCTATCAATATGATGAATTCTGCTATTCATTTCCTTCAAAACCAAAGTAATAAAGAAAGGTTTAAGTGTAATGAGTACAAGACACTCGAAAATGTTGAGCAACATTTGGCTAAAATAGCTTCAAGTATTGAAAAGCTTTCAAACCACCCTATTGGCTTTAGAGCTGTTGAGGGGCAAACTGAACAGCCAGATGCTTTTTCTACGAAAGATGATTATCTTGAAAGTAAAGATGGTGTCTCTGATAGCTTAGCTATTGATAATTTCAACATGGAGTCATTGCTGATAGCTTAAGAAAAATGGGGCTTAGCACTGTTTAGTTAAGCCCCACTTTTGAAAGGAGTTGGTACCTATTTTATTCGTCAAAGAGAGCCTCAATTTGTTCATTGTCTAAGTCCCCTTTCCGACTTTTGAACCTATTAAAACCTTGTTTAACTGTTTCTTTAACTCTTGCTTTAACAGCGTTAAAAAAGTCCTTCCAGTCGATCTTGTAATCTGAGTCCAATGTGTATGCAATAATGCTAGGAATTGAAGATCGTGCAACGCTATCCAGAACAGCCATCTCTTGTGGTGTCGGTTCCGCCTCTTCTAAATGCAATTCAAAAACCTTGATCGTTATGTACCACTTCTCACTATCGTAGTGTACTAAGTCACTATCGAATTTCGAAAGGAGAAATTTAATCTCGTTAGAACTTAGTTTATAGGTAGGGAAACCAACGACAATGTTCATGAATTTTGCAGCCATACCATTGTCTATTATTTTTCTTCCTGGAATCTGGCTAGCACTACCCTTTCTGAGCTCGTTTTTGATGTGTGAAAAACTACAACGCTCTGTGAACTTAGCCCTAAGTTCGACTAGGGTGTGTTTTGCTGCTCTATCTGCAATCGTACTTGCTTCAGTTATACTGATTTTTTTGTTCCTATTTTGTTTTAGCAAAATTGCTGTTTTAAGTCTTCTGGCGTATAAGCCAGGGAAACCTTCTAAGTCACTGTAAGGGTAATCGTATGCTGATTCTAAACATTGTTCATACAGTTCCACCCAAGGGCTTTTTAACTCTTCTAGCTCTACAGTCATTGTGAACTCCACTTTCTATTGTTTATAGTCCATTTATAGCATATATCTAATTTTATTAACACAAAGCTGACTTAACATTTGCTATAATATATAATAGAATTCTTAGCAATATGGTTATTACCGCAATATAATAAATACAAAAGTAGTAAACCTTTGATTTAAGGTGATAAGAATGCCAAAAACCAAAAAGTTACTTATCTCTAGGCTGGCAGACATTGTTCAAAAGATTGAACTACTAGAGAATCCCAAACGCAACGCCCGAATTTTAGAGTTGGCACTAGGGCTAAATGGTGAGGGTCCACATACTCAAGCTCAGATTAAAGAATTTCTTGACGTGGAGTACCCAGAAGCAACTGTTAGTACCGAAAGAATCCGTGTCATCAAGAGTGTACTTGTAGATTCGTTTGGCAAGGAACTAGTTAAATCGTGGGATGAGTTTTTCGAAAATCTGTTTGATTACCTGTACTCTCAGGTCCCAATTGAAATTGGGCTACTTGCCCAACGCTTAGCCGATCCCAAATATCAGAGTTTTAACCCCAAGCTTGGACATCAAGAAGCATTTAGTGAAAAACCATTTAATGTTTTGGGGCTGATGAAAATCCTAGAGTTCAGACCAAAAGTCGACACGAGACAACTCAAAATTAAGAGGCTCTATTTTGAGTTCAATGACACACGTATAAAGGGTCGTGAGAGAAATACTAAAGAGTCTACGCTTTTCCTTATTCCAAACAACTTTAACGTTAAGTTAGAAAACCTTCTTAACCACGCAGAACGAGCTGTAAAGTTTAATGGGATGATACAAGAGCAAATCTTACTACCTCTCATGCCTAAAAAGCTGCCTGTACATAAAAGAGAGGAATTAGCTCACTCTTTGCTTATCTGTCATAAGGATTTCATGTGGCTAGATGAGCGATTAGGCTACTTGACCCTAACTAACTCTTTAGATAATAGGATTACAAGATTTGCAGCTAAGATTTTTAAAGTTGTTGATGAGATTTCAATTGCCCTATTTTCATGCCAAATATCAAGAGCAGTACGGGCCCAAGCTCGCGCATTAAGAAGTGACTCAGATTTAGAGTTTCTACAAGAGCGCTCAAATTTATTGAATAATGTCTCTTATGGTTCTGACATACCTTTCAAAGTGCAAGACGCTTTAATGTATTTCGTTAGAGCGGGATTATGCACGATTGATGAGAGCAATACTCTTCGTCCTACTGAGCTGTTACTGGATAACGTTGATGTTTCTCTTCGTCGTTCAGAAGAAATAATGATGGACGTACTAAAGAATGCACCAAACCAAACGTTAAGTAACTCTGAATTCCGCGAGAAAAGCATAAAAGAGATATCTGAGAGGACAGCAAAGCTGTATGACGAACGTTTTGAAGATTTTATTGCTAAGGACATTATTCTTAAGAAAGACCAGCTCGTGCTTTTTAATAGGGATAGCGTTGACTCTTTAAAGAGATGCACTAGAAGCGCTATTGAATCTCAAAGAAGCATTTATAAAGGCGCTCGACAACCTCTTTATCTAAGACTAATTGAACTTGCCAGTTTATATATTGAACGAGCCAAGAAAGCTAACGCTTCAATTGCATCTAATCGTACACAGTTGAGAAAAGCTAAGGCAGATAAGAAGGTGAAGCTTGAGAAAATCGAATCTCTTGAATCAACCTCTTCTGACTTACGTTTGTTAAAAGCAGAGTGCTCTGATTTCTCGTTAAGAGTTGATAAGTTACAAGAGGAATTGCAACGATTAAACAGAAAAGTTTCTCAGTATGAAAAGGCAGGTGAATCTAGGAGATCTTTGTTGAACTCAGAACTTGAAAGGATTCATATTGCTGAAAGACACATGTCATTCTGCGAGCGATTGCTAACTACAAGAGACTCAATTTATGAAAAATCAATTCAAATCGTTGTCGATGAGCTTTGTTCTACTCTGATGTCACTCAAAAGTAGTGAGGTTGATGAAGAAATACTCAAATCCAAGTCAGACGTTGCTATTAACGATGTTCTCGGCTCAATTCTAAACAGAGTTGAAGGCATCGATTCTGAGTTTTCTAATGATCTCGAGAAGCTTAAATTTACTGATATTCTAATCTACCGTGTGATATCAGATTCGATTTCCTTACTCGATAGACTCGACTCTGAGCTACCAGAACCAAATGATAAATTTTCAGATTTGATATTGAATTTGATTTTGGAGTTACCTGAGGATTCCGATGGTAATAGGAGCACTACGTATAGCGAGTTTAAATCAGCTTTAATCGAAAGAGCTATCGCTGACGAAAGAAACCATGCTGTTGGCCACTTCAACCAACATAATAGCTATAGCCCCCTCTTTGTTCGTGTGAGAAAAGCGGAATACTCGTACGTAGGTACTGAAGCTTCTAAGCATGCTGACTTTGAGTATATATAACTAAGAGATCAGGAGTACAAATGCTAAAGATTTTTAACAAATTTATGATGTTACTTGCCCTATTTGCTACCGTAAGTTTGGTGTCATCAGTTGTTGAAGGAAATGCAGTCTTAGTCTTTATGACGTCGGCATTTGTACTTGGTTTGCTATGCATCATTCATAAGTTCAAAGGTGGAGTACTATCTCCTACCCTCTTAAAGGCCGTTGAGGTTGCAGTGGTAATTGTATCTATTGGATGTTTGCTTACAGCTCCTCCCGGCGAGGGATTTTACGTTTTAGCTTGGTTATGGACGACCGTGTTTTTCACGCTGTATAAAAAGGCCGATACTCATGTCTAATTCATTAAGCAAAAAAGTTAACATACGTGGGCCAAATAACTACCAGTTTTTAAAGTGGATTCTGGATGCTAACGATAATTTTTTGGCACTTAACCACTGCAATGACCCGGATGGTTTTCGTACAACATCTAAAGCAATTCAATCTCAGCTTAATAAAATTGATGAAACGGATGTACAGAAGATTCGGTCTACTTTCATGCAATTATTGGTTTTCTTTCCAGAGTCTAGAGTAGATAAGTTCGTCGGTTTGTTTCATGCTGCGAAATCTCGTGATAAAACTTCAACAACCACAATGGCACTGTCTAAGCTTACCAAAAAAAGGTTTGATTCCTTATGTAAGAGAGTAGCTAAGTCTTCAACGAATGATGAGTTTTTAAATCTGCTACTCGATTTAGCGGAGACAGAATATGGGTTGGATGAAAGTAACATGAGGTAGTGGTTTGGTAGGGCCCATATTACTATTCATATTAGAAAATAAAGCAGCTACGATAGCTGCTTTAATTTAAAAATTAATAGTTAAAAAACTGGGATTGTTGACTATGAATGCTATGTAAGAGCTTATCACTATATATGGCCCCAGTGGATACTGCCCTCTCGTTCCTCTTATATATGTTATGACGATGAACACAAACATAAAGAGTATTGTGAGCATTGTTATCTCTACGCCAGCCCAAGCCCCTATACCAGCCCCCAGCCTTAAATCACCATTTGCCATTCCAATATTTTTGTAAAGCACTTTATGCATAGTATTGAAAAGGTAAAGAAGCCCATACCCTAATAAAGCACCGCTAAGCGATTCTTCGGAAGATAGATAGCCATACTCTGTACAAGCCAGAACCAAACCAGACCATAAAATGAAATTTGTTAGTTTTTCTGGTAGAAATTGACTCGCTAGGTCAACCAAAAACGCCATTGCTGTTAGGCAAAAGAAAATGAGCATTAAAAGAAACTGCTCAAATGAAGTTGCTATTTGGTATAGAGTCACCGTTGAAGCGGCTACGGTAATTTCTAATACAAATACCTCTTTATAAGTTTGGTTGTTTCCCTTCAGGCCACCAGCAATGCAGGAGAAAGGTACCCAGTATCCAACACTTTTGCATAAGCTAGTGAAGTCAAACCGTCCTTCACGGTTACTTGGTTCTAAAGAGTATTCAGGATAATAGGTGATGAGATCATTTCTGATCTCATCTTCTTCAATTTGTGGCAGAAATCCAGCTATGACATAAGTGATCTTTGCAATGAGACTACCAGTAATTACCAGGAACAGATAAGAAATCATTGTTATCTTGTAATCTCCATAGTTTCTTGCTCTTTGGAGTTCATATCAGAACGCGAACCATCACCTCTTCGCAATGTTGCTCTCCATGGCTTATCTAAATCAATCTCCGTTTTTAAAGGAGTACTAATTTCAGTTAGATTCTCAAATGCTTTAGCTACGAAGTAGCTGTATGGCTCACGTTGATTCTTCTTCGCTGTTCGAGGCATTTCTTTTGCAGCTTGTATTTCACGTTCTGCTACCAAACCAGCTGCTGCAGATTTTAAACTTGAAATCTTTAAGGACTTTTGTGTCCCATCTAGTGGGTCTTCATACAGTAGATTTTGTCTACTACTAGGGTCATTCTCAATAATACCTTTCTCTTTAAGATCGTTAACTACCTTCCTTACTCCAGTTTCGTGCAGTCTGGTAGCAACTTTGTTGTAGTATTTAGATAGTTCACCTGTATTACCCACAGGGCTATTCCATATGCCGAAAAGAGCTTGCCTAAGCGTATCCTCAGGTATTTGACGTTTTTCAATAGCGTCCTTTAGACAAATTCGACTAAAGTATATAGGGTCATTAGCGCCCTTAATTGGGCTTGAAGGCGTGGTAAGATATTCATGTACCTTTGCGTGTAGCTTTTTATCAAGAGCAGAAAATTTCGTCACGTAGCCTTGCTCATTGCGTGTAGATTCGATCATCATCCCCACTCTAGCTTCAGTCGCCAACCAATTGCCTATTTCACTAGCTTTAGATGCATATTCTTGTTTAGCTAAGTTGTCTTCAGGTTTTTTTATTGATACCAATACTTCAAGTGCTTTTTGAGTTAGCTCTTTGGTATCTGATTCTGGAGATGTCTTTGATGCGTATAGGAAGGCTGCTTTCTTTTGTATAGCTGACTGTCCTTTGTCGCCTACAAGTTCATTAGCAAGTTTCACATAAGCTTTTACATCAGGATTATCATCGAAGTCGAAGTCATTAATATTGACCTTTGTTGTCTCCGAGAATGTTTTGGTTACAACCTGGATAGGCTCCTCTGATTGGTTAGTCACTTCTACTTTATGTGGTGTCTCAATTCTACTTGTAACGTCATGGACGTCTATGGCATTTTTGGCTGCACTCTCAGCTATGTTTGTAAGTAGTCCAGTAAGATGGGCCACACTCTCCTTATCTGAGGATTTGAGTGACTGAAGTACTTTTAAAAGTTCCTTTTCTATCTCACTTTGGTGTTGTCCATTTCTGGATTCATCCTTTATCTCGTTTGCAGGAGCTGTATTTTCTATGTCAGGGCTTGTTGTGTCTTTTGACGGTATCGCATCTGAGGATGTCTGTTCACTATTAGGGTTATAGGAAGAGGAAGTACCATCAAGGTCTGGTGCAACATCTAGGTTCGCATTAAAGTTTTGGTTCTCAGAAAGCGCAATTTCCTCAAACATTTCGACTTGCGCCTGGATTGAGTTTGCGGCTCGTTGTTCATTCCAAGCTTTCTGCTTAGATTTATCGAATATAGACGTTAATTGTTCTGTTGTTGGCACATTAACATCTGGAGCTTCTACGTCTACTAAAGGTAAATCGATTTCACTTCTAACATTCAAAGTAGAGGCTTCTACAGTGGTTGTTGATTTCCAATATTTCGAACTATCGGCCCAGGCACCTACCGTCGTAAAGCTTGAAATTCCAACAAAAGTATCTTTTGGTGTGAACTGGTCACTAAAGTTAATACTTGTAGCATTTAGTTCATCTAACACTAGCTGACTTAATGATTTTGCCCCAGTATTAGTTTTTATTACTTGTTCATCGCTGTTTGGTGGTCTTGTTGTAGAGTTGACAAGCACATCTGTCGTTCTATCAATCTTCTCCATAGATTGCTCAGCCAAGGAACGCTCGCCTACCCCTGTAGTTTTCTGATGCTTAAGATCCAGTCCATCGGACTTGGGGTCAACTTGACCCAATTCAATACTTACGTCATTGATTGTCGTATCTATACTGTGTCTTTCTGCTTGACTTACAGATGATGGCTGTTCGTTAGATACGGATTGGACTTCCACTTCTTGGTCAGCTAACTCAAACAAATCTATTGTGCCCTGGTTTTCAACATGTTCTGAGCCAGCAACACTAATGGTTTGCTCTTCCTCATCTATGCCGAAATCATCAAGACCCCATTCAACGTCTTCCATACCTGAAAAATCAGGCATATCGCTCTCTAATGGGTCGATTGTTGAGGGTTTAAACGATGGGGCGTCAAGTTCAGATAATTCATCCAACCAGTCATCTGCATTATCGAGTAATTCTGGGCTATCCGTTTCTGCCTCAACCTCAATGCTCTCTTCCAGGTTATGATTGCCGTGAGTGAGTTCATCGGACCAAGCGTCAGGGTTAGTCAGTTCTTGCTCGTGGTTTACAGGCTCGTTGTCTGTTTCTAGGTCAATAGCATCAACTATATTTTCTTTGAGCTGTTCTAACTGGGCTCCCTCTATTTCAGGTTCCAGTTCATTCATGTCAAGGTTAGCTAATGTGTCAATATCAAAGTTGAAATCATCGACAATGGGTTCTATTTCATGTGTGGTTTCAATAAGATCATGGTCCAAGCCTGTATATTGTTCTCTGAAATCAATATCGAAGCCACCATCGGCAGCAAGCTCTGCGAAGTTGGTACTATCTAAGGTTAATTCATTATCGTTATCTAAACCTTCTGTATGGGCGTTTTCGATGTTGTATAGCTCAATTAAGCTAAGAGTCTTTGTCGGCTCTCCAGTTGATGCATTAACCCAGCTACCCTCTTGGTTCAACATTATCGGGGTATCATTTGATATTGGGAGTTCGTACGTCCCCCAATCTGTTGAATCAATTTGTACTAAGCAGGTTTCTAGTTCTCGAGAAAGTTGACCAGGTTCCTCTTGCAGTGGTGCTTTTGGCTGCAATAGCGGTAAATCCACAGGGTCGATTGTTGTTGATATAGGCGTTTCACCATGCTTTGAAATATAGTAAACGGTTGTAGGTATGGTGAATTTAGTGCCATTCAATGCGTCAATTTTATTCTCTGCAAGAGCCAATGAATCGAACTCATAGTTACCGTTTACAGCTCCATTAGGTGCAAATGATTTAACTGTGTAAGGTTTTGACTGCCGCTCAGCGGGTTCGATATAGAAGTTTTGATCTGCACTAGAAAAAGCAGATGTATCGATATCAATAATGTTTGGTTGAGAGCTGATTCTGTCAAGCTCATAAGCAACTTCATTACTGTCAATTTCTAATTCAGTTACTGGTTCAAGTTCGTTTGTCGTCGTACAATTTATTTTGATTGTCTGATTTGAGTTTTCGAGCTTTGCTTGTATCGACCTTGGGTCCACTAATGTAGACATTACTTCCGATACGCTGAGGCCGAATTCTTCCTCAAATGTCCTTGAAGTAGTTCTGTCTGGCTTACCATCTGCATCAATATCTCGTAATACAAAGTTTTGATCAGTAAGCCACTGATAATTATTGTTACTAAAATATATTGATTCGACTACAGCGTTGATGTCTTGTGCAAGGTCTGCTCTGCTGTTGTATCTCGGTTGTTTCAGCCCTTTACTACCTCCGATAACAAGCTCACCATCTTCAGAAACTCTTATTGGTCTAGCAAATGTTCCCGTTTCATTCTCAACAAGCAAAACGACATCATGGGCCAATTGAATATCCCTAATATCGTTGTATGTATCTGCGGAAGTAAAAGGTACTTTTGATTCCTCGTCAAAGCATCTGTATGTTGAACCAACATATTCGAGAGCTTTGGTGTAAGCACTATCAAGGTTTTTTTCAGCTTGAGAAAACTTCTCATAAGCTATCTGAACTGCGTGTCCCTTTTCAATTTCTAGGTTTATTAAAATTTCTTTAGCGGTGTCTGCTTTCTCAATAGTTTGCCAATCTCCGTCGATGTGACGTTGTAGCGAATATGACACTATTCGTTCTATATTATGTTCATTAGGAGCTACGTTAGCTTCTTGAACAGGTAGCTCAGAGACTCGGTGATCTATTCGCTCTTGTTCTACGGATACTGCTTTTGGAGTTTCGAATTGCATTCCAACGGGAAAGCTAGTGGTTAGTAGGGTCCCATCGATGCCATATGCATCAAAGATATCAGTGAATTTATCTCTTTCTGCATCCAGAAATTTCCTGGGAGCGACATACTCTTTTGATGGTGTAGTATTGTTGCTTATTACCAGCTCTAACTGGTCTCCCATAACTTCTATAGCTTTATCATATTCAAAAATATCGAATAAATTATTGTAGTCTGTAGCCTTAATTGCAGTGGCTTCTGGAAGTACATCTAACTTTTCCCAATCAACGCTAAAGCTTTTTACCCCAAATTCGTCGTAAGCTTGAAGAGCGACCTTCGCGCCTGTATTCAAATTAAGAGCTCTAATCGAGTGTTCACTCGTAGGGGCTTTTAAAAAACAGTCATTATCTGAGGCGTTTAATAGGGGGTTGTTAGGGTAGTCCTGGCTGTACCGCTTTATTGCGTGAGAGATATTATTAGCAAACATCGCACAAACAACAGCAACATCTAAACCACGTTCCTTAGCGGCGATAAACAAAGACCCTCCATTAGCAAAGCCTTCACTCGTTATGATCGTTGTCTTAGGTGTAATATTGCCGAGTTGAACAAAATTGTTTTTCATGTCGTCATTCATGACTTCAAACATTTTGTTAGTGGGATTTTCTTTGTTCCAGGGAGAGCCATTATGGGCTAAGAACTGTAACCCTCTAGTCTCCTCCACATTAGGGCCCATTTGAATGCTAACCGCTGGTTGGTCGTATAAAGATGTTAGTCTCATCAGACCATGGAGTTCTGGATAGTTTAGTAAGGCCTCCAAATGTTTTTTTTGGATATAAGTGCCTTTTACGGAATCTTTAGTGAGTTCTGGTTTTTCGAAATTGGCATCAATTAAGGTTTTAACCTCGATCTCACGTTTAGCGTTAGCTTCAGCTATCTCTTGCATCTTCTGTTGATGCTTAAGCTCTGCTTCTTTTGCGGAGGCAGCTATTTTATCCGCTAGTTCTTTTTGACGAGTTTCGTGAGCAAGACGAGCTTGCTCAGCTGTTAGGTTTGCCTCGTTACCCAAAGGGGCACAAGGTAGACGTTCGCACCAGCCTTTGAAGTCAGGTTTAAAACTGATAAATGTAGAGTCTCGACCTATAAGCGAAATACCGACGGCAAGTGAGACCGTTGGCGTTATGTCACTCGGATTTTTGTCGTTGTAAAAAACCCTAATCCCAGCAGCAACCGACCATTCTGACTTTTTACCGCCTTTGTGGTGGAATTCCTTAGCGATACCTCCGACTTTTGCACCATTTTCACCAATAGTTGGAGAGTCAGCGTATGAGTTTAGGTCAATGTCAAAATCAACGCGCTTACCACTAGAGCTTGTGTACTTTTGACTATCTGCGTAACTTTGTATCTCACTTAAGTGCTCTTGAAACATATTTTTACCAAGAAGCTGCAGTGATTTAGTGTCTGCTTGATACGTTTCGCTCAACATTAGCTCATAAAGTTCAGCTTTGTGTTGATACATTTGAGCAGGATTAGCTAGTTCATTTTCATGAACCCCGTTATTTAGAGACTTTATGTTTTCTCTAACTAGCTTCTCTAATCTAAAAAGTGAAGAATGATCTATGTACCCAAGTTTAACTGCTTGGCTAGAGAACTCACTTAAAAGTGAATCTTGAGCTTTGTGAGTTTTATCTAAGATTGATGCTGAGTTGTGTTCTGGACTAAACCTACGTTGCCATGCTTCATATGCTTTGTTTTTAGCGGCCACATACTCAGGATTTTTATATACATCGTCTCCGGTAGCCCTGAGCTCACTTGCAATTTTTCCGAGCTTTTTACGCTCTTCAAAGAATTCAGAAATACCATTTTTTGAATAGACTTCAAATCCAGATGTTAGATGGATGGCCAATGCAGCGGCTTTAGCCCAATGAACTTCTGCAAATTCCCTCGAATAAGTTTCATTGAGACTTTTTGACTTTCCATTCACGTAATCGGAAAGCTTTAAACTAGCACCCATTGAGTTCTTGGAGCGTCCGAATGGATGTCCATAATCTCTCAAAATAGTTTTGTTACGGTCTTTTTTAGTGGCATAGACCGTGCCTCGGAGACTTGCTTCTAGTCTTTCTACAATGTTACTAGGTGTATTGTGATTCATAGTTCCCCCCTACTCGCTAGTTTCATGTTCAATTTGGATAGGTCTAACGAGTTGCCCAAGTGCATGAGGTTCGCTTTGTCTATAAATAGATTGTTTATACGTGAATTTTTTTAGTGCGCCTGACTCTGTGGCCGAATAAACCCATCCGAACACCATAAAGCCATTTTGTGCTGCAATCAGTGCAGTATTGGCAATGAATTCGCTAGAGATTTCTCCAATTATTAGGAACTGCATACCTGAAGAAGCGTACTGTGAGAGTAAACTATTGATATCACCTGAAAGGTTTGTGTGAACAAGATCTGTTAAGTAGATAGGAAATGAATCTTCATACGCTAGAAATGTATCTCCATTTTCTTCATTCAAATGCTCTCGTACGCTATTGATCATTCCACCAAGTGGATCTTGTTTAATACTCCCGAAGCTTAACTGAACAATTCCCTCTTGAATTTCAGGAGTGCTTGTCTGATTTGTCTCTATCTCAAACTCAGATGTGTACATCATGTCCAAAATTAGGGTATAGCCGCCAGGGATAGGGATTGAGTTTATTTTAATGCCGCATTCAAAGCTTTCATCAGTATGTTCTGATGTAAGCATTTCTATAACCGTGAAACCTGAATACGGGGTTTCATTTAAAGCTTTGGTAGGTATGCCGGATTCTTGCAAAAATAGCTTTAACCCCTGATACATACCTAGAGAAGTCCAATCAAAAGATTCAGTAACCATTTGATTTAGACAGACGACTCTATTGATAGAGTTATCTATAATATTGAAGTGGATCTTGTGTATCAGGTGCTTTTCCGCAAAAGAAAGAAATTCAATACACCCTTCGGCCTGATGTGGTAATTGGTCTTCATATAGCTTTTCATTAACTTTCGAGAATACACTGGAGTCTATCCTAGAAAGGTTACGAACAATCTCACTTTCAGGTGCTATGGCTATATAGTAGTTATTTGCCATGACTTGTTCTTGTATGGCGATCCCTGTACCGGGAGCCGATGATTCGGTGTCTGTTGTAGGTAATAAGCCAGCGCAATCAAGCCAAAAAACGATTTCGTTAGAGTGGTTTTTGCTACTAATATCGAGCTGTAGTTGATAGTAATCATTTTCGCTAGGCAAAAATATTATGGGTTTATTGTTTAGGTTTAGAACAATTGATTTACCATCAGTGCAATAGTCATAGAGGTCCTTATACTTGTAGGCTTCTTTGTTTATTTCTAGTTGATACAAGCCATTGAAGTAAGGTACTCCTGATTTCAAGATAGATAACTTTTCTTTACTCATATTTAGGTGAGGAAACTGAATGCATAGTTCTTCAAGCGTCATATTGTTAAGCAAACCTAAGTCAACGCTATCTTCAATGTATTGATCTAGTAAACCAATGTGCTTTGCGATTCCGAAGTGCGAAAGCTTGCTGGTCTCTTGATGGAATCCTAGAAGAAATTTAAAGTTTGTTGGTACGTTTTCACTTTCCATTAACTCAATAAAATTGCTCATCGTTAACCTCTTCCTAACCCAAGCATGTTGATGGTTGTGTTAATTGTATTTGTAATGTTTTCAACAGTTTTGTGCATGTTTTCCGCAGCTTTCTGGACAATCTTGCTAGTCTGCATACCTACTTCCTGAACGTTTTCTCCAGAAAGTAATTTAGTTGCAGTTTCAAGTGATTTTTTACATTGGGATAGCTTGTCTTGGCCTACGGCTTTGCCTAGTTGGTCAATCGCATTAGGACCAAGGTTGTCCAATCCCTTTTGAACTTTTGAAACACTTTTATTTAGGTCACTAGCTATCTTCTCGAAGTTTTTCTCAGCTTTTTTAAGTGTTGAAGCTGGTGCTCCTTCTGCAATCAGTCCTTTTAGGTCCAGGTAGGACTGTTGAAGATCTCTTGACCTATCAATGACACTGTTGATTTGTTTCAACCCTGGCTGTTCTCCTTTTAATTTGTTGTAGGAGTTTGTTAAGAAAGAAGGCCCACCTTGAGCTTTGGAGCCGTTATGGTTGAGGTTAAATAGGCCATAAGAGTTCCTATTTGTATTTATGTTTTGGTTGTACTGGTCGACCTTCTTGTTTTCTTTATTTTGTACACTATCCTGCTCCCTTCCGTTTTCCTTACTTGGTGGGGTAGTTTTTTTTCTATTATTTGGTTTCTCTTCATCCTGTTTAGGAACGTTTTCATTCTCAACATTACGTTCAATAGTTGCTGGTTGGTCTGGGGATGCAGTTTTTTGTTCTGGGGGTTCTTCTTTTGTTTTTATATGCTTTTCCTCAGCAGGTTCAGTATGCTTCAATACATGCTCTTCAGTTGAAGGTGATCCTTTTCCTACGGAGTGCTCAATAGCTGAATTTTTTAAGCTCGCAGCTACATTTGTAATACCACCAGCATCGATACCAGTACTTTCAATGTTAACGGTAGGTGAAAATGAATACCGTTTTATTGGTGTGTCAGGTGTTATTTCTGATATTGGAGTGAAGTTGATAGTTTCTGGTAAATTGGGAGCTACAGAAGAAGTGCTTAAGCTCTGTCCTTGGCTTGCGAATTCAAAGTCAGGTGTTTCAAGCCTAATAGACTCTAGCGGGATGCTGTTAATAAGGTCTGTTATTGAGTGTTTGTTATAGTCCATTTTCTGCTAACTCCGCTAAAATTTGAGTCTTAAGAGCAAGGTTGGCTTCTCTTGTAAGTAGTGATTCGTAGTAGGCCAAAAGGTATCTTGCTAATCGTGCTGATTGAATTGCATTCATCCGAGCAACACTTTCGCTGGTCGGCCTAGGAGACAGCCCATTAACTGTCTCTACAGGCATTCCTAAGGATTTCATATCGCTAAGCTCTTCCGTTCTGCCTTGCCATATATCTGACTGAATAGAGTTCATATCGCTCAATTGGGAGCGTTTTATATAACTCGATTTCATAGTGGCAATCGCTAAGTCACTTCGAAGGTATCTATTCAGTTTTCTAGTTAATCTGAGTTCATCGTCAGAACCTTTCATGTCTTTTGGGTGAGGGATCGTAGATTGATTTTGAGTTGTTAACAGACCAACTAACTGATCCATAGCTAAACGGTCTTCGTGCGATAACTCACTCAATACTGCTTGCCCAAAGGTGTCATTTAGAAGGATTGTGTATTCTTCGTGAAGGTTAGGTGCGCCAATAGGAGTTCTATGAGATATGCTGGACTTAAGTTTATCAAAAGTTTCTTCAGCTAGTTTTCCAGGAAGTACCTTCTCCCCCTCAATTACTAGTGAACTAGTTAGGCCATCATCATCAAAGAATAGACAGCCTTGTTCATCAAAATTAGCTACATACGCCCTCTCAACAAATTCACAAAGGCCTGGTGTAACTTCCATCTTTGATTGCATTAGCAAATTGTGTGTTTCAGAGTGACTACCTGATACAGTAGCTGTATGGAAAGCTTTGAGGTTGTCGTCGTTTTGGAATGATTTAATCGCGTTATTGATCTCGTTTGCCATTTCTTGAGACTTAGTCAGCGCTCTTTCAGCTGCTGTCATACCATCAGTGGCTGTTTGACTAGCTTTTTGACCTGTTTTGGCTGGATCTACAATCGTCCAAGCTAAGAATGCATGGCTTGTGTACGGAATGAATGCAACAATAGCCACCCCAATTGTAAAGAATTTCTTCATCTTTCCACCCCAATAGCATTGTCTAACGCTGGGTTAACCACTATTTCGTTATCTGGAATTAGATTGTGCTTGTAGGTTGTCTGGTTGATTATCTGGTTTTCAACACGATTACTTAGCATTGATTGCGTGTTAGGTACGGCCAATCCTGACGAAGGTTCGAAGAGATAGTCTGTTCTATCTAATAACAACGGAATCTGATGGGCATTCGGTGCATTGCTACTACGATGGTGTTCAACGGATCGCTTAATAACACTATGTAGTTCATTCAGCTGTGCAACTCTTAGCCATGTTTTAAAGTTTTCACTAGGTTCACTTTTATCAAGACGAATACCGTGCATCTCTATTATGGATAGAAGGGACTGTTGCTTTGGCTTGCTCCAATCAATTTCATGGGGGAGTTCGAGCGATGTTATATCCCCATCTTCATCAATAGAAACAATAGGAAGCTGGCAGTTAAACGTAGATGTTCCGTTAAGAGCATTAGCAGCCATGTAAGACGAAAGCATCAACTCATTCGTGTTCCAGTTAACTGCAAATTGAAGGTGTTGCTTTTCATTGATAGTTAGACCTAATGACCTACTAATTGAATCAAAAACATGGTCTTGTAGGCTATCTTCGAACCTCATGTTTGCCTCGTTGCGCGGGGGGTAATAGTTGTATAATATAGGACATTCATCAATTAAAAACAATGGTGTAAAATGGGTGACTATGAGGGAAATGCAGCCTGGATTGCTGCAGTTAGTGGGCGAGCAGACATAGAGCTATACTCTATCTTCAGCCTAGAAATTAAAGAAGTGTCGGAAGGTAGAATAGGACTTTCAAGGAGTATGTCTTCTATGATTGCTTATTCTATTGATTCAAAACACAACCACTATTTAGGTTGGCCACTAGGTGAAGTTTGGGATGCTGTAAAGAAAATTGAGTTTACCGGGTTCAAAGTAGAACCAACACCACTCTCTTTATCAAGTAGTCACGAATTGCAATTGCATTATGAAGTCGAAACGGAGGTGATTGTTTCTGAACGATCTCGCAGAGGGGTTCATAACATGACAAAGAGTGAGAATCGTCAACTTCATATGTGCCTACCTGTTACAGCAAGCGTTGGTAACAAGTTAGAATCTGCCTCTCTAATTACTCTAGTGCCATATGACGGTAATCATGAATCTGATGATGCGGATGCAATAGTAGTAACTCCCATAGATTAGACTTTTATTATATTGAATAAAAATTTGGCCCAAGATGGGCCAAATAAAGTTTCAGGGTTTGGGATGATATCTAAAGTTATTATCTAGTTACTAACTTTCCTTTCGTTTTAGTAGATCGAAAATTGTTCTATCACTTCTCATAACTCCGCGAATATAACCCCTTTCACTTGCTGGAGTGTCTTCGTCTCCCCAAACTAGGTAGGGAGTTCCACCTGCGAACATTAAATCGCCCAAAATCTTGAATTCCCTCATTTTAGTTTCACAACTCTTCGAAATGTTACTTGGAAAGTCTCTTAAGCTCTTAGTTGAAAAGAGTTCATTGTAAGCGGCTTTATTATCATCAGAGCAGTATCCATTAAGCACTAACTCACCAAAGCTATTAAGGGGCTCTTGGTGAGTACGATATATATACTGATCGACTGTAAAGTTATTCTCGAATGGGTAATCAATAATCCGTTTTCTAGGATAAGGCATGTAACGTACCTTTACACCCTCAGCATTTAAAGAAGGAATTAGAGTATGTAGCTGTTTACATACTGGACAACTAAAATCGGTAGCAACTGTCAAAGTTCCCTTATAAGGGACATCTGCATCATTTTCATAAACAATAAAGCTATCATCATCTATTGCTGGAAGAAGCATCGGAGCGTATGTAGGTCCTAACTTTTGACGCATATGAGGCTCGATGTTCTTTAATTCATCCATGATTGTGTTAGATGTTTTTTCGGAGCTTACGCTTGGAATAGATGACTGGGTTACGGGTTGTTGTTTGCTAGAATCAGAACTTTCTTGATGCTCAAGCTGTTCTTGTTTCGCCTCCATGGCCAACTTTCTTTTGATTAACGCCTGAACTCCTGGAGATTTACGTAAAATCTCGTTAATCTTTTCTTCATGAGAGCTGTTTAAGTTGGTGTTATGTTCAGAAGGTTCAGCTGGAATTGGTTGAGGCTTGGGCTTGGTGTCGCTCAATTTGACTGAAGCTTTATGACTGCTATCGGTGAAAGCAACTATTGCCTTCTCTTTGGTGATTATTGACTGTATCTCATCCTTATGTGCGCCGAATATACGACCAAGGATGTTATCGCCATTGGACAGATCAATCATTTTCCCCTTAATTGCAAAGTTAACATCGCTATCAACAATGAATGTCCCTTTATTTGTGAAGGCGGCATAAAGGTTAGTGTCTTCCATGATTTTAATTATTTTGTATGTGGTTACACTCATTTTTTCTTCAACGAGGTGTTCAATTGGCAAAGTACTCGATCCACTAACATAAACCTCACTTGTCGGATTACTTTTTATAGGTGCTTTATCAGTTTTATACTCAGCAAAAGCGTAGAAACTGGCTAAGGCCATTAATGATAGTGCTAAACCTTTCTTTTTATGGAATTTGATCATGATTACCTACTCATCGTTAAATTATCAAACAAGGTGTTGGCCATGTTGTTAGTGATAGTTAGTTCCGTCCCATCTACTTTATGGTTTACTTGTTGGGTGATTGGATTTTGACGCATCTCTATATGTTCTAAGAGAGAAGGGAAAAGACGCTTAGTGATAGAAAACTGAAACTTTAGAGCTTCTTTGTTCAGTTGTGAGTTAATGTAAAAAGCTGAGCTAAGGGAACTACAAAGAGTTGGGCTGGTAGAAGGCTTATATAGGCCAAGTTCATTTAAGCTTTGTAAGATCTGGATATCTGGGGAGCTGCGTTTTAAACCAGGCTGAACTAGTTCTTCAGTTGACAAAATAGGTCCACCAGCATCAGCTAGATACGTCTTTTTATCGCTCAAGCCCAAAGCACTTTTTGTAAATTCAGTTACCATTTCTACTTCTGAATGTTTGCTGTACACGGAACGATGATCAACGACATAAATAGCTGAGTGGGCTTGGTTTCTTTCTGTTAATGCCGCAAATCTTTCCATGTCTATAGCTACACAAAGCTCGCTTAGGGTATCTTCTACGGAGTTCTCTGCACTTGGATACCAATAATTCTCGGTCACACGCCCGTATGAAAGCTTTCCAGATTGATATAAGTCTTGAAGATTATTTGCGATATCACAGACAGGCGTATCGTAGTGTATTGCTACGTTCTGGTAGATGTTTAAGGTTGATGGCGGTTTCGTTGGAACTTCAACTAATTCAGACTCGGCTGACTTTAGAGAAGTGTTGTAAGTTAGGGCTTTAACGGAACTTTCATCATCTAAGAATGTAGCTACATTAAGAGTAGGTGTATCCATTAAATGGCTTGCAACCATTAACTTATGAATACTCGTTGGTCCAATACCCTGATTGATACCATAATTGGCTACTTTAAGATTTAATAGTCGTTCTGTATGTGCTTGTGCTACAACGTCTAGGTTTATTGGCCTAACCTTACTCAGTGCTGTTTTTATGCCTAAAGGTGATAACTCACTCAGATCGGCTTTCACAAGTGAACGACCATATTGATTTGCTATGGTTTGCAATTGGTAGGCGATGTACTCTCCTTGTTCGTCAGCATCTGTCATAGCGATAACATTGTCTGAGCGTTGAATTTGAGTAGACATATACTGGTATACGTCAGAGTTCCTTGGGGACCACTTTAGAGAAGGGTCTCCGACCTTAAAATCGAAAACTCTCCCCATAGTAAATCCGCAAGTAAACTCTTCTTGAATACCTAGTGCACCTAGAGCCAAGTTAACTTGCTTCGATTTAAGGCTGCTTTCAACAAGTATTAAATTCACATTACCACCCTTTTTTCACATCCCATTTTGGTTTGGTAGATTGGTTGGTATCTCTTGATGAACTAGGAAGGTTTTGTTCAGATTGAGGGTAAACGGCTTGTCTGCTTGTACCGTTTCTACAAGGTATTAAGTTACCTTCAGAGTCAAAGAAACTGTCTAACTCTGAGCATATTGGCAAAGTTGGGTCTTTCTCAGGGTCATAAGGTTCTGGGTCTGGTTCAGTTACCTCTCCTTCATCATCCTTACAGTATGTAATTCCATTTTGTGTATAACATTCTCTGTCTCCATGATCAGGGTCTTCTATGTCTATAATGTCACCGCCACCATTCCCATCAGACGCACATTCGTACGAAACCAGTTTTCCCTTGTCGTCATAGACAGGGCAAAACTTACTTTGCATCTCAATTTGATCATCGAAGATGCCTTCCATCAAATTATCTAGGTCGAGGTCTACACTATCTGGAATCGCATCAAGTACAGGGCCAAGTGCGTCGTCAATGCCTTGCTGCCCAATATCCTGAATGGTATCGCATAGAGCTCCTTGTAAACCATCGAGGCTAAACGAAGGTAGACCTGGCAAACTAAAAGAGAAATCACACCCTTGTGTCGGGTCTATATAAGCAAATGGGTTTCCCATCTTAGGATTGCTAGTATCTACGTCACATATACCAGCTGAAGGTGCTGGCAATGAGACTTTTTGTCGACATACCCTTGCTGCTTCACTCTTAAAGGGAGTGACAGTTGCAATGACTGAAGCTAGAAGTGCAAAACGAATAATTTTATTATTATCCATCCTTAGTATTCTCCTGAATTAATCTTTTGTGAGTTGCCAGTGCCAATCGAGTTGCATCGTCACTCAAATATTGCTTGTCGAATTCGATTAGAAAATTGAAGAGGTTTAATCTTGTGTGAAGAATTTTGGCAAACTTATACCGGTTTCGGTTTTCTATCCTTTGACTCGATAGAGTTTGGTTCGCGTGGATAGAGACGATGTAATTCCATTTGTGATCGTTTTGACTGAAAGCCCCCAGCCAACCAAAAGCAGCTAAAGACGTTTTTAGCGGTAAGCACCCCAAGATTACGAGTAATCGATCGGCTTGCTCTTGCACATCCTGATTCAATGGGAAATTTGCTAATTGAGGTAGGTTTTCAGCAATGCGATTAAGTTCTCTTAATGATGGAGACTGATCCTCAACAACCCAGCTTTCTCTGGCCTCAAAGGATGAAATGCTGCTCATTACTTTTGGCTCAACCTCTTGCCAGTATTCATCTATCCATTTTTTATCGAACGTTAGTCTAATCATAGGTGACTTTTGGGTTTTGCTGATGTTGTTTTTTATTGTAATATGACATTAGTTTCGAGTCTATTAGAGGTTGAAATGAAATTCAATAACTCAATTATCGGCCCATTGGTCGACCCACAAATGCATATCTTAAGAAACCACCCTGCCTCGAATCGCGAGGTTGGACTAAACGATGCAAAGTTTGAACATATGTGTCTGCAAATTGGTGTTTCAGAATACGCATTGAATACGGATAGGGCGTTGAAGACTGGTCATTCTATTGAACATACACAAGTGCCTGAACTCGACTTCTCCGAACTATTCAACGAAGCAACTCCATCTAAACCATCAAATGATGGAAACTCACCGTCTCAACCAACTCAAGACCTATCATTTGATATTGGTGGGTTTGATTTATAGAGAGCACGCTAATGTTTAAGAAAACGTTATTAAGTTTATCCCTCGCGGTCTTATTGCCAGGGAAAGCAAACGCCGTAATCTGTACAGACCCAACAGGCTTAGGTCAGATAATCAGCCAAAGTGCTCAAGATGCGATGTTATGGGCTGAAGAAAAGGGGTTAAAGATTTCTGAAATGACAATGACAGAACTAATGGAGGAATGGAAAGCATCTCAAGATACGATGCGCGAACTCGCATCAACACAGGCCATTTCTAACAGTGTTTCGGAAACTTCTAACCTTGAGCTTCAAGCAAAGATGGAACCCTCACCATTGATGTGTGATGGCATAGCAGCGGTGTCTGCACTTTATGAAGCTACAGATGACTTTTATTGCGAAGCCCAGACAAATAGCCTTGATTTTGCTGTGCAGCTTTCAGATGAAATTGAATGTGAAGGAGATAGATGTGAAACAGGGCTGCAATCATTAGCAGATGAGTCTGTATCACTTTTAGAGGGCGTTACGCATGGAGATACTGTTGAACTCGATTTATTAAATATAAAAGGTGTTTTACCCGGCATGGGTGAAGGTGGCTACTCCAAATCGACTGATGAGAAAGAGCGCACTGACACTATGCTTAAAGTACTTTTTAGCTCCGGTGAAATAAATAAAATGCCCCGCGGTGAGAATAACCAAGTTATCAATGAAAGCTCGGGTGCAGATGCAAAGATGGCTTACAACCGATGGCTTAAACGTCATCTAAGAACAACAGCTGGATTTAATACAGCTCTTAGAGTTAACGGGCTCACCAACCCTCGTGATGAAAATGGGCGCCCTATTCAATCTATTCTTGAGCAAATAAAGGCTGATATTGATTTCTATAACTCTCCTGAGCAAATAAAGCTCTACGGAAATGGTGGTGACAAGTCTTGTTATTCACGTAAAGCCGCAATGGTAAATACCCAGCGTGAAATGGATGATTGGTTAAACACGCCAGCTGGTCAAGCTTGCAAGGCTAATTTTACCACTGTGGAACAAGTCCAAAGAATGAACGCTCAAATTGATGCAAGGGTCCTTGCTCTGCTGGGTCATATACTGGATTCCCAGCTATCAAGCGAATTCAATTTAGGCTTACAAACTCAACTGCTAAATGAAATAGCTGGAAATGCAAGGAAATACTAATTATGGCTGTAGAGGTCACTGACGTTCTAGAGCGGTTTCTGACGCATGAATTTGTCATTTTAGTTGATGGAATAATCTTAGTAGCTCAGGGGCTGGGTTTATATCTATTTGTCCATGGTGTCTTTTTATGGCTTTCCCTCATGAGGATAAGAACGTCGTCCCCCATGGTGAGTCAAATGTATGGAAGCCCTCCCTCACCTAAATTGATAATGGCAGTTTTTATCGCTTCAGCATTTATGTGGAAATTTGGAGAAGGAATAGCTGCTTGGGGGAGTCTATTTTGGCATGGTTCAGGATTAGACTTTAGCACTCCCTATTCAGCGGCAATGTTTGATGACATAAGTCAGCGAGCTACTAACCTAGTCAATGTTTCTACCGTAGGAACGGGGATGCAAACTCGTTCTATTGCTATACGAGCTTGTTTTGCGGTCATGTCTATTTACGGAGTTATATCTTACTTCAGAGGTGTGATGGGAATAACTCTCTTAGCCAATCCACAGATGTCAGGACAAATTAAGTTTAGTCATATTGTTGTTCATATGGGGTTCGGAATTTTCCTTGTGTACATCGATTTCTTCTATCAATCACTGAGCAACACTATCACAGCTGCAACCATGAACTGAGGTCCCCTATGGCAACTTGTGCAGATTTTACTCTTACTTGTATAGAGGCTCATGTTCAGACAGGGTCGACAACAAACTTTTTAGCAATTTTATTCGGTGGTTGGGTACATCACCTTTTTGGTAATCAGAGTGTAGAAGCGACATTGACGCCTTTAATGGTCATGTTGGGGGGGCTCAATTTCTTAGCCCTACTCTATGGATCAATAAATGTCATATATAACTCTGGTCACATCATGATGAATGCTGCTGCTACAGGTCATGTCTTTGGGAAAATGTCACCATACGTTCCATTAAGAATTGCAATAGCGTTGGGGTCATTGGCACCTATGATTCATGCTGCTGGTTCTTTTGTATCGGTAGGACAAGCTTCTGGGATGTATGTAATCGTCCATGGTGCGGGAGCAGCTGATGTATCCTGGAAAGCTGGAGTAAATGATTATGTGAATCATACTGGAGCGCAAATAGCGTCTACGAATGTAGGAGAAGTGTTCTCAGTTGGAGAAACTATGGTTTCTATGCTTTCTTGTGCTGAGTTGTTTGAAAGCTCAAATGATAGAAAATTCACTTTAAAATCGATTAATTCAAATGGGACATCTAGCATATTCCCAACCGACTCATTTCCATCATTTTCACGAATCAGCTCAATGTACCCTAATTCAAGCGGGTCTTCTTCTCTTAATTATGTCGATGAGCCTATAGGAAAGAATGGGGCTGAAAATACTGGCGCTATTTTAGAATTTCGTGGAGGAGCCTGTGGTTCAATCAGGTTTGATTTCGCCCGTAAACCTACTGCTAGCTCATCAGTGGAGCAAAAGCTTGCATATTACTCGAACTACTATGGTACAGAGGCTACGTTCACTTTCATGTCAGAATTACACACGCTTGTATCGAGTATGTTATCGCGGCTGAAGAACGCAGATTTATCAAAATATGTAACGGCAATGCGAAGAAGTGATGACTCTTATTATCGTGAATATTTACTCAATGAATTAGGCTCTAAAGAGTTAGCTGAAAACCTATTCAAAGCGCACGTTGATTTAGCAATGTGTAAGTCTAAAGTTGTAGAGCGCGGTTATATGGGGGAGTTATCTCAGTCTTGGCAGGGTCAATATGAAGCAAGTCGCTGCGGTAGTTCTAAAGCGAATATCAGCATATCAGGCTCATCCTCGCTGGTCGAAGAGTTAACAGAAGGGGGCTGGATGATGGCTCCTCTAGCGTTTAGCCGTATGAATGGAATGATGCAATTAGCTTCATCTGGAGTAGGTTTTTCATTAGACAATGTAATGAGTACAAATATACCTGAAAGAACTAGTTTCTGCCGTTCTGTATTCTCATGGATTCCAAGTATAAACCTTTTCGATTCCTCTCTTGATGATGAAATAGATGAAGCAAACGAATGTAAGACGTATTGGCTGGCAAGCAATTTTCCAAAGTTCACTTGGAACTTAACTGAACAACTTGCAATGAGTGGAGACATAAAATCAGATTGGCCTGAGGCGCAGAAGTTGAATAACTGGTCCGCACTAATGGCCGTTCACTCGACAAATGAAAACGCAAAAGCAGCGGCGACTGGCAACGAGTCTGCAATAGTATCTGTTGCTTCCGGAATATTAAGCTCAGCTCTAAGCCTTGGTAATTATAATGGTAATCTGGCATCTGCAATAGAAACGCCAGGGATGAGCGGCATTGACTATGATGGAGCTCTATTCGACGTTACAGGGTCTACAAATGCTTTGGCGTTATTATCTACGTTAGGTGAAGCGCTTAAGAACATTTGGTACATCGTTGTATTGGCAACTGAAGGCGCAGATGTAATCAAAGGTGCCCTCGAGAGTTCTGCTTTGTCAGCTCCATTCGCTATACCTTTGGCCTTCTTCGTTAAAACAGTAGCCCCATTGGTTGTATCAAGCCTTCTAGGTGCTTTTATATTAGGAAATGTATTGCCCATGGTGCCAATAATTACATTCCTATTTGTTGTTACCGCTTTTTTCATCATTTGTGCCGAAGCTCTGGCAGGCATTGCCCTGGGCAGTGCTTTATTAGCTTCTGCTGCAGGTGAAGGGCTAATGGCTGTTCATGGTCTAAGAATGGCCGCTCTCTACGGAGCAATATTCCTGAGGCCGACTCTTCATGTAATTGGACTAATGCTGGGGTTTGCAATGTGTAACCTCAGCTTAGCTTTCCTTAATAGCGTTTGGTGGAAGTCAATTGGAGTTAATCTACCTTCCTCTTGGGACCTTTTTGATTTAGTTATGCTTACAGGAGGATATCCTATCGTTCTATTTGGTTTACTTACTTATTGTCTGAAAGCTCCGAACTTATTAGCCAACAATTTAATGTCTTGGGTTGCTACGGATGCTATTGGTCAATTTGGTGATTCTGAACAGTACCTATCAGCAACCAATGGTACCTTCAACAAAATGTCTGATGCTTTTAATGGTTCACTTCAGAAACAACAACCTCAACAGGATCAGCAAGGCAATGAAAATAATGGCAGTGGTAATAACGGAAATGGCACCAAAGGAAATGGTGAAAAGTCTGAACGACCACCAAGTGCAAGCAAATAGGACTATGTAATCTATGATACTTTCAACTGTTTTTAAAAGCGCTACAAGCAAAAAACCTAATGATTGGACATGGAATATGTTTAGACTGAGGTTTTGGACTGAGTGGGTTCATATAACCCCTATAGATAGAGCACTGGAGAGTATTCATAATGAATACAGGCTCCCTGGAGGCCTACTTAATGAAATAAAGTCTGCAAGAGATTATCAGCAATCTTTTGACCCTTTAACGTCCCTGCCTTATCTAGACTCATACACCGAAGTCAATAGAGAGTATCTACTGAAACATGGTTATAGCTTGGTTGAATCGAGTGTGCTTTCAGAGGCTAATGGAGGTATTCCTGATTTGCAGAAAGACAGAAATCGTTTGTTGGTTCTAAAACACGAGGAGCGTCCCAGTGATTCCAATGAGCAGCTAGCAAACGATATGCTTGAAATTAACCCTCATCTACCTCAGTTGACTGCCTCTGAATCAGCGAACCGTTTGATTTTAAAAAAAGGGGAAGATGGACGGTATGATTTAACCATTCAGCGTACCGAAGAGAAGCCAACTACGTACATGGAACTTGTTAGAGCTGTCCCGGCCCATATGAAAATGGTTCCGTTCATGGAGACCCCCGTACACTTCAATCTTGTACCTTTTGATGAGGTTGTTAAAGCTGGTTTCGACATGAATGATGAACAGGTTGAAGGCAAAGCCAGAAACCTACAGCTGTCTATTTGGCTAACGCTATTTTTTGTATTGGCTTTTTGCTTCTTTGCTGTAAACAGTGTTGCCAAATTCATTATTGTAACGATAGTAACCTCGGAGGTTCAATTTAGTTACCTAATGACATCCATGTATTTGACCTTGCTAAGTGCATTTACTTCCTTTATCTATTTTCATTACCTGCATTTATATTGGCAATATGACACCAATCGCTTTGGTTCTGTGTATTCATTTTTAGTTGCCATCAAAAAAGATCCTATGCGGTTACTGCCACTTTCCAATAAAGCCGAGGTAAATAATGTTTAAAACCTTTGTGATTTACAAGTTACCTGAAGACTTCAACTTGGAGCCAAATCTGCACTCTGAAATGTTTGAAAGGTTGAAGGCTAAACCTTTGACTGGTGCGATTAAGACTAAATATGGCTGGGCTGAGTTACTGCAATCAAATAAACCTTACATTAAGCTGGAAAACGATTATATTTTTCGTATAGAAAAGCGCTTTAGGTCTGTTGCATCTAGTACATTGGATGAAGCTGTCAGGCAGAAAATGATTCAGCTTGCACAAGATTCCCCCAGGACATGGGGAGTAAATGCCAAGGTTTCTTCACAAGATGTCAAGAATTTACGTGAAATGTGTGAAAACCTTCTTATACCGAAATCGCTTACACGTTTCAAAGATATCATTGTTTGGTTTAATACTGAGCTAAAGTTTCTTTTTATCGGTTCAAGTGGAAAAAAAGAAGTTGAAGCGATTATTGATTTATTCAGGCTTACATTCAAAACATTTCCTGCGAGCCCGCTAACAGTTAATAATGATGTTTCGAGTGTATTTACTAGTTGGCTTAGCAGCCTGGAGTTACCGCCTACGTTGGCAATTAAAAATGGTGATATTGCATTTGAGAATAGAGCGAACGGTGCGAACAAGGTGAGATACAGTAACCAGGATATTGAGTCAGATGAAATCAATGCTAATTTACTAGCGCAAAAGCGCCCACTTCAACTATCTTGCGAATGGAACGCCACTTTAGGGTTTACTGTTAATAACGAATTAAAGTTTTCTAAGATCAAGCAACTAGGGCTGTTAAAAGAGAAAATAAAAACGGCCAATAAGGAAATGGAGATCAATAATCCCGCCCAGGAGATGGAAGCAAAAAGAGTTAAAGATATGACCTCCTACACTTTAACTCGACTGTCAATATTGAACCTTATAAAAGAAATCTTACCTTCATTAAATAGCTCAACTGGATTCGCTGGTGGTGCGCAATCGAATACATCCGAGCTAATAGAGGGATTTGTTGAAAGCATTGATTGATGTATAAGGGCCATGATCTCGTGTTTATCGTGAAGAACGCCACGTAGATGAGCTGAAAACATTAAAGGGAAATGATGAAATTGAAAAGCATATTAACATTAGCTATCGCACTGCCTCTTTTGAGTGCTTGTGACCTTGTAGATGATTATAACGAAATGGTCAGTGAGCAAATGGCTGATATTACTATCTACATCTCACCTGTAGCTGAGCTACAGATTGATGATAGTGAAATTGGTTATGTTCATGGATTCGAAGAGTGCCCCTACGAGTCCGTAAATTGGTTGTTTGGGTACTCTCAATCAGTGGGAGGCAATAATTGCATCAAAATAGGTCCTGAAACAGAAAACATCCAAGTGCGAGTTATAAACGACCAAGTTAACTTAATTGAAACATGGAATGTATCTAGGGTTGGTGATGCCGTTTCACTAACTAGACCAAACGGCTTCAAAGTCCGTGAACCATCTAACCAGTCGTAGGGGGAGAAGGATGCCTAAGCCTCGCGGTAGGTTTATCGGCCACAAGCAGTTTGCAGTCGATCCCAATTGGGTTAAAAGCCAACAAGAGATTCGAGCTCTCAAAGAGCGAAAGCGTTTTGTTGAGTGGTCGAAAAACTGGATTACGGTAACTCGACTAAAAACAGAACGATTGTGGACTGATTCAGCTATCAAGAAGTGGCTTGGCGAGCCAAAAAAACAAGCAAAATACAAAGTATTTGCTGTGGAAGATGTTAGAAAAGCTGAACGGAAAAAAGCGTTTAAAGAGTGGTTAGCACCTCGACTAGATAAAAAGCTGGCAACTAATCCACACTTTAAAATCAAGAAGATTGGAACTGTATAACAACCAAGGGGAAAATATGGTTATGTATAGCACTCAAGCTATAGAGAACATTAGAAATGCTGTTTGCAGACTAAGTTCGCATAAGCTCAATCAGAGTATCAATGGCCTACGCGAAAAATTGCAGGATAAGTCAGCATAGTTTTGCAAGATAAGTTGACAAAAAAACCATTGAAACACTAGATGTTGTACGCACTGGTAATAGAATTAGCACATATAGGTTTTATGTCGTTAATTCTGCAATTTATGCAAACTATTACTGCAAAAATTAAGAAAGTCATTACTATCGGAGGACAATAGACTTTGATCGGAAATGTGCCTTTTCAAGCGATTCTTAGACTGTAAAAAGCAAAGGTTTGATCATTTTTGAGGCGTATTGGTACCAGAAACACTGTGGAAATGACAATAAAGATTGATCAATCTCTAGCAAACTATTGGAAAGAACTGATTAAGGGCAACCTGTCAGACCTAGTCACATCGAGATAAAGAAACTCACAGATTGCATTCAGACTAATTCAGATAATGGCTCTTTTTTCATTGTCTTAATCGAGGTTCATTGTCTTCAAAAGCCTGTTTACTGCATAGTAGATGTAAAGCCCTAGTTGACTCCCTAAAAAGAACCACCACCAGACCAAGTACAAATCAATTACATCGAATTTACCAAACAATACCTGCTCGAAATCTAACATTGATTCTGTAAGTGGTCTTTGTGCACCCGGCAAGCCTAGCCTATCAAATGGTACATCACTAAACTCAAGATAACTTAGTAACCAAACGGGCATATATAGAAACACTTCTGTATCAGCAATTGAAACTGCTATAGCACGTAGATACTCATATCCTTTGTATAGTATTAGAAGGCCACCAAGGCCGATTAGATAGTGATTGGGTTTAAGGAGTTTCTCTGTTACGTATGATAAAGGGATTAGGACCGTCCTTACGAGCTTGCCCATTACGTAGTGAACGACTCCTGTAGTTACATAAAAAAGTAGAGCCGGAGTACGAAGAATTCCAAAGAAGATAGCAAGAAGTAGGTTCATAGGGCATACCTTAAGCTTAGTCTATAATATATTATAGTTTGGTATGCCCTGGAAGGGAAGATATTTAAGGGTAATAGCAATAGATAGTTGCTAGTGCTCGGTTTTCTCTAGGTGTTTCCCAAAGTTTAGTTTTGAAATTATACGAGTAAAGGCGGACAAGAAATTGTGAGCCAGATGCATTTTTTGTAACACCGATTCGGTTTAATGAATAGTCAGATACGACTACACCGTTCGCTGAGTGGTAACGCTTACTATCTTGCCAGTCTACAACAATTCTATTTGCCGCATAACCTGCACCATCACCACAATTTACACCTTTAATTGCACCAACTCCGTTTATTGTAGCGGAACCTTGGTGAACATATTTACTTGTTAGGTTTGAGAGAGCTACACCCCCTCTCGATGTCAAACGAATGTCTCTTGTTCGAGAAACGCCATTTGGGTCAAAAAACATTGAGGGGTCATTGAAATCAACAACGGCTCCAGGGACATAAAGAGAGCCATTCTCGAGAGTTGATATGTTTGAACCAGTACCGATTGCCAAGCCCCCTGCGAAATTATTCATTTGCGATGAATTGGTTTGGTTGATTCTATTCCGTACTGTAGCTTGGTCTATTGTTGCTGAGCCTATACTAGCTGTATTTATATCGCCGTTATTGATGTCAGCTCTATTAATATCAGCACGATCAATGTCAGCGTTATCGTAATCAAGGTCAGTGCCGCGAACACTAGTTAAGTTTGCCGAATTGGAGCGTAACGTGTCAATAGTTCCGGAGTTCGCGTCTATGGAATTGACGTTGATGTTGTTGAGGTTGCTGGTTCCATTCAAATCGAGTCTAAATACAGGGTTTTCTCGGTCCACAATGCTAGATACTTCAAGGCGGTCCATATTATCGACATCCTGTCCATTCCAGTCGATTGTAGCTAACGGTGAGTTTGTACCATGGATACTCAGGTCATCAGAGAAGCTTGTGCCCCAAGTGATATCCATAGTAATGATACCTGTATCAAAGTCGCAATCCACTTGCGAGATAGAGGTGCCTGAATTTAGGTTTGCCAAACCTCCACCAGCAATCCGGGCTATAGTACATGAACGTTTGACTCCGTTTTCACCAGAGAAGTCAAATCCCCGAGTTTCAGCAGTATTTGAGACAGTTAATTTGAGTTCGACCTGGGTTCCATCATTTGTAACTTCAGTTTTGTATTGCATGTTATCCCCAATTCTAGGGGAATCTTCGAAGTCACAGAATAGGAACTCAGATGTTTGGGTACCACCACAGGTGTTTGGCTTCAACCACATTGTTCCAATGTGCTCAGCACCGTTTTGGAAGGGTTGGCCCGGCTGATTCCATTGGGCTAATGCGCCACTTTGTCTTGAGGCATTCTTGATAGCATGAAGCAGCGTTGCTATACGCTGCCCTTGAAGTTGGTCTACTTGAGATTCGTATTGATCACTTTTCATCATGAGGTAAGTGGACATGATGATACTTAAAGCGACAGTAGAGGCCAATATGCCAAGTTGAAGGAAAAAGCCTCTTTGTCTTTTGATTGAGGTTCTAGGCAGCATATTGGCCACTCTTAGTAATAATGATTAACGGTTGATGAATGTGATTGCTACTTCATCGCCAGATGCACACTGTGTTTTAAGAGTGTCATTGCCATCAATTCGCGTACCTTCAACCTGGATCTCAACGAAATTTTGGAATACACGGCCAACCAGGAGGTTGCACTGATCTGTTTCTACGTTAGAGAATGTGAAAGTGTAGAACTTCCCTGTACCTGTGGACGTAATGCCATCACGGTTAGTAGCAGTATCAACGCTTCCACAGGTCAAACCGTTGTCAGAGAATGGAGTTGTAAATTCATCTTGAGTTGCACTTAACCAACTGGATGGCCAGATGTTCTTGTCGTAACAATCTGTATTGTCAACAGATGCGTAAGAACCGAAACCACCGACTGTTCGTCTAAGTTCGTCTGAAGCTTGTAGTAAAGCTTTCTCTGCATCATCGACAAGTTTTTCAGCCCCGGAGTCTCCCATGGTAGTTGCATAACCAACAACCATTACCCCCAAGAATGCCAAAACAAGCTGGAGTTCTGTAGATAGAAATACACCACGTCGCTTTGCGTGAATACGGTTAAGTTTATTTGGATTATTACGTTTAGGTTTGAATAACATAGCTATTTTTCCTTGTTAAAAGCTATTGGATTTTATACATGATTGATATATATCAATCAAGTGGAATATCAGTGTTACAACTTGTTAATAGAACTATCAAGGTTAATTAAGGTTTTGGCCAATTGTAGAAATGGAGAGACCTACTATCGCGTTTACACTTAACACAGCCATCATGCAGCCTAGCATGATCCCTGTCGTAAGCTTTTTCACGAGCGTTTCAGTGTTAGCAAATACTTCTTCGGTGATATCGTCTAGTTTATTTGTAAAGTCTGAGGTTGTAGCATATGACTCAATCTCAATTCTTGGTTCTCTACTAAAGAAATCACAAGCGAGAGCTTGCCCCTCACTCTTTCCTCCAATCATGCTTAGACGCATTTTTTGACACCAATGTTTTACATATGGCGTTGAGTGGGAACCTACCAGCTTTAGTGCCTCTGAAGAAGGCATCCCCACTTTCAAAAGGGCGTTGAATGTTTGCAGAGTTATAGCAGAGTTAATCGCGTCAACAACATTCCAAGGTGGTAATTTAGTTAATCTCCGATGTATTTGATTGGGTAAACTCCAAACTACCCATACTCCGTAAATTACAAGAAATGCAGTAACAAATGGGCTTATCTCGTATACAGTTTTTGTAAACTCTCTTGCAAAACTCATCATTGGAGTTGGTTTTATATTTAGTCCTTTGAACAACACTGCATAGATGTATAAATGAGCAAGGCTACAAATAAGCATGATTAAACCAACACCTATGATAGGACCGACTATCCCTAAAAAACCAGCCCCCCTCATCTGTTGTTTACGCTGCAGCTGACTGACACAAATACGTATTACCTTATAGGCAGCTGTTTTTTTCTCAATTGCGTAGGCAACACCAATCGTAGTTTTATCAAAGAATGGAGCGAGCATATAAGAGATAACTGGTTTGTACCTATACCGGTCAGCCAGGTATTTCACAAATTTTGTTTCTGGAGATTTTGGTTGTTGGGATTTATAGGCCTCATAGAGGGAGTCCAATACATTTAAGATGGAATCACCATCTGCTAAACGTGATGCAATTTTCTCTAGAAGTTGAGACTTTCTCTTTGAGCCCACACGATAGTTTGTAGACTTTAGCTTTAAGGTATCAATGAAGTCATCACTAAGGTATTGACTCTTTATTTTGAGCAATTTTTGGTTAATATCGTTTTCCATTAATTAAACCTCTGGGTGGTAGAGAGAAACATTTAGCTCTTCACGAACCAATCGAGAGACCGCAAGTTGATCGATTTCACGTTCTATCATCTCAGGGTCCAATATCCCTTTGCACATTTTATAAATCGCGTGCTCTAACTTAGTAAAACCACCAGTGTTTAGCCAATGAGCTTTAGCCAAATCATCTTCGTTTTTAGCCCATAGGTTTCTGATTGTTTGATCTGGCGCCAAGACTTCAGCTACAGGTGTTCGTCCAACACGGCCATCTACAGAATAATTACACTCTTTACACCCACCTTGCTTTGCGAAACGTATGTTCGGCAGGTACTCAAGTAACTCTAGGGAAGATAAGCTTTGTATTAATGAATAAACTAATGGAGAGTTATTCGGAAGCTCATCATAACTTCGACTACAGGACGGGCACACGGTTCGTACTAAAGACTGAGCAATGATGACAGTTAGGGTGTTTGATGATTGATAGACTGATCTAGCTACACCGAAACCGTCCAAGCGACCTGGTACATCACAAGAAGATGCGGCATGTATTGTTGAGAAACATACATGGCCAGTTCGGGCAGATTCAATTGCAAATTTTGCTGAATTGTAGCAACGTATTTCTCCTGTACCCATGATATCTGGGTCTAGTCGCATGAAGCTTTCGGAAATTCGTTCAAACTGCTTGGTTAATGTGTTCATTTCATTATCAGAAGCGCTAGAGTTATCTTCTAAGTTAACTTGTGAAACGCCCTCTAAGTTCATCTCGATAGGGTTTTCGGCAGTAACAAACTTCCGAGTAGATTTGTACAGGTCTTGTAAGTAATCGATAACTGAATACATGGACTGGGTCTTACCAGAACCTGTAACACCAGCAAACAGTATATTTCCTTGTTTTTTACTGGAGTGTTTTTTAATCAACAGCGTTTGAACTGGGTGATATCCAGCTTTATCTAGCTTTCTTATAGAGGATTTCTCCCCTTTACTGGTAATCCTGCATACTAGATCTCCACCGCCCTCAGTTTCTCTTGGTGCAAATTCAACACGCATTTCAATTTGAGTATCGTTATACGTGTAGATAAATTTACCAGATTGAGGTTCTTTCCAGCTTAGGTTATTACCTTGGATGCTAGAGCCGGATGCTTCATCCCCACCGATGATGTTGTAAGCAACATCAACAGTCTCGTAAAGCCTATCGTATGTATATTCTTTGAAATCAATTAAATCGCCATCTACACGTATACGTACTAACGTGTTGCCAGGTATATTAGATACTTCAAAGTGAATGTCTGACGTTGCAGGGTGTGATTCTAAAACAGACGCAGTGATCGCTTTAAAACTTCTGCCCTCATCATCTTTAGATTGGTTTTCTTCAGAGCCCATGAAGATGACATCAGCAAGTAATAGGATTAGGTCTTCTGAGCACTTAAGATTAATGACTTTTGTATGAGTATGATCGGTATATCCCAAATCATCTCTGATAGTCGCTCGAACTTGTGTGATTGACTTTGAAAAGTCTTCTGTCATTAATACGGTAAGGTAGTTGTATCCTTCTTCCACACCTTGAATATGGCCATCCGAAATAAGGAATTTTTTACCATAAGCTGGATGTAACACTTTGTGCTTGTCAATGATACCACCTAAGGCCCAAGGAAGTTGTTCTCTAGTGTCGTATGTTAAGTCGTTAAAGAAGTGTGAACTAGAGCTACTACGACTACCAAAGTACTTTATTAAATCACCAGAAATTGAATCTGACAAAATGTCGTATTCGTTTGCGCTGGATTCTACAATGCTGGTTGCAGGTCTATACTCTGCTAAGTTAGTACTAGTCATGAAATTCTCACTTGAACATTAAACCTTGAGAGGGAGAGTCATTAATTAATGTAGGCGCCGGGGCTCCAAACATACTTGATTCTGAAAGCTCCCCAATCTTCTGCTCGATAATACGGTCTCGGAATGTTTGCGCTTTCTTAAAGCGGTCAATTGCTTCGTCAGAGGTTTTAACCGTGATATGTCGTGCTCTTGATTTGTCCATTTTGTGAGTTGAATAATCGAAAGGCATGACTACAGCGCCTTGAAATGACAGTGAATCTACATACCAGTCCCCAAAGCTCTCCCCTTCTTTTAAAGTTTGGATAGCCCCCTTATGCCAAAACTCACCTTTCAACTGACCAGCTATCTCATAAATATCTGTAACGAAGATTTGTTTTTCCATTTCGTTTAGCAGAGCATTAACTTCAGCTTCTCGTTGAGCTCTACGTTTTGTCCTAGTCTCCTCCTGGAATTTTGCTAAACGCTCTTCATCCGATGCCTTCTCTTTTTTCGGTTCAGACCCACCGTTTAGTAATTTGTTATTTTCTATCAAAAGCTGCTGATACTGATTGTCAAGCATTAACATCTTATTAGCATGCTCTTTTTGGGCTCGTATCAACTCATTTTGCGAGAGTGATTTGTTTTCCTCTATAGAGAGGCTTCGTTGTTTTTGGATGTCTTGGTAAGTCTGCCCGGATTGATCATTTGCAAAAGTTGTAAAGCTCAACAATTGGGTCGCGATGCATAGGGTAATAGTATTAATTTTCACGTAATGAAACCTCTTTGTCTTGTTGATTAAGAATGCTACTTTCGTGTATGTACTGCATCTTAAGAACGATCTCTTCTGTTTCCAGATTTATCGAAATGCTCTGTATAATCATGCTTTTAAATTTGTCGATATCGTTAGCTAGTTGGTCCAAATAGTTAAATGCCCAACCAAACCCACTTAACGAAAGTTGTACATTCACAACGGTGTAATCTATTTGTGGGTTTCTTACTTCAGTGGAATATGTTTCGTTTTTAAAAGGGATCTCCCTTTCTGTTTTGCGGTTTGCTGAAATCGCTCCGTACAGTCTTCCATGTGTCTTCTCTGCTTGTTGCTGAATGAAGGTTAGTAAGTCTAGGTAGTGGCCGTGAGTTTCCTTTATGAAGATAAAAGCGTCACTTTCATCAAAATAATGGTCTGGTTTAGGAAGCGGTACTATTTGAGACGTAGTAATCTCTTCTCCAGAGAGTGAATAAGTGATAGTTCCATCGAATTCGATGTTGTCTCTAAAATTGGCAACCGTTGTCCCTCCGTTTTTCCACAAAACGGTCGTCTCATGAAAAAACTCTTGGTCTGCTGGTTTGTCTACTGTTGATGAGTCTCTAGTAATGATTCCTTTGGTAACGAGATCGACAGTCATTGGGAACCATCCACCAACATCAACAGGAAGAGAGTTAATATAGGCTTTAAGGTTCAAAATGACCTTTTTAGGATCTGATGCGGTTAAACGTTGAGTAAGCCATTTTGCTTCCTCTTTAGTTGCATTTGCCTTGTCTATTCTCTCGATTTTTTTATGATTCAAATCGTTTTCAGCTTGCTTAGCTAGAGTACTGCTTGATGCTTTCTTCACCATTGAATCTATGTCAGGAATTACATACTCTTGCTTGGAGTTAGATTTAAATATCTGCACACCTATCAAAAATATAATTCCAAGAGCCACAAATACGATGTGGGATGGTTTTATCTTTGATAGAGGGTTTGTGTTGAGTAGCTGCTCAATTGTTTGAATTTGAGCGAACTTTTCATTAGGTACAGCTTCACATATGACGTCATATGAGTGCTGTTGGTACTCTGAACGTGACTCTTCAAATAGTTCTGAGATATTTTCTGTTATCTCATTAGGGACTACATAGCGTAATTTTACGTGATGAAGATCGTACATTTGATAATGGTCGAAGATCTGTTGGATAACTTCTTCCACCGTTTCAAATACCAAATCATTCTCACCACCAGCTGGGCACTTATCAATTACCAAAAGATACCAATATTTACCGGATGGTAGCTTTTGTATGAAGAAAGCATTCGGGTGATCGACACAAATAGCGCGAGCGACGATTGCCGCCGCGCTGTAGTATTTTGTCGTTATGCTTTGAGCGAAACCGATTGTTGATTTTGGTGCATCATCAATTGTTGACCCTTCAACAATTACTGCATTTGTAGCGTCGTATTTGTTAACCAGATTTTTGATATGGATGGTCTTATCGGATTCTGAAACCTCGTACCAATCTAAACCGATGTAGTGCCTATCAAATCCAAGTTCTTCTAGTGACTGCATAAAAGGACCTAATTGGGTTAAACTTTTTCGATATGAGGCGTGATAATTACTAGCATCACTGAGCGTGTTTTAGCATTAGAGTCATTGCCACCAAACATCCATAGCAAATCGCCTAGAACTGACTGGTTTTGGCCATTGTCAATCACTTGCTCGAACCCAGTCATAACCATTGTTTCGCCTGAACGGATATTTCTAGCGCTAACCATGGCAGTAACAGTTCTGTCTGTTAGTTGAAGTTGTGTATTACCAACTTCTAGTGGGTCAATTGCATTTAAGGTACTTACATCAGTTACGATACGGACAGCAATTGTTCCATCTGAGTTAACACGTGGTGAAGCTAAGAAAACAATACCGTTTGTTGTTGTATCTGTGCTTGCAGATTGTGTTACAACATCACCAGATACACTTTGGTCGATTTTATCCGCATATTTCTTTTCATTTACGAACTGGACTGGAATAACATCATTGTTTGGTACAGTTGTCGTAATTGACTTTTTAAGCGAAAGAGATTTAGTCCCCTGAAGAGCCTTCAATGCCATTTCAGTGCCTTTGAAGCTACCATCACCGATACTCAGCCCTAAACCACCTAACTTAGCTGCATCACCAACTGGAACTCCATCGATTTTAAGTTCGAAGTCATTCTTAGCGTATTTAATAGATTGCTCAATGCCGTAATTTGATTCGTCTGTAGTGATCAGTTCCCATAGCTCTATATCGAGCCTGATCATCTTTCCAGCAGTAGAATTTGACTCATCAATAAAGTTCTCAACAATTCGCAGCTTTCGAGGTGTGTCAGTTACAGCAACCATACTTAGTGCAGGTAACACTTCTACTTTTGCATCTTCAGAAGCAATGGATTTAATCCCCTTGAGGAGTTGGTCCATTGGTTTCCCTAGGTCACGGTCAAATGAATATGAGTGAGAACTCGAAGTTTGAGAGCTTGTCCCCTCGCCTTGCTGACCACCGCTAGTAGACGAATTGATACTTGATTTTAAAGTTGTACTACCAGCATATTGGTCGATCCGAAAGTGTCTAGTTTCTTGTCGGTAAAAGGATACACGACCATCAGATTGGTATTTCCACCATAGGTTGGTTTTTGCTGCGATAGCATCCAACACTTGCTTTAAAGCAACGTGCTTTTCAAAGTTCAGGGAAATAGACACTTTTGCGCCATCTAATAGTGACCCTTTGTTCGTATCTGTATAAAGTGCCGAAACGTCTAAATCATCACCAGTAGAATCACTTGTACCACCGCTTGCTTTGGAACTTCCAGAGTCTTGGTTAAGATACTTGATAGCGTCGCTAGTAAAGCTAATGTAAACCCCATACGAGGCATACTTATTGTTCAAATAGTCAATCGTGTCGCTAAGGGGTTTAGAGCGATATGACATGAATTTACTCGGGGTAAGAAAAATCTCTGGAAGGTCTTGCCTTTCTTTTAACTTGAAAGGTTCCCCAAGAATAACGTAATTATTGTCTTCGCTGTAGACGCTCTGATCTATACCGGGTTTAAGTCTGTGTTTTTGAATCGTCTCAGTGGCAGCGTCTGCCTGTGCTGTCGCAACTCTATTGGCATCTTTACCAGGAGTACTACAACCACTGACAAGCGCGATAATGGTTAGTGTGAGAGCTTTAAGTTTCAATGTGTTGTTCATTACTGGTAAGTCCCTTTTTCAGTAGAACCGCCTTTTAGGATATGAGCAGCACCAATTTCAGGGCTGTAACTAATCCACAATGGTTCTTTTGTTTTTAACGTCTCCTTAAGCACTCTATCTAAGACTCCGTCTCTTCCTGTTAGGTCACCAATCAATACCGAACGTGATTTAACAGGGAAGTCGTATTTAGAGCCCCAAATAATGTCGATATTGGACTTTGTATTCCAAACCTCAAAGTTCTCTTTAAGTGACAGTTTAGGGTCTAATGTCCAGAGTTTTGGTGTTCGTGTCTGAAGGTACGTAAGGTGTTCACGATTTTTGGATGCAGCCAACACTCGTTCTTGTTCATTTAGAACAATATAAATACCGGAATTTAGTTCCTGTATCTTAGCAACAGCACTGCGCCAATTAGGTGAAGGTACCCAGGCTAATTGGTGGGAAGAGATGCCTGGTCCAATATTTACCCGCCAACCAGCTGGTGCTAAAGCATTCAGTATTTCGTGAGCAGGTAATTTATTTTGGTAACCGACTTTAGATTGGATGTCGTTTAAACCATAAGCTGTATCTGACTCGTATTCAGTAAATACAACCCCCGCTTGCGCGCTACTCATCACGAGTAAAGGTAAAATTAATCTTAATTTCATCATAGTAACCCCTATTATTTTGATAAATATACGTCATTTTCGGATAACAAACAATAAACGAAGCTGTAAGGTAACCTACGAATAAGAACAATTTCTTATCGGTTATCTGGCTTCCAAATTTCGTTTTTTCGATATGGCAAGTTGTTGCCTTGGTTGTATTTTGACAGGAGGTGTATAAAAAACTCTAATGGTGTCCTTTTGGTAAGAGAGATTAAAGACATTAATACATAGAAAACACACATGGCTTTAAGGTAGTTCCAGCTGAACATTATTGGCAATGTCAAAACCGGGACGATTGTAGACCCGTCCATAAGTAGGAAAAGTGGTCTTTTCATCGCATTTTGTACCGCTTTTCTATCCAGCTTCGGTTTATATTCCATTATTCTGATTCCATAAGGAGATATTCTGGCCCAATTTCACTGTTGTGATATAGGTTTGCGATTTGTTGAGAAAAGGTAAGCTCTTGTTCCTTTAGGTGCCTTCTTACTACTACAGATATCTCTGTGTCAGATTTACACTTCAGCATTTCTTCTCTGATTTCTTCAGTTAGATATAGGGTTTCTCTAACAGCAATCCTTTCACCGTCGAGAGTTCTAACTAGTATCTGAGCGACAATGCCAGAGAGTTGACTAATAAAACCAGCTAATACAGCCAGCTTATTTTCTCCATCTATCATATTGTAGATGCGGCTCATCGCTGTCTCGCAAGAGTTTGCATGTATTGTAGCCATCAAGAAGTTGCCAGTGTTAGAAGCGTTAAATGCGTTTTCGATTGATTCTTTACTTCGTATTTCGCCCTGAACGATGATATCTGGACGAAGACGAAGAGCAGCTTCAAGGCCTTGATTAAAACTTTGAACATCGGAGTCTGTTTCAACTGAACCTACTTCATGAACTGAAATACTGTTACCAGGAGCAATCTTTACTCCCTCATAATTAATTTCAGGTGGGTCCTCAAAAACTAAGATATGCTTACCAAGGCTGGGAGTTTTTAGCACTGAAGTTACAATTCCGGCCATAGTAGTTGTTTTGCCTGTGCCTACCCCTCCCACAAACATAAGAATACCTTTACGGTTATGCTTTACAAGATTGACTAGCTCCGGCTCTATACCCAAAGATTCTGCGTCCTTTGGTGTTTTAGGGTTCAACCTACCAACCATCTTATAGGTCTTTCCATATTCAAGTGACCTTGAGGTAATAGCTGCAATGCGGAAACTCCTAATCTGAGATTGATCATTGGGGTTTTTGGTAACGAATGCAAAAAACGTAGGAGTAGCTGCATTAACATTGTTAATCAGCGATTTTTTGGTGCCGAGCATATATTCAAGAATATTACGGCATGCGTTAGGTTGCATTTGTTTATCAGTGATTTCCCTGATTTGCCCGTTTACATCGATTCTGATTCGATAGTTACAGTCTATTAAAATGTCTGAAGCACCGTACTCAATTGCTTTCCATATGACAGTTTCGATATCTACTTGTGTCATTTCGCTTGAAACAGGTATTAATGGAATATCATTCATGGTAGGTGTCACTCTTCAACGAGAATGGATTTAATTTGGTCGTGAGTAAGGCCTTCAGTTTCTACTTTAGAAACAGCATCCCTACGTACAGAGCCCCTAGGGTCTTTTATTACTGGTGAAGAATAGAGATCAGAGTTTGTCTGCCAAACTGCCTCACCACTCAAAGATATGAACTGAGTGCCTAAACCTAATTGGTCTCCTTGTACCGTAATTCCTACATTTTCAATAATCATATCTGGCTTTTCTATATATCCGGACTCAACTAAATTCACGTAACGGATCATGGCTGTTGCGTCAATAAAAGCATTAATTACACGAGTTCTCATCTCAGCAATTGCTTGTTCTGAGCCCATGGCCCATCCCTCATCAAGAGCTGAGTTGAAGATCTCCAATTCTTCTGAATTTCTAGGTAAAAGTTCGTCAATTAATGTGGTCGGCGTAAGTGAATTTTTGTCGTAGAGATAGTCAGACCAATGCGGTTTCCTCAACACAGGCTTAGGTTGTTCTCTCAATCGATAGACAAGATTATCGGTCCTGATAATCGTAGCTTTTGTGTCTCGCGTTATCGCGGCATGAGCTTCTACTTTGTCTACCATACCTGGACGAAGGTACTTGGCTTCACCTGAACTTAGATTTGCAGAAGCGTTAATGAGATGCTCGAAAGGTAGCAAGCGGTCAAAGAGGTGAGACTTGCTATCCACTACATCTGTTAAGCGCTCCATCGTAGCTATATAACCATTCGCACTGCCAACTTCTTCAGCTCTTTCGCGGATCGACTCAATTCTGAGTGCCTCTTCACCATCGCTTACTAGTTGTTGTCTAACCTTTACATCTTTTAGTTCACTTAAGCTGTAATAGGTGCGCTTAGATTCATCTGCCAAAGTGGTAACACTGAAAAATAGACTAGCAATTAAACAAATAGCAGTATTGGTTCTCACGCTTTTGTCTCCAAGTATTTAACGACAATCGTCTTAAGTCGGTTATCGACCATGATGTCTACCTGGGCACCCTTTTCAGAGTCAATAATCTTTATTGCGTCGTTTATTGGTTGATCCTTCAGTTTAATACTTACAAACACGCCACCAGGTGGTTTTTGGCCATAAGTAAATACTCGATCAGAACCATAACCTACTGTCTCAGCAATACCTTTTACGGCAGTTTCGACTTCACAATCACAATTCCAGTCAACAACCTTTTCAAAACCAGGTAACACCATTGTAGAGAGCATGCGCTCCTGCCTTCTCTGCTCAGGGCCTTTAAGTGCTTGTGCATGTGCACTTCTCGTTTTTGCTAACAATCGGAGCTCGTCAAGCATTTCAACTGCATATGGCTCAAGATCGCCAAAAGCCCTTTCTTCAGGGCTCTTTTCTAAGTGCCTTAAATCTTTGACTTCATTAGTTGCGCACCCAAGAAGTAGAGTAGAAGCGAATGCTATGCTAGAAAGCTTAAAGACGTTCATTTTGTTTCCTCTTCGTTGCATTGATGCAAAGTGTTTTAGCTGTATTCAGATTTGAAACAGTGATGATTGATTCATCCGTACTGATGTTTTGGTTAATGTCTGGGTGGTAATACCTAACTTTTTGATGGAAGGCTTTCTTGATTTCAGAAATATTGAGGGACGTAATAGGTAGCCCTAATAATTTGAAAGCCTGAACTTCTTCTTCAGAGAAGTTAAATGGGTTTTGTTCATTCAGAGTCGGAGAACTGTGAGATCTACTGGCATTAGAGGGTCTTTCTATCTGAGAGGAAATTGAGTTTGTATAACCAAACCCACGTATCTTCGCTTGTGCTTCCTTTCTTCTAACCGATTGTTGTTGTTGCCGTTGCATAAAGTACAAATATGCGATGCCAAATAAGGCACTCGTGAAAACACCGAATGTATAACTCGCGGACAAATAATATGTAGCAGCGAAAGAAGTGATGAGTATGGAAGCCAAACCCAATATTTTTTCTTTAATTAGTTCGAACACAATAAGATGTCTAATAGCAAATAATAGCATAAATCTATGCCATTTTTGTCTAAAATACAATAGCGAAAGCTGCTAGCATAGGCTTATTATTGAGTCAAATGTTAGTTTAAATTTGCTAGTCTCAGAAGTGATATCGGTTCAATAGACTAATTACTCAACAAATTGTAGAAATATTTGCGTAATGCGACCTACAAATAGGGATATAGCTCACACATATGCAACAAATGATGAAAATTTATTTAAGTTTCACTCTTCATGGGTGAAAATTAGACATAACGGCAGTTAATGTTTAGATACAAGTCACATGATTATTTGCGTCTATTCTCAAAAATAAGAAAGTATTAATGGATAAGAATCATTACAGCGAACTGTTCTCCGACATATTCGCTACAAAACAGAATGAAGGTGGTGCGGCATATTTAATCAATCGTGAGGCTAATCTTGAATTAGTTTCACGGTTAGGTATTAATCATCGTGACGTTAGGCTTAATTCAAAAGAAAGCTATGTTTCAGACCCTAGCGCTAGGCTTTTAGAGAAAAAGTTAAAGGTAGCTCGAGGTTGGCTAGACGCAGAACATGAAATTATTAGCCAAACTCAACTTCTAACAATTAGAGCCAACAATGTTTCGGCGCTTATTGTTTCTCCTGGCTTTACTAAACAGTCAAAGCACTTTCTCTCTAAGATAGTTTCATCTACACCTATGAGCGGATATCAATTTTTGTTTGATGAAATCACTTTCGAAGAGCAGTCCTATTACTTACGTAAAATGGAAGAGTTCTTGGAAATTGAAAGAGCATGTCTTGATGATGAGGCATTTATGGAAGGGCTCTACTAGCGAGAAAAGTCGAAGTCATTATCAGGACGCTGTTGTTTGATACCAATGGCGTCCTTTTCATTTACTGGTCCAGTTATACAAGATTCTAGCCTCTGATTTATTGTTTGTTGACTAGGTTCAAGTACATTAGCTTTCTCAACACTCTTCAAGCTAATATGGTCAAATCTCCTGCCAAACTTTGTCTCAAATTCATTCAGAAAGAAATTGATATCTTGTACAGCATTTGGATTAACTTGCCATTTTGTTAGCAAACTTGGCAAATTTGTAAAACTGGTATTATCGAATTCACTTCTTCGAGCTGGTGGTATTGCACTTAGTCTGATTTGTAGAATGGTGCCGATCATTCTATTTTGTAGTTGGAGAATATCTTGTTGTTTTTGAAAGTTCTGACTTGAGAACTTTTCAACTGACACTTTGAGTTTTTCTAAATCCATTTTTTAGCCTAACTCAAGCTGTGCAAAGGCAAGTGGTCTAACAGATGACTGAAGAATAGCCTTCTTGAACCAGGTCATTGTCATATGATAGTCATAGTTACAAGACACGATTTTTTCAGCGTAGTGGTCATGAGGATAATTCATAGCGATTGACTTAAGGATTTCATAGTCAAATATTTCTAACTTTAGATCTTCAAATCGTTGATCTAAAGAGTTTTTAATTTCAGGTAGAGGTAGCTCATCACCGCTTTGAATTTTCTTTATGATTTTCTTGTCATTTTCAAGAACATTTAAGAGCAAGTACTCTGAAATAGAAAGCACATAGCTTGTAAAATTTGGTAATGTCTTTAGAGAGATTGGGTTCATATATTTTTTGTTTTAAGCTTGTGCCCATCGGTTCTATTGATGGCAAAGGTAACTCCTCTTTGCTTCACCAGGAACCAATCCAGTCTTTATAAATCTTGCTTATGTATCAATATAAGATATACATAAACAAGGGTATTTGCCATTTTTTTGACAACTAACGTACTACTTTGGGGGCGATATGAGTGTAAATTCATGGGAATTTCAACCAGACAACGAGTTTTCTGACATAACAGATGATCTGAATCATCAGGATGTAGTATCAGAAAAAACCTCAGATCGAATTGTTAATGTACACGATAAACACCTAAGCCCACAAAGTACAACTTTGCAAAGCAATGATGTCTGTTTGAACGCCTTTAATCAACAAAAGCAGGACGTTCGTCTATCTGAAGTTGGCGGCAAGTCACAATCAGTGCAACCTTCTGCCACAAAATCAAACGCTTACTTCCACCCAAATAGTCAAATTAATCTCTATAACAAGTCATTAAATTGTGCAGCGGTGATTCGATTAGGAAACATAGCTAACAACCTAATTTCAATTGTTGTAGACATTTGCCCAGAACATAACGGTCGCTCAAGTGATTGGAACAACAAAATCTCAGTTGCCTTTTCTCACACTGAACTTATTCAAGCTTATTCCCTATTTCTTCAAAACCTTAAATGCCTTGATTTCAAGTTAAAGTTTCACCAACAACAAACTGGGCCATTGTCTATAGGATTTAAAGAGAGCTCGATTTATGTAAGCACAATCATCTCCGGTAAAACAATAAGCCTTACAGGAAACATCGCCCAAAAGATAAAGTTTATGGCCCAATTAGAAGTGGCTACAAAACACTACTTCGCTACTGCGTTTCCAGATTTGGACCAAGAACGAATTCTGCGTCAGGTAGCTTTGATTTAGTGTTTTTGTAGTTCGATATTAGAAGCTTCTAGGTGACCAGTAGCTCTCAGATATCTTTTAACAGTACCCATATTTGTCCAATCACCAATAGACATAAGGTCGACTGCATTCATCTTATGAACGACATGCCCATCAACTACCGCTCCACAACGTGCCGAATGCCCTGACCAACAACGACCATTAAATACACTTTGTCGTTCATATGCTTTTCGGAACAATCTAAGTACGGATACACCATTCATAGGTTTTAATGGGTCCTTAAGCTGTCCATTCTTCAGAATCCAACCAAAAATATAATATTCCTGATCTTCGACTGGTCTTGAAGGGGTTACATGGTTGTAAAGCTCTACTCCATTTTCTACAAGTTCAATATATTTCTTTACGATCCCTGCATACCTGCCAATGATAGACTTTTTGGGTGGCGCTGCAGATGTCTTAGATTTTGTCCTCACTATAGTGACAGTGTCACTAGAAATGATGACGTTTTTACGTTTTAAAGTAAAGATCTCTTCTTCACGAAGAGCAGTAGAGTATGCAATGGTCATGTATGCTAGGTCTTTGAAAAGCTTTGGCCCAGCTTGTTCAAGTGTCCCAACTATTTCGATCTGCCTGTTCAAATCGCTTGCTCTGAATGGTGAAGCAACTTTTTGCTCTACCTTTGATAAATCAGATTCTGCCATATCCTTTTTTACACCCCTGAAAAAGTCTTTTATAAGCTTGTCTTCAGTAACGTTGGCGAATCCTAGTTGATTCAAAAATATGGCTATGAGGTTCTTTCGGCTCATTAGTGTCGCATAAGACACTTTCTGTTCATTTTTAAGGTGTAGTATCCAGTAGTAAAACATTCTTGGATGTATAGGAAATGCGTAGGCTAATTCAATATACTCAGTAAATCTTATCCAAGAGCGAACAGCGGAAAACATGTTTTTTTGTGTTGCCTTCGAAAAACCACCACGTGTAGCCTCGAATATGGCCATGTTATCTAGAATTGTCTTTAGGTTTGGGTGATCAGGGTCAATTGCACCGTCAAGTTCAGGCAAAGGGATTTTAAATCGTGAAAGATTTTCTTTTTCTTTGTTATTGCCTAGTTCTAATGCCTTAATCTTTTCTAATCCGGATGCAGGAATTGGTAAATTTTGCTTAGTAATCTCCACGTTCACCTCCAAAAATAAAGTGTTACGCTGTCACCTGTAACGCTAACCTTAACGGCCAAAAAGTGTAATATAACTCAAATTATACTACACTTTATAATCATGTCTATTTATACAGTGCTATTTGTTTGTTGAGTTTATATGAATTATTCGAAGATTAGCTTAACGAAAACAAAGCGAGGTACTAAAGTAAAACCCACATAATAACCCATGGTTCTACATAGTCTGCTAGACTGCGTAAGGGAATATTACTTGAATATAGATAAAAAAAAGGCAACATTTAAAGTTGCCTTGTGCTGTTAGGTTTGAAATCAGTTGCTTACTGAAGTCAATTGACCATTGGATAAGTCTTCCAGTGGTGGATAATCAGGAAGTCCATAGTCAGATCGTAACCAAGTTAATTTCTGGTAGGTTTGTTCAATCCACTCTGGCTTTAGCTGTTGAACTTCTATGATCTTCTTCTTGTAACTCGGATCTGTTTTAGCTGGTAGGTATTCTAAATAGAAACTGTCGCATTTTTCCATTAAGCTAGAACGCTCTAAATCTACCACCGTCAGGCAGTCAACAAAGTCTTTGTACGCTTCGTTGTCGGAAATGCCTTGAACAACTGCTGGCCCGGTAGTTTTGAGATATTCTTTGTATAGTTTTGCACCGACGACTCCAGAGCCAGATACAGCAACGATAGCTATAATAGACCAGGGAAAGGTGCTTTTAAGTGAGTCGAACATATTATATCCGTTTTATTGTTAGTATTAGTATTAAGGTGGGGATTGTTTTGGAATATTCAATGCATGAAATACAATAATTGTATTTCATGACTAGTTATATCTAGTTTTAAATATTTATTGTTCATTAAAAAGGCTGGTTATAAAACACCCACCAGCCCTTTCAATTTGATATTTAACCTGGGTATGCTAGAACAATGTCTATGTTAAACTTAATATCTGAAAGATTTAAACGGGTCAAAATATACTCAGTCATACTCGCAAAGTCGGCTTAAAATATTTGATTTACCAAATATACAAGGCTCTTTACGGAGGTGGTAAAATTTGGGTCTCCCAGATATTTCATCATATATTTCTTCTACATTTAAAGTCTCAATTATATCAATAGAGTCTGGATTTAACACTAAATGAGAACGGCCATGATACCCACCGTCTACAAATTGGCCACTCTCAAAATCCTTTAAGATATCGATACCGTTTTCACGCAAAATATGACAACGTTTCCGTTCATTCAAATCAATTAGGTCATTGTGTATTCGATTTTCAGGTGGTTTTGCAAGTTCTGAGTACCATTCTTTACCCCTCTTAGTTGATATCCACACTGGTAATTTATCCCAATGTTGCTGTAGATATTTGGGGTGCATAGAAATGGATTTACCAATAGTTACTACTTTAGCTTGTTCCTTTATTGCGCACACATATACGGTAGGTTTACCTACCTGCCTCGCTTTATAGTCAGCGTGATAGCATGCTCCTTTCAGATTAGAAACGAAGTAAAATCCATTAGCATCATTACAGCCTTCGCCTGTACCTAGCATGCCTAACTCAAATTTATCAAACTCCTTAGCTCGTGTACCATGAAAGATGAGCTCTCTTTCCATTGTTCTTTCTAACATGCCGCTTCTCATCAGGTTATAAGTCTTAAATTGTATTATCTAAAAACTAAACAAAATTGAGCTATTACTTTTGTTGACCTCTAAACAGATCAACTAGTCCTCTCAACACAACGCCACTAATGATCAATCCTAATAGTAAACTAATTACTATTCCGTAGGGGTTTGTTGCGAAAAATGAAAAAAACTCAGGTAGTTGAGGGAAAGGTAATGCTGCAACAGTGGCCATAAATTAATCCTTCTTTAAACAGTTAGGTTATGATTTAAGGAAGCTCGAGATCTTCTTCGGTAACCCAATCCAAGTGAGTATCTTTAGATATCAATAGTGTGCCTTCAAGCCAATTTACACCTAATATCTTTTCATCATGTGAAGCGTAAAACTCCGAAAGTTTATCGACTATGTTTGTAACATTCGATATTTCTACATTTTGTAAAGGTAGCCAAAACCAGCGATTTTTTGACTCAAGTAGTGCTCTTTTCGAGTTCCAATCCAGCCCCCATAATAAATGCTCTTGATTACCATTCACGAGCCGACAGTGCATCGCTGCCTTGATCCCCAATTTTTCAAGAAAGAACAACATACTTCCTACTTTGCGTAAAAAAAAACCATATTGACACATACTAAGATGTTACCAAGTATGTATCAATTATCTTTTGTTTTTATATGGTTATGATCAAGCTTGTATCTATATGTGGCTGGCCAGCCAGGTCTTGGTAGGCACAAATTGGTCTGACACCACATTGCCATTATTTATACAGATGGGCAATACGAAGTCAGTACCACTTCCTTTTGCAAACTCCCGTACTTCTCTTAAGGTATCTTTGCTATTGCTAACTGGTACTAGTAAAGAGTGGCTAAGTTCCCTTGTTCCACGCAACTTAATATTGGGTATTGAAAAACCTCGATGTAACAGCTCCTTTGTTTTAATGATTTGCACAGAACTGAATGACTTTACGTATTGGAGTTGTGCGGTTACTAGTTCGTTATATACTGTTTTTAACTTAAACTTTGCTAGCAAATAGTCGTCTGTCAAGTTACTGAGCTGATACAAAGCCTTTTTAATAATTAATGTAATTTCTGGGTTATTCAACGATGGCATCGCCAACTCTCGGTCATAGGCGTTTATTACAGCGATTTTTGGATAATGGTCCATTTCACCGACATCTGTTTCAAACTTATCCCTATCGCTTAAAATCATGTTTGTGAGTTTATCGTGTCGCTCTGTCATACCTTTAGAGCATAAAATTAAGAATCTGTTTGATGGCTTAGTTTCGCAGCTAACTAATATTGGGAGTTCATTTTTGTGGTTTGGCACAGGGATATACACCTTTCTAATATCAGAATCCTCTAATATTTCATGTGTACCACTGCCTTCCAGAAAGCTGGCTATCTTCTTCAACATCTGGCTCACGATATCATTCCTTTGTTCAATTATTATTCTACGTTTTGACATTCGTTCATCATACTCTTCTTGTTTAGACTCGATATGCCTAGTCAATTGGTCCCTGTTTAAATATGGTAGAAAATCATTGAAAGTACATTTCACGCTCATGGTGCCAGGGCGTAGCCCTAGTTTAGTTTCAATTCTGGTTGCTAACTTTTTTCCTAGCATACGGGATTTATTGGGCCCTAAATGATTGTTCAAATGACAACCTAGCTCTGAGTTCAATTTGCTAATATTGCCATTCCCTATAAGGGTCAATAGGATCTCTAAATTCCTAGATCTGGCAAGCTTGTCAATTGGGAGGTTATCATCAATTGTTGGGTCTACATTTATGGTAGAAATGGCCTCATCAAGTTGTCCAATAGGCATACCGAGCTTTGTTTCTATGTTTCTAGCTAGTCTGTGACTGATGTTCTTCTGAGGCTTGGATCTGTGGCTGAGATAACTGGCCAAGTGAGGCATATCTAAATGTCTACATAAGTTCTGAATCTTACGGTTGTAGTCTTGGTTGACTATACGCATAAGGTTTTGGTGTCGATTCTCGTGATAGATTTCAGTAGTGTCGAATTTGATATCCATTCAATCACCAATCAATAACGTATTGTGGAAATGGTGTCTTCTATCAAATCTCGTTCTATATCGCTTTCAGCTTGATTTAAATACTTCTCGAGAATATCAATATTAAGTGTACTCAAGTGTCTTCTGTAAAGCTTGCGTCTCAATTCTTTGCGTTCAGCATAAATTGGGTATAGCCCCTGGATAAGGATACCAAGAAGAAGAATTACTATATAAAGCAGATTAAAAGACTCTAATTGAGAGAATCGCCATGCAGCTAAACCTACAATTGTTAGAGAAAATGCCAATATAACTATTCTTCTGGTGAACTGCCCCCATTCTGGTGAAAATACAGAGTCTTTGTAATGCATCATATTATTACCTCCTAGATGTATAAGAAATTGTCCATTGTCCATGTGTCTGGATGTGTTGAAGGGAGTGATTGAGATTCGAATATTGCATCAATGGTTGACCAACCTAGCTCAACTCCGTCCTCAAAATGGGTAGAAAATGCAATGTACATCCAACTTGCGACAGTAAATCGTGCTGCTGCTGTAAATTCAATCTTCAACAAATCGAGTTCGCTTGAGGTACTTACCATGTAAGTATTGGTACTTCTAACGCGATAACACCCTGATAACCTGTCAAGTAGTGGTGTTAGGTTAGGTTCTTTCTTGGCGAGCTTAATCATATCTTTCAAAGACAAAATACAATTGAGCTCTTTTAAACCAACCCTAGTCCATTCTTTAACTTTGCAAATTTGTTCAATTCTGTTTCTTTCGAAAGAGATCCAGAGAGGATCATACCTTCCCATACTTTCAATTAATTTATAGGTTGAAAGTAATTCTTCTAAACTAGCAGAGCATGCCCTTTCGATGTTCGTTGATGTATTGCGCTTAGCAGTACATCTTGTTTTAGTTACTGCGCTTTCCAATCTTGAGTCTCCTAGTTCAAATATTCTCAGTTACAACACTTTTATCGCGAGGATTTGTCTTACGCCGTTATCTGATCGCGATGTCAGTTCAATATTTTCGAATGTCGGTACTGGAAGTCTGTGTATAGCCGCCTCTATTAGTTTCAAGCCGAAAAGGTACTTACCACTAGTAATTGAGTTAATATGATGGTTTGTCATTTTTTCTAAATGACTGACTATCAAATGTTCTAGTTGATATAGAGTATCAAGCACCTGCAGATCTAGGTTTATCAGGTCGTCATAGTTCTGGAGTGTCATCAACGTGTGTCGATATGGATCTAGAGCACACCTGTACGCATGCTTTTTAAGTAGATATGGATGTATAGGTTTTGGCCACATGACGACTATCTGTTATATCTGCTTTGTACGTTCTAGCCAGCTAGCTAGTGATAGTAGACCACATACCTTGGCCACCACCTCGAAATTGTCTTTGTATGCTCCGCTATTAAAGAAAATCAGGCAAATCAAAGCAGTACAAGATAGTGCTATCAGTAAATACTTTGTTCTAAACATTAGCTTTTCCTCAACCATTCTTAGGCAGTCTAGACTAAACATTGAATAATAGATGTCATTCGCGTATAAAAAACAATACTAATGTTACCATATATTTTTATACGTATGTTAGGAAAACCTCATGCTGAGCTAGTTGATAATTTGATCAACTTAGTTTCCATATGAGCTTTGGTACAAATATTAACGAAGAGTATGATTGATATGATAAAAATTGATAAAGATGAAGTTTTGACAGTCTCCATTGTCTCGCAAAGGCTTAAAGGCATCATTCCTGAGGATTATAAATGGCCAAATGTACCGGAGGGATATCAATTGGAGTTTATTGTCCATCCCGATGGCACTTTAATCATGGATCTTTTAAATCCTGATAGAGGAATGTTTATTTCAGAAGCCGAAAATGTTCACTTTGAAACACCCCGTACAGTGAAGAACGCCCCCCTTACATGGCAAGACCTAGAAAAGGCTGGTGTTCCTTTTATGTCATGACCTAACTACAACTTGATAGAGCTTTCACAAACAACCTCGTTAAGCACCAAATCAGAATAAATCCCCCTCTATAATAGGAATACTGCATGAAATCTGCGATCCGTCTTAGTCTAAAAGTAATATTGTTTTCGATTACTGTCATAGTGTCGATAATTGGAGGAAAAATTAGTCAGCACCTCGCTCATATCAAAGATTCCAGAATGCATACGATCGATACCTGGAACAGGCAACATCCTGAGAACTTACATGTCTCTAGAACATTTATTAATGAATGCCTTAATCGAAAAATGGTAAAGGATACTAGTTCGGACGAACCTTTCTTTGTAAAAGAGGTTTATGGACTGTATGAATGTGGTATTGAAGTCGGAGCGGATGACCTTGTGGAGAAAATCAAAGAGTCAGACAACTCCTTGAGTACATTTGCTTGGCCATTATCAGCTTTGACTTAATACTTCGTTTTCAAATATTGAGGTCTAAATCGGACCTCATTTGAACCACTATCGAACAAAAATTAGTCAACTATACACGGTATCCACCACACTTTAAGGTACTCATTGGTGCCTCTCCCCCACCGCTTCGCTCCATCCGCACGTGCTGTAACTATAAGGTCGGCTTCGCCGCCTCTTGAGCATTCTCCCCCCTGGGAGAACCAGCGGCTTCGCCGCTTCTTAGATTGGTAAATACTATTCATATCGATTTATTTCTATCTTTATCTATCCATATCTATGTTTGGCTACGCCAAACTTTTTTCCAGGGGGTCTTAGCAGTGGCGAAGCCACCAAGGAGTAGAAATATTTAGGGCGAAGCCCTTATTCGTTAGCGTCGAAGACGCGAAAGGGAGCTTGATTCTTTGCGAGCGAAGCTCGCTTCATTCGAGTTAAAGCGAGTGAGGTAGTTAAGGTTATTGGTGTCGTAACAGCGGCTTGTGGTGTAGTTTAGGTGGTGGATACCGTGTATATTTATGGTTTGAAGTCCCCGTAGATTTGGGAGAGAAATAAAGTTTCATACTAAATGTTCAAGTAAGCCTGTCAGTACCGTTCTAAATGTCACGCTGACATAAATAAAGATTCATACCAATTGGTACTACCATGTTTCAATCTCACAACAATTGACTATAAAAGTATCATACTGGTTGTCTGACCATCCGCTGGAACACGTATCTGGACAAAAATGTTTTAGAGCTGTGTATTAAAACGTTTTTGTCAGATTAGAAAAAGCATCTTGAAACCTTAAACGCTTGCTATTATTGCATGTGTTCGCAAGATGGTTGTGATATGCTAAGAGATGCATCATGTAGGATTAGAACATAGCTAAAAATTAGTTATTGACGCCATAGTCGTTTGTTAAAGGTCGGTTTTCGCATCTTCCAGAGCCTGTTTTTGAATATTTGCAATAACTTCCTCGGTTAACCCATACTTTGCTGCGACAGTCATTGTGATTGGGTTTAGGATGTCCTCAACCTCATTGAACAACTCTATTGATTTTTCCAACCCTGTAATCATCTTATTACGCCCAGACGCGTTCATAAAATCCATAGCTTTAGCTTGGAAATAACTATGAGCCAAGAAGTTACGTTCCTTGAGTGCCTTAGCTAGCAACGATTCTGTAGTCGCTTGAAGTACGTTTAAAGATTTTAGATGTCCTATTAGTCTACCCATCGTCTTATCACTAACTTCCTGATCAAAGCTATCAAACTTAGCCTCCCACTCCTCTTGGGTGTGCTTAGACTTTGCCTCTCTTTCGTATAAATCACAAAAGATGAGCAACTGAATAATCGATTGCTCCACACATTGAGCACGATACATCGCTAAACCGTAATATGCGTAAACTTCTTTACAATGTTCTGATTTGTCCATAATAATTTTTTTTCGTTTGGGTCATATTTTCTCCACCTAACAAGGGGTTTTGCGCCCATCCCCCCGAAAATGACCTTAGCCTTTAACTTTGGTTGATGGGGTTCTAGGGATTTTCCGTCCAAAAACGACAAAGTGCTCTGGAGGCCCCGCCGTCTGTGGCCTCCAGAGGGGTATTACTTTTTTCGAGATCCCTATTTGGGCTCTGTTTGAGTAAGATTTAGTCTTTTTGGGCTAAATCCATGGCATTCGAAGAACGTGTCCAAATCTTGTCCGAGGCAGAACAAGATGAGTTATATGGACCCCCCGCTTTCACCTCCGCCGACCAACGCTTCTTTTTCTCGCTGAACGATAAGGAACTGGCGATCGCTAAAAGCCTCCGTCATCGGGGCCAGCGTTACATGCTGGTGGTACTGCTGGGCTATTTCAAAGCCAAGCCGGTGGTGCTGAATCCCGGCTTTCATCAGATCAAGCAGGACCTCAAATACGTTTATCAAACCGTTCTACCAGGCCCAGGCTGTAGACCCTTTAATCTCACGCCAAAAGAGAAAGAACGGATTTACCAACGTGTTTTCCAGCTCTGCAACTACCAGCGCTGGAATGTCAAAGACCATGGAGCGGCGTTGAGAGATTACTTATCCCAGCAAGCCAGAGCCTGGACAGCGCCTAGGCACCTCTTCGATGCGGCCATTGAATATTGTTCGGGGCAGAAGATCGCAATCCCTGCCTACAGCACGCTGCAAAAGATCATCAGTCAGGTGGTGGGAGACGAACAGGAACACATGGCCGCGCACCTTGAGCGTGCAATGTCACGCGGTCTTAAGCAAGCACTGGCGGAGCTCGTGAACGGCACAGGTCCACTGCCGTTCCGACAGTTGCGACAATCGGCTCGTAACTTCACCGGAACCGAGTTGGAGAAAGAACTGATTGTCTATCGCCATATCCAGCATTGGATGCCGGAAGTGGATCTGCTGTTGAGCACGCTATCACTGTCGCAGAAAAATCTGCAACACCTGGCAGAGAAAGTCGACTACTACGGTGCCAAACTGAAACGTCAAACCGTAGGCAGCCAATGGCTGTATTTATTGTGCTATCTTCAAACGCGATGGCAGCAAGCGCTGGAACGTATTGCCGATGGCTTTGTGCATCATGTCAGACAGACCAAACAGAAGGCAAAGGATTATGCGCAGGAAGCGGTGTTTAAGGATTGGCAAAAAGCAGCTAAAAATGTCAGCAAGGCAGCTGAAGTACTGCACCTGTTCATTGATGACAGCATTGATCTGCAACTACCGTTTGCAACAGTAAGACAGCAAGCACTGAGCCTGCTGACCAAAAGGGATCTGGAATCTGTATGTCTCTTCCTGAACGAGCAGCGACGATCGGTCGATGAAGCCATGTGGCAGTACTGCGACGAGAAAGAAAGTCTGCGGAAAGGTTTGCTGCGAGAGTTGTTCCTATGTCTGCGCTTCGAAGGCTGCGACGGCACCCAGCACTTAGCGGCCGCCTTGGCGAAAACACAAAACGAACTCAACGGCCAGGACGCTCAGTTGCAAACTGCCGACACCAGACTCCTTTCCAAAAAATCACGTGAATTCCTGCTGGATGGTGAAGGGAATATCCTGATCGATCGTTATGAGTGGTTCCTCTATCAACAGATTCCTGATCGCCTGAATGGCCAGCTGACGCTGCCTGATATCACTAAATACCGGGCACTCGACGCCGACCTGATCGACGGGGAACATTGGCGAAAAAACAAATATACGCTGCTTCAACAGAGCCATTTTACAAAATTAGCGGAGGAGCCTGAAAAGCTGATCAAACAGATGGCCATGGAATTGGATACCCGTTTGTACGAAGTCGGCGAATATCTTGAACAGGAAGACAACCGGAATATCATCTTGCGTAATCCGCAGGGTAAACGCTTCTGGCGCCTGCCTTCGGCCAGCAAACATCATCTGGTCAACAATCCCTTCTTCCAGCAAATTCCCACAACGGGGATTGCGGATGTACTGCGCATGGTTGATCGTGACACCGGTTTCATTGACTGCTTCGCTCATGTGCTGGGTTCCCAATCCAGAAGCCGTTCCCATGAATATGACCTGTTGGCAATTCTGGTCGGCAATGCAACCAATCAAGGCATTTACGGCATGGCACAGATCTCTGATCGTACCTATGATCAGCTCAGCACTATCCAGGCGAACTATCTTCGCCTGGAAACATTGAATGCTGCTAACGACAACATCAATAACGCGACAGCCAAGCTACCCATCTTCCGGTACTACAACATCCAGGAAGATGTGATCCACGCCAGTGCCGATGGTCAAAAGTTCGAAGCCCGGCGCGAGACCTTCAAAACCCGTTATTCGTCGAAGTACTTTGGCACTCAAAAAGGTGTTTCTGCCATGACCTTGATCGCCAATCACGCTGCGATCAACGCCAGAGTGATCGGCGCCAACGAACATGAATCGCACTACATCTTTGATTTGTTGATGAGCAATACGTCAGACATCATTCCGGATGTGCTCTCAACCGATACCCATGGGGTGAACCATGTGAACTTCGCGTTACTGGATCTGTTCGGATACCAGTTTGCCCCACGCTATGCCCAGGTTGGCAAAGTGATCAATGACATGTTTGATGTCAAGGAAGACAAAGAACACCGAATTCAGCTGTGCTTAAAAAAGCCAATCAATACCCATCGTATTGCGCAGCACTGGGATACCATCCAACGGATTGCAGTATCACTTAAGCAGCGGAAAACAACGCAAGCCACCTTGGTGAGAAAGCTCTCGGAGTACAAGCGCAATCACCCGCTGCTGGAAGCCCTGACGGAATACAATCGCCTGGTGAAAGCGAATTATCTACTGTGCTACATCGATGATGCCAGTTTAAGAAACTATGTTCAGCGCGCGCTGAACCGGGGAGAGGCCTATCACCAACTGCGTCGGGCCGTGAGCAGCGTCAATGGGGATCAGTTCCGGGGCAGTTCAGACGAAGAAATCCAGCTATGGAATGAGTGCGCTCGCCTGGTCACCAATGCCATCGTTTACTTCAACTCCAGGATACTCAGCCAGCTGTTGACCAGCTTCGAATACCAAGGAGATACCAAGAGAATAGATATCGTCAAACAGGCATCCCCTGTGGCCTGGCACAACATTAACCTCAAGGGGACTTACCACTTCGAATTGAGCGAAAAATTGCCAGATCTGGAGGAGCTTATGCGCTCAATCGAGGGATATTTACCCGTCAGCGAAAAGTAATACCCCTCTGGAGGCCACGGACGGCGCGGCCTCCAGAGCACTTTGTCGTTTTTGGACGGAAAATCCCTAGAACCCCGGTATGGCTGGCCAGCTCCTTTTGGGTGATTTGGTTCGGCTGCATGAACTGCGTTTCCAGGACTTCGCCTGGCGCCTTCGGCTTGCGCTTCATGTTCATGGTTCACCTCCTGGCTGTCGCCTATCAATGCGTGTAAGTGTAACCGACTTGGTTAACCTGTCAAGATGGGGTGTTTTGATTCGCGCCGCCTTCCGGGTGCGAACTAGCGAAGTCTGTTCGTTTCTGGAAGGTGGTGTCATTTTCAGAAGACGACTGCACCAGTTGATTGGGCGTAATGGCTGTTGTGCAGCCAGCTCCTGACAGTTCAATATCAGAAGTGATCTGCACCAATCTCGACTATGCTCAATACTCGTGTGCACCAAAGCGAGGTGAGCATGGCGACGGACACCCCACGGATTCCAGAACAAGGCGTGGCCACTCTGCCTGATGAGGCTTGGGAGCGTGCGCGCCGTCGTGCGGAGATCATCAGTCCGTTGGCGCAGTCGGAGACGGTCGGGCACGAAGCGGCCGATATGGCGGCTCAGGCGCTGGGCTTGTCTCGGCGCCAGGTATACGTTCTGATCCGGCGTGCCCGGCAAGGCAGCGGCCTCGTGACGGATCTGGTGCCCGGCCAGTCCGGTGGAGGTAAAGGTAAGGGGCGCTTGCCGGAACCGGTCGAGCGCGTCATCCACGAGCTACTGCAAAAGCGGTTCCTGACCAAGCAGAAGCGCAGCCTAGCGGCCTTTCACCGCGAAGTCACTCAGGTGTGCAAGGCTCAAAAACTGCGAGTGCCGGCGCGCAATACCGTGGCCTTACGGATCGCTAGCCTTGACCCGCGCTATATCCATAGTTGGATATAGTAAATGACAAACCTCATGAGCCAACTGAAAAATCAGCTGAATATCGTCATTCTTTACTCGTTCACTTAATGAAATAGCAACTTCGTTAGTATCTGGGTAGTACGCCAAATGTGGAGAGTGGTCATTAATTTCTATACCACAATAACTCCATTGATTAACCATCTCTCCAAATAACTCTTCAGCGAGACTTATTAGCTCTTTAGCTACAGAATCTAGTTCTAGAATAATTTAACCCTCACCATAATAGATTAATTGTAATACTCTTTACTGCTAACGCCCGCTTAAGTGGTGAGCAACGCTACCACAACACTCAATTATTACACCGTAAATACAAAAGCCAATTCAAACTAAAACCGCCAAACGTTGCGAATCCGTCTTAAAGCGTTTGTTATGTGCGTAGCCGAATCTTGCGCTTAGTCAGGAACAATGATTACCCCTAATTGCTCCAGTAACTGTTCCTGTTGCCACGAGCATATTTTTACACCCGTAAGATCAATCTTTCGAGGATCTAAACCATAAAGCTCTGAATGGCTTAAATCACAGCCTTGTACTCTAAACTGTTCCCAGCAGTCTTCCGAAAAAACACCACGGCTTAAATCTGATTCTTTAAATGAAGCGCCTCGAAGATTTGCACCAATCCATCTATTTTCGAACAGGTCACATTTTTCAATAAGCTGCTGCTCAAAATTGGCATAGGATAAGTTACAACCTGTTATGTATGCAGAACAAAAGTACATTTTATTCGAAACCTGATTTACAAAACTAACTTGACTAAAATTTGCTCCTTTAAGATCACAATCTCTCAGTTCAATACCAAAGCAATTTGCCCCCTTAAAATGGGACATTGAAAGCTGACAGTTTTTAAATGAAGCATCTCGAAGATCAGCATAAGAAAAATCGCACCCTTCCAATGCCCCCTGCTCTATGAAAGTACAGTTAATGAACTGTGTATCTCGGAGGTTTGAGCGCTTAAAATTACAATGTATAAAAGTACAATTGCTAAAGATATGTTCTTGCAAGTCCTGATGTGAGAAGTTCACTTGATTATATAATTGCTTTGATTTTTCCATGCTGTGGCTCCAAAAAACATTTGATTTGAAGACTATCATTTACCTGAAAGTTCTCAACAAAAACAAAACCAATAAAAACAGAAACTTAAAACACCCCGTTTTAGCCAAAATAAGGCATCAAAACGGCATTTTAAAGGGGGCTAATTCGAAACGACCGATGCGGCCAGCCAGAAGAAAGTTTTAGTGAATCTGGCTTGCTTTAGAGAAAGCACATAACAGCGTATTAGTAGGCATGCTCGTTTTGTCGCTTTGGCTTGCTTACTAAAAATTAATGTATGACTCTGAATACTAAAGATTTAATCAAAAAAAACAAGCTAACCTTTAGGTCATCCGCCGGCGGGAAGGCCAGGATGCCGCTCGTGACCTACAAGGTGTGGGCGGCGAGCCTCCTGCCGTGACCGCGCCGCTGGAGCAGGTGCAGATAGACCATACGGTCATCGACCTGATCGTGGTCGATGACCGCGACCGGCAACCTATTGGCCGCCCGTACCTGACCCTCGCCATCGACGTGTTCACCCGCTGCGTGCTCGGCATGGTCGTCACGCTGGAAGCGCCGTCTGCCGTTTCGGTTGGCCTGTGCCTCGTGCATGTCGCCTGCGACAAGCGCCCTTGGCTGGAAGGACTGAACGTGGAAATGGATTGGCAGATGAGCGGCAAGCCCTTGCTGCTCTACCTAGACAACGCGGCCGAGTTCAAGAGCGAGGCCCTGCGCCGGGGTTGCGAGCAGCATGGCATCCGGCTGGACTATCGCCCGCTGGGACAGCCGCACTATGGCGGCATCGTGGAACGGATCATCGGCACGGCGATGCAGATGATTCACGACGAACTGCCGGGAACGACCTTCTCCAACCCTGACCAGCGCGGCGACTACGATTCCGAAAACAAGGCCGCCCTGACGCTGCGCGAGCTAGAGCGCTGGCTCACATTGGCGGTCGGCACCTACCACGGTTCGGTGCACAACGGCCTGCTCCAACCGCCGGCCGCGCGCTGGGCCGAGGCCGTGGCGCGTGTCGGCGTACCGGCCGTCGTCACACGCGCTACTTCGTTCCTGGTCGATTTTCTGCCGATCCTCCGGCGCACGCTGACCCGCACCGGCTTTGTCATCGACCACATCCACTACTACGCCGATGCGCTCAAGCCGTGGATTGCGCGGCGTGAACGCTGGCCGTCCTTTCTGATCCGGCGCGATCCGCGCGACATCAGCCGTATCTGGGTCCTGGAACCGGAGGGACAGCATTACCTGGAAATTCCCTACCGTACCTTGTCGCATCCGGCTGTCACCCTCTGGGAACAACGGCAGGCGCTGGCGAAACTGCGGCAGCAAGGGCGCGAACAGGTGGATGAGTCGGCGCTGTTCCGCATGATCGGCCAGATGCGTGAGATTGTGACCAGCGCGCAGAAGGCCACACGCAAGGCGCGGCGTGACGCGGATCGCCGCCAGCACCTCAAGACATCAGCTCGGCCGGACAAGCCCGTTCCGCCGGATACGGATATTGCCGACCCGCAGGCAGACAACTTGCCACCCGCCAAACCGTTCGACCAGATTGAGGAGTGGTAGCCGTGGACGAATATCCCATCATCGACCTGTCCCACCTGCTGCCGGCGGCCCAGGGCTTGGCCCGTCTTCCGGCGGACGAGCGCATCCAGCGCCTTCGCGCCGACCGCTGGATCGGCTATCCGCGCGCAGTCGAGGCGCTGAACCGGCTGGAAGCCCTTTATGCGTGGCCAAACAAGCAACGCATGCCCAACCTGCTGCTGGTTGGCCCGACCAACAATGGCAAGTCGATGATCGTCGAGAAGTTCCGCCGCACCCACCCGGCCAGCTCCGACGCCGACCAGGAGCACATCCCGGTGTTGGTCGTGCAGATGCCGTCCGAGCCGTCCGTGATCCGCTTCTACGTCGCGCTGCTCGCCGCGATGGGCGCGCCGCTGCGCCCACGCCCACGGTTGCCGGAAATGGAGCAACTGGCTCTGGCACTGCTGCGCAAGGTCGGCGTGCGCATGCTGGTGATCGACGAGCTGCACAACGTGCTGGCCGGCAACAGCGTCAACCGCCGGGAATTCCTCAACCTGCTGCGCTTCCTCGGCAACGAACTGCGCATCCCGTTGGTTGGGGTAGGCACGCGCGACGCCTACCTAGCCATCCGCTCCGATGACCAGTTGGAAAATCGCTTCGAGCCGATGATGCTGCCGGTATGGGAGGCCAACGACGATTGCTGCTCACTGCTGGCCAGCTTCGCCGCTTCGCTCCCGCTGCGCCGGCCTTCCCCAATTGCCACGCTGGACATGGCTCGCTACCTGCTCACACGCAGCGAGGGCACCATAGGGGAACTGGCGCACTTGCTGATGGCGGCGGCCATCGTCGCCGTGGAGAGCGGCGAGGAAGCGATCAACCATCGCACACTCAGCATGGCCTGTCGACAACCTCTCGCGCAACCAAGACATCGCGGTCGGACTGCAAGTGATCTTGAAGCCACGGGCCCGTCCCACCCCGACATGGACCTCGATGCCCGAACGGACGTTAGATTTCGAGTTCTAGGCGTTCTGCGATGAAGGTTGGATCCCAGCCGGGATTGAAAGTGTCGACGTGGGTGAATCCGAGCCGCTCGTATAGGCCACGCAGGTTCGGGTGGCAGTCGAGCCGCAGCTTGGCGCACCCCTGCGTTCGCGCGGCATGGCGGCAAGCCTCGATCAGCGCGGAGCTGACACCCCGGCCCGCATGTGTCCGTCGCACCGCGAGCTTGTGCAGATATGCGGCCTCCCCCTTGAGGGCGTCGGGCCAGAACTCGGGATCCTCGGCCGACAAGGTGCAACAGCCGACGATGCCGTCGCTGCAACTCGCGACTAGGAGCTCGGATCTCAGGACGAAGGTCTCCGCGAATGTCCGGTCGATCCGCGCGACGTCCCAGGCGGGCGTTCCCTTGGCGGACATCCACGCCGCAGCGTCGTGCATCAGCCGCACAACCTCGTCGATATCACCCGAGCAGGCGACCCGAACGTTCGGAGGCTCCTCGCTGTCCATTCGCTCCCCTGGCGCGGTATGAACCGCCGCCTCATAGTGCAGTTTGATCCTGACGAGCCCAGCATGTCTGCGCCCACCTTCGCGGAACCTGACCAGGGTCCGCTAGCGGGCGGCCGGAAGGTGAATGCTAGGCATGATCTAACCCTCGGTCTCTGGCGTCGCGACTGCGAAATTTCGCGAGGGTTTCCGAGAAGGTGATTGCGCTTCGCAGATCTCCAGGCGCGTGGGTGCGGACGTAGTCAGCGCCATTGCCGATCGCGTGAAGTTCCGCCGCAAGGCTCGCTGGACCCAGATCCTTTACAGGAAGGCCAACGGTGGCGCCCAAGAAGGATTTCCGCGACACCGAGACCAATAGCGGAAGCCCCAACGCCGACTTCAGCTTTTGAAGGTTCGACAGCACGTGCAGCGATGTTTCCGGTGCGGGGCTCAAGAAAAATCCCATCCCCGGATCGAGGATGAGCCGGTCGGCAGCGACCCCGCTCCGTCGCAAGGCGGAAACCCGCGCCTCGAAGAACCGCACAATCTCGTCGAGCGCGTCTTCGGGTCGAAGGTGACCGGTGCGGGTGGCGATGCCATCCCGCTGCGCTGAGTGCATAACCACCAGCCTGCAGTCCGCCTCAGCAATATCGGGATAGAGCGCAGGGTCAGGAAATCCTTGGATATCGTTCAGGTAGCTCACGCCGCGCTTGAGCGCATAGCGCTGGGTTTCCGGTTGGAAGCTGTCGATTGAAACACGGTGCATCTGATCGGACAGGGCGTCTAAGAGCGGCGCAATACGTCTGATCTCATCGGCCGGCGATACAGGCCTCGCGTCCGGATGGCTGGCGGCCGGTCCGACATCCACGACGTCTGATCCGACTCGCAGCATTTCGATCGCCGCGGTGACAGCGCCGGCGGGGTCTAGCCGCCGGCTCTCATCGAAGAAGGAGTCCTCGGTGAGATTCAGAATGCCGAACACCGTCACCATGGCGTCGGCCTCCGCAGCGACTTCCACGATGGGGATCGGGCGAGCAAAAAGGCAGCAATTATGAGCCCCATACCTACAAAGCCCCACGCATCAAGCTTTTGCCCATGAAGCAACCAGGCAATGGCTGTAATTATGACGACGCCGAGTCCCGACCAGACTGCATAAGCAACACCGACAGGGATGGATTTCAGAACCAGAGAAAGAAAATAAAATGCGATGCCATAACCGATTATGACAACGGCGGAAGGGGCAAGCTTAGTAAAGCCCTCGCTAGATTTTAATGCGGATGTTGCGATTACTTCGCCAACTATTGCGATAACAAGAAAAAGCCAGCCTTTCATGATATATCTCCCAATTTGTGTAGGGCTTATTATGCACGCTTAAAAATAATAAAAGCAGACTTGACCTGATAGTTTGGCTGTGAGCAATTATGTGCTTAGTGCATCTAACGCCTGAATTAAGCTGCGCCGCGAAGCGGCGTCGGCTTGAACGAATTGTTAGACATTATTTGCCGACTACCTTGGTGATCTCGCCTTTCACGTAGTGAACAAATTCTTCCAACTGATCTGCGCGGGAGGCCAAGCGATCTTCTTCTTGTCCAAGATAAGCCTGTCTAGCTTCAAGTATGACGGGCTGATACTGGGCCGGCAGGCGCTCCATTGCCCAGTCGGCAGCGACATCCTTCGGCGCGATTTTGCCGGTTACTGCGCTGTACCAAATGCGGGACAACGTAAGCACTACATTTCGCTCATCGCCAGCCCAGTCGGGCGGCGAGTTCCATAGCGTTAAGGTTTCATTTAGCGCCTCAAATAGATCCTGTTCAGGAACCGGATCAAAGAGTTCCTCCGCCGCTGGACCTACCAAGGCAACGCTATGTTCTCTTGCTTTTGTCAGCAAGATAGCCAGATCAATGTCGATCGTGGCTGGCTCGAAGATACCTGCAAGAATGTCATTGCGCTGCCATTCTCCAAATTGCAGTTCGCGCTTAGCTGGATAACGCCACGGAATGATGTCGTCGTGCACAACAATGGTGACTTCTACAGCGCGGAGAATCTCGCTCTCTCCAGGGGAAGCCGAAGTTTCCAAAAGGTCGTTGATCAAAGCTCGCCGCGTTGTTTCATCAAGCCTTACGGTCACCGTAACCAGCAAATCAATATCACTGTGTGGCTTCAGGCCGCCATCCACTGCGGAGCCGTACAAATGTACGGCCAGCAACGTCGGTTCGAGATGGCGCTCGATGACGCCAACTACCTCTGATAGTTGAGTCGATACTTCGGCGATCACCACTTCCCTCATGATGTTTAACTTTGTTTTAGCCACCAATGATGCCCTCACTTTCCATGATTTTGGTGGGAATGGATTTTCTTAGCGGCAACTTACTTTCGTTGTCTATATCCATGTTAAAGGCGAAAAAGTAAACCTCTGTCTCCTTCTCAACCCACCCAACCCACCATGCGACACCAGGATTTGACTCAGTTCCCACACCAGAAAAACCAGTTTTTGAATGCACTAGATATTCAGGTGCCGCCTCCGTTACCAAAGCCTCTTTTACTATTAGCTGGTTTTCTTTAGATGCTGACAATTTATTTAAATATAGAGACTCTAGAAACTCCACTTGATTAACTGCGGAAATTCTAAGCTGGCCTTCCAACCAGAATTTGTCAATGCCACCACTGATATTCTGGTTGCCATAGGAAAATTTTTTAAGGTATTTCTGCATTCTTACTTCGCCAACTTCTCTGGCGATTTGTTGAAATACGGGAACAGCTGAAACTTGTATTGCCCCTCTTAAGGTCAAGTCTCTTTCCCATTGCTTCATGGCTCTTGGCTTTCCGTCCCATTTGAAAACCTGATGCTCATTCTTTATGACACCAGTTTCTAGGCCGATAATTGCGTTGGGGATCTTAAATGTTGATGCTGGAAGATATTCCTTTGATGCACGAGCTAAGTCATTGGTAGCGCAGGATTTACTGCTACTTTTACAAAGCACGAAGACACCATTGACGGCTTCGGCAGAGAACTCTTTGTTCCAAGACGTATTTTCTGTAATTGAACCAGCTAATGCCGTACTCGAAAGACACGCGATAATTACATATGCGGCAAATGTTTTCATGGCACCTTCTTGGTGGCTAACGTTAATTCGACCTCAGAGGCGTTTAAGTCAAAATACCTCTGACGTCTAACATGATTAATCAAAGTCTGATTTTTTAACAAAATCAGAAAGATAGACGCGAAACTTTAAAACAAAGGCGTCAACACTTCAAGTAGCGATCTTTCGCTTCGGCGAGGCCTAACGCCTGAGCTCAGCCGACCGAAACCGCGTAGCGGTTTTGGGTCGGCTGCAGCGATTTGTTGGGCGATAGCTTGCCACATTCTCTCAACGATTGGGATTTGATGTACTTTCCGCACTTTGTAGCGCGACCACATCATGCTCCCCCTGGCCGCGAGAGCCCTTCACTCGGGAAACACAAGACAGACCGAGCACGACTGTTGCAAGGGTCAAACAGTACACGACAACCGGCCAAGCCGTGTTGCGCGGCAACAGCGAAATGATCAACGTTCCGATGCTTCCTAGCAGTACACCGCCCAAGCAGAAGTAGACTGCCGTGACCGTTCCAGCAACATGGTCGAATCCTCGAAGAGCGCCATTGGGCGACACAGATACCGCTGTGGCGACACCAATACCCACTAGCCACATTGGAGCAATAAAGCCTAACACGGACTGCGAAGCCCATATTTCGGTGATGGCAAGCAATACTGCTCCAGCTATCAGGCATCCCATTCCCATTCGCAAGACACTTGGGCTGCCCCACTTGGGTATCACACGCCCCATAAAACGAGCCGTAAACACCATGGCAATTGCCACTGTGGCGAACAGCAGGCTGAAGCCAAGCTGAGACACACCTTGCCTGCCCATCATTAGTCCGGGCGCAATGGAGAAAAAGACGAAGAAGCTACCCATTCCAGCGGCGTAACACAACGTGTACAACCAGAAGTTCAGGCACTTAACGGGGAGTAGCAGCTGCGACCATTGCAAGCCCGCAACTCGTTGCACCCGGGTTTCAGGCCAGAATCGCCACGCTGCTGCAGATGCAGCGATCATGCCCAAACCTAGAAACGCAAAGATAGCCCGCCACCCAAGCCACATGTCGACGAGCGCTCCGAGCAATGGGCCTACCGCCGGGACCATGGCCAGCATGGATCCGAGTATGCCGTAAATGACATTACTTTCCTCGCGACCTGCGTAAATGTCACGTACTGTTGCAAATGTGGAAACAAGGCACGCCGAGGCACCACAAGCCTGAAGAATCCGAAGCCCCAGAAAGACTTCAGCCGATGACGTAAGAGCGAGGCCCATTGACGCCACAACGTAGGCGAGGCCACCTCCCAGTAGAACGGGGCGGCGCCCCAGTCGGTCCGATAGCGGTCCAAACAAGAGCTGACCGGCACCAATCATGACCAAGTACGTTGTCAGCGTAAGCTGAATTGTGCTCGCTGTCGTACCAAGCGCGTTTGGCATAAACGGCACTGCTGGCAAGTACATGTCCATGCCGAGTGATGCCAATAAATCGAACGGTGATAACAACAACACCGTGGCGGCAAGGGAGTACCGCCAACTAAAGTTTTTTGAGCGCACGAAACCATCTCCTTGAACAAAGGATTTGGCGGCGCTCCCGTAGAGCAAAAGGATTCATGAGAACGCCGCAACAACCGAAAAATGAAGGTTGCTGCGGCTTACTTGTCTGCGTTCTTGGAAGTGCTCATCTGCTGACTATCTCATGATTGAATTTGAATCGTAACAACTTTCAAGCAACTCTGCGAGGAGCCTTATTGTGCGGGCGACAGGGTGGCGCGCCTATTGCGCATAAAATGGCGAAGCCATGCGCAACAGGCGCGGAATCTCTGGCGTCCGGTTTGATGGCTTTGTTATGCAAAGGACTAGTCTTCAATGACGTGTAAACCACGGCGCTTTAAGTCCTCTAACGAATCCAACATTCCCCTTATTAATTCAACAGGATGCCCCTCCCAGTCTTCAACAACGCCAACAATTCTCAAGGGTTCGCAGGTTCTATAGGACTGTGTTGGATTACCGGGAAATTTTTTGTTCGTAAGATTCGGATCGTCTTCGAACGGTCCTGTTGGCTCAACTATGTATATGTAGCCGCGACCCTCGAGGCCAGACAGTGACATAGCAAGTTCAGCTCCCCAAACTGCTGGCTCCATCAAGGCTGAAAAGTAGATGTGCTTAAGAATACGACCGTCCTCGAAATGAGAGATGAACCCTGTGGTTAGCAAGTCACCAATCGCCAAATTGGCTTTGGTTCCATGATAGAACGGTCCTTGCACCTGCTTGTAATTATCATGAGAGATGGGAATCCAATCTTTTACCATTTTAAGACCCTTAATTGTTGGGATTTGGCTGCATAACACCTGAGTTAAGCCGCGCCGCGAAGCGGCGTCGGCTTGGACGAATTGTTAGGCCGCATATCGCGACCTGAAAGCGGCACGCAAGACCTCAACCTTTTCCGCCCCGAGTGAGGTGCATGCGAGCCTGTAGGACTCTATGTGCTTTGTAGGCCAGTCCACTGGTGGTACTTCATCGGCATAGTAAAAGTAATCCCAGATGATCGCCTCCCAGCTGTTACAACGGACTGGCCGCCCGGCGATGACGCCCTCAGCCGCCTCTGGGCACGAGCCCTGCGGAGCCTCCGCGATTTCATACGCTTCGTCTGCCCACCAAGCAGGTTCGCAGTCAAGTAACTCATCCCCGATCTCCGCTAAGAATCCATAGTCCAACTCCTCCATGACGCGCCCGCCGAGCATTTCAACTATTGCCTCGAGCTCGCCGCGCCTCTCGCCGGGAAACGTCAGATCAATATCATCGTGCTTGCGTGTTACACGCCCTAGCCGTGCATCGATCGCCCAGCCCCCACCGATCCAGAGCGGCAGATTTCGCTCATCTGCCGCAGCTAGAATTTTGTGTATCAATGTGACCTGCGTTGTGTCCATGCGGCCTAACGGTTTGGGCTATGGGCAGTGGCGGTTTGCGTGAGCCTTTCCTGTCAAACCGAGAAAACGCTCGGGCGGGCTACCGACTTTGCAAATTGCACTTCAACCCGCCATTGCCTATGAGCCAGTGTTAGCGGTAGTTTTTTATTTATTCAAATAGTAATTCCACGTTATTTTTGCAATGTCTGAAATAATCTTTTCATTAATTTCCGAAGTTTCTTTGGACTCTGCAACAAATACGCTTATAAAAATTAATTGTCCATTCGGTAAAGTAATTACCCCAACATCATTAGTGGCTGCTGCAATTCCATTATTTATTCCGGAAGTCCCTGTTTTATGAGCAACAATTGTATTCTTTGGTAATTGTCCTTTTAATCGGTTACTTCCTGTTGTTGTTTCTCTCATAATTTTCCAAATAAAATCATAACTTTTTTTAGAAAGTAATTGGTTCTTATTATTATAAGTATCTATTAACAGTTTGTTCATCGCTGTTGGGGTTGCCCAATTTTGATATTGGGTATTCCAATCCTTGTGCATTTGTTCTTCGTTTGCTTTGATTGAAATATCAGTGAAATGATTAGCATTCAAGAATTTTTGAACAGAATCAGTTCCTCCGATTAATTTTAGCAAAATATCACAACCAATATTGTCGCTCTCTGATACTGTATAATTTAGTATTTGTTCAATCGTCAAAGTTGTTCCATTAGGGAATTCCTCTTTAATCGGACTCCACGTTTTAGGCAAAAGGTCTTGAGGGGTAATCTCTATTTTTTGTTCAAAAGAAAGATTCCCTTTATCTATCTCAGACAAAACGGCTAAAGCAATCGGAAATTTCATAACGCTTTGCATCGGGAAATGGAAGTCGTTATTAATCTTCAAAGTATCCTTCTCATTGCTGTTGAATATTGCTACTCCTATTCTGGCATTTTTTGCCTTTAAAACATTCTCAATTTTCAAAGTTAAGTTGTCAGTTTGAGCATTTGAATACACAATTGTAAAAAATAAACTTAACAATACTAATAATATCCTTTTTACGATTTTCATATGTCTGTACTCCTATCTGGTTAAATTACCGCTAACTTTGTTTTAGGGCGACTGCCCTGCTGCGTAACATCGTTGCTGCTCCATAACATCAAACATCGACCCACGGCGTAACGCGCTTGCTGCTTGGATGCCCGAGGCATAGACTGTACAAAAAAACAGTCATAACAAGCCATGAAAACCGCCACTGCGCCGTTACCACCGCTGCGTTCGGTCAAGGTTCTGGACCAGTTGCGTGAGCGCATACGCTACTTGCATTACAGTTTACGAACCGAACAGGCTTATGTCCACTGGGTTCGTGCCTTCATCCGTTTCCACGGTGTGCGTCACCCGGCAACCTTGGGCAGCAGCGAAGTCGAGGCATTTCTGTCCTGGCTGGCGAACGAGCGCAAGGTTTCGGTCTCCACGCATCGTCAGGCATTGGCGGCCTTGCTGTTCTTCTACGGCAAGGTGCTGTGCACGGATCTGCCCTGGCTTCAGGAGATCGGAAGACCTCGGCCGTCGCGGCGCTTGCCGGTGGTGCTGACCCCGGATGAAGTGGTTCGCATCCTCGGTTTTCTGGAAGGCGAGCATCGTTTGTTCGCCCAGCTTCTGTATGGAACGGGCATGCGGATCAGTGAGGGTTTGCAACTGCGGGTCAAGGATCTGGATTTCGATCACGGCACGATCATCGTGCGGGAGGGCAAGGGCTCCAAGGATCGGGCCTTGATGTTACCCGAGAGCTTGGCACCCAGCCTGCGCGAGCAGCTGTCGCGTGCACGGGCATGGTGGCTGAAGGACCAGGCCGAGGGCCGCAGCGGCGTTGCGCTTCCCGACGCCCTTGAGCGGAAGTATCCGCGCGCCGGGCATTCCTGGCCGTGGTTCTGGGTTTTTGCGCAGCACACGCATTCGACCGATCCACGGAGCGGTGTCGTGCGTCGCCATCACATGTATGACCAGACCTTTCAGCGCGCCTTCAAACGTGCCGTAGAACAAGCAGGCATCACGAAGCCCGCCACACCGCACACCCTCCGCCACTCGTTCGCGACGGCCTTGCTCCGCAGCGGTTACGACATTCGAACCGTGCAGGATCTGCTCGGCCATTCCGACGTCTCTACGACGATGATTTACACGCATGTGCTGAAAGTTGGCGGTGCCGGAGTGCGCTCACCGCTTGATGCGCTGCCGCCCCTCACTAGTGAGAGGTAGGGCAGCGCAAGTCAATCCTGGCGGATTCACTACCCCTGCGCGAAGGCCATCGGTGCCGCATCGAACGGCCGGTTGCGGAAAGTCCTCCCTGCGTCCGCTGATGGCCGGCAGCAGCCCGTCGTTGCCTGATGGATCCAACCCCTCCGCTGCTATAGGGGTCGTTTGCGGGAGGGGGCGAAATCCTACGCTAAGGCTTTGGCCAACGATATTCTCCGGTAAGATTGATGTGTTCCCAGGGGATAGGAGAAGTCGCTTGATATCTAGTATGACGTCTGTCGCACGTGCTTGATTGCGGCCGCGATAGCTAGATCGCGTTGCTCCTCTTCTCCATCCGCGTTCCAAGCCGCGGAAAGACACCCGTAAGCGTACGCCTGGTCGAGCAGCCGACGCGGATCGACGTCCAGCGCACGAGAGAATGCGTCCGCCATCTGTGCAATGCGTCTAGGATCGAGACAAAGGTCGTCTCTGTCAGCCGGATCGTAGAACATATTGGCGGCGCCAAAGCCCACTTCACCGACCAGACCGACTGGATCTATCACCAGCCAGCCGCGACTGGAGAACATGATATTTTCATGATGCAGATCGCCATGTAGCCCACGCAGTTCCGAGGCATTGCTCATCATTTGATCGGCTATAATCGCCGCGTGGACGTAGTCAGTTTGACGACCTGCGTTTTGATCGTCACGCGCCCGCTGAAACAAAGCTGCAAAGCGCTCCCGGATCGGGAGAAGAGCAGAAGGCAGGGGTTCCTCAGATGCGGCATACAGCTTCGCCATCAGTTCCGCTGCAATTTCGGTCGCCTGGTAGTCGCCGTGCTCGGCAACGATGTGAGAGAGCATTCGCTCCCCGGCATATTCGAGCAACATCAGATTGTTCTCACGACCGAGCAACCGGACTGCTCCCCTCCCACTGCGCCATACCAGATAGTCGGCCCCGCGCAGTTCATCAGCAATGTCTTCTATAGGTTTCAATCCTTTGACGATTGCAGGAGTCCCGTCTGGCAAAAAAACTTTCCAAACGAGGCTGGAAAAGGTGTCCGCAATGAGAACAGGTTGGGAAACGTGCCAATGAGCAGGAAAAACAGGCGGCATGAACATCAACCCCAAGTAAGAGGGTCCAATCGCAGATAGAAGGCAAGGCGTTCGCGGTCGGGGGCTTCGATCCCCAATACATTGAATAGGACAGCGAAGGCGCGCTCTGCTTCATCTGGCGCTGCCCAGTTCTCTTCGGCGTTAGCAATCATGAGTGCCAAATCGGCATAGCGATCTGCTGTTCCGAGCCGCCCAAGGTCGATCAGACCCGTACATTGAAGAGTTCTAGGGTCTACCATGAAGTTCGGCATGCAGGGATCACCATGGCAAACAACCATATCGGTGCGCTCTTGGTCGAGCCGCACCGGTAGCTCTCGTTCGACACGAGCCAAAAGATCGAGCTGCGGCGTACTCTTGTCCTCGTCAGGTAAGAAGTCGGGATTGACGGCATTGCGGGACACCACATCAACGGCGCGTCCGATCATTCGCGACAGCCTGCGCTCAAACGGACATTGATCAACCGATAGGCTGTGAACAGCCCCAAGTTGCTGCCCCATTGACGGCCACGCTTTGAGCAAATCTGCTCCAGACAGATCCGCCGCCGGTACTCCCGGAATTGCCGTTATCACTAGGCATGCGCCCTCCTGTTCCTCCTGCCAGTTGATTACCTCGGGGCAAGCCACACCTCGACCTTTGAGCCAAATGAGGCGGTCACGCTCTCCAGCGAGCTCACCGCGACGGGAAGCAGGTGCGATTTTCGCGAAGGCATGCCCGTCACCACGTCGAAAAACAAAATCACCGGATTCTCCGCCTCTGACAGGCAACCAGTCAGAATGCGATTCACCCAAAAAAATATAAGTCCGATTCAATGGAGGTTCCTTCAGTTTGCTGATGAGGCGCGGAGGTGGCTCAACCTGCGAAAAGAAAAGAGTTGCTATGCAAGGCCAAGAACATGCTTTCCATGGTCTCTGAGCTCGCCTTTGGGGCCGACGTACCGGTAGAGAGTGACGCGCTCGATGCCAAGTTCCTTGCAGAGATCGGAAACTGAAGTATCGCGCTGGGCCATGGCGGCTTGCGCGAGACGCACCTGAGCTTTGGTGAGCGCGAATTTTCGTCCGCCCTTGCGACCGCGCGCTCTCGCGGAGGCGAGACCCGCCATGGTGCGCTCTCGGATCAGATCCCGCTCGAACTCAGCCAAGGTGGCGAAGATTCCGAACACCATGCGACCGGACGCAGTCGTGGTGTCGATCTGAGCGCCCTTTTCAGTCAGAACCCGCAGGCCGATCTTGCGGTCTGACAGCTCCTTCACCGTGTTGACCAGATGGGCAAGCGATCGTCCGAGGCGATCGAGCTTCCAGACCACCAGCACATCGCCGTCACGCAATGACTTGAGGCAAGCGGTCAAACCAGGGCGATCATCACGACCGCCGGAAGCAAGATCATCATAGATATTGTCCCGTTCGACACCTGCGGCGCGCAAGGCGTCGTGCTGCAGGTCGAGAGACTGCGAGCCATCGGCTTTGGAGACGCGGGCATATCCGATCAGCATGTATCACAAACGTTCGATTATGTGACAGTGTGAGCCAGAACGTGCCGGTCGTCAAAAATTGTCACTTAACCCGTAATTCTGTCTAAGGCATACAAAGGGTGTTTATGGTTAGTAAAGTGACGGCGCAAGACAGCATCGTGCAGGGGACTTGTCGTTTTCAGAAGACGGCTGCACTGAACGTCAGAAGCCGACTGCACTATAGCAGCGGAGGGGTTGGATCCATCAGGCAACGACGGGCTGCTGCCGGCCATCAGCGGACGCAGGGAGGACTTTCCGCAACCGGCCGTTCGATGCGGCACCGATGGCCTTCGCGCAGGGGTAGTGAATCCGCCAGGATTGACTTGCGCTGCCCTACCTCTCACTAGTGAGGGGCGGCAGCGCATCAAGCGGTGAGCGCACTCCGGCACCGCCAACTTTCAGCACATGCGTGTAAATCATCGTCGTAGAGACGTCGGAATGGCCGAGCAGATCCTGCACGGTTCGAATGTCGTAACCGCTGCGGAGCAAGGCCGTCGCGAACGAGTGGCGGACCAGCGCCGCGAGCATCATATCGAACAGGGCGACGCCGCCCGAGCGCGGGACGGCCGCATCTTCTATCGGCGTAGTCTTCTCGCCACGTTGCGCGAACGCGAGGTTGCCCGCGTCGGCGCCGAGATGGCCGAGAGCAAAGGTCTGCCGTTCCGCGCAGCAGCGGATGGCGAGAGCGTCAGCGGCAAGTTCACCGGCACCGTGCAGCTATCGAGCGGCAAGTTCGCCGTGGTCGAGAAATCCCATGAGTTCACCCTTGTCCCATGGCGGCCGATCATCGACCGTCAGCTCGGCCGCGAGGTCATGGGCGTCGTGCAGGGCGGATCGGTGTCTTGGCAGTTGGGCCGGCAGAGAGGGATTGGACTCTAGGTGGTCCAACCCCGGATTGGCAGCTCGACGCATTGCGATGGAAGGGATGATCGGATAGAATCGCCATCCATCTTTTCAATGTGAGGTCAACGGCATGGGAGCCAGTATTACAGCAGACAAGTAAGCCGCAACAACAAGCATTGTTGTTGCGGCGTTCTGTAAGACCAATCCTGTTTGATTGCTGACGAGCAGACGCCGCCCGGAATCCTTATTCGAGAGGTTGATTCGTCATGACCACCACACGCCCCGCGTGGGCTTATACGTTGCCGGCAGCTCTGCTGCTGATGGCTCCCTTCGACATCCTCGCGTCACTGGCGATGGATATTTACCTTCCCGTCGTTCCGGCGATGCCCGGCATCCTGAATACGACGCCATCTACTATCCAACTCACGTTGAGCCTCTACATGGTGATGCTCGGCGTGGGCCAAGTGATCTTCGGGCCGCTTTCGGATCGCATCGGGCGACGGCCAGTCCTGCTTGCTGGCGGGGTGATTTTCGTCGTTGCGTCTCTCGGAGCAGCATGGTCGTCAACGGCCGCAGCCTTGGTCGCCTTCCGCCTGCTTCAAGCGGTCGGCGCATCGGCTGCGCTGGTGGCGACGTTCGCGACGGTTCGCGACGTGTATGCCAGCCAGCCCGAGGGCGTCGTCATCTACGGCCTTTTCAGTTCGATGCTGGCCTTCGTACCTGCTCTTGGCCCAATCGCTGGAGCACTCATCGGCGAGTTTTTCGGATGGCGGGCGATATTCGTCACGCTGGCTGCGCTTGCGTTACCCGCACTCTTGAATGCCGGTTTCAGATGGCACGAAACCCGCCCGTTGGACGGAGCAGGAACGCGCCGATCCGTTTTGCCGATCTTCGCGAGTCCGGCCTTTTGGGTTTACACGGTCGGCTTTAGCGCCGGCATGGGCACTTTCTTTGTCTTCTTCTCGACGGCCCCCCGCGTGCTCATAGGCCAAGCGGACTATTCGGAGATCGGATTCAGCTTAGCCTTCGCCACTGTCGCATTCGTCATGATCGTGACAACCCGCTTCGCGAAGTCCTTTGTCGCCAGATGGGGCATCGCGGGATGCGTGGCGCGTGGGATGGCGCTGCTCGTTTGCGGAGCGGTCCTGTTGGGGATAGGCGAACTCTACGGCTCGCCGTCATTCCTCACCTTCGTCCTACCAATGTGGGTTATGGCGGTCGGCATTGTCGTCACGGTGTCTGTTACCGCCAACGGCGCGCTTGCACAGTTCGATGACATCGCAGGATCGGCAGTCGCGTTCTACTTCTGCATTCAAAGTCTGATCGTCAGCATCGTCGGGACATTGGCGGTGACGCTGTTAAATGGCGACACCGCATGGCCCGTGATCGTCTACGCGACGACGATGGCGGTGCTGGTATCGGTGGGTCTGGCGCTACTTCGATCCCGCGACGTTCCTTCCGAGAGGTCGCCAGTCGTCTAACCGGCGATTGGTAGGACGGCTGGCACCCATGCGGCGCACCCGCCATCGCAGCCTCGTGAATGGCGGTATCCTGTCCGGCAGGATACCGCTCATTTCCCTTGTTCAGTTCGTTGCCGTCGCTGAGCATCTGAACTTTCGGCACGCGGCCAACGCGCTCGGCGTCAGTCAGTCGAGCGTCAGCGCGCGCGTTAAGGCGCTGGAAGAAAATCTTGGTGTCCTGCTGTTCGAGCGCCATGCGCGAGGCGTCCGGCTGACGGATGCAGGCAGACACTTCATGGAGCGGGTCGTGGCAGGCGTCGATCAACTCGATCACGCCGTCAAGACCGCCGGCATGACAGCGCAAGGCGAATGCGGCCGGCTACGCATCGGTGTCTATGCCCTGATTCCGGGCAGCTTCCTTGCAGAGCTGATTGGTCAGTATCGAAAGGACCATCCCAATCTCGACATCGAAATCACGGAGGGCACAGCACGCGATACTCTCACGCAGCTTCGAGCCGACCGGCTGGATATTGCGTTCGTTGCCGGCACGTCCAAACCGCCCGACTGTCATTCCCGGCGAATATGGACCGAACCCCTTTTAGCCGCTGTGTCGGCGCGGCACGCTCTTGTTGGACGCTCGGCCGCCACATGGGCTGATCTGGCAGCGGACACGTTCATCGTCAGACATGGTGGCACCGGCCCACAAGTGCATGACCATATCGTTTTACGCCTTGCCGGAACCTGGCCCGCGCCTTCGATCCTTAGATTTGATGTTGGGCGCGGCACCTTGCTGTCGATGGTGGGACAGGATTTCGGTATCACTGTCATAGGTGCGGCTTCGTCCCTCTTGCCAACATCCGGGGTGGTCTTCCTGCCGATCACCGACGAACCCGAGCCGGTCGCTTTCTCGGCGGTCTGGTCGCCTCACAATCGCAGTGTTGCGCTCCGAAATTTGCTTGGACTCGCCGACAAGATGAGCCGATCTAATTGATTCATTTGGATGTGCTCGAAATTGCGAGCACCCATCCTATTTGCCGCCGATAGTATCCGGCAGCCCTCCTGCATCATCTTTGCTATTGCCTCCCGCGCAAACGCTTATTCTCTAATCGGCTCAATCTCTCTTGCCAACTGGAGCCTGCATTGCGCGGAGGCCGAATCCTTTGGGGTCAGATCGCTGTCGTTTTCACCATCGTTCTGGTGATGACGTGGGCGGCGACGCAATGGATAGCATTCCGCCTCGGCTTCCAGCCGCAGCTTGGCAATCCGTGGTTCGAGCTGGTGGGCCTGCCGGTCTATTATCCACCGGCCTTCTTCTGGTGGTGGTTTTCGTTCGACGCCTATGCGCCCGCGATCTTCGTCGAGGGCGGCATCATCGCCGTATCGGGCGGCTTCCTCGCCATCGCTGCCGCCATCTTCATGTCGATCATCCGCGCGCGCGAAGCCCGGAACGTCGCCACCTACGGTTCGGCGCGATGGGCCGAGGACAGAGAAATCCGCGCGGCCGGATTGCTCGGCCCCGATGGCGTCCTGCTCGGCCGATACGACCGGGACTATCTGCGCCATGATGGTCCCGAGCATGTTCTATGCTTCGCCCCGACGCGCAGCGGCAAAGGCGTCGGGCTGGTGGTGCCGACGCTGCTGACATGGCCGGCATCCGCCATCGTTCACGACATAAAAGGCGAGAACTGGACGCTGACAGCGGGCTTCCGCGCGAAGCATGGCCGCGTGCTGCTGTTCGATCCGACCAACGCCAGATCGTCGGCCTACAACCCGCTGCTGGAGGTGCGGCAGGGCGAATGGGAAGTCCGCGACGTGCAGAATATCGCGGATATTCTGGTCGATCCCGAAGGCAGTCTCGACAAGCGCAATCATTGGGAAAAGACCAGCCATAGCTTGCTGGTCGGCGCGATCCTGCATGTTCTCTACGCGGAGAAGGATAAGACCTTGGCGGGCGTCGCCAACTTCCTGTCCGATCCCCGCCGCCCGGTCGAGGCGACCTTGCGCGCCATGATGGACACGCCGCATCTCGGCGAGGCGGGCCTTCATCCCGTCATCGCGTCGTCCGCCCGCGAACTGTTGAACAAATCCGAGAACGAGCGGTCGGGCGTGCTCTCCACCGCCATGTCGTTTCTCGGCCTCTACCGCGATCCCGTGGTGGCGCGGGTGACGGCGCATTGCGACTGGCGCATTGCCGATCTGGTCGGCAGCCGCCAGCCCGTCACGCTCTATCTGGTCGTGCCGCCATCCGACATTAACCGCACAAAGCCGCTAATCCGCCTGATCCTCAACCAGATTGGGAGGCGGTTGACCGAGGAATTGACCACCTCCGGCAAGCGCCATCGCCTGCTGTTGATGCTCGACGAGTTTCCGGCATTGGGCAGGTTGGATTTTTTCGAGTCCGCCTTGGCCTTCATGGCAGGCTACGGAATCAAAGGCTTCCTGATCGCGCAGAGCCTCAACCAGATCGAGCGGGCCTATGGGCCGAACAACGCGATCCTCGACAACTGCCATGTGCGCGTCAGCTTTGCCACGAATGACGAAAGGACCGCCAAAAGGGTGAGCGACGCGCTCGGCACCGCGACCGAGATGCGCGATTCCACCAACTATGCCGGCCACAGGCTCGCGCCGTGGCTCGGGCATCTCATGGTTTCACGGCAGGAGACAGCCCGGCCGCTGCTCACGCCGGGCGAAATCATGCAGCTTCCGCCTACCGATGAAATCGTCATGGTCGCGGGCACGCCGCCGATCCGCGCGACCAAGGCCCGCTATTTCGAGGACGCGCGGTTGCAGGAACGCATCCTGACCCCGCCCGATCTGGTCGCCGCTCCGCTGGCGCCCAGCCCATCCGCCGATGATTGGTCCGGCCGCGTGGTCGCGGCGGAAAGCCGTTCCGCGACGAGGGGAAACGAGGCCGAGGGCGACCCGGCCAATGCCGGCATCCGCCGCGAGCCGGAATTGCCCGAGCATGAGGAAATCGTCACGCCGACGCCATCGCCCGAACAGGAGTTCGAGTTTCTGGACGACGAGCCGGACGTTGACGCCGCCAAGGCCCGCGCCATGCGCCAGCGGGCTCTGTTGCAAAAATCGTGAAGCTTGAGCATGCTTGGCGGAGATTGGACGGACGGAACGATGACGGATTTCAAGTGGCGCCATTTCCAGGGTGATGTGATCCTGTGGGCGGTGCGCTGGTATTGTCGCTATCCGATCAGCTATCGCGACCTTGAGGAAATGCTGGCGGAACGCGGCATTTCGGTCGACCATACGACGATCTATCGCTGGGTCCAGTGCTACGCCCCGGAGATGGAGAAGCGGCTGCGCTGGTTCTGGCGGCGTGGCTTTGATCCGAGCTGGCGCCTGGATGAAACCTACGTCAAGGTGCGGGGCAAGTGGACCTACCTGTACCGGGCAGTCGACAAGCGGGGCGACACGATCGATTTCTACCTGTCGCCGACCCGCAGCGCCAAGGCAGCGAAGCGGTTCCTGGGCAAGGCCCTGCGAGGCCTGAAGCACTGGGAAAAGCCTGCCACGCTCAATACCGACAAAGCGCCGAGCTATGGTGCAGCGATCACCGAATTGAAGCGCGAAGGAAAGCTGGACCGGGAGACGGCCCACCGGCAGGTGAAGTATCTCAATAACGTGATCGAGGCCGATCACGGAAAGCTCAAGATACTGATCAAGCCGGTGCGCGGTTTCAAATCGATCCCCACGGCCTATGCCACGATCAAGGGATTCGAAGTCATGCGAGCCCTGCGCAAAGGACAGGCTCGCCCCTGGTGCCTGCAGCCCGGCATCAGGGGCGAGGTGCGCCTTGTGGAGAGAGCTTTTGGCATTGGGCCCTCGGCGCTGACGGAGGCCATGGGCATGCTCAACCACCATTTCGCAGCAGCCGCCTGATCGGCGCAGAGCGACAGCCTACCTCTGACTGCCGCCAATCTTTGCAACAGAGCCCGCCGTGCTAGTCTGCTCGGTGATGGTGGAGTGAAGCCAACCCGCAATCGGGTTATGAATCTGCATCGCGATTCGCAATCAGCTGTCTCTTGAGCATGTCGAACTCCTGCGATGTTATCTCGCCGTGCTCGTGCTGCTACACCAACTTGTCCAACTCATCCGCCACACCGCTCCCCACCACCTGCGATGGCCAGGTTGTTTGCTGGGCGCATTGGCGGAGTATCGTCTCGACCCGGGACACCCACACCGGCACAACCTTACGGGAGTGATTCACTGTCAAAGAATCGGCCCGGTGCTCTGACGCAAGTATCGGGATGGTCACCATTTGTAAGCCGTAGACCTGAGTGGTGATCAAGACTTCGATACCACCGACCGTACCGGTACTAATCGACGACGGTCGTGTTCGTCGCCTGCCGCAGGGACTCTGCACACCTCCGTTTACGCATGTGCCTGGAGGAGTTGGAAATCGTCGTGTTCGGGAAACATTAAACACAGGATGGCAGCGATCTGAGCCAGCACATGATCAGCTAGCTCACCATCCGGATCGACGGCCCACTGCATCGTCGCGCCAGCGATGACCGAGTGCAGGAGCAACTCAGCTGCCGCAGGAGCACCTGGGGGCAGTCGCTTGCGGATCCCCTCCACCACCGCGCGGTTCCGCTGGATCGCAAGCGTGCGTAGCTCCGGCACCTGGAGCTCGTACCAGGAGATGAGATAGTTCACCGAGAAGTCGTTGCGAGTGTTCATGCTCCGAACGAGCACCTGCAAAAATTCCCAGAGCCCTTGCGGCCCTGCGCCTATCGGTATCGCATTCAGGTAATGCCGCACCTGCTCGACGCCGCGCTCCATCATCCTCACCAGCAGCGTATCGCGGTTGGTGAAGCGCTGGATTAACGCTGCGCGGGAGAGCCCCACCTCCTTTGCTACTCCGCTGAGCGTGAACTCTATGGGACCGCAACGCTTCAGCACTACGGTGGCGGCCTCGAGTACCTCGTCATCGGACTTGAGCTTGGGGCGGGGCATCAGTGTTCACCTTCTGTATGGGTTGGGGCGGAGGCTGTGGCTGCCGCCGCCATTGTAGCAAATTGAAGACGGAGCGAGAGTAGAGCCACGAGCCCCGCAAACACGGCCGATACAACGAGGCCAGGGAGCGGACCAGCAAGGTCGACAAACGCGCCGGCCGCAAGCATAACCATGGGCGAGGCTGACAGCATCACCGCCGAGACCGTGCCGAGTACCCGGCCGAGAAGTTCTGGCGGCGTGCGGTTGTAGATGGCAGCGTTGAGAATGGGAGAGACTGAGCCGGTCAGCAGTCCCACGAGCGCGCCCAACAACATCAGCACCGGCACGCCTGGCAACTGTGAAAGCAGAAGCGAGCCCACCGCAGAGCCACAAAATGCCACCGCCAGCCAGTTCTGCGCTGATATCCGGGCGCCGACCGACGCATGAATGGCAATGCCAAGGAGACCACCAGCCCCCATCATTGAGGAGAACAGCCCGAGCTCTGCTACTTGGCGTCCTGCATCTACAAACAGCGCAGGCATGATGACGCTGCCGTTGGCGCCAACGATGCCCACGAAGATCATCACTATACCAAAGAGAGGGCGCAGCAGGGGTTCGCTCCAGAGAAAAGCGACGCCGGCGCGCATGGAGAGAGTCGCCGTCGTGGTCATCGTCCGAGCGGCACGCGCGGGAAGCACCCACGCGCCGAGCAGACCTGCAAGGACGGAGCAGAACGCCGTCAGCCCGAGCGTTGGCGCAGCGCCAAGCAGGCCGATTGCGGCCCCCCCAAGGGCCGGGCCACCTAGAATCGCGACGTTCCCGATCACCGCTTTCAGTGACGAGACGCGCTCAACGGAGAGCCCGGCGACGTGGCCGAGTTTGGGCAGCTCACTGTCCTGCGCGGCCATACCGGGTGCGTCGAACGCGGCACCGAGCACCACGCAAGCGATCAGCCCAGTGTTCGAGAGGGCGCCAACGGCATCGAGCAGTGGGATGCTCGCCATGGCCACGCCGCCCACCACACCCGAGATCAATGCGACGGGCGCGCGCCCGAACCGATCGACGAGGCCACCACCAACCCACGCGCCGATGATGGTCGCGATGACGCTGCTAGCGGCCGTGGCGCCCGCCCAGGCCGCGCTCTTTGTATGAGACAGGACGAACCATGGAAGCGCGAGGGCCGCCACCGCGTTGCCGATCCGGAAGAGAAAGGTCGCCGCGAACAGCGTCGCGAGCGGGCTATATCGACGTTCGCTCATTCCGCTGCGGCGAGCTGCGCCTTCGCCGCAGCGAGGTACTCTTCGTTACCCGAGTCGAGGGCGAAGAGTGCGTAGGTGACCGCCCCGAACGCAAGGCGCTCCGCGATGTGGTGGGCGAGCCGCGGCCACACCCGGCCACCGGCCGCTTCATACGTGAGGAGGAGCTTCGCGAGCCCCTCTTCACCAAAGACCATAAGGTGCGCGGCCATGTCGATGGCAGGGTCATCAACGCGGGCCTCGCTCCAGTCGATCATCCCGCTGACGCGCTCCGTGTTGTCGATGAGCACATGGCCCACGTAGAGATCGCCATGCACCACCACGGAGAAATCTGGCCACGACGAATCGTCGTCGAGCCAGCGCTGCCACCGGTGGAGGCGCTTGTCGTTCACCACGAACTCGCGTCGGACGCGGTCAACGTCGTCGGCCACCTTCTGACGGGCCTGCGTCGGTGTACGGATGAGCATCCCCGCATCCACGGCGGCGGAAATGGGGACGGCATGCAGGGCGGCGAGCGCGGTCGCGAAGCTCTCCGCGAAGACCTCCGAGTCCTGCGGCACGACCCAGTCGGGCGTGGACGAACCAGGCTGGATGACCATCGCAGTCGAGTCTTCGAGCATGGGATAGGCAACGAGCTCGGCGTTGGCCACGCGCCAGTCCGGCACCGCGAACGGCAGGCGATTCTTGAGCATTGCCAGCACCCGCGCCTCTGGTTCGACCTTCGCGCTTACCTCGGCTCGGCGCGGGATGCGCAGCACCCACCGACGTCCATCGTCGACGGTGGCGATCACGATCCTATAGTCGAGCCCAAGCTCATTGACAGTCAGCGGGCCATGGAGCTTGAGCCCATGTCGGGCTGCAAGTGCGTACAGTTGGAAGGTATCGGCGGTCGTGACTACGGTCATGATTCACTCCTGAGGGCTTGACGGGTTTAGCCACCTAAATATAACAGTCACGTCGGTTATATTCAATCCTCATGCGAATCGGGGTACGACCCACAGCCCCCTCAGTACAGGTCCATCGTCACACCCGAGATCGTTGGGGTCCAGCTCCCAGTGGTTCGGAGCAACGGGCGGCAGGGCAATGATCCGAAAATTACCCCTTCCTTTGCGTCACCACAGCTTGCACCAACTGACCCTGAATTAAAAAATTGAAAAACTAACTTTTGGGTGTTGACTTAAAGCAAACCAAGCATATGCTAACCAATAGTTAGCAAATTGGGGTTCTAGGGATTTTCCGTCCAAATGCGACATTCAGACTGCTAAGTGATTGATTTATTGTGACTGGCTATGTGAAGCGCCAAAAAAGTAATACCCCTCTGGAGGCCGCGGACGGCGTGGCCTCCAGAGCACTTTGTCGTTTTTGGACGGAAAATCCCTAGAACCCCGTATTGGGGCCGATGGCGTCATCTCAATCCTGTAACCACAAGCTGAGCAATACCGCCATAGCCAGAACTGCGAATCGCTTGCAGTACAAGGGCTTGGCATACTAAGGGGCATGACTCAGCGCCCCGACATCAACCAACTCTCTGCCGGTCAGCTCCGTGCTCTCGCTACGGAACTGTTTGATCGTGTTGATAACAAAGAGCGGGCTCTGGTGCACCGTGATGCGGTCATCGAGAAGCTGACCCACGAAGTGGCCATTCTCAAGCGCCATAAGTACGCCCGGCGTAGCGAGCAGCTGGACGCGGTTCAGGGAAAACTGCTGGACGAACTGATCGACAGCGACCTGGCCTCCATCGAGGTCGAACTGGAACAGGCGATGACCGAGGAGCAGAAAGCCGCTCGGCCAAAGCAGCAACCCAAACGCACACCGCTGCCACCGGAACTGCCCCGCACCCTGATCCACCACGAGCCAGAAAATACTCAATGCCAGTGTGGCTGCCAGCTCAAGCGCATTGGCGAAGACGTCAGCGAGAAGCTGGATTATGTCCCGGGTGAGTTCACCGTTGAACGTCACATCCGGGGCAAATGGGCCTGCGACAGCTGCGAGACGTTGATCCAGGCACCGGTGCCACCGCAGGTGATCGACAAAGGCATCCCCACCGCTGGCCTGCTGGCCCAGGTGCTGGTGGCCAAGTATGCCGACCATCTGCCGCTGTACCGTCAGGAACGCATGTTCGGCCGTGCCGGCCTGGAAATCCCGCGCTCCACCCTGGCCGAATGGGTGGGTGCCTGTGGTGTGCAGTTGCAGCCGCTGGTGGATGCGTTGAGAAATACTCTGCTGGAACACAGTGTTCTGCATGCCGATGAAACCCCGGTCAGCATGCTGGCCCCGGGCAAGAAGAAAACCCACAAGGCCTACGTCTGGGCCTACTGCACCACACCGTTTGCCGACCTGAAGGCAGCTATTTACGACTTCGCACCCAGCCGTGCAGGCGAACACGCCCGAACCTTCCTGGGTGACTGGCGGGGCAAGCTGGTCTGTGATGATTACGCTGGCTACAAGGCCGGGTTCGGCAACGGCATTACCGAAATCGGCTGTATGGCCCACGCCCGGCGCAAGTTCTATGACCTGCACGAGGCCAACAAGAGCGAATTGGCGGCCAAGGCCTTGGAATACATCGGTGGACTCTACGAGATCGAGCGGGAAACCAAAGATCTGCCACCGGATATGCGGCGGGAAATCCGGCAAACCAAAGCCAAACCCCTTGCCGATGCGCTGCATCAGTGGATGCTGGCCCATCGCCAGAAAGTGCCGGATGGCTCCGGCACGGCCAAAGCCCTGGATTACAGCCTCAAACGTTGGGAAGCGCTGACGCGCTACCTGGACGATGGCGCTGTGCCCATCGACAACAACTGGGTGGAAAACCAGATCCGACCCTGGGCGCTGGGGCGCAGCAATTGGCTGTTTGCGGGTTCACTGCGCAGTGGTCAACGTGCGGCTGCGGTCATGACCCTAATACAGTCAGCGAAGCTGAATCGGCATGATCCCTATGCCTACCTGAAGGATGTGCTGACTCGCCTGCCGACACAGAAGAACAACGCCATCGACGAGCTATTGCCCCACAACTGGAAACCGGCCATACCTAACAAGGTGTAGGCCGGACGTGTATGGAGAGCCTTCTTCGAAAGCTGGACAAGGTGCCAACTCTAGACGGCAGGATATGCCCTGGGAGATCGATGAGAGAAAGAGGAGGCCATAAGTAGAAAATTTCCCAAGCGACTGGTGGCTCGCTAGGCATACGTGTCGTGTTACTCCTAAGTTATTAGACACACTAGATTTTCCGGGCTTTGCTGGGCTGCGGGTGTCGCAGGTGTATGCCGCACGGAGATCGCAGTTAAACCTGATACTAGGCCGGCTCATGCACTAGCCGGATGTCGATTTCTCTGTCGACATACTTCCACTCCACCGAGGCCCGGAGTTCGGCCAAAAGCCTGTTAAAGCCCGGCTCATCAGACGGGGAATATTCGAACCACGTCAAGAAGTCGAAGGGTTCGCTCTCGCCCAGGTCCCGACAATGGTGGAGACGACGGGCCACAGCAGGGAGATATTGGAGCCCAATGTGAATGTGACGGGACTGCTCCTCAAAAATCTTCCGGCGTTCGTCTTGAGCCAGTCCCCACCATGAGGGGTTTTTCCGGATAGGGATCAGGGCGGCACAGGTGGCCTCTGCTCGACCCAAACTTGGCTGCTTCGCCACGAGACGATCCTTCTCTTCACGCACGACATAACGCTCGTTACTCGTTATCCCGCGAAGAAGCCATTTGGTGCCCAAAGGCTGCGGCGAAACAGAGCCAGCGGCTACGTCGAGCCGGGGGATTCCAGGGAGAGGGGCTCCCGCCACGGCATCCATCCGAACAACGCGCCAAACACCCGTTTCTCCACCAGCGAACGTAAATAATCGTGTATTCATCAGTTTCCTCTCAGGCCTTTCGCCTATTTCTCAGCCAACGCAAAACCGGCATTGCCCGGCGCAACCACTGAAACAAATATAAAAGGTTCGGGGCCAGAGTTCATTGCACCATGTACCTGCCCAGGTTTTGCGATCGCAATATCTCCAGCTTTAAGATGAGTGACTATGCCGTTACCTTGATGATATTCGGCTTCACCTGAGATAACCGTCCAAGTATCTTGGCCGTGAGGATGTACATGGGAAGCTATTTCCTGCCCAGGGTGGGCGTGCCAAACAACGACGACAGAGTCATTGGTTTCCAGAACAACCGAACGAATCGGTTCGCCGTTAGACGGACGAACATATTCATCCACCGAAAAAATCCGCGATTCAGTTTCTGCTCTCATGTTCACACCCATTTAAAACTGATTGGACACGTACTCTAAACGCAACTGCGCCTGGACAGCACATGAAGATATGTACCTAAGCGCCCTTCGGGAAAACTATGCTCTGGCGCACAGAGACCGTCAATACTCCGTCGTGGGTAGGCATGACATAACGGGAGGAGACGGGCGACGCTTTGGTCATATGTACATGAGAAGGTGGCTCGCCCGCTCGGCAGGGTTGTTGTCGATGGGCAGGTGTCCCCCTTTCGATGTAGCGGATCAGCTTTAACCAGTTGCTCGCAAGGCAATTGATTGCTTGCCCAAGGCACTTTGACGACGTGACCTGGGGAGGGGTTTTGTCCAGCCTAGCTTTCAGTTGCTCCAGGAAAGCCTGGCTTTGCGACTGGCGCGTCTGGTATCGCTGGGCATCGCCCGCCTCTTCCATGTCGCGCTCGATGCCGTAGAGCTTGTTGATAAGAGTCAGTGCCATCTCCGCTCGGCCGATCTTGCCCTTGGATTGAGTTTTCTGATGAACTTGCGCCGCGCATGCCCAGCAACCTATACGCTCGACGCCTTTCTGCCTCCAGGAGGCGCTGCGGCACCTCCTGGGTACGGCTAGCGGTGTAATTGAACAGGATGACCGGAAGATTTGGTGGGCCACCGCGATCTCCTCAGTAGCTATAGCCAAACAGGTTGGGTATGAGAAGTTCAAGGGGGGGCGAGCAAAGCCCCCGTTCCAATTGATTCTCTATTCCACACAAATGGCGATATAAGCCGGCGGGTGATGACGACCCTGGAAGCTCTGGCATCGAGAGTGGATGTCTACTCCATCGACGAGGCGTTTCTGGATCTGACCGGAATCGACCGGGTGGTAAGCTTCGAGCCTTTTGGTCGGCAGGCGATTTGGCTCAAGGTGGAATCACCGGACGGTTACGCTACTATCGTTCTTTGTTGGCTTTATCGGTAACCGAACGTCGATGTGTTCAGTGATGGCTGTTGAAGAGCTGATCATTCAGAAGCGTTATGAGATCTTTAAGAGCTTCGTGAAAATCGTTATTTGGGTGTTTGGCGTAACGGTTTTATTTGAGTTGTTCGGTTTTATCTCACCTGCCCGTAACGAGAACTATGCCTTCCGACCAGAAGCAATGATAGGTGGAATCATTTTTGGTATGGGGGCGGTAATCAATGGAGGCTGCTCCATGAACACGCTGATCCAATTTTGCCGTGGTCGTTTTGCTTTGATCTTTTCGTTTTTAGGTTTTTCCCTAGGCGTCGTTGCTGCTGGCTATGCCTCTTCATTTCAGCCCAATCTTCAAGCTGTGAAAATAAAACCCTTTGATGGTTTTTCAATACTTCAACTATGGATCTTTGCCGTGTTATTCGTGGCTTGGGGAATCTATGAATTTTATTCCTTGTGTAAAGGAGCTTCCGCCAGCACATGGAAGAGGCGTTTTAAGAGTGAGCATTATGACAAGAGTTTATCAGCCGCAATTCTAGGCATTTGCAACGGCATATTGGTTGTGCTCGTTGGTATATGGGTCTATTCCAACCTTATTATCATGGGCCTACTCTACCTAATGTTCGATCAAGAAGGCATGAGCCTTGGTATCTACTACAAACTAAGTGTGTTTTTATTCGTCGCCATGCTCTTGGGCATCCTTATTTCTGCGAAAACAAGTCATACCTTTAACTTAGATTTTGAAGTAAAAGCTAATTACCTATTCGGTGGTTTTCTGATGGGCGTTGGCGCGGTGTTTGTTCCCGGAGGCAATGACGTAGTATTGCTAAATAGTATTCCCACTTTGTCCCTTCAAGCGGTGCCCAGTTACGTTTCAATGCTCTTAGGTATGGCTTTGCTTATTATTCTCAAACGCAATTTTCAGAAGACCTAAATCTCAATTAAACCGAACCGATTGGAAATGAGGATTATCGACTTTCGCTTCCATTATCTTGACTTCATCCAGTACCACTAAACGCTCGGCATCACCTACCTCGACTTTTATGCACTCTTCCCTCTCGTTATTCAGTGAGGTATCTTTCGCGCTGCAATGAATTATCTCACCAGATTTGAGTGTCAATATAATCGGATATTGATAGGTACAGGCTATTTCAATATAGTCATAGTCGTTACATGAAATCATCAGTTTTTCCTCACTAGAAACGGCTATTGCTTACGGTACTGTTTCGGCGTCATACCGACGTATTTTCCAAACGTTTTAGTAAATGCTCGCTCTGATTCATACCCGATACTTAGCGCGATATCATCGACCATCAGGCTCGTATTCTTGAGCATTTCCTTCGCTCGTTGAATTCTCAACTGCGATAAATAAGTAAAAACCGTTTGGCCGACCAGATCTCTGAATTGTTTTGCAAAGGCGGCTCTAGACATACCAATCTGGCTTGCTAGATCCTCGATAGTCCAAGGCTCACTCGGTGATTCATGCATGAGTTTTAGTGCTTTGGATATACGCTTGTCATTCAGTGCCATTAGGAAAGAGTTTTGTTCTTGGCGACCAAAATTAATTCTTATCAGCTCAACCAGTACAACTTCAGTTAGTTTGTTGACGATAATCTCCGTGCCCGGATTCTGTGCCATATATTCTGCACTAAGTTGGTCAAAGGTGCTTTTTAACCAAGGGTGTTGATGCAGCTCCTCCTCTCTAACAATGGTCGTTTGAGGGAAGATTGTTTTGAGTGGCGTTAATGTCTCGTCCTCAAAACTGCAATATCCACATAGCAAAAGAGTATTCTCACCTGCAGTAGATATGTCACCGTAGGGCGACTCGCTCGTTAATATATGATCGAGTCCAGGCCCTAAAAATATCAAGTCACCAGGACCAAGCTGCTCTACTTTGTCACCAATAATCGCCCAGCAATACCCACGTCGAACCATATGAAAGCCAGCCGTCTCGGTCTCTTTAAATTCCTTAGTCCAAGGTGCCTCCACTTGGCTACAAAAGTAGACACTACCGCTGACGCGTAATGATTTAAGAATATCACTGAGAATTTCCATTCATACCTTCCTATCACCATTAACCTATACCTGAATCCGTGACTTCAACGAGCTGAACTCACGCCCAAAGCCTGCAATAACAAGGCTTAGAGCGATATAATAGCATCTGACACCCATTCACCCAGTTAGTGCTTTCGGCTCATGCGTACCTTCACTCTCCAGCAATCCCGAACCGAAGTCTATACACCCAATGGCGGGCTGGCCTTGGTCGGTCATTGCCTGAACCGGCATACATCGCTCACCAAAACCGCCCGCACCGTCGTCAAGCGGCACGGTATTCCGAACATTGAACTGATCCGGACCTATCTTGGCCTGATCACGCTGGGCAAGAGTGACTTCGAGGCGGCCGAGCCGGTTCGAACGGACCCATTTTTCAAGTCTGCCCTGGGCATCAAGCAATCGCCATCGTCGGCCCGGTTGCGCCAGCGATTTGATGAAGACGCTCAAGGCCTGACACCCCTGCTGGACGATGCCAGCGTCGAGTTTCTTCAGTCCGTCGAAGCTCCGGTGTCACCTCTGGCGATGGGCCACGTTGCGCTGGATATGGATGTCTTTCCCATGGACAACAGCCAGACCCGCAAAGAGGGTGTCAGCTACACCTACAAGGGTTATGACGGCTATGCGCCGATGGCCGCCTACCTGGGGCAGGAAGGCTGGTGCCTGGGTTGCGAGCTGCGCCCTGGCAGCCAGCACGCCAACAAGGGATTTCTCGACACCCTCAAACGAGTGTTACCCCGGGCTCGATCACTGACGGATAAGCCCATTTTGTTGCGCCTGGACAGCGCACACGATGCCCGTGCCAATAGCGATTTCCTGCGCGAGCAGGACCAGGTCGACTTCCTGATCAAGTGGAACCCTCGTAAAGAGGATCCGCTCGTCTGGGCGGACAAGGCCCAGGCCCGGAAAGCCTGGTCACTGGAGCGCGACGGCAAAATGGAAGCGGTTCTGTCGGAAGCGATTCCGGACGAGCCCGGTCTGCGTCGCATCGTGAAGGTCACCGTTCGTACCAGCGATGCCGAAGGCCAGCTGTATCTCGAACCGGAAGTCAGCCTCGAAGGCTGGGTGACCTCGTTGCCGGCCGAAGTAGCCGACGAGCAACACATCATGGCGCTGTACAGCGATCACGCCACCAGTGAGCAGTTCCACAGCGAGTTCAAGACCGACCTGGACCTGGAACGACTTCCGTCCGGGAAATTCGACACCAACAACCTGGTCATGGCCTTCGCGACGATGGGTTACAACGTGTTGCGCTGGATGGGTCTGCGACTGACCGGCCCGGATGCACCGGTTCGCCACCCGGCCAAGCGTCGCCGCCTGAGAACCGTGATGCAGGAAATCATGACCATGGCCTGCCGCCTGGTGCACAGTGGCCGGCAGTGGATCCTGCGATTTGGCCGGCACTGCCCAGGCTTTGCGGTTTACCTCGATCTTTATCGGGGCCTTGCTTCCGCCGGATAGGCCAACTCAACCACTGGCAAAAAGCAATCCTCCCGGAATCCTCTGCCGGGACAGCCCGCTATTGCCTAAACACTGCATGCTGGTTATTTATCAACCAATCTCGGGCCATCGGTTGCTCCCGCTCTTTGCTTCCAGACCTCAAAGTCAGAATCTCACCCAGTTATCGCCTCTTGTTGGCGCAGAGGTGGGCTTGACGAGTATATTGGCGAGCGAAGTCACTGATTCAGGCTATACACTAAAATAATAATAGACGATCAGTGCAATATTTAAAGACTTTTGCACATTGTTAGTTTTTATTGAAAGCCCATAATGATCACATCAACGCAAGACAAACGAAACACAAAAAGTGAAACAGAAGGAGCATAGCGATGGCGACAAAACAGACTGCGAAAGTAACCGTATACAGCAAAGGCTACTGCCCTTACTGCAAGATGACTAAGGCAACGCTTAAAAAACTGGGGCTGAAGTTTGAAGAAATCGACATTACCTTCAGCAGAAAGCATGGCAAGGAAATGCGCGAACGTAGTAACCGTCATACGGTTCCACAGATCTTTATCGACGATCACCACATTGGTGGCAACGATGATCTACAGGCAGCGCTTCGAAACGGAGAGCTGGAAAAGATTCTTGAGGTAAATGCAGCGGTAGTATAGCGCTACCCAAAATGACACGAACTCAAAACAAAATTTAAATCAAAGTAGAAGGAAAAACATCATGACAACTTCAACAGCAAGACAACTCACAGACACCGCTTTGACTCAAAACACTCGTCCCTTGGACGTCACAATTACACGTATAGGCGACCAAGCCTTACGTTACTCAGTGGTCGTAGTACTGGCCTGGATTGGAGCAATGAAATTCTCGGCCTATGAAGCGGGTGCAATTCAAGGCCTTGTTGCTTCAAGTCCTCTAACATCATGGCTTTATAATGTATTTAGCCTACAAGGGGCTTCAAATCTTATCGGCACTGTTGAAATAGCGACTGCGGCAGCGATTCTACTAGCACCTTTGCATCGACACATTGCTGTCGTGGGTAGCCTAGCAGCCATTGCGACCTTTGCTGTGACATCAAGTTTCTTGCTGACAGCACCCGTTTGGGAAGCAAGCTTGGGTGGTTTTCCAGCATTGAATGTTGTACCTGGCCAGTTCCTTTTGAAAGATATTGTACTACTCGCAGCAGCAATATCTTTATTAGGAAAAGCTCTTAGCTCAAGCAAATAGGTCAACAAGTTTTAAGCTAAAAGGCACTAACGACAGTGCCTTTTTTTACTAACCTTAAGACTATTACTATTTAACCAATTAACAGAACAGGTACTGCGAGAACACTATGACTGAGCAATATGATTATGATTTGTTTGTAATAGGAGCTGGCTCCGGTGGCGTACGTGCAGCAAGAATGTCTGCCGCAACTGGCGCGAGAGTCGCTATTGCAGAAGAAAAATACCTAGGGGGCACATGCGTCAACGTAGGTTGTGTTCCTAAAAAGCTATTTGTTTACGCTTCACATTGCTCAGAGGAGTTTGAAGGTGCTTCGGGATTTGGCTGGGAAGTCGGTGAAAGCCGTTTCAACTGGCCGGCGCTGCTAGAAAACAAGAACAAAGAGATTGAGCGCCTTAACGGCATTTACAAAAAACTCTTAGAAAATGCAGGCGTCAATATCGTTTGGGGACGCGCTCGACTGACTTCCCCCAATAGCGTTGAAGTTGATGGTAAGACCATCACAGCTGAGAAGATTCTTGTAACAGTTGGCGCAACACCAAGCGTACCAGCGTTTCCAGGTTCGGAACATGTGATTAGCTCGGATCAGGTTTTCTATTTACCAGAGCTTCCTGAAAAAATTGTGATTGTCGGTGGTGGTTATATTGCGGTTGAATTTGCCGGCATTATGAATGGATTGGGTGTCGAGACTCATTTGGTTTATCGCGGCGATAAACTACTTAAGAACTTCGACCAGCCTACTGCACAATTTGCAGCCAATGAAATGCAGAAAAAAGGCGTGAATATCCATTATTCGACCAACATTACCCAGATTGAAAAACAATCGGATAACACCCTTGTTTGCCAACTGGATAATGGCGAGATTTTAAGTGCTGGCCAGGTGATGTATGCAACAGGCAGAAAGTCTTTGACGAGCGATTTAGGCATAGAACAAGTCGGTCTAACGACTCGTAATAATGCAACGATTGAAGTCAATGACCAATTCCAAACATCCGTCCCATCGATTTATGCCTTGGGTGATGTGATTGGCACGCCGGAATTGACGCCCGTCGCAACAGCTCAGGCGATGGTGTTCGTAAGCCAGCAATATGGTGATGGCAGCAAAAGCATCAGTTATGACAATATTCCCACCGCAATCTTTTGCCAACCGAATATTGGAACAGTGGGGCTATCTGAAGACGCGCTTAAGGCCAAAGGTGTGCCGGTAGAGGTATACCAGTCAGAATTCAAACACCTTAAGCACACCTTATCAGGAAGTGAAGAGCGAGTATTGATGCGTATGCTGGTTGAGAAGGGCACTCAAAAAGTCGTCGGTATGCACATGGTTGGCCCTGACGCTGGTGAAGCGATTCAAGGCTTTGCCGTAGCAGTCAAAGCAGGGCTCACTAAAGATCAATTCGACGGCACGATTGGTATTCACCCGACAATGGCCGAAGAATTTGTCACCTTAAGAGACCTTAGTTACTCGGTTTAAGTCAACGCTGTTCAAACCCATCAAGAAGCAGAGGCTTAAGGTATAAGCTACGAGGTATAAGCTATGAAGAATAAAGTCGAATTTGTCAGCAATGGCATTACCCTTAGAGGAATGTTGGAATCGCCCGACCAGAGAGTTTCCAGCTACGCCTTATTTGCACACTGCTTTACCTGTGGGAAAGATATTGCAGCTGCTTCTAGAATTGCTAGAGCCTTGACCGCAAAAGGTATCGCGGTATTAAGGTTCGACTTTACGGGCTTAGGAAATAGCGATGGGGACTTCTCTAACACCAATTACTCCTCCAATGTGGATGACTTAAAAGCAGCCGCAGATTTTCTAAGAGAGAATTATCAGGCACCGAGTTTATTGATCGGCCATAGTTTGGGAGGGGCTGCCGTACTGTCAGTAGCTCACCGCTTACCCGAAGTGAAAGCCGTTGCAACCATTGGAGCACCTCACGAGGCGCAGCATGTTGTACATAACTTTGCGGCCAATCTAGACACGATCAATCAAGAAGGCAAAGCTGAAGTCACATTGGGTTTTCGAAAGTTTGTTATTAAGAAACAGTTTGTTGAAGACCTTAAACAAATCGAATCCGAGATTGGAAACTTACGAAAAGCATTATTGGTCATGCACTCGCCGATGGACAGCACAGTAAAAATCGCCGAGGCCGAAAAAATTTATAAAGATGCCAAGCATCCAAAGAGCTTTGTAAGCCTGGATAATGCTGACCACCTTGTTTCCAACAAGGATGATGCCGAATACATTGCTACAACGATTGCAGCTTGGGCAAGCCGATATATCGAACCCTCAATCGTAGAGAAATCCGGGCAAACGGTAGCCAAAGGCCATGTCTACGTCGAAGAAAAGGACCATAAATTCGCGCAGAACGTTTATAGCAATAGTCATCACTGGCTAGCCGATGAGCCTGTCGCGGTGGGTGGAATAAATGCAGGCCCCGATCCATACGAACACTTGCTCGCCGCATTAGGCACTTGTACCTCCATGACGATCCGTATGTACGCTGATAGAAAGAAATGGCCGCTAAGCAATATCGGCATTAACTTGCATCATGAGCGTAGTTACAGCAAGGATTGTGAACACTGTGATGAAGCCCCTCAGCAAATTGATCACCTCAATCGTGAAATCACATTGGAAGGTGAGTTAAATGATGAGCAGCGGGAAAGTCTGCTTGAGATTGCAGATAAATGCCCAGTCCATAAAACCTTACACAGTCACCTAGTAGTAAACACAAAACTAAACGCGAATTAGAAAAAGCACTTTAAACTCTTCAGGAGATAAACAAATATGGCCATCCCTATTCCTCATCGCCCAAGTGGTTTTCTACTAGGCGACCCAGCTGCTCTTGTCACACTTGATGCCTTTATCGACATACAGTGCCCACACTCTCGTGCTGCTTGGCCAACACTAATGGCCGTAATGAAATACTATCAGGATGATCCGGTCAGCTTAAAGGTACACATGATTACCTTGAGTAATCATCGACAAGCCTGGGATATCAGTTTAGGTTTATTCGCCCTTGCTGAAGGTGATGCTAGCAGGTTTTACGATTTCGCCACGTTTGTATACGAGCGCCAGGATCAGTTTTATAACGCGCCGTTTCTACACAAAACGCATGAAGACTTGCGTCAATTTGTAGCTGACTTAGCGCAAGCGCATTCAAATATAGATCGGGAAGCCTTTCTGAAGAGAATGGGCGACAATGATATCTACGTTAATGCTAGAACCCCAATTCGCTATGCCGCTACAAAAAGTGTCTGGGCTACACCAACATTCTTCGTTAACAATGGGAACAATGTACCTGTTGATCACAAATCTAGCTTGGATGATTGGATAAAGCTGATTGATTCTTTGTTAGCAAGCTAATTTTTACTTTCACTTATTTATGGCTTCTGCTTAGAAGTATGAAGTAGCCTATTTTCTTGAGTTGCTAAGGATTTGCTTTATGAAGTTCGCAGAAGAGATCCTCTCCTCTGTTTTTTATCGGTTATGTCTATTAAGTGAATAACGACAAATGTCCGCTTTCCTCTTTTTCCTGACTTGATTACCTACAAGCAACAATCTTTGAAAACACCGTTGACTCAGATTCCTGATACTTCAGCATCATAAATATACGGCCAGGCAAAATCAAAGACTCAAACATCTAGGCTGCAATCAGCTCGTGAGATCCTGAGAATGGTTCAATATCACTCAGTAAGCCGTCTAGATCGATTTCGGTTCTACCTTGGTCAAAGGAATATTCACCATTCAAATTAATGTGTTGCCAGGCAACGGGTGATAAATTGACAATGTAATCTGCTATATCATCTCTTCCCCGATCTTCATTTATTTTAAGGTAGGCAGATAGTAGCGCGGAGTTATAGTAAATAATGCAGTTTGAGATTAACCGGGAGCAATCATTCCACTGTGAAACCTGGTAATCGTTTCCGCCTCTAAATCGATTCCCATTAACGGAGGCAATGGCTCTTTTCAACTGGTGGTAGGCTTCGCCACGATTCAATGCTTGCTGGACATATCGCCGTAGTGTTGCATTATCAACATAATCCAGGAGGTAAAGGCATTTTATCAGCCGATCATATTCTTGGAGAGCTCGGAGTGTTTTACTTTGACCGTTACTGAGCTTACGAATTACAGTGCTTTGCGTCGTTGTTTTACGGCTCAGTGAGCAGATTATGTGCTGTATCTCATCCCACTCCTCTTGGATCAGCTTGCAATTTATGTCTTTCTTCAAGCGAATCGAGCAACCATCTTCCTCTGTAACTTCAAACAATTTGAAGAAGGTGTTTTTGACTTTTGCATACCGGGGTGCAAAGCGGTAACCAAATAGATCCAATATCGCAAAGTTGACGTTATTCGTGCCGTGATTATCCGTGGATAAAGTAAATGGCTGTATGTCTGACGTATTATTGTAGAGAAGGTCAAAGGCAAAATGCCCTTCGTATTCGTTCGCGCCAATAATTTTGGTATTGACCGGAACGTGGTTGGAGACGAGCGTCAGCGATGATACGCCTTTTCCTTTAAAGAAGTCTTTGGACGAGTAACGCGCTTTAAAGGTATTGATTCGACACTCAAACTTTTGGCCGTCGATACTGGAGTACAACTTGTTATCGTCAAAGTGATAATGAACAAAAATAGGCAGTGCTGCAATCGCATTGGATACCAGGTCATTCGACTCATTTAGCGTATCCATTCTGACGTAGCTTTCTTCTACACTTCGAAGTTTGCCTACCGAACGGTCAGAAATATTAGCCATCTTGTACAGGCCATAGTTGGTGCCATTCGCCAGAACACAAGCAATCAGATCATCATGATTGATCGACAAAACATCATGGTTCGCCGATATGTGAGAGAAAGCATCCAGAAAGCCGGTCTTCTGCTGTACAAATTTAAGCAAATCAACAATGCCCATGTGCTTTATTTGGCTATAGATAGGATTATCGACTGACTCTTTCCAGCGTCGATTTGGTATTGACCACTTTAATTCATGACGATCTTGGCTAAATTCGACATATTGGTTGTCACCGCTAAAGATATGGTCGCTGACGGACGCTAGCTTCTCTTCTAAGTCACTTAGCTTTTTAGCAAGCATCGTATCGACATGTTTTAGAGGGTGGGTAAGGCCAGATTTCTCGATGATCTGCTCCTTCTTCTCATTCCATTCTTCTGTGGCAATGAGATCACTCTCGAGACTACGATTCCGCTCGCTTTCTACAATATAAATTTGGTTAGATTCGAATAACTGGGCGGCCTTTCGATAAAGGTAAAACTCAAAACGGAGAGTTCTTTTCGTTTCATCAACGTCATAGACGTGTTGGCGCTCAGATTTCCGGATCAGTTTTTTATTAATGGTTGAAATAGATCCATTTTCGGCTATCTCCGAGATCGAAGATGCGAACTGTTCAATCAATTCGGGTTTGATTGCTCCGAATTCGACATCAACGGCTTGGAAAATCGACCGCAGCAACCTTTTAATTTTATTTGTTTGCCGACTTATATACTCCCATTCATATTGGGCCGTATCAAAATCAGTATCATCTAAATGGGCGCTGAGAAGTTTCAGATTCTTCTTCGGCAAGAGTTTGAACGCACGCTTCCGAACATCTCCGAACGTTCTGCTGTCACTGATATCTGGATCTACAAAAAAGCTCAGGATATTTCCGGCAACTTTGAGGCTGTCTTTTACAACATCGACATCTTCAGCGACTTTTTGTTTCGCGAATATTTTGCCAGATTCGGTGATTTTCCGGACTAGATACAAAAATGCCGATACTAGGTTGTCATTCGTTTCACGATACCTGAAATACAGATAACAGCACAGATAAAGCAGTGACTGGTCATCAGAGTGGCGTCGAAGCTTATAAACCGATTTATGCTTTACAAGCGAGGCATAGTATTCAAGGTTTTTCGGGGAAAGTGATAATTCGGCAATAATCTGTTTGAGCTCTGGATAAAGCTCTTTTATTGCCTGATGAGTAGTAAGTTCTCTATTGATTTGGCTCGACGAGAAATCCTTCGCCATTTGTTTTAGCCTGGATAGGTCGGTGAACGTCTCATCCGAACCCAAAAGCTTTAGTAGTGATTTTCTTGTTTTAGGTGTCATGCTTTTTTCAAGAACTTTTTTGATTCGAGCTCTTTCAGAAATGAGCACTTCAGATACATGATCCTGGAGTGTCGTATACCCGGCAAGTGCAATTTGGTTTTGATTAAAGAATGCGATGCATTCATCAAATACATACCGTGGATCGACGCTGATCGTAACGACATCCCGGAGTCGTTCTAGTATTTCAAGTTTGTGCGTTTTACGGCGATAGTACTGGTAACCTGTGTAGTTAAGCAAACGACTGACTAGTTTTGTCTTGGTTGAGGCAGAAAGATCCTTAGCTTTAATACTTTTACCCTTAAAGTATTTCGATATGATGAAATCTAGATCTGCCTTAACAGCGTTAAAATCAAAGTTTGGAATAATCGGCTTGCTTCTGAAGTAACCCAGCAGCAATATGAAATAGCACTTGGTGTCGATACGGCGGCATTCGTCGACAAGTTTCTGAGTCTCATCATCAAGCGAGAAATACTCCTCTCGCTCAGCATGACTAAACGTCGGTAGGGAATACAGCTCTGCGATTTCGGACTTATTGAGTATTTTGATGCGCTTATTGTTTGACTGCTTCATGATTGACCCCAGTGATTCTTATTTTTCGGTCATCATATCGGAATTTGGTTATATTTTGACCCTAAGGTCATTTTCGGGGGGATGGGCGCAAAACCCCAACAAGGTGGCTAGCTCAAGATCTACATTTATAGGTCCCAATTGCACAACATCTCTACAAAGATGTATTCATTTAGCAACTAATTGACGTAAATTATTCTTCAACTGTCTAACTGTATCTGATTGAGACACTTCCCATTCTTTAGAAAGATACTGAATTACGGTATCAACATCTGAGGGGAACAGTATTTTTCCCGAAACTTTCGCAAAAGGTCCATCTGTTTCTAGAAGAATTTTATCTTTAGGTAACCAAGATATAAGTCGCTTTCCACGTGCTGAGAAAAGCATTGCTGGTCCAACTGAAAAATAACAACCTATATCGACAGCTTCTAATAACTGTTTTTTTGTCCCCAAAAACCAGTGGAGAACAGGGATGCCTGCTTTCGGGTGTTTTTTCAGACACATTAAGGTTTCGTCTACTGCATTCAGGCTATGTATTGTTAGAACTTTATCATTGAATGACTCACATTTTTTCAGAATGTGATTAAAAACCAATAATTGGTCATCAAAATGCTCTCTCCAGCCTTTTGATCCATCTAGTCCAATCTCACCTATATATTTAGTTTTCTCTATAAGTCGATCGAAAATTGGTAGTTCATTTTTCCTTAAATGAGCTAGCTGAGGGTGCAATCCCAAAGCGGTTTTGCAATGCTTAAGCCCTTTTGTGAGATTAACAGTGCCTTCGAAGGCTGAAGGCACTGTTGTTACAGATAATACGTAATAGTTTGAGCGTTCAATGTCATCCAATACCTTCTGATGTTCGGGGTATAGATCAACATGGCAATGCATATCCATCATGATGTTTTGTTAGCCTGTATAAACACTTCAACTTCCATCAAACCACGCTTAAGCGTTGATTCCAAGGCATTACGTATAGACTTATCTAGTGGGATTGGACCAGATTTACGTAGCCAAGATTTGTAATTATTGGTTTGCTTCAACCGGATAATGGCTGTTTGAACTGCTTGCAGGTCGTCTCTTGTATCCTTCTCTTTAATTAGCGTTTTCAATCGCTTTGTTTTATATGGTGCGTCATCATCAAAGCCAGCATGATGAACAGATGCTCTTCTAATTAGACAGGGCAAGCAGTGCCCACATTGTATGTGTTCTCTGTGCCAGTGGCTGCATGAAACGCTTAGCGGTACGGCTTTTTTAATAGCGTTTTGGTCAACGCACTCAGCCAACATCTCCCCCTTTGTTTTAAACTGATAAGGGTTTACGAATTTGACGTCAAAACCTATGCGTGTCAGCAATTCTTCCAACCTCTGCAAGAAGTTGGGGTGTGTGGTTCTCGTACTGTGACTACCTATTCGCCTTCTAGTTAGTGGTGGATTGATTGAGATATAGCCATTCTCAGGAACGATAATGGTTTTAATACTGGCATCACAGTTAGCACTTCTCAGTGCGGAAATGCCCAATACGGCCATCGCCAAGAAGTTAAAGCTTCTCCCACGCATACTTATGTCCGTTCTGCCTTCATATGTTTTAATTATATGAGGAGAAATTGAATAGGAGAGCTCAGCAAATGGAGAAGACAACAAAGTCTTAATTTCTTCCTGTTTTGCACCATCTCCACGATAGGCGTGACTTACTAAGAGAGGCTTATATTCTGACTCTCCATTAAGGATATCAATAGCACCCACTGCACTATCAAGACCGCCAGAAAATAGGCAAACAGCATTTTTTCCTAGAAGAGTTTTGGCTTTATATTTAGCCTGCTTACTTATCTTAGGTTTAGGCAGTTCCATTGATGTCTGCTCAAAAGTGAACATCCATTGATCGCCAGTAAGAAAGTTCAAAATTGAACTCAACTCAGCGCTTTCTGCATTCCATATATTCGGTTCACTTACAGGGATGTGAAGGTGCATTTGCCTTGACCAAGCATTCTCAGCCTTCTCTCTTAACTCAAAAGTATCTGCTGCGGTAACAGCGGAAGCAATTGTAATTAAATCGATTGCCTTAGGCTCAACAGCAACTCCCAAGTCTCTTACTGTTTGCAGTAGCCCTCTGGAAGCTAAGCTGTGTTTTTTTTGATCATATTCGTGAGTGTGGAATAGTTGTACAGGGTGGCATGACTCTGAATATTCAGGTAGTTGGTTTGGATTATCATTGAAGTAAAACTTAGTCATCGAAACTCTCCCATTCTTCAACGGTCATTGCGATGGTATCAGCTTGAATCTTGGTAATGTTATTTCTGGTGATATTGCTAGGGTTGCCATTAGTGACCTTGTCTAGCTGCTCCTGAGCTATTACCTTGATAAGCTCCCTTAGCTCAACTTCCATGCTATGGTGCTTGCTAGCAGGTTCTACGTGGAACCAAGCCCTGCCCATGCCTTCAACCACATCTTGGAAAATCAAGTCAGTTAAATAGCAGCCGATGGCTTGTTGGATTACTTCTTCAGTAAAACTATTTGGATCGAAATCTTCTGTATCTGGTAGCGCTTCTTCCAGCGCGTAATCTAAGGCAATTCTCACAGAGTCTGAGTCAGCATTATCAGGAGCCAAATGTGAAGCAATTCTATCAATAGCTTGGTCAGTGGATAGGCCTTTCAAGTCATTTAAGGAAAGGCTTTGGTTGTTGACAGTAACAGTGTCTCCACGCATTACTCCAAGTAAACCAGTACCAGCCGTTATCCCACTAGCCAACCTTCGGCTTGTGGTTTTTCCACCACCAGAGCCTTTTTTAGAATAACTCTTTAGTGCTCGCCTTAGATCAGAGCTTGAACCTCCGGCCTTGGCATAATTCCCGAATTCTCTTCTAGCTCCTGCAAAACGGTTTGCAGGATTGGCAGTACCAGATGGTTTGCCGATTTCCTGCTGAACTTTTTCATTGTCGATTTCCTTGTCACCTTGATTTTCCCCGTCCGGGCCACCAGTATCTTGAGCTGGCTCAATTGTTACAGGCGGACTTTGTTCAGCCCATGACGGAATGAGTGGGCTCTGGTTATTAGGGCCAGTTGATGATGCTGAAGTACCCATTAATACCTACTTTTCTAATTCCTTGATAATTACATTCAACCACCTTTGCTTTGGCAGTCCCTTCACGTAAGTTAGTAGCGCCTTTTTACATTTAGGCTCTTCAACTGCTAGTAGTCTCGCGCCATATATGCCTGGGGGAGCTTTTGACCAATCACTTACAGTCCTGAAGTTTTCAATTAGTCCATCCATCACAGCTAAATAGTCTTCTCTTGGGGTCGCTGCTATGGCATTTTGGTTTGTATGGCTTAGTCTTTCCGTTTGTTTCATTAAATCCTTCACAAGCTTTTGAGCAGCGCCGGACATAACTGCATTCACTAGGCCCATGGGGATACTCTCTCTACTTAAGTATGCCGCTGGGGTCAGGTTCACATTTGCAAACATCGGTGGTAGCTTCGACCACTTGTCAAGAAAGGCTAAATCTAGCTTCCACTCTTCTGGTAAATCCATATCATCGAATTCAGCTTCTGGATCTTCCAATTGAGCCAGAATCTTTGGAGAACCACTCTCTGTATCAATCAACTGATACAGTTTGTTTGTTGCTTGAGTCCCCAAACAACGCTCAAATATCACCAATTTGGTAATGGTTTTCTCATCCAGCTGCATACCACGACGGAGTGCTGTTTTTCTTCTCATTTTCACCTGATTTAAGAGGCGTTTAACAATTCGAGGGTTCCCATTTATATTGGAGGACTCTGCGAGCAATGGAGCAAGTTGTTCGGCCACGATGAACTTACTTCTGAGTTCGTCCTTACCCTGAACATCTTGAACTTTATCAACGTCCAAAAGCTCATCGACTGATATGGGTGACTGCTTCCAAGATAGCTGAAGAGACTGCTCTAGGCTTTCCCTAAGCCCCTCAAGCTGGTCACTCGTAACGCCATGATCTTGAGCTGTCAACATCATCAGGTAAGCTCTGATTTCTAGAGTACCAGGTCTTGGAACGTGTACTGGGATTTGAATTAATTTATCTAGGTAGTCTGTTTGGTGGCGCTGCGAAGCTCCCTTGTGATATTCCGGCACAGCTAAGCGGATCATATCTTCGTCTGCCGCAATCACGAATGCTGTATTTGGTAAAAACAAAAATAGTCGTATCGCTTCCAGCGTCGAAATTGCATTAAATGGCGAGCAACGGTCCAAGTTATCGACATAGACTATGAGTGGTTTATCAAATTCACTCAACAAGTCTGAGTACGCATTGCGGAACTCTTTAATTTCTTTTGGGGGTGAAAAAGCCTTTTTAGGCTTTAAAATTTCTTTGTTATCTTTAGCTATCTGCTTCGCACCATCTACTGCATCCTTGGCATCACCAAAGTCTAGTTCGCGATCCTCTCCACCACTGAATAGCCCCATCAACTTCTGAAAACCACCCATGGTGGGAACGCCAGCTAAAGCTGCACCACCATCCATCAATAATCCCAAAGATCTAATGATGTCAACACGTCCTGCAAACTCTTTAGCCTTCTTGCTCAAGCTGGCGTTGTCTTTCGCTTGGTTTACCAAGGTAGATGCAATTGTCTCTAATAGAGCCGCTTTAGCATCGTCATAGCCTTGATACATCCATGCATCGAAATGGACTTGAATGTAGTCTTGCTTCTCTTCAGATATTGATTTTTTGGTTAGCTCTAAGATTGTTGATTTTCCTGCCCCCCAATCCCCAAAAACGCCAACAGATATTGGCATCAATTCCTTTTCGGTGATTAGATCCTTAATCGATTCGGCAGTTTCACTAAAATTTAAAAAGTCTAGTGAGGACTCTTTATCAGACCACATTTAAACCCCATTTTGTCTACAAAATAGCTGTTTTCAACACGCACTATTTTCTGACTTTTAAGTCAAGCCCCAAAACTAGAGCGTTGGAACCATCTTTATTTGTTAAGACTTCTATTTTATTTGCCCGTACACTGACTTCTTCAGGTAACTCATCTTTAGAACAATGGATTACAAACTGAGTTTTGGTATTCTTGTAGCGGCTAATTAGCCCTTCATCTATGTACTTTTCAACATCTAATGGCGTTGAAAAAATATCCATATTCCTTTGAAGCTCTTCGATTTCCTTAGTGTTCATATCTTCCTCATTTCTGCCAAAGCTATAACAGTCTATATCAAACTAAATATTCTGTTATTAGGAAAAATAGGTCAAATGATGACAAAAGAAGTGTGTCCCAAATCAGAGTCTGGCAAACTTCGGGGCATTTTCGATTTAGGAATGGCAGCGTATCGATTGCGATCGCGGCTATTTTAGCATGAGACTTTATTACTCTCTCACAGTAGAGTTAAAATAAAGCTAATCTGGTAAATAAAACGTCGGAACTGATTGCCAGGACTTTAAGTGACTATTAGACAGGAATCGAACTACCTGCCAGTTGCATTTGATACTTATTATCCCTGCTGGCAAGCGAGGTGACGAGCTGGTAGCTATTGCAATAGCTCAGAACAAGTGCTAGCCACTGGACGATAAACCTAACTTTGAAAGACTCTCTTCTCCTGTCAACACTGGGTGATAATGAAAGTGCGGTTTTAGACTTTCAGCAAACTGACTGACAACTTTTGGAAAGCCACTGTCTCCAGCTTGACTCTCGTAAGCTGAAATAAACGTAAAATCTAGTATCTCCATAGAAGGCAACGTCAACCATGCGTGAATATTGGCCATATTGGTAGGTGAACAGTCTAAAATTGATGACTTGATATCATCCTCAGTTAACTCAAAATATTTATTTCCATCAAATGTAATAGATCCAATAGTGAATATTGGTGGCGCTCCGTAAAAATGTTCTACCGCTTTCATTAGTTGAGAATGAATGTTTAGACACTGTCCTACGAGATCGGTGCCTTTTAGTGGGTTATATAGATAATTTAGAAAATCCAAGCAATTTTGAAGGTTTTCATCACTACAAAATTTCGCATCTAAAGCCTTAAAGCGTGTATCAGACAATTTAAGGTACCTTGAGCGCTCAATCGCCAATTCGAACTCTTCCAAATATCTCAACTTCTGCTCCTAAGCATAAACGCCCTATTAAGGTTTGAGCAACGCAATACTGATGCCGCCGCATACCACCTTCATCACCTAAACCAACGCATAGTCAAAATGCCACACGTGCCGAATCACTCTTGAACAATTTGTTATGTTCATAGCTACTCTAAATCAACACTAAGGTTACTATCATTTTGGCCAACGATTGTAGATCCAATACAGACATCTTGAAACACCACCAGCAATTCCTCCAAGTAGGATCAATGCCAGACCTTTAAACCCGGAAGATAGAGCATAGCCTAACTGTATTGATGTACTTCCCCAGCCGTTGGATAAGCCAGTTGATATAGCTAGTCCGAAGAGAATGATCAAGATAAAGCTAGTAATACTAATTTTCCACATTTTCATTATCAGAGAGAAAGCGAATGCAATGTAGATTAAGATCCTCAGCAATTCGATGAAGCCATAGTTAGCCATCCCAGCAAGAACATAGTTAATCGATTCGGTTAAGCTTAAAACCGCACTAAACAGAGCAAATATGGCCGCCCCCATGAAGATTACTTGTGGTAAATTGCTAACTGAAAGGTATACAAACAATCGGTTAAACAGCTTAGTAAAGAGTTTCGTCAATTTGTGTAATGAACTGCGTACAGGGAATCCTATTTTGATCATTACTTATTTTCCATTGCTCTTAGCGCCTCACCCAGTAGCTCTTCTGTACTTAGATTTTTGTTATTAGCTAGGCTCTTATCAACTGTTCTCAGTGCCTTATATTCTGTACTTGTACTTTCGCCATCGATGTCTTCTTGTCGACGTCCATATGCAATGTAAATGTTATGAAAGACTCGATTGCGCTCCTCTCCAGTACAATCTAAATTTGCCAATTGCTTTTCAGCACCTTCAAACATGATGTCTAAGCTATCATCTGTTTTGGCTTTACAGAAATGCCGATAGGCTGTATCAATGCTTGTCTCTGTAGAAACGACAAATTTTTTCGTATTCATTTTAATAATTTTCTCATTCACTTAGCTAGAGTAATACTAAATCTATCCATGTAAGATAATATTTCAATTTCATTTTTATAAACTTCGGTAAGTTTACGTTTAGCTTTATTATACGCCCCTAACTTTCCATACTTCTCCACGGACACAACTGTAGTCTTTGTCGATAATGATCCGTCATCACCATATACATACCACTTGGCCAAATAATGGAGTTTTTTTCTTCGAGGGTCTGATTTGATAGGTGCGTTCTTTTCTATTAGTTTCGGCTCTAGACTATGGGGTAATCGGGTAAACAGTTCAGGCTCATTCAAGACTCTTTTCCAAAGCTTTTTCCCCCACAACTTTATGCCGATTTCGTTCCTTAACCTAATAGCTTTCTTTAAACCTTTCTTCTCTCCAATACGGATATAACCAACCGATCTATGAAGAATTTTATCTTCGGGTGTATGGATGTGAATCTTAAATGCAGTCTCAGCTTTTGAGATAAACCTAAGACCAGTGTTTGTCTCGAAATTGGATTTCATGTTCTAAGCTAATTATCCGTATAATTAATTGATATTTAATCTTCGTATTTACTGAGTTTGGTCTCCAAACTAGTGATCAATTCCGGTAGTTTAGATACATACTCTTTAAGCATAGTTATTTGATGTTTAGCTAGGCTTCGCGCTTGTTCAAGCTCCCTAGTTGTCACTAACTTTGAAGCATCTCCTCCAATATTTTTCCAAAGTCCTGCATCAAGTCTCTGGTTTTTATACTGTAGATCACCACCTTGAGTGCGAAAGCCGGTATCGGTTTCTTTGATTGCGATACGCTCTTTGATTTCCCCAGCTCCAACGGTGTAAATTTTAAAGGGAGCTTCGACCTCGGGTTTTCTTCTCGAAGACATGGGAATTCCTGCAATCTTACGACAGGTCTTGCAAATAGGTTTTCCGCTTAGTTTTGCATTTTCTATACTTTTGTGGGGGTCATTACTAAACCAAAGGTGTTTACCACATAGTGAGACCCATTGGCTTTCTTTGTTCTTACTCACATCGTGGTTAATATCAATAATACAAGGCATGTATATTCCTCAAACCTATCATGGCATTACTCAATATCAGAAAGTGTGAAGGGACTTCTTTGAAGTATCGCGTTTAAGGGGTAATTCAATCATCAAATTTACTCGGATAATTTAGCACATCACACACGTGCTGTCGATTAATTTCTATCCAATCACGATTTACTGCACCCCAATCTATTATCTTAAACTCACCACCTTTAGTGTGTTCAATTTTAATCTCCAATTCATGAATAGCTTTGATAGTATCCTGTGCGGTTCTACGAGGCATATTCGTTGCTTCCACTATTGCTGGGACAGTGTTAAAACCTCTATCAATTAGATATGCAACTAACAAACGTCTCAGAAATGAGGTTTGAGTTTTACTCGGCTTATTATCGTTCATGCTATCCTTCTTCGTTAAACAAGTTTTTTTTGAACAGTATTCATCATCTTCGGTAGGAAGTAATTCCCATTACACTGTAATATCTTACGTCATGACCTAGTTAACAAATGGTTTTCATTTAACCTAGCCTAGGCTTAGTAAACCATCTATACAACTAGACCACGACACAAGTGACAACGTCACGCAAAACTCAACCAAATTACTTTATGTTCCCGAACATATGCTTTAAGCAATGTGAAGTTCCAATATGCTGGTACAGTCTGTGTGAACGTAGTTTGTTTAATAGATTCGGACTCTTTAAATGCTTTATGCACTCTTCGACTTCTCCCCGAGTAAAGAAACTACTTGGCATATTAAAATTAGTCGGGTGTACTGCCAAGCACCTCTCATTATTTGAGTCGGTATAAGTCATTTCAAACTCTAATTCCGGGTATATTTTCTGTAGCATGTTGATCTCATATACATAGCCCATATACTCATGATCAATGAACCTTTCGTGAATGTTTACGTTAGAAAGAGGGGAGGTATTTCTAAAAACTTCCTGGTTGTGGTGATAGAGGAACCGCGCAGTTATGGTCCTATGTTTTCCCTCTTCAATGAAGTAAGCATCCTCAACTTTTGTAAAAGAAATACCTGGTTTTACATGATGATCTAAATAGTAATTTGGATTTTCTTTGAGTTCCATTAGGGCTCGCTCAATACGTTTTAAGTGACGCCCACCTAAACAGTCCCCCCACTTCATCGCATCATAGCCTTGGCTATGACCAACAACGCGCTCTAAAGGAATACTGCCAAATCTCTTCTCAATATGTGGAAATAGATAAATTCCTCTACCCGTCAGATAATCGTCGAGAGGGAGTAATTCCGTATTGGTGAAATAAGCCGGATTTAGTCCATTTAGCTCCAGTATATTTGTTTTGATTGCCATACTCAGTTCCTCGTTAGTTTTTAAAGGTTTTAGCCACCGATTCGCTGGTGGGCTAATGAGCATATCAAGCAAAATGTCATCTCTACTACCTGAAGTCCCGCTTTTTGGAAGTCCACCTATCGTATTGATAGAGTCGATTTATTCACATACAACCCCATCACCATCTCTATCGTTCATATAAGAGTATGCAGGATGTGATCTTCTTACTGGTGCAATACCATTGCTGATAGCTTCCTTGCATGTAATCCTACCGTTATTATCTTCGTCATACATAAGTAACGGTGCGGACTTTGAAACGTTTCTCGTGGTTTTTATACTTTCCTCAGCAGGTTCATATACGATCATATCAGTGCTTGTGCAGTTTCTTAGTACCGAATCTAACGTTTCCACTTCTCTGCGGTCTACACTTAGAGCGTATTTCAACTTTACCTCGACCACTCTATTAGCAAACCAGCATCTGTTTTTTTGGGGTAACCACTCTCCAGCGTCCTTTCCACACTTACCGTTGTCACCACAACGGTTTACAGTAGGTGAAGCTAATGTAAGATTCAGGAGATCACTGGCAAATTGAATGCGCATTTCACTGGATTGTGAGCACATTCCGCTATCATGTGCTTCACTTGTTGACACTATATGCTCAATGTCTGTGTATCGGTCAGATTCAAAGTAACTGCCAGTGTAAGGGCCATATATCAATCCCCCCATACTACTTACTATGTGATCTTCTACTCGTTGAGAATAGTTGTATTGTTGAGATTTATCGTATGGAGAACATCTATTCTCAGGTTTGACTATTAAACCCCGCCATATCTCTGTTGAATAAGCATCAAAAGAAACCAATAAGATGCTTGTAAGAACAGCTTTAGAAATTGTTTTCATAAACTTCCATTGATTATTATGGTACAGCAATATACTTGAATGCACTAAGCCCAAGCCTTTTGGCATTCGCTCTTGCTGCGGCCTTATTCTTGAATGGATAGATCCCATAACTAGCCAATGTATCTAGTGCCACATCTACCGAATCAATTAACCAAATATCACGAACACACGGAGGACTTCCAGATACTTTAACGTGAAATAAATCTCCATTTTCATCTAATGAAGAAATAGTTTTGGAATCCACATAATTTAGATCAATGTGAACTATCTCACCGTCACTTTTGTAAAACCTGGGATAATTATGAACTGTAACTAGAAGATATCTCATACTATATATTTGCCTTTTGTAGTTAATTTGTCATCGTTTAATGATTTACAGGCGGTATTGCCTCATAGCTAATGTGGTATATTTTTGCATTCTATTAATAGGTGTTCGCATGCACATAACTGTATCTAGTTCTGATAAAAATTTGGACTCTGAACATCACACTTTTGAACAACCTTCCTTGCTGCTTAAAAATCGTATTAAAAGCCCAGAAGCCCAATCCAAATTAAAAATTCTCCGTCTTTCTGATTCAGTACTCAATTGCCACTGTGTATCACCACCAGCCACAATGTATCTACGTAAAAGGGGGGATTACATATTCATGGTGAATCATTATGAGCATGGCCAACATCTGCAAAATTGTCCCTTGTACTCAGACATAAAAGGTTGCAGAGAAGCGGTAAATAGAGATATTTCGCCTGAGTCCGAAGAATCAGATTTTAATACCTTTATTTATCACAGAGCGCTCCCTTCTACTGGAACTGATTCAACTAATCCAAAGTCAACTTCAACACGAACGCCCAGTGTACGGCATGGAGAGAGTAAGTTAGAAAGGCTGTATTATCATTTATTAACCGACACACTATCAAATTGGCATTTCTCCGGAAAATCTATGTCGGCTGAACAGCACTTATTCAAACTTAAGAGGTCTGCCAATAAAATCCTCTTTGGAAGTAGTACTCTTGATAAATACATATTTATCGGACCAACAGGTTTGAGATACGCTTTTTCAAAACTCTATCGTAAAACCGGGGCTGGGTGGAAAGGCCCTGGACGCCCACAAGCATTTTGCATGTTCATCACCAATACTATTGAGTTAAAAGAACATTCTTTAGTAATTGATGACACGTGTCTGTCGTTTACCCGTTTGGTGAGCCCTTTAGCCAAATCGGCACTTAAAGAAGTGGAAGGACCTTATTTCGTCTTAGCAACCTTATGCCAAATGCACTCAGAAAGAATTAAGCTACACACCGTTTACATCCAACCAATCGTTTCATTGACAAATCAGGTACCTATTACTTCATCATTTGAACGCAAGGTTTTTACCGCACTAATATCTAAAATCGATAATGGCTCAAAACGTTACAGTATTCAGAAAATACTAACCACTCAGATGCAAAGAAACACTTCGGACTACTCCACGCCGAGCTTTATCTTGCAACTGAAGAATAATCATGGAAAAGTGATTTACCGGAGTATGGTTCAAATTGACGATTCGATTTATAACTTAGATAGATTTAGTCGCTCACCCATTTCTCTATGGCGTGTTAACCACTCAATGACAATATCCCCTGATGAGCCAATAGATATTGCCACAGAAAAGATTCTTTAAACTATACGAGTTTTGACGTTACTCGAGCTCATCCGGTCAGACAGAGATCGACGTTTAGGGAAAACAACTATCAAGAACAAAATCGGCACCGTTAAGCAAATTAGAGTACCGAACAAACGATACACATAAGTAGAAACCTCAACGTTCTCACCTTCTTTTCCTTGCACCTGAAGTTTGAATATTTTTTCCCCTAACGTCCTCTTCAAAAGTATGTATTGGCCCATCATCGTAAAGAAAAAGAACACATAGAAATAACCTATGCTTTGGATAGTCAACGCATTTAGTTCAAAGACGTAAAACTCTAAAATACCGAATAATAAGCTAATCAAACAATAGTCGGTTACAAATGCCAAAAATCTCTTTATCACGTACCAACTCCGTTTAATAAAATATGTTCTTTAACCCTATTGATACAATCAATGTAAACATCTTTGTCAGTCATATCATCGACTTCACCCTTCTTCTTGATGAGTGCTTTCATATCTGGGAACGACAAAACCTGTCCTAATGCAATATTCAATTCATCATAAGGTACTGAGTCACCTAATGCCTCTTTTACTTTTCTTCTGACATGAACATCTTCGGCATCACTTGCTAATGACCATACTAAGCCAGGAGGTAACACCGATACGATAGGTTGAATAATTGGCGCTTGTATTTTCTTCAGCTTACCTATGTACAAGATTCCGCGCCCCATGCCATTTAAAATTCCAGCTTTACCGACATACGATTCTATAGATTCAAACTCATCATCTGTTAGCTTAAACTGTTCCTTAATCACCCGTTCTGTACCTACACCTGGGATGTTGCAAATGAAGGTATTAGTAGCCAAGTCGCGAATAGATGGAGGGAAAGCTTCGTACATCTGTGTCAATAAAGTGATGATCTCACGATACTTACGCGCTGTTTTTACTTCTTTATCAAAGTTTTCATCTAACTCAGGACATTGAGCCTGTTCGTATTCGTCTTGGAAGTAATACTTGGGTAAAGGCTTTTTCGCTCGAGCAATTCGAAGTGCACGCTTATAAAACACAGGATCTGCATCATTTTTTACATCATCTTCATGTACCCAGAAATGCCTTTGAGCTAGACCTTTTGCAAGAATAAACCATGCATTTTTCATCGCTGCTGGGGCGGAATCTACAACTGGTTTAGCGTTTACAAACAGCATTGAAAGGTCAGAGTAATCTACCATCGGATATGAGCCTAAAATTGCGCTATATCGATCTGTCATCAGCTGCACTGAAGCACCAATTAGGTCCAGTAGTTTTTCTCCTCCAACTTTGAAAGAACCCATAGCGCTTTGCTGTTCAGCCGACTTTACCTCTTTGGGTAAGTCAGAGATCAGCGGCCAAATATACCTATGAGCTATTTTTGACAATCTTAGGAAATATTGTCGTTGAGCGTTAGATATACCTTCTTCATTCGATGCTTTGTATAGGGCATTACGGGCGTTTAGGTAGCTGTACGACGACTCGCTCTTTAAATGTTTTTGTACAAGATGGTGAGCAAGCTCTTTCTGTATTTTATCGACGCCGGGTTGCGAAGGGTCAATTTTCCTAGGCTGTGAAATAGCCTTTGCTACCATACTGTCAATTATTGCTGAAACACAGTTATCAAGTTGTACGTGGATTGGCTGTTTCGAGCCACCATTGACTATCTTAGTAACAAAAGCAGTCGCAGTGTTGTTCTCCGGCTTAGCCAATTTATTGTAACCATATTGTGGCTCAAGCATGTTGTAAGCGCTTGTCTTTTCATTGGCAAGACTGATTGCCCCTACTTTAGCTCTATCCTCTTTCTTCAGGTTTGCCCTAACAGTTTCGGCAGTGAATAATATTGACTCACCATAGTCGACCCCCGCAATAAGAGGCAACGATGTCGTTCCAGCTAAGAAATGCATTGCCCTGGTTAATACACCAGCTTGAACTGACTTACCAGAACCCATAGATCCACTAACTAAATTCAAGTGATGTGACTGTGTTGAATCAAAGTCAATAGGCCATGGCTTGCCATCAGGTGTGATATAGAGTAATACGCCGGAGTCCCACGGCGAGGCAGGACGTATGATTGGAGCGGACGAGAAGGCTGTTTCAATACTGTCATTACTCGCTCTCCCAACAGGCCTTGAGCTATAGCCAGGTAAAGAGGATAAAAGGCCCTCTATAGGAAATGAGCACATACGTTGCCTTTCCCCTCCCCAACCTCTAAGTGCACTTTGTACGGCTTTGAAACGTGTATTAGTTTCCGTTTCGTTATCACCCCAAACAGTCACCGACATATAACACTCTACTGCACACCCTCCTTCTTGAATGAACTTTGTTGTCTTATTACAGGCTTTCAGAATTTCACTTGATATTGGGTTAGTTTTAGCAACGAATGTGGTGAGACTCGATTTAGTCATTTTAGAGGTTTGTATACTTTGGGAGCCAGAAACCAGAGTGTACGATATACGCATAGGAACATCTCTGTTAACTCGGTTTATAAAACTCCTCATTAACATAGGCTCATCCCCGACTAAGTAACGCTCAAGCGTGGTATAGCAGTGACCATTGAAAAACTTAAAGTCAGGTCTTTTAGCATCCTCAAAAGGCTGTTCTACTATCTGCGAATGTATGGAGCTATGCCCAATCTCATCAGTATCAACCTTGTAGGTATGATTGCTCATTATTTTAGGAGATGATTCTTGTCGTGTGGATGGTTTCCAACGGTCCTGGTTTTCAAAGTCTCGGTATAGAAGATCTCTGATTTCCTTTAATGCACGATGAGACTCTAGTTTTTCGAATAGAACGTACTCAGAAAAAATATTAGTCATTTCTGTAACAAAAGAACGATGCTGGTCGTAAATCTGCATCGTTTCTACCCAGTGATTCTGGGTCTTAGAGCTACTGCTTAAACTGTGACCATATTCATCTGCCAATTTTTTTCTATTTTCATTACCCTCTTTGATGTTTGGTCTATCAAGAGTTTGGGGTGTCGTAGTCAATACAATATAGGTCATCTCTGGCTTAATTAGCTGAGAAATGAGGCTCTTTTCAGTCTTGTTTAACTTCTCATTTTGGTAGCCCATCGTTTTTGATACAGAGTCCACTGTATTAAGACACTTGTTCACAAAGCTCTCAGAACGACTTGAATCAATATCGATAACAAAATCTATTCTGTTTCCACTGTCTGTAAAATTTTGTCGAGCTCTACTTGCCATAAAGTCAAGTATGGCAAGCTCCTGCTTATTTGAGTAGAACCTGTAAGCCCCGTTCAACTTTAGTAGGGTAACCATTGAACCATCGTGAGTTAGCAGTGAGTGAGGGTCAATGCTTGATGTTGTTTCTAATTGACAAATCTCATAGGGTTTATAGGAGATTAGATTCGCTAAAAATGAAAGAGCTCCCATTAGATAGTTAACCTCTTTACTTTCTTCGCAATAACTGGTTGAGTATCCACTCTTCTTGTAGATAGGGCTGTGATTAATTCACTCATTTGAGCTTTCTTATCCGCATCATCTAGCTGTTCAATTTGATCTAGTTTAATGACATCCTGTACCCCAAACGAGTTATGAAACTGTGAGTTAAGCTTTCCGAACACATTCAAATCTTGAAGCTTTTTGTATGTCTCGGGCATTTGACCATCTGAGAAAATTTCTAGCGGTTCAATTTCCATTTTCTACACTCCGATATCTGGCATTGCGCCAAATTTTTCTGCAATAATATTGGCTTTTTTTACATCTTGGCTACTTAACCAAACCCTTGCCGCACCGACACCAAACCCACCGCCGACGAAACCTGCTTTCATAAACGCTTCCGCAAGTTTGGAGCAAATAATCCTGTCATATGCTCTGAGGTACACTCCCAGGCCAGTAGCTTGTTTTTGACTTCCTAAGTGGACTTTATCGGCTAAGGCACACCAAATATTTTCACTGACCACACCTTTAGAGTAACTATATCTATTTTTTGATAGGTCTATTTCAGGCCTTACATCCAACTTACCAGCATTAGTTTTCAGGCCTCCCAAAATTTCAACCTCACAGTAACGTAAAATATCAATAACCTCTGGAAGAGCAGCCCATATTCTCGTTGTAGATTTCACACCTTCGATTCCAAAGGTAAAACTTTGAGCTCGCTTTGGGTCGATAGACTTTACTTTGATATTTAGAATTGCAGCAGTATTTTTATGGAGGTTCTTTAAACCTATTATGACTTTTTCTGTATCAGGGAGTAGTACTTTGTTTTTATATCCAGCAACAATTGGCCCATCGCTACTAAACGTAAATTCTTCCCAATTGTTATCCAAAGGAAAGTTTTGATTCATTAAGTATTCGAAATGCGCAACCCTTGGTAAGGTATAATGATAGATCTTTCCGTTTGCAGACTTTACAGTACCTTGGAATGACTGATACGCATCATTTAATGCCGCTTTAGCTGAAGCGTCTGCGAGTTCACTTATATTTAGTAGTTCAGAAGGTAGGAACCCTTGTGATTCCAGGTATTGTGGGATTTCACCACCAAGGCGATATCGAAGGTAGTCCGGATTAAGTTCGAATTTACCCTGTAGATCTGCAGCAATTGACTGAACTAGCTTTGCTAAATGTTGAATACCTTCAATATCTTTTTTAACATTCAACTCCCTCATTATCTGTTGTAAAGACAACCTTAAATATTGCGACGAACGTAGGTTAGGTACTTTGTAGAGGGCTTCTTTTTGAAATATAGAGTGTTGAATGTTAGTTACCCAAATTGTAGACATCTCCAAATCAGAATAGGAACTAAACTCCTTCACCTTGCCATCGACACAAGAGAATCCACTCCTAGGTTTTTTTTCATCGTTGAATATCGCTACGCCATATGTGTTCATTAATATCCTATCCTTCTAAACTAGAGATATGGTTGTTCACTATTTCTGGCCAATTGTTTGGGTCATAGAAATCTGAAAAGAAGTCTTGGTTCCTACTCCACTCCTCTATCTCTCGAGAAAAGGGATCTGGAGTAAACAGCAACCTTAAATGAGGGTACTTTAACTGACGTTCGGAATACTCTTTGTCATCCATAGCACGAAAGTCTTCAGCTAGTGCCCTAATGTTGGTTATTTTGTACACTTGACTTACTTGCTGCGCCGTAGCAGAAAGGAGCTCGATCCAGAGCCCTGTATCGCGTGCAATACGCAGAAGCGTAGTACCGCATTTTTCTGGACCTTGGATTTTTGCTAAGTAATTTGCAACCCAAGATATTCGAACGTAAGCATTGAGCTCCTCCTGGGTCAAAGAGGGACAAAAAACTAAAGTGGCAAGTTTATTATCTGCAACAAAACCCAGATGTTCACACATATGACATAGAGGGCATTTACACTCAAAGTTAATGATTTCGTTATGTTTGTGATTCCCATCCTTGTGATGAACATGTTGATACTTTTCTGAACGAAAATGGCAATCAGTACATCGATAGTCAACATCTGATAAAAACTCCACCCTTTTTAGTTGAAAGTCTTTATCATCAGATGGTTCTGGTGGTTCTGATAAACGCCATTGATGGCTTCTACTAACACCTATGAACATTACTCACCTATATATGTCATTTGTGGATATTTTACAATACCCCAATTATCATAATAATTGGGATGATTAACAAGGAATAATTTGGAGAGGCGTTAAGTAAGCGCTTATACCAAGATCGAACTGAGTACTTTTCCGATTGATATCTTTATAACGTGGGCAGGTGAACAGTAGAGGATGGCGAGCGATTATGAGTAAAGATGTGGCTTCTTTCTTTTTCTGTTGCTTATAAATACTGATGTTTCGGGTTATCGATTTATGCTACGCCATAGCTGTTTAATAGTGGCATTTGTATGATGCTTGCGGTTAGTAAACCATTTCCGATACAAAACGCCATCGGTCGCACCGATATTACCTTGATTACCTGCTAACCAAGCTCTGTGCAACTCACTTCTAGCAACCAGCCGCCTAAAACTTCTTGGCAAGAAAAGCTGCTCATACCCAACAAAATAGGCTCGCTCGCATATCAGTTTATATACACTTGTCATACAGTTTTCCTTATCCAGTTAATGTTTCTTTTTAGGTTTCAGCAGCGTCTTAACTAGCTTATCTATCTTACGCTTCTGCTTGTACATGGGCGGTTGTATAGGGCAACATCTAAGAGATCACTTAGCTCTCCAACAGCATCACCAGTTTTAGTCGGGTTTACTGACCTTTAAGCACCACCCCCAGTTCTTCTAGTGGCCATACGAGTGTCTAGTTCTTATGTTGAACATGGCTCCCTCTTTGTTATCAAGTTGTTCTGATGGCATTAATCCATTTGAATCGCCTATTTTGACAGTTGTCATAAGCATGTAGGTGTAATTCAATACCTTTTACACAATCTAGTTGTTTACAATGTCATTTTTTGCCGTTTTTTCCGTAGATAAAACCATACACTACAGTAATAAAAGCGAAAATGAAGAACCACATTAAATTTTCATTCTCGATTAGAGTTTCTAGAGAAAAATCTAGGACAAATCGGACTAAGAAATAGGCACTAGCAAGGGCTGAAACGTTAGTAATAAAGTCCGCGAACTTCCGGTGGTTAGGTTTTGGTTCTGGCATGTTTTTTCCAATGTTGATTACAGCCCATGTCTAGGGCTGTATTTGTACTGTTTCTCTGCTCGCTTTCTTAAGCAAACAGCCTCAAAAAAGTCACTTGTGCTACTAAGGTACTTTTGCTTATTACCCACTCCGATGTAGGCGACAAAGTAGCCATTGATCTGTTTCACTCCAGTCACACCAGTTTTGTTGCGGCGACTTCTAGCTAAATTTCTCTGAGCAACGCAGTTGTCCCCCTACGTAAATTGCTCCATTTATCATTTAGAGAATCACCATCTTTATGATCGATGATGAAATCAGGAAAATGACCAGTCATTATTGACCAAGCGATTTGACCAGATGTGTACTCTTTACCGTCAATGACAATTCTGCGCCACACGTTGCCTTTCTTCCGCTTGACGCATCCCGCAACTAGATTAGCTCGGCGGCCTCTGCCCAACTTTTTCCACTGGATGATGCCACTATCAGGGTCATAGGTGAGTTGGTTTCTAATCTAAGTTACTAATTCCAATACTATCTTCCAACGTTAAATTCGCTCTAAAACTGGCAACTGAAATGAGCCAGTTGCGCTTTGTAACCAAGCACGATGTATCTGAGTGCGAGCAAGTAGCTTCCTAACCAATTTGGGGACTTCTTTTTTGGCTTTATCGGCTTGGTTATATGACCAGATCTGCAATGGCTCGTAACTATCTCTATCCAGCAGGAACTACTCTTTATATCCAACTTTATTGGGATTTCTATTACCAAATCTCTTTCTAGCCAACCACATCCCTAAGAACTGGAGTACGACAATCAAGATCATCACTGAAAAAGCCATTTCACGATTAATAACGCCAACGAAAAGTAACACTAGACTTAATACAAAACCGATGACAATTGCTTGTAAATGGTGCTTATGTAAAGAGGTTCCTTTAGGTTGCCAATATCTAGCTAATATATTGTCTAACATAAGGTGTTACCTACATCTTGATGAGAGCGTTAAAGAATAGTTCTCCATCAGTGAAAGCATCTTGCAACGTCAAACCGTATGCTCTGTGCATCCATGCGGATTTCAGGACTGATAGCCTACACTTAACTTGAAATTCTGCTTCTTCTTTATCTAAATTTGGATACCCAGCAACCCCCAATAATAGGTCATGTATGCGCTGATTAGATTGGCTCAACTTGATTATAATTGAAGGAGTAGTGATATAGTTTAGTTTCTCTTTAGATACCTCAGTTAGCTCCAACTCTGTAGCAATCACATCAAACCATAAGGTAACTTGTTGTACGCAGATGGAGCTATCGGCATTTGTATATTCACTCAGGCTATCACTAATTTCTTTAGCTAATACTATTTTCATTTCTTGTTAGTCCTTGGTCGTTGTCTTAACTTTTTCTTTAAGGTCTGCGTTCTTATTTTTGAAGCATTTTTACGGTTCTAAAAGGTAAATCTAAGGTTTTTATGAGCTAATATGTTCCCTATCCTAATTAACCTACTTTTTTAGCTAAAGACTTTGCCAGTCCCTCGTTAACAAATGATTTCCAATTTTCTTTAGTTAGTTCTGCCTCGACAACTTCTTCTTCGACTAGCGAAATGATGATTTCTCGATTAATTAGGTTTGTAGCCATGTCTAAATCATGTAAACGAAGGAACGATGTTACACCCCACAGCTTATCTGAATGAAGTTCCAAGCTATCAGGTAGACCCATAAGAGCAGCGAAAGCAAAATCACCTTGTCTTAATCCCCTGCAATGCAAAACCATCATATCTTCAAATCCAAGATAGATTGCTTCTAATGGTTTATCCTCATCATCGTTTGGCTTTAGATGAACTAACCATTTATCCTGATGGACATCAACTAAGTGATTCATCCCTTCATAGTTTTGTAAACCTCGAAGGTTATTGGACATGAGCACACCGTAAACCAACTTTAGTTTTAAATGATCATCATTTAATGGTGTGTCAGGGTTTAGCACACCCTCCTCTCCACGATCTAGAATAGGTAACTCAGCAGCATCTACCAAAACAGCTAAATCTTTTTCGGTATGGGGCATCTGCCATACTGCATATTGCATTTCATTCTTTGACAAAGTTTGCACTCCAAGTTGTTATTACTACTTCTATCAAAGGCACTCAAATCAACCTGTTAAATGCCTTTTGCACAAGTTCGATTTTTCCAATACTCTCAAGTTACTTAGTGAGTGGGATAGAATTTGAATCCATAAAAGAATCAACCTGTTTAACCAAGTCTACTGCTGTCGGCTCTGTCTCTAACGTTGACCGAAGTTTGTTGATTGTTGAAACGCACTCCTGATTAACTTTGAGAGTAATTTCACCTAGGTTGTTAATGTTGGAGTCACAAGCCAATTCCAACTTTGCATCAAGTAAACTTAGCGCAATAGAATGACCTAATTCGATTACCATTTCTTCTTGAGTCGTTGCTTGAGCTTGCAAGGAAAGAGCAGCTAAGATCGTAGCTACTAACTGTATTTTCATATTTTCGATTTTCCCATTACTTCAGCGACAAAAAATCGCCTGTGTATTCATAGTTGACAAGCGCATGTAAATCTCGCCTATGAGAAGGCGTTGCTTCTTCTTTAGCTTGCTCATAAAACCACTTTCCCGCACCATAAAGATCATTGTTGATGTCTAGCCACGATACATCATATTAATTACCATCTTTTTTGTTGATGGAATCAACACGCTCGTTCCAAGTTCAACCATCTACATGCTTCACCAAAGAACGCATGTTTTCCTTAGATTTTTCAGTTAATTCAAAAGCGAATGGGTTAGAGGTGTTTGATAGTTTATCTAATTCAAGGTCATCTCTAGTTTCAGTCTTACTCCTGTTTTAGTCTCCTATTTTTAAAAGTTCAGCGTTCACATACTGCCATGTTGTTGAGTTAAACCAGTTAATCGGATCTATTTCCCTGTCTGGAACCAACCAATGAAAACCATCTTTTAATGCTTCTTTGTCTAGGCAATACTTATTATTATCTAAGAACCTATCCCAAAAGGAATTGTCAGATAATACATAATGATAATTTATGAGGGCAACGTATGGCAGGTAATAAGTGGCAAATCAGTGATGAACTCTGGGAGAAAATGGCTCCTCTCATCCCGGAACATAGAACTCAACACCCGCTGGGTACGCACCGCAAGCGGGTTGATAATCGCGCTGCAATGAACGCCATTTTCTTCGTACTCAGGACGGGTTGCCAGTGGAATGCGCTAAATGCCACCGGTATATGCTCGTCAAGCTCTGCTCATCGCCGATTTCAGGAGTGGCGGGATGCTGGCGTATTTGAACG
>NZ_JAWOUQ010000006.1:137934-363734 GCF_033339475.1 Vibrio sp. 2304 | reverse complement strand
AGGCTTAACCATACAACACCCAAGGGGTTTTGATGGACTCAATGAAAGAACATTGAATGTGTAAGAACGAGAATTAAAAAACAGCTTTCCAGATTAAAGAATTTGCTTGGCGACCATAGCGTTTTGGACCCACCTGATTTCCATGCCGAACTCAGAAGTGAAACGAAATAGCGCCGATGGTAGTGTGGGGCTTCCCCATGTGAGAGTAGGACATCGCCAGGCTTTAAATTTAAGAAGCCCGCTCGAAAGAGCGGGCTTTTTTGCATCTATAGAGTTTTAAAATTAGCTCACTTTATACCTAAAAAGTGTTCATCTAAGGTGCGATATACTTGCTCTCTGCAACCTTCCAAAAGGCTTTAACAAGCGGATTCTCCAGCTGAGTTTTGTTGCAGCAAACACCAAGTTTAAAAGGTTTAATTGGTAAGACTTTTAAACGATTTATCTTTTCTCTTACCGGACTGTTGTTGATTACAACATCAGGTGCGATACCTACTCCACACCCCAATGCAACCATACTTACGATGGCTTCATGTCCGGAGGTTTGTGCGTAGATCTTTGGCTTTATTTTCATTTGTTTGAGCCAAGTATTGGCCCTGTCCCTTGCCGTTCCTGCTTCTGGGAGTATGAATGGAATGACCGACCAGTCTGGTTTTTCTTTTTGTAGCTCTTCAGCAAACGCACTAACCCCAACAGGTACGATGACAGAAAGTGGGATTTCACTGATCGTTTCAAATGCGATTTTATTTGGCATCTGTTCTGACTTGGCTGATATGGCAATATCGGCTTCATCTGCTAGTATTTTGTCGATCGCTTGAGCTGGATCGCCGGTTGATAGTTTGAACTCAATGAAAGGGTTCTGAATACGAAAGTCAGAGATTAGCTCCGGAAGATGGCTGTAGCTTGCAGTAACAGAACAAAAGAGACGGATTTCTCCTTTCAATTCATCCTCGGTTCCCTTCAGGTGACTCTGATACTGCTGCCATTCGCCAAGAATCTTTAAGGCAACTGGGACTAGCTTTTTACCTTGGATAGTTAAATCAACGCTACGGTTGTCGCGTAAAAACAATTGTTGGCTGGTTTCCTCCTCTAATTTTTGTATCTGTCGGCTTAAGGCTGAAGGGCTAATATGCATTGCCGCTGCGGTCTTGGCGAAACTTTTACTCTCACAGAGATGAATGAAAAGTTGCAGGCTTTTGATATTCATTAAATTTTCATTTCCATGTTGCATAAATTGCAATAACTAATTGTGAATATATCACTTTAAGCAATCTCATGTCTGTTTTAGTATGAAGTTATTCGGTAAGGCAATTACTGACCTCAATGGAAGAATCTCAAAGGAGCACCCAGATGGCTAATTATTTCAATACCCTAAACTTGCGCGAGCAGTTGGACCAATTAGGTCGTTGTCGTTTTATGGACCGCAGTGAGTTCGCTTCAGAAGCGGATTATCTGAAAGGTAAGAAAGTAGTCATTGTAGGTTGTGGTGCTCAAGGTCTTAACCAAGGTCTGAACATGCGCGACTCTGGTCTAGACGTTGCTTATGCGCTTCGCCAAGCCGCGATTGATGAGCAACGCCAGTCATTCAAAAACGCAAAAGACAACGGTTTTGAGGTAGGTAGCTACGAAACGCTAATTCCACAAGCTGATCTAGTAGTAAACCTTACTCCAGATAAGCAGCACACAAACGTTGTTGAGACGGTAATGCCGTTAATGAAAGAAGGCGCAGCACTAGGTTACTCTCACGGTTTCAACGTTGTTGAAGAAGGCATGCAAATCCGTAAAGACCTAACGGTAGTAATGGTTGCACCTAAATGTCCAGGTACGGAAGTTCGTGAAGAATACAAGCGCGGTTTCGGTGTACCGACTCTTATCGCTGTTCACCCAGAGAACGACCCAAAAGGTGAAGGTTGGGATATCGCGAAAGCTTGGGCTGCAGCAACAGGTGGTCACCGTGCAGGCTGTCTAGAGTCTTCTTTTGTTGCTGAGGTGAAATCTGACCTAATGGGTGAGCAAACTATCCTTTGTGGCATGCTACAGGCTGGCTCTATCGTATGTTACGAGAAGATGATTGCTGATGGTATCGATCCTGGCTACGCTGGTAAGCTTCTTCAATACGGTTGGGAAACCATCACTGAAGCACTGAAGTTTGGTGGTATCACTCACATGATGGATCGCCTAACTAACCCTGCAAAAGTGAAAGCATTTGAGCTTTCTGAAGAGCTAAAAGAACTGATGCGTCCGCTATACAACAAGCACATGGATGACATCATCACCGGTCACTTCTCTAGCACTATGATGGCTGACTGGGCAAACGACGATGCAAATCTACTAGGCTGGCGTGCAGAAACAGGTGAAACTGCTTTCGAAAACTACCCAGAAACTGACGTAGAAATCTCTGAGCAAGAGTACTTCGATAACGGTATCTTGATGGTTGCTATGGTTCGTGCGGGTGTTGAGCTAGCATTCGAAGCGATGACGGCATCTGGCATCATTGATGAGTCTGCTTACTACGAGTCTCTACACGAGCTGCCACTTATCGCAAACACTATCGCACGTAAGCGTTTATACGAGATGAACGTGGTTATCTCAGACACTGCGGAATACGGTAACTACCTGTTCGCTAACGTAGCAACGCCGCTTCTACGTGAGAAGTTTATGCCAGCCGTAAATACTGACGTAATTGGTAAAGGTTTAGGTGAAACGTCTAACCAAGTGGATAACGCGACTCTTATCGCTGTGAATGAAACAATCCGTAACCACCCTGTAGAGTACATCGGTGAAGAGCTACGTGGTTACATGACTGATATGAAGCGTATCGCGGTGGGCGGCTAAATGACTCCATTTCGGTGTCGAAGGTGCTCGTTTACTATCGTAAAGTCCGCGCCTTCTCCTAGAAATGAAACCTTAATACAGCGTAATTTACTTAGTCTCAAGTAACGCAGTAGATAAACTCCAGGCAGACTGGAGTGATAAATACAAAATAAAACACAACATCTAATCAAAAGGCTTGGTCGCCGTTGACCAAGCCTTTTTGTTTTTAGCCGATTTATCTGCGCGCCGATAAGAAAAACGCTCCTTTGTGAGGAGCGCTTTGATACTTATTTTTCAGCAAGCTTTTCTTCAAGTTGCGCCAACTTCTGTTCCATTTCTGTTAGCTTTTGACGTGTACGTAGTAAAACTTGAGTTTGAACATCAAACTCTTCGCGACTTACAACATCTAGCTTGTTTAGCTGGCCTTGGATTACTTGACGAACTTTCTGATCGACATCAGAGCCCAATTCTTTTACAGGTTGAGGCATTGAGTCGTGAATCTGTTTAGCAATTTGCTCTAATTTCTTTGGGTCAAACATAGTGGCTAAAACTCCTTTTGATTTGTCCTCATTTTAAGTAAATGATACGTGAAAGTCGCCACTTAGATGGCAAAAAAGAGAGCGGCAATAAAAAAGGCCACCGAAGTGACCTTTTTGAATGCCTTAATAGCTTATCTGTTATCCGCTAATTCACGATGAGCTGCTTTCGCTTCGTCAACTCGCGCTAACTTCTCCAAGTCTTTGTCTTCAACAAATACTGGCAGAGGTTTGTGTTTTTCAGCTAGGTAGCTGTAAATCACAGGTAGTACGAATAGTGTGAACAGTGTACCGATTGCAAGGCCTGCAACGATGACGATACCGATACTGAAACGTTGCGCGGCACCTGCACCTGTTGCGTACATCAGCGGGATCAGACCTGCGATCATCGCTGCAGTGGTCATTAGGATAGGGCGAAGACGCACTTTCGCAGCTTCCATCACCGCATCAATACGAGACAGTTTATTATGTAACTGCTCTTCTTTGGCGACTTCACAGATCAAGATACCGTGCTTGGTTATTAGGCCGACCAGCGTGATCAAACCAACCTGCGAGTAGATGTTCATCGAGGCTGTACCCCAGGCCAATGCGATCAAGGCACCACAGATTGCCAGAGGTACAGATACCATGATGACAATAGGGTCGCGGAGTGATTCAAATTGAATCGCCAGAACGAGGAAGATGATCGCAAGTGCAAGACCGAAGGTTGCATACAAGGCACTACCTTCCGTTACAAACTGACGAGATTCACCCATGTAATCGTGGTTATAGCCTGCAGGCAGCTTGGTTTGTGCAATATTCTCAAACCAGTCGATTGCGTCACCCATAGCAACACTAGGCGATGGTACTGCACCCACAGTCGCTGAGTTTAGCTGGTTGAAGTGTGGCAAAGAGCGAGGCTCAGCGACCACATCAATGGTAATCAGACTGCCTAATGGAACCGCTTTACCATCCACAGAGCGTACATAGTAGTTCTTCATCGATTCTGGGTTTAGACGCCATTTACGCTCAACTTGAGGGATCACCTCATACGAGCGGCCATTCAGGTCGATTCGGTTTACATAACCATCTGCCATCATCGTGCTGAGGGTGATGCCAATGTCTTGCATAGTCACACCGTAGGCACCCGCTTTGTCTTTATCGATCTTGATCTTCATCGTTGCTGAATCGTAGTTCAAATCCAGGTCGGAATAGACAAACATTGGGCTACTTGCAACATCGGTTAGAATATCGCTAGCGATAGTAAACAAGCTCTCGAAGCTATTTGGTGTTGTAATTACAAACTGAACAGGTAGACCTGAGCCTGCACCTGGAAGCTCTGGCATTTGGAATGCAGTGACAGACATACCAGGCACACTTGATACTAGGCCACCCACACGTTTCGTGATTTCAGATTGGCTTGCCTCTCGTTCACTCCAAGGCTTCAATGTTGCTAGGCCAAACGCTTGGTTTGAGTTTGGTACACCATTAAAGACCTGTGCGTATTCCACCTCCGGTTGATCTGAGAGTATTTGGTTTACGTCATCCATGGTATTTTGGATATAGTCCAAGTTCGCGTTTGATGGGGCGGTACCCATCAGCATGACCACACCTTTATCTTCAGATGGTGCTAGTTCGCTAGGAATAAACTTGAACAAGACCGGTAAGCTTGCAAATACAATGATTGCAAACGCAATAACAACCGGACGATGAGCCATTACCGCTTTCAACATGCCTTCGTAACGAGTGGTCATGCCATCAAGGATATGGTGAACTTTTTGCTCAAACTTGCTTGGCTTCTCGTTCGCCTTCAGCATCTTCGAACACATCATTGGTGATAGTGTCAAAGCGATGATGCCGGATACGAATACTGAACCTGCCAGTGTCAAAGCGAACTCTTTGAACAATGAACCGGTGATACCACCCATCAATGCGATCGGCGCGTACACTGCACCTAGCGTCAATGTCATCGCGATAACTGGAACCGCAATTTCACGCGTACCAATAATTGCAGCTCGGAATGGCGATTCCCCTTCTTTGATGTGACGGTCAACGTTTTCTAGTACAACGATCGCGTCATCCACCACCAGACCGATGGCAAGCACCATCGCCAGTAGCGTCATCAAGTTCCAAGAGAACCCCATTGCCTGCATCACCATTGCCACACCAATCAATGAAAGTGGAATGGTCACGATAGGAATGATTACCGCGCGGAATGAGCCCAGGAACAGTGTGATAACCACAAGTACGATTACTGCTGCTTCAAGAATCGTTTTCACTACTTCGTGAATCGATTCGTTGATGGCGATAGTTGAGTCGTACATTACGTTCATTTTGATGTTACTTGGTAGGTTGCGCTCAAGCTGAGGCAACAGTTCAAGTACGTCTGCTGCAATGTTGATTGGGTTAGCACTTGGCGCTGCGTTGATCGCTGCAACCACAGCTTCTTGACCGTTTGCACTTGCGCGATAAACGTCGTGACTCTTCTCTAGCGTTACTTTAGCGATATCACCTAGGCGGATGACATCCCCTTCACCAGTTTTCACGACCAATGCTTCAAGTTCAGCAACGTTTGATACCTGAGTATCTGCGCTACCGTTATAAAGCACGAACTCACCCGTCGCTTGACCGGTTGCAGATTGGTAGTTGTTGGCGTTAAGAACGCTCATCACATCGGTTGCGGTCAACTTCAAAGCGCCCATTTTGGCAGGATCTAGCCATACGCGCAGTGCGTACTTCATACCACCATACAGGTCAACTTTGGACACACCGTTTACGGTGAACAACTGCGGGTTGATTACACGTTCAAGGTAGTCAGTGATCTGGCTTGAAGATAACTCGTCACTCGTAAAGCCGATGTACAGTACCGCCGTTGTCGAACCTGTCGACATGGTTACGGTTGGGTCTTCGGCTTCTTTTGGTAGCTGTGAACGTACCGAGTTGGTTTTCGCCAGAATGTCAGACAACGCCGCATTTGGGTCAGTATTCAACTTCATGTTGACAGTAATGGTCGATTTACCCAGTACCGATTGCGAAGTCATGTAATCAATATTATCGGCTTGCGCTACCGCTTGCTCCAATGGCTGAGTAATAAAGCCTTGGATCAAGTTGGCACTTGCACCGTAGTAACTGGTGGTCACGGTGACCACCGTATTCGTCATTTCAGGGTATTCACGAACCTGCATTTTGAACACCGCTTGCAAACCAAGCAATGCAATCAAAAAGCTGATCGATACCGCTAAAACTGGACGTTTTATAAAAACATCTGTAAAGCGCATGATGCCTCCAACTTAAAGCATTGGTGTTTCAGCAGGTGGGGTAGTTGCATCGCTTTCGACAATGCTTACTTTCGCATGGTTACTCAAACGGACTTGACCCGACGTCACCACTACATCACCTGGCTTCACGCCTTCTAGAATGTGTGCGATATCTTTAGAGCGTTCGCCAACTTTTACCACATGCTGCTTAACGCGTTTTTCGCCATCTTCTTCTGTTACGATGTAAACATTGTCGCCATACAGCGTAAATGTGATCGCGGTTTGAGGTAGAGTGACCTGATTTTCTAATTTAGGCAGAATGATGTTTGCACGCGCGAACATACCACTACGTAGTTTGCCGTCACTGTTAGGGATATCCGCTTGAACTTGAATCAAACCACTTTGTACGTTTACAGCTGGTTCAATCGCAGAAATAGACCCTTTGAAAGGTTGGTCTGGATAAGCGTCAACAAAGATATCCACTTCTTGATCGATATTGATACGTGAAATATCGGTTTGTGGCACGGTGAAGCGCAAGCGCATCACGCTGGTATCTTCAAGGCGAACAATGTCGGTTCCCGCCTGTAGGTACTGACCGAGGTACACGTTACGAATACCTACCACACCATCAAATGGCGCTTTGATTTCGCGTCGGTCGATGGTTGCTTTCAGGCTTTCAATATCCGCTTTTAAGGAGAAGTAATTTGCTTCTGCTTCGTCATACGCTTCTTTAGAAATAGAGCCTTTTTTGAATAGGCCTTGGTAGCGTTTGTATTTCGCTTCTGCCGCTGGCAACTTAGCTTGCGAGCTCTTCAAATTTGCTTTTTCGACTTCAGAATCAAGCAACACTAATGGCTGACCCGATTTAACTTGAGTACCGGAATCAAACGCGATTTTATCGATAACACCGCTGGTCTCATTTGCTACCGTCACGCCTTGGTTTGGCTCGATAAAACCAATTGCTTCGATGACTGGTACCCAGTCCACCGCTTGCACTTCTGTCACGGTTACTGGGAACTCAGGTTCAGGACGGTTTGCCATGTATTCAGCGATCTTTTGTTGCTTAAATAAATTGAAACCTATCACGCTGCCGAACAAGAGAACGGCGATAAGTAACATAAAGAAAGTCCACTTTTTCATTCTATTAAGAACTCCAAGTTAGTGTTTAATAATTGCATCCCAACTGGCTTCAATAGCGGCCTCTAATGCCGTCTTATCCAGTTGATAAAATCCCAAAGCGTGTTTCCGAGCAAGTGCAACACTTGCCTCAAAACTTAATCCAGAAAGTACTTCGTTATCGAGAAGCTTGAATACTCCCTCGTCTTTACCCTGATTAAAAAGAAGATCTACTTGGGCAAACATTTGTCTCTCAAGTTCCCGAGCTTTGCTACTATTTGAACAGGGTAAAGACTCATATTGGACTCGGTTGCTGATCGCACTTAAGTTCGAGCTCGCTAAATTCCAAATATTGAGCCACATGGTTCGATAACGCTGTTTTAAAGGCATCTCTTCACTAACACCTAGTTGCACCGCAGTAGCAACACGCTTAGCAACGTTAAGGCGTAGTTCCTCTAAAAGATGTTCTTTATCTGAGAAATAACGGTAAATCGTCCCTGCTGCGACACCTGCCTCATTGGCGAGCTTTTGCATGGAAAGCCCTTGAAAGCCAGATTCAGCAATGAGTTGTTCAGCAGCGACTAAGATTTGTTCTCGTTTATCTACAGCAGGGTTATCCTTCATAATGTCACCCTTTAGTGAATGAACGTTCATTCATTATAGCTTAAATACCCGCCATTTATGCAACAGAATATTGCACTTAATTGGTGTAAAAATTACAAGAAATCAGCATAGCTTTCACGAGGCCACCCCTTTATCATAGGCGCCACATTCATCACCCGCAGAGAATTTCTATGAAGCTGAACCCTAGTCAAGATGAAGCCGTGAAATACGTGTCTGGTCCATGCCTAGTGCTAGCTGGTGCTGGCTCGGGCAAAACTCGTGTTATTACCAATAAAATCGCTTATCTGGTTCAGCAATGTGGTTACAAAGCGCGTAACATTGCGGCGGTGACGTTTACCAACAAAGCGGCACGTGAAATGAAGGAGCGTGTAGGTCAAACGTTAGGGAAAGGTGAGTCTAAAGGTTTGATGGTATCAACATTCCACACTTTAGGATTGAACATCATCAAGCGTGAGTACAAGCATTTAGGGTTGAAAGCGGGCTTCTCACTGTTTGATGACCAAGACCAGCTAGCTCTGCTCAAAGAGCTTACTGAAAAGCAGCTTGATGGTGATAAAGATCTGCTACGTCAGCTTCTGAGTTGTATTTCCAACTGGAAAAACGACATGTTGACGCCAGAGCAAGCCAAAGCGCGTGCGCAAGGTGAACAGCAACAATTGTTTGCGTTCTGTTTTGATATGTACCAAAAGCAAATGAAAGCCTATAACGCGCTCGATTTTGATGACCTAATTTTGATGCCCGTTTTACTCTTACGTAATCATGAAGATGTTCGTCAGCGTTGGCAGAATCGTATCCGTTACCTACTGGTTGACGAGTATCAAGATACCAACACGAGTCAGTATGAGCTGGTCAAATTAATTGTCGGAGAACGTGGGCGATTGACGGTTGTAGGGGATGACGATCAGTCTATTTATTCATGGCGTGGTGCGAAACCTCAGAACCTCGTGTTGCTGGGTGAAGATTATCCAAATTTGCGTTTGATTAAGCTAGAGCAAAACTACCGTTCAACGAGTCGAATCCTGCGTGCGGCCAACATTTTGATAGCTAACAACCCTCACGTCTATGAGAAGTCCTTGTTCTCTGAAATTCCTGACGGTGAAAAACTCAAAGTGTTGTTGGCTAAAAATGAAGAGCATGAAGCAGAGCGCGTAACGGGTGAACTAATTGCGCATAAGTTCCTAAACCGTACCGAATATAAAGATTATGCGATTCTATACCGTGGTAACCACCAATCACGTTTGATTGAAAAGTCTCTGATGCAAAACCGTGTACCGTATAAAATTTCTGGCGGCACCTCGTTTTTTGCGCGCGCAGAGATTAAAGACATCATGGCGTATTTGCGCGTTTTGGTTAATCCGGATGACGACAATGCATTTTTGCGCATTGTGAATACTCCACGACGTGAAATTGGCCCAGTAACGTTAGAGAAGTTAGGCAGTTATGCCAATATGCGAGGGAAGAGCCTGTTTGAGTCGAGCTTTGAAATGGGGCTCGAACAGCACCTAACGGGACGTGGCCTAGAAAACCTGCGTCGTTTCACCCAATGGCTAGTGGCGATTGCTGATCAAGCTGAGCGTGGTGATACCGTCGAAGCGGTTCGTTCGCTAGTTCGTGATATCCATTATGAAGATTGGCTATACGAAACTTCAGCGAGTCCGAAAGCCGCTGAAATGCGAATGAAGAACGTCTCTGATCTTTATTCATGGATAGTGGCGGACCTAGAGGGTGACAACTACGATCAAGAAGAGAAAACGTTAAAAGAAGTCGTTCAACGTTTGACCTTGCGTGACATGATGGAGCGCGGTGAAGAAGATGAAGACAGTGATGCAGTACAACTGATGACCTTGCACGCATCAAAAGGCCTTGAGTTCCCATATGTATACTTAATTGGGTCCGAAGAAGGTATTTTACCGCACCAAACCAGTATTGATGAAGATAACGTAGAAGAAGAGCGTCGCCTGATGTACGTTGGTATTACTCGAGCGCAACGTGAACTGACTTTCACTATGTGCAAAGAGCGTCGGCAGTTCGGCGAGTTGATCAAACCGACTCAAAGCCGCTTTTTGGATGAGTTGCCATTTGATGACGTTGAATGGGAAGTAAACAAAAAGCCAGTATCAGCAGAAGAGCGTATGGCGAAAGGTCAAGCACACATTGCCAATATTCGAGCAATGTTTAAGAAGTAAAGTAACCTTGTTCTCACTGACTAAAAAACAAAAAGGCTTGCCAACTGGCAAGCCTTTTTCGTTGATGTCTTTACTTATAGACCTTCAATCATGTGGTCAATTGCTGCGATGATTTCATCGTCAGAACAGTCCATACAGGTTCCTTTGGCTGGCATCGCATTGAAGCCTTCTAATGCGTGCTTCACTAACGTATCTTTGCCTTGTGCAATACGTGGTGCCCAATCATCGGCATTACCTGTTTTAGGTGCGCCGTTTACACCAGATGCGTGACAAGCAATACAAAAAGTACCATAAACTGTGGCGCCATCACGTGGACCGGTTGGTTCTTCTTTCACTGGCTCAGAACCCGCTAGATAAACATCACCGACAGGTTGGATGCGTTCTGCGATCGCATCGTATTCAGTTTGGCTGATGTCAGAAGCTAAAGCTGCCGTAGAAAACGTTAAGGCAGCGAACAAAACGCTAATCATTTGTCGAGACATATCCATTAAACCCACTTCACATTCCCGAGGTAAGTGACTTACCTATTTATATAGTTAGAGTATTAATGCCGAGCAGAGAAATCATTAAATTCCACTGAATGGCATAGAATGATTAGACAACTTGGTTGCAGCTGTTAAATCAATGTAAATAATGGGTGATTATATCCCGATAACTTGTTGCAATAAACAACAAGTTATCCATGACAGGGCGTGAATCACATCAAAAATCCACTTTAACGGAAGATAACTGTCGAAAAAGAGACCAAACGATAAAAAAAGTAAAAAAAGTACTAGACGGCATAGTGTGATATCCGTATTATTCCACTCCGCCGATAGGGCATGCGCCCGTAGCTCAGTTGGATAGAGCGTTGGCCTCCGGAGCCAAAGGTCGAAGGTTCGAATCCTTTCGGGCGTGCCATTGCCTCGGAGGATACATCGGTAAAAATCAGTGGTGGCTATAGCTCAGTTGGTAGAGCCCCGGATTGTGATTCCGGTTGTCGCGAGTTCAAGTCTCGTTAGCCACCCCATTCTTTCTTTTTTAGATTGAATGCGGTAGCATTGCTCCCAATCTTGATTCAATCAAGATAAAACATCGTCGGTGAATAGCGCAGCTTGGTAGCGCATCTGGTTTGGGACCAGAGGGTCGGGGGTTCGAATCCCTCTTCACCGACCACTATTTAGTTTATGGCTAAAATAGAGCGGTAAACAGCAAAAATTGATGGTGGCTATAGCTCAGTTGGTAGAGCCCTGGATTGTGATTCCGGTGGTCGCGAGTTCGAATCTCGTTAGCCACCCCATTAATTAAGGTGACTTCTTAGTTGAAGTGTCCTGTCTGATTTGAGAAAATCAGTAAATACAGTTCGGTGAATAGCGCAGCTTGGTAGCGCATCTGGTTTGGGACCAGAGGGTCGGGGGTTCGAATCCCTCTTCACCGACCACTATTTAAAGCCTCAGTCGAAAGACTGGGGCTTTTTTGCATCTCTCCTGAAAAGAATCGGCATTCCATTTCAATTTTCCCCAAAAGTGTACAGCTCTAGGGGCTTTTGACCACCTATGATCCAAATGCTTTTCGAGCTGACAAAATAAACCCCAGAGCAGTGTCTGGGGTTTTGTAGTTTTCTAATCCGCTGCTTTTATTGGGCGAGTGTTTTAAGGATTTCTTTCAGTTCTACCGTTTCTTGGATTTCAAAACTTGGCGTTATATCCGTTGAGTTGCTTGCGCCTGTCGCATTCACCCACACACTCAAAATGCCCATATTGTTAGCGCCAGCAATGTCAGCAGGTAAAGAGTCGCCCACGTGTAGAGCCTCTTCTGGTTTTACTTCGACCAAGTCGAGCGCTTTTTGGAAAATACTTGTAGCAGGTTTCTCTTCTGGCTCTTCTCCTCCCACAATAATATGGTCCACCCAGTTGCTCATTTGTGTCGCGTTTAATTTAGGGTGTTGAGAAAAAATCGGGCCGTTAGTGATCACGACGAGTTTGTAATGTTGACGAAGGTCGCTGAGCATTTCTTTTACACCAGGGAAGAAAGTGAACGCGCCCATACGTGCAGAGTCAAAGTAGTCTTGAGCTTGTTGAGCCTCTTTTGCAGTGATGCTGACGCCTTGCTCCGCCAAGATGTTTTGGATCAGGCCACAACGGAAGGCATTTTCATCGGGTAGCAGAGCCACAAGGTGAGGGAACTCAGCATTCAGCTTTTTGTATACACCCTGCAAGTAGCGCTGCAAAAACGCTTTTGGCTCGGTAACTTGTGGGTAGGTCTTATGAATCCAAGTTGTAAACGCTTGTCCTGCAACTTTATCGGCTTGTGACGTTGCACATAAAGTCTCGTCCATATCAAAAAAAATCGCTTTAAGCACAGGGGCTCCTTTTATTTACGGCTTGGCTTTGACACTGTTCATCTATTATCCCACTCTCAATTGTGTCGTAAAGGGTTAAAACCGGCGAGTTTTCTTATGACGTACGAATGAGGATAGCGGTACTTTCCTTTGCTTAGTCAATAAACCGCTTAAGTGGCGCATAATCTGCATTGGAGCATGATTTGTGTGGTTTTGCTGTTTTGTTCACGTTTTAACCTATCCTTTCTCTTCCTAAGTTTGGCTTTTTGTATTTGCCGACTATTTTATTAATAGTTTTTTATGTTGAAAAAACACTTTTTGCATATGATATTGTTTGTTAAATGTTAATAAATGCACATGAATAATATGGTTAATGATCTTGTTTAGCTCATGTTTACTTTTAGAGCATTTTTCTAGTTTTATTGGTGCATGACGCACAAAAATAGTGTGATATGAAAATGGTTAAATACTTGTTAATGCATTTTTATTCGCTAATTGTGCGTTTATTTAATGTTTTTTCGGCGGAATATACTTTAATTGTTGCTTTTTTGTGTGATTTTTGCCAAATTATTTCCGCATTAAGATTTCAGAGTATTATTCTGAATTTGAACGGATTCATTCAGGTGATGAATGGTGCCTTTGGCATGATTCGATACCACAGACAAGGCAGTAGAGGTCTGAAATGTCACTATTAGAAGTGAAAAACCTTCGTATTGAATACCCATCCCGACACGGCGTTCACGCTGCCGTGAAGTCACTTTCTTTTCATATTGAACGTGGTGAAATCGTGGGTGTTGTTGGCGAATCAGGTGCGGGTAAATCCACCGTTGGTAACGCTGTTATCGATTTGCTTAGTCCCCCAGGTCGCGTTGCTAGCGGTGATGTATTCTTGGATGGAGAAAAAATTTCTGGCCTATCACCAGAAGCGATGCGTAAGGTTCGCGGCTCGAAAATAGGTTTTATTTTCCAAGATCCGATGACCTCGCTCAATCCACTTTTTACTGTTGAGCAACAGCTGAAAGAGACGATCCACGCCAACATGAAGGTCTCTGATGAAGAGGCGTATCAGCGCGCGCTTTCTCTTATGCAGCAGGTTGGTATTCCGCAACCAGAAAACCGCTTAAAACAGTACCCGCACCAATTCTCTGGTGGTATGCGTCAGCGTGTTGTCATTGCTATTGCTTTGGCTGGTGAGCCTGATCTCATCATCGCGGACGAACCAACTACGGCGTTAGACGTTTCTATCCAAGACCAAATCCTCAACTTGATCCGCGAGCTGTGTATCAAGAACAATGTCGGCTGTATGTTGGTTACTCACGATATGGGTGTCGTCTCCAACGTCACCGATCGCGTGGCGGTAATGTATCGTGGTGACTTGGTGGAGTTTGGACCAACAGCCAAAGTATTGGGCGATCCTGATCACTCTTACACTCGCAGTCTAATTTCAGCGGTACCACGTTCAGACAGAAAGCTAGATCGTTTCCCGTTAGTAAGCTATATCGAAGAAGCGGCGGAAATGGAGCCACTCGATATCAAGAACCACTGGTTAGGACAAAGCCAAGATGAGCGTGAGTACACTGGCCCGCTTTTGGACGTGAAGAACGTCAATCTTCGCTTTGTGACCAAAGACTCTTTGTTCGAGAGCCGCCGAGAATACGTGCAAGCATCTAATAATGTGAGCTTTGAAGTGCACGAAGGCGAAACCTTTGGTTTGGTGGGCGAGTCTGGTTCAGGTAAATCGACCATTGCACGTGTGATTGCTGGTTTATACCAACCTAACTCTGGTCAGGTGAAATTCGAGGGCATTGACCTGACCGCTTTAACCTCTGAGAAAGAGCGCCGCCCGATGCGTCGTCAAATGCAGATGGTGTTCCAAAACCCATATACTTCAATGAACCCTCGTATGAAGGTATTCGATATTATTGCTGAGCCAATCCGTTTCCATAAATTGACGAAAAACGAGTCGGAAACTCGCCAAATCGTGAATGACCTATTGGATCATGTTGGTTTGGGTCGAATGGCTGGGCTTAAGTTCCCTCATGAATTCTCCGGTGGTCAGCGTCAGCGTATTTCTATTGCGCGTGCGTTGGCGACTCGTCCTCGACTTTTGATTTGTGATGAACCGACCTCAGCACTGGACGTATCGGTACAGGCACAAATTCTAAACTTGCTGAAAGATCTGCAAAGTGAGCTGAACTTGACTATGTTGTTTATCAGCCACGATTTACCTGTTATTCGTCAGATGTGTGACCGAGTAGGTGTGATGCAAATGGGTACACTTTTAGAAGTGGCACCAACAGAACAGTTATTCACGGCACCTCAACACGAATACAGCAAAAAATTGATTTCTCTGATGCCGGAGTTTACTGGCTTGCGAGAAGAGATCGAAACGGCATAAACCAAGCAATTCGCTTGGCTAACCTTTAGTCATAACAAAGACGCAAACACAACAACAAGGGATCCGTATCCCCGCATGAAGGAGTTATGCAAATGAAAACCATGAAAAGCAAATTAGCAGTGGCGCTAATGGCTGCGGGCCTAAGCTTTAACGCAATGGCAGCAGATATCAAAGTTGGCTATGCAGCTGACCCAGTATCGCTTGACCCACATGAGCAGCTATCAGGTGGCACACTGCAAATGTCACACATGGTATTTGATCCGTTGGTTCGCTTTACTCAAAAAATGGATTTCGAGCCTCGCCTAGCGGAAAGCTGGGAACGTATTAACGATACGACTGTTCGTTTCAAACTGCGTGAAGGTGTGAAATTCCATTCTGGCAATACTCTAACGGCTGACGACGTCGTGTGGACGTTCCAGCGTTTACAAAGCTCTCCTGACTTTAAAAACATCTTCGACCCGTACGAGAAAATCGTCAAAGTTGACGACAACACGTTCGATCTTGTAACTAAAGGTCCTTACCCACTAGTGCTGCAAACCGCAACGTACATTTTCCCAATGGACAGCAAGTTCTACACTGGCAAAACTGCGGACGGCAAAGATAAGTCTGAGCTAGTGAAGCACGGTAATTCATTCGCATCGACTAACGTTTCTGGCACGGGTCCATTCATTGTGACTTCTCGTGAACAGGGCGTAAAAGTGGAATTTGAACGCTTTAAAGATTACTGGGACAAAGAGTCGAAAGGTAACGTTGATAAGCTAACGCTTGTGCCAATCAAAGAAGACGCAACTCGTGTAGCAGCGCTGCTTTCTGGCGGTGTTGACATGATTCACCCTGTAGCGCCAAACGACCACAAACGCGTTGAAGATGCTGACGGCATCGACCTAGTTACGCTACCTGGTACTCGTATCATCACGTTCCAACTAAACCAAAACAGCAACGAAGCATTGAAAGACGTTCGCGTTCGCCAAGCGATTGTTCACGCAATCAATAACGAAGGTATCGTGAAGAAAATCATGAAAGGCTTCGCAACGGCCGCTGGTCAGCAAAGCCCGGCAGGTTACGTGGGTCACGATGACAAACTGGTTCCTCGCTACGATCTGAAGAAAGCGAAAGAGCTGATGAAAGAAGCGGGTTACGAAAATGGCCTGACGCTAACGATGATCGCACCAAACAACCGTTACGTGAATGATGCGAAAGTAGCACAAGCGGCGGCGGCAATGTTGTCTAAGATCGGTATCAAGGTTGATCTGAAGACCATGCCAAAAGCGCAGTACTGGCCTGAGTTCGACAAGTGTGCGGCAGACATGCTGATGATCGGTTGGCACTCAGATACAGAAGACTCAGCGAACTTCAACGAGTTCCTAACGATGACTCGTAACGAAGAAACCGGTCGTGGTCAGTACAACTGTGGTTACTACTCAAACCCAGAAATGGACAAAGTGGTTGAAGCTGCGAACGTAGAGACGGATCCTGCGAAACGTGCAGAAATGCTGAAGGGCGTAGAAGCGACACTATACAACGACGCAGCATTCGTACCGCTACACTGGCAAAGTGAAGCATGGGGCGCGAAGTCTAACGTGAAAGCGGCAGATATCGTTAACCCAATGGTAATGCCTTACTTCGGTGACCTAGTGGTTGAATAATCACGGTTAGTCGACTTTGAGGAGGGATGGGTTTCCCTCCTCAACTTAAAGCACTCGACTCAGTTTTGTTTCAGTCGGATTGAGTTGGTTATTTAGACTGAATTTTCTCTCTAATTTAGAGATCTATGGATAGTTAAGGGGCAAGGAATGTTTTCGTTTCTGGTCAAGCGCCTGTTTCAGGCACTGATAGTGATGTTTGTGATCAGTTTGGTGGCGTTTGCCATTCAGGACAACCTGGGTGATCCGCTGCGTGAGCTTGTAGGTCAGTCGGTTTCGGAATCGGAGCGTCAAGCGCTACGCGACGACTTGGGCCTGAACGATCCCTTTATCACAAAGTACACGCGCTTTGTGGGTAATGCATTGCAAGGTGATTTGGGTACCTCATATTTTTTCAAGCGACCTGCGGTTGAGGTGATTCTCGACAAGCTGGTAGCGACATTAGAGCTCGTGTTTGGCGCGACGCTTATCATCATTGTTTTCTCTATTCCGCTTGGGGTGTACTCTGCGATTCATCCTAAGAGTGTTTTTACCAAATTTGTCATGGCGATGAGCAGTGTCGGTATCTCGATTCCGGTGTTCTTAACTGCAATCATGCTGATGTATGTCTTCTCCATAGAACTCGGTTGGCTGCCTTCCTACGGGCGGGGCGAGACCGCTAATGTGCTCGGTTGGGAATCTGGCTTCTTTACCATTGATGGTATCAAGCACCTCATCCTACCTTGTATTGCGCTAGCGTCTATCATGTTGCCGTTGTTCATCCGCTTGGTGCGTTCAGAAATGCTGGAAGTTCTGAGTTCGGAATACATTAAGTTCGCCAAAGCAAAAGGTTTGAACTTACAAAAGATTTATTACCAACATGCACTTAAGAACACCATGCTGCCAGTATTGACAGTAGGTGGTGTGCAGATTGGTACCATGGTGGCCTACACCATTCTTACTGAAACCGTGTTCCAATGGCCGGGCACTGGCTTCCTTTTCCTAGAGGCAATCAACCGTGTAGATACACCGCTGATCACTGCCTACGTTATCTTTGTTGGTCTGATCTTCGTGGTAACCAATACCATCGTTGACTTGCTGTACGGCATCATCAACCCAACTGTGAACCTAACTGGAAAAGGAGCTTAATCATGAGCCAATCAAATTTAACACCAGCTCCTGCTCCATCAGCGTGGCAGCGTTTCAAAGAGTCAGATTTTCTGTATTACTTCAAACGCGACAAAGTGGCGATGGCGAGTTTTACCGTCTTTATGATGTTCTTAGTATTGGCATTGGCTGCACCGATTCTTGCGCCAACAGACCCGTACGATCTGACGTCTATCGACATCATGGATTCTGAGTTGCCACCTTCGTGGATGGAAGATGGCGATGAGCGCTTTGTGTTGGGTACTGACGAGCAAGGTCGCGATATTTTATCGACCATTCTTTACGGTTCTCGTTTGTCTTTGACGATCGGTTTTTTAGCCGTCGGTCTTCAGTTGATTCTGGGTATCATCATTGGTTTGTCGGCGGGTTACTTCGGTGGTCGTATCGATAGCTTCTTGATGCGCTTTGCGGATGTTCAACTATCGTTCTCGACCATGATGGTGGCGATCATCGTCTCTGCAATCTTTAAAGCCAGCTTTGGCAGTGATTTTTACAGCCAATATGCGGTGGTCATGCTGGTGGTGATCATCGGTGTGGCAGAATGGCCGCAATACGCACGGACTATTCGTGCCTCGGTATTGGCAGAGAAGAAGAAAGAATACGTCGAAGCGGCGCGTGTGATGGGCTTTAAAGCTCCGCGAATCATGTTCCGTCACATTCTGCCAAACTGTCTATCGCCAATCTTGGTTATCTCGACGGTACAGGTAGCGAACGCGATCATGTCGGAAGCGGCGCTGTCATTCCTAGGTTTGGGTCTGCCAGTCGATCAGCCGTCACTGGGTGCGCTAATCAGCATCGGCTTTAACTACATCTTCTCTGGTGCATGGTGGATTACTGCTTTCCCTGGCATCGTGCTAGTAACATTGGTTTTGGTTATCAACCTGTTGGGCGACTGGCTACGTGATGTATTCAACCCGAAACTGTACAAAGGATAAGAATTTTCCCACCAAGCGTTGTAAATTCACTTAATTCCTTCCTAAACTGAGAGCCGGATGCAAATTCCGGCTCTTTTTTTGCTAGTTATTCTTTGTTCACATTTTTTTGGCGCTTTTCCGCCATGATGACCTTACCCACTAATTTAGAGTGAAGTGTATGGAAATGAAGAAGGCCCAACGCCCATCTAACGTCTTCCAAGCAAGCCTGGCTTTGGGTTTGTTGCTGGTATGCGCCCAGTTTTCTAATCCAGTTGAGGCGGAGGAGTTCCTTTGCCAAGCCACTCAAGCCAGCGAGAAAGAATTACCGATGCTTGAGAAAACGTGCCCAATTGGTAACGGAGTATGGGGAAAGAAAGTGCCGCAGGGGGGCAACTACCTTTACTGGATTCAATGCGGATTGCTACCCAAGCCTATGTCTCTCGCGAAAGCTAAGCCTCTCTATAGTAAAATCACGACTGACGTATGGATGAAGCCTGAATCCAAAGGCTATCGCTGTTTGATTGGACCTTACAAGGCATTGTCTGATGCGAGGGATGACTTACGAGGAGTCAAAACCTTGTCGAATTACAAAGAGGCGTTCATCCGAGTGGTTGGGAAAGGGACGAAACAACCAGTAACACCACCTACACCTAAATCTACTGTATCGTCGAAATCAGCCGCATCTTCGGTTAAGCCAACACCGACGGTGACCCCGAAACCCGCGCCAGTTCCTGCTGTGCGAGCTGATACCGACGCCTTTAAAGCGCGGGCAGAGAAGCCAGATACCAAGGCAAAAAGTTCACGTGATAGCTCTTCGTCTACGCCTGTTGCTAAGACCAAAGCGAAGCCAATTGTCACTGGAAATGATGACATTGAAGTTCGGTTGAGAACTTCAGTACAGGGCAAAACGTACGTGGTCCCATATTTACTCGATCACCATAATCAGTTTTACATGGAACATGATAAGCCGTGGAACCGCCTCAACTACGAAAACTCGCACAAAGTATGTCAGCAACTGGGTATGAACTTAGCTAACCCTGCAGAGTTTAAAGCGCTGAGGGCGTCTGGGGTGATGGAAAAAAATCAATGGCCACTGCAACTGCCGTATTGGGGCAAAGATAAGAAAGGTTTGTTCGCCGATCGTGAGCCCAATCAGCTCACCGGGACCTCATTATTGAACGTGGTGTGCGTGAAATAACGACTCAGATATTGTGGTCAAAATATAGAAGAAAGCCCCGAGTTCGGGGCTATTTTGCGGTCTCAAATATTATCGCTATTTGAGTGGCGTTTCTTTGTGACAGTTAGAGCAGATATACACTTCTTTGATGCCGACCAATCGTTCCCAAAGTGTTCTGCGTCTTCTACGCAAATGCACGCTATCACAGCAAGGGTTAACGATGGTTGCTTTAGTCATCATCACCAGGCTCCAAAATCGGTAGTGAACTCGCGATGCTTGTCATGGCTTCTTTGCTGTTAGAGTACAGACCATATTCCGGTGCGGATTCATGACCGTTTTGTTCTTTACTCCAACGAATACCAATATAAAAGTCACCAAAATCGCGGTTGATGTAACGATGACGAGTTTTGTAATCTGACTCTGAGCCTGTTTCTTCTAGAATCAGCAGTTCACGGTCTTCATCATTCTGGATTTCCCAATTACCTGGAGTTTGGAATCCTGTTGGCATGAACGAAGTGTAGTTGTAAGTATCAGTGTCGTATTCGTACGCACCTGACGAGTATTTCAGGACTGTGTCGTCGCCTGTGCCATTACTTTCTACCATCAAGTCATGCTCTACCGTGCCGTGTTTGATGTGTTCTGCAACCGAAAGTGATTCTGCAAATAGGGTATTGCTTGAGTCCATCCAGAACAGCTCATCATCTGATATTTTAACGATCATTTGAGTGCCGTTATGCTCGGTTTTGTGCTGGTACAACATTTCATACTCGTCGCCGTAGCTGTTGTATAGCTTACCGTCTTTCAGCTCAACGTCGTTACAGTCTTTATTGTTGTATTCCGTGTAACCAGTTTGTTGGTCCAGATCGGCAAGAGTGGCGTAAGCATCGTGTTCCCATGTGTCTTTTAGGAAGTCACTGATGTTCGCTTTGTACTCTTGATTCATCTCATCGTGGTTTGAACCCCAGCAGAATAGTAGGCCTTCAGAATCTTGCATCAACATGGCGTAGCCAATTTCACCATCTTTCTGTGCAAAGCTACCCATTTTCCATTCTTGACCGTTGAAGTGCTCGTGAGTGAAGCCCAAAGTCGGTACTACTGGTGGTGGCGTGACGCCTTCGATAACCGTTGGCATGCTGAGCGCAATTTGTACCGCGGTATGGCCATCTGTTGCGCTAATCGCCAGTACTGCTCCAGCTTCACCTGCTTTTGTTGGTGTGCCTTTAATGGTGATAATTGCATTACCATCCTCAGATACTGTTAGACCTTCAATGTCTACATAGTCCGCTGAGTAGTCGGTAATTTGACCGTCTTTATCTTGGAACAAACCAGAAATATCGAGTGTTTGTTCAAACACTTCACCTTGTTGTAGGTACCAACCATCAACGATGGACTGCAGACGCGCTTGTTCTGTTTCTACAACCATTGGTGGTAAGTTTGCCGATTCGATTTCGAACTGAAATACGGTGCTTACCGTACCCAAAACCTTACCTGACGAATCAATGTCTTGCGCCGTTAGAACAATCTCAAAATCACCAGCTTTCTCTACGATTGCAGTTGGATGTAGAACAATCAGGTTGCCAGTTTGCACAACTTCAATGCCTGTGCCTGCAAAGTTGTGCGTCAGTTTGGTTGTCACAAGGTTTTGGTCTTTGTCTGCAAATAGACCTTCAATGTCTAGCTCTAAGCCATCAAAGTCCACGCCTTGTACGATTTTTGGTAGTTTTTCTAGCTTATCTTTAGCTGCCTTTTCGACGATTTTGTTTACGGTTAGCTTGTTATTAACTGCCGTTTCAGGTGCTAAGGTGTCGCTGTCTGGGGTCGCGTCAGTGATGATTGGACGTAGATTTGGGTCATTGATGTTTTCGCCAGATGCAACAAGACGTTCCACTTCTTGGTTTGCCGCTTGAGCAAACTCCGTGGCTTTTTTCTCGTAATTCGTTGGGTTTTGTGCTTTCGAGTCGGTCAGAATCTGAGCGGTTTTATGTAGTTCGGCGTTTTTTGTCGCACCTTCAACAAAATCACTGTACAGATCAATTGGTGCTTCTTCTGAGCCTCCTAGCGCTTGGTTTACTTTCGCTTTCGCGTCTTCTTCACTAATGGCTGGATCTTTTGCCATTTCAATCGCCACAAGATCCGTGATAGGTGAAATCACGTTTGATGATGTTGGTGCACGGAATACGATTTCGTGCGCCATAGCTTGGCCTGGATGATCCATATCTACCGTGTATTTGCCAGCGTACTCTTTCGCATCCAAGGCGATGAGCTGTTTCTGCTTTGAACCGTTTGGTGTGATGGTCTGTAGCGCTAGAGTGCTTTCTGGTTTTGCATCCAATTTCAGTTGACCTTTCTCATCGGTCAGACCAAGGAATGTTTCTTGAGTGTCCCATTGGCCGTTGTTGTTCGTATCTTCAAAAACAACGGCATGCTTGAAGTAGCCGTCAAAACCTGTGATCACAACGCCGTCGTTAGCACTGTTTGAACCACCATCTGAACCGCCACAGCCTGTAAGAGCGATAGCCACTGACGCTGCTAGTAAACTCACCTTATTCATTATTTATTTGTCCTTGTTTCGTTTCCGAATGAGAAAGTCGCTTTTTTTATTATTTTTTTCTTTATATCTCACTAGTGAGATATAAGAGAGTGGTGTCTTTTTAATGACTATTGAGCTTAGGTTCAAGACACGAAAATCCGCACAAAACCCGTAAAATTTATTTCTATTTTTTGTCTATGATGGAAAATTTATAATTTGATCACGGTTCCAGTTTTATTTTGGGAATGATTGTTTTGTTAAAATAACCACCGGTAAAAAGGTTTATTGGGTGTCGCTAAGGACAGGGGCGTGATAAATCATGTTGATCTTAAATTCCTCAACGCGATCAGCAAATTGAGGGTGAGGTTTAAGCACATAACTGTAGACTTCGCCTGGAATGAATATGTCGTAATCTGTGTATTCAAGGTTGTAAAACATAAATGTTCGTTGCCAGTAATTATCTGGCCAGTCAGCACAATGTATTGGTGTCACGCCGTCAAAATCCATTGAGCTAGAGATAATATCGGCAAACTCGCCTCGCCCCGCTACGATAGAGCTGTACCAGTAAAATAAATAATCATGACAAAAGAGGTCATGTTGATTTGATTTCATATTGAGATCAGAGTCCAGTTTGTGCACTGGTTCGTTACCCTGAACACTTCTATCAAATATGTAGTTGCTAGCAGTCCCGTTTATGTAACCTCCTCCTGAAATTGGAAAGAGGTAGTCAAACGACGTTCCTTGATATTCGTACTCGCCAGTGTGGACATTGATGCGCTTTTCCATGGACTGCTTGTTCTTTTGCATGGTATAGCTTTCGAATTGTTTACCATCAAACACGGTGGTGAAGTAGTTCCGAGTATCTTCATGAACCTGAGATGGGTATTCTTTTTTGATGGTCCAAATTTGGCGTACACCTTGGACATAAACGATCAACGAGTCATCACTGATTTTGTACTTGCCCACTTTTTTCAAGTCTCCCTTTTCAGGACACTGGCGTTTGTTGTGTGAGGCGGCATAACTTACTTCGCCCCCCTCAAACTGAAAGGCCTCGCAATACACCACTTCATACGCGTACGCGATACCTGCAAGATTTTGTGTCGTCTCTAGGCGATAAACTACATCGCCAACTAACGAGTGTTCTGTGTCATTTTGATCTGGTGTGATAACGGGTAACTCAAAGCGCGTTGTGACCCATGCATGATCGCTATTACCGTGATAATCATCGCGCGCTGCTACCGCCAAATATGTGGTGGTTTTTATTTCCTCAGGCGCTCCTTGCACCATCATTTGTCCTTGGTTGAGGACTCTTAACCCATTGGCGTTTTCAAGCCAAATCTGAGTGGTGAGGAGATCGCCATCTGGGTCTTCAAAAAGCTGGTTAAGGTTGAGCGAATAACTCACCGGAGAGTTTTGTTTCAGCTCCCAAGCATAAATAATGGTTTGTAGCTGCTGTTCCACAGTGAGGTTGATGATGGGTTTATTATTCTCTGATGGGTCCTCTTGTGGTCGGCTGTTCTTATCACCCAATGCTGACTCGTAAAACGTGTTGTCTTCTGTGGTATGAAATGGATTCGTAACAGGGCCTGGTTGTCCTAAAAGGGCGGAGTTAAATGCGTCATCTCCCGCTTTTTTATGAGTGCGATCCAACGCAGAACCTGTCAACGCTTGCTTTACTTCAACTAAAGATGTGCGCTCATATTGACGATGTGCTTGCTGGGTTGACTTGTCGGCGTTGTCTGACGAGTCTTCCACAGATGCCAAATTGTGTTTGTTTGAAATGAAGTAAATACCGAACAAACCGACGCATACTGCGCCGATTATCCAAAGCTTTTTGTTCATGATTACGTGTGCGCCATTCGTGATTGTAGCCAACTGCGAGAGAATTTGAGGTCTTTCTCTATCAGGCTTGCGCTGCATTCGAGTAGCTCACTGATTTCTTGGTTTTTCATGCCCATTAAATACTTGAGTTTGAGTGCGCTCGATTGGCGTGGATAGCGGCTACTGAAACTATCCAGAGCTTTATCCATGATAATCAATTGCTCGAAACGATCTTCTTCATCTCTCATCAATGTAATGTGTTGACGCTTTTGTGCTTGGTGCGAGCGTGCGTTGTCGATCAAGATTTGACGCATCACTTTGGCGGCCATCAAAAAGAAATCGCGCTTTGTTTCAATTTCACTCATGTCGCAGTTGGACATTTTCAGGTAAGCATCATGAATTAATGCCGTGGTGCTGTTGACGCTGTCTGCCAGTACTTTGTTGTCGGTGCCGTACTTTTCTGCATTTCGTTCACGCTCGTGTTGGGCGATCTTACGCAACTGTAAATAAGCAAACTGATAGAGCTCGCTCTCAGCTTGTTTATCACCAGATTGCCATTGTTGAATGATTTGTGTCAGTGCTACTGCTGTTGCCATGGTTATACATCCTCGCTCACTTTGACAAATTCAGAAATGGTGTGGGTTTCAATGCGATCAGAGCCGTCTTGGTTGCGCAGAACATTTTGTTGATAGCGATATAAAATGCCTTGCTCCCAAGTTGCACCAGCTGGCAAGTATTCCCAGGTGGTGTAATTGATTTCGGATGGGGTTGTTGACCAACGTACCATGACGTTCATTTGCGCGAGTTCGGCTTTGGGGGCGCTATTGTTGACCCACCACATGTCGGAAAATTCGCGGGTAACATCTTGGGTGTACAGGCTTATATCGGTTGGGCAGGTGTCCGTATTTTGCGGCAGTCGCATGACTTGTTGATGGCGCATCAATAGGCACGATTGTGTCATGGACTGTTGGTGGTATTCGGTTTGCTGCCACACACCGAGGTAGTCAATGTCGTGTTCGCTAGTATTGGGATACGTAAACCAGAGCATTTCTGTGCGGTTATTGTGTTGGATGTTTTTTTTACGCCCGAGACCTTGTACTTTTTCCATCAATAACTCGGTGCTCGGATCAAAATTGAGGGCAACGGAGCGGTACTTCCAGTCGCCTTCATCATCGAAGTCTTCGAGAGAAAAGCCATTCAAGTCGTTGCGGGTGCACCCTGTGATTGAACAACCAACGATATTAAACCAATCCGCAAACTTGCTTATCGGTTCGACGACATCTTCCGTGATAGGGCGTTTCATCGAGAGGAAGCAGCCTTGAAAATGATCGCCAATGCTTGGGTGTTCAATCAATGAGTCTTTGGTGATGGTGAATCGAGTTTCACCAATAGGAGGACGATATTTGGGATGATGCTGATAGCGTAGATCGTAAGCACAAGCGCGGCCTTGCCAATCCTTCTTTTTGATGACGATGTTTTTGAACGTCATGTCGCGAGGTTCAAAAATGATCTCATCAGAGGAAAAATTTTTTTCAATGTACTGCTGGCTTTCGTTTAGGTGCTCAATCGCCTCATTGACAGATACCCAATCGAGATTGAGGTAGCGTTTAGCGTCATCCAGGTAATTGAGATCAAGGCCTTTGAGCTGGCTTTGAAAGTGAGGATCAGAAAGCACACGGTTTGCTAGGACAATTTCCTCACGATTCTCAGGCGTGCTGTCGAGAGAAAGCAGCAGACGCGTCATATTGATGCTGCGGCTAGGTTTGGTTGTCGCCATCGTCGGCGTCAGCACTTCTTGGCTTGATAAGGTCGTCAGCAGATAACCTTTATCATCGTTACCAAGGAAGAAGCTAATTACATCACCGGGTTGGTAATGAAATGCTCCTTGTTGAGTGACGCCAGTGATATTGGAACTGGTTTTGTAATACAGGCCAGTCACTGGGGCGTCGATAAAGTAACCTTGCTTCAAGGTTGAAGCTGGTGGGTGTGAAGTGGCAGCTGAAACGTCTGCTGCCAACGTGGACGTAGCCGTCAATGCAGACAGCCAAAATACCACTGAACGTGTATACATCTTGTTTTAAGCCTTATTGGTTGGTGCTGTCCTTAGACGCACAATTTGGCTGACAACTCATTGGTGTAGTTAGGTGCTTCTCTGGCACCGGTGTCATCATCGCCAACAACATTTTTTGTTTTATATGTTTGGGGATATCTGGGTTAGAGAGTATCCGCCTTCGTGTTAACTCCATCATGGAGTTCACTGAGAGATGTTCGACATTTTGCCCCTTCGCGTGGAAGATGAGGCGAGTCATTTCGTACATCATATCTTCTGCAATCTTCTTCTCTTGTTGCAGCTGGATATTCTTTTGCATCATGGCGCTGCCAAATAACACACCAGAGAGCACAATGATGCCTGACAATACCGAAGCAAGGGGACGTCGCTGTACCAAGCGAAAGGCGCTATACAATGGCCAGTTTTTTTTCTGCTCGATTGGGCGGCGTTCGATAATTCGTTCGATATCAATGCGCAATGCTCTAGCATCGGTATATCGCATTTGAGTGGCAGGACGCGTTGCGCGTCTTATCACCCAGTAAACATCAGACCAAATTGTTGGTGATGGAAACATCAAAGCGAGAATTTTGCCCAAGGAGTACACGTCGCTTTGCTCTGTTAGAACCTGTCCTGCTTGCTGCTCTGGGCTGGCAAAATTTTGGCTAAACGCAATCAGCGCTGAGGGTGAATCTTCTCGGTTGGAGTGCGCTTTTTGAGTCAAGTTGAAGTCAAGCAGCTTGGGACGCTTGCTACGATCAATCAGTATATTTTCTGGTTTTAGATCGGCATGCAAAACCTGGTGCTGGTGGGCGTGCTCCATCGCCTGGCAGATCTGCTTAAACAACAGCAGCTTCTCCGTTTTTTCTAGCTTATTTTCAGATAGGTACTCATCCAAAGTTTGACCAAACACCCGCTCCATCACGATGTAAACCGAATCTTGATGGAGACCGCCGTCAAACACTTTCGCGATGTAAGGATGGTTTAGACGCGCGAGAAGTTGAGCTTCATCGAAGAGTGCGCGTTGCCCTAACACATTGCTCAAATTGCTTTGAATAAACTTGATAGCCAGATCTTGCTCGAACGTTTCATCTGCACGTAGAGCTGCGTATACGACACCCATGCCACCACGCCCCAACTCATGAGTTAGGCGGTACTTACTGATGATTTCTCCGCTTAGATCGACGTCTTGGTTCGTTGCCTGATGAGCACCAAAATAAAGTAACTGCGTTAGTTGTTCTTCCGGTGTCTCGTTGGCTAAAAGAGGAACGAGTTGTCGATACAGCTCAGGTTGACTTCGTTGCAATGCTTGGAGGTATTGCTGCTTTTGGGAGTCGTCCAGATCAAGCAGGTGGTAGTAAATCTGGGTTTCGCTAGAGCCTAACTGCACTGTGACTAATGTCTTATTCTTTTAGGTACGGCATTTTATAAGAACTTTGATATAAATGTCATTTATTTATTTGGTTTTGATTCACAACCCATGAAACGCAATTTGATGGCTAATGGAGTAATAACGTCATGATTTTGCGAATTATTTTCACTGAGCTTGTCGGCAGAGAGTCTATTCGTCATAATGTTACTTGTAACATTACTGATAAATCACATATTTATGGCTCAACAGAATAAGAAAACTCGTACGACATTGCAGGATGTCGCAGACCAGGTTGGTGTCACGAAGATGACCGTTTCACGCTATATGCGTAACCCTGAATCGGTGGCAGAAAAGACTCGGGCCAAGATTGCGACTGCGATTGAAGAGATGGGTTACATCGAAAACCGTGCACCGGCGATGTTGTCAAAGTCCTCCAGTAAAGCCATTGGTATTTTACTGCCGTCTTTGTCCAACCAAATTTTTGCTTCCTTTGTTCAGGGCATAGAGATGGTGACCAAAGCCAATGGCTATGAGACGCTTTTAGCGCATTTTAGCTACGATGAGCTTGAAGAAGAGCGCAAGATCGCGTCATTACTCTCTTATCAAGTCGATGGGCTTATTCTAACTGAAAGCCATCACACGCCGCGTACATTACAGATGATCAAAAATGCGGGCATTCCGGTGGTCGAAACCATGGAACTGCCATCGGAGCCGATTGATATGGCGGTTGGACTCGATCATGAAGATGCGTCGTACACCGTGGTTAAGCAGATGCTAGATACGGGGAAGCGTACAATCGTCTATTTTGGCGCGCGTCTGGATACGCGAACCAAATTGCGGATGCAAGGTTACGAGCGCGCGATGACAGAAGCAGGGCTAGAACCCAAACATGTATTAACTGGTGATCATTCTAGTTTTTCTTTAGCGCATGATTTGCTCGAACGCGCACTGGAAATGCACCCAACGCTCGATGGGGTGTTCTGTACCAACGATGACATCGCAATTGGCACCATGCTGAGTGCGCAGCAACGTGGCATTCAAGTTCCACAGCAATTGGCAGTGGCGGGCTATAACGCGCTGGATATCGGTCAAACCATCAGTCCGAAACTGACCAGCGTTGATACGCCGCGTTTCCAAATTGGTGTAAAGAGCGCAGAGCTATTAATTGCGCGCCTGAAAGGCGAAACGCAAGAAGAAAAAGTCTTCGATATGGGTTATCAGATCACGTCGGGAGAGAGTGTTTAACTAATTGTTAACTGCTCTTTGTATTCGCTCATCAATGGTATTGGTAGGTTAGGGTATGGCACATCAGCTGGATGCATTGGATCTCAACTTAATGCGTTTATTAAAAGCCGTGGTGGAAAACCGCAGCATCAAGCTGGCCGCAATGCAGCTTGGCATTTCTCAACCGAGCGCCAGCCGCGGCGTGATGAAGTTGAAGCAAGTGTTTGATGACCCGCTTTTTGTGCGTAAAGCACATGGGGTAGAGCCATCACCCATGGCGATTCGTCTCGCCGCCGAGTTCGACAATATGGTTGCACCATTGGAAAAAGTGGTGCAAGAATTTGAAGTGTTCGACCCACTGCAATACCAAGGGCAGATTGCGATTGTAACTGACCCTTATTTGATGGATGAGCAAGGGCAGCGACTGCTCACTGGTTGTCATCGAGCCTTTCCCAAAGCGCACTTTGCCTTTTCCAGCTGGAATACTTACTCGCACGATGAAATGTTAGAAGGTGAGCACGATTACTGCATTCTTGACCAAGAGACCGAGCTGTCGAAAGACATTTACATGCGCCCGTTATTCGTTGAAAAACGAGTGATTTTGGCGCGCAAAAACCACCCAACGTTGTCGAAAGTCAGCAATGATTGGGACACGGTGTCCAAACTACCACTCGTCTCTTTGCCTGCGCCTGCGTCATATAAACCGCTTTGTACCGTGGAGTCCGAGTATCGACGCATGGGTTATGAGCCAGTAGTGTTACTGAAGTCCTATAATTTGCGTTTAGCTTGCCAAATGTTGCAAGAAACCGACGCGATTATGTATGCCAGTCAAAGCTCGGCATTGTTGATGCCAGAACTCGCCTCTTACGCAATGCCACCCGTTAATCGTGAGTTTAGCCAGTTTGTGGTCTCTGGCGGTTTCCTTCAAACCAACCGCAACCATCCTTTGCACAGACACCTACATAAAGTGGTGCGACAAACCCTCAATACGCCGCTGATTTTTACGCAGTGACGTCACCTGATGGCATCAGCTGAATGAGAGAGCAGATGCTTTAACCTTATCAATGTTGTGTGATTACATAGACAACTTACTTCTTAAGATATTCAAAAATGAATATCTCAATTACCTGTCTCTTTTTCCTACCCAGCGCTAACCTTATCTCAAATAGTCAGGAGAAGTGGCTCATTTTTATCTTTTTAACTTTTTGAATGTCGATATAGGTACGCGACATTCACCATTCTCCGTTATGCATTTTTTTAATTTCTGATGGAGGATTAATCATGCTAGTTGCACGTCTATTTTTATTGCTCGCCATCGTTGCCGAAGTAGCTGGCACAAGCACTATGTCTCTTATCGGACAAGGGCACGGGTGGTGGGGCTACATCGTAATGTATGTGCTGATCGCAATCTCTTACTACTTTCTCGCGTTTGCCGCGAAGAAAATATCTATCGGTGTGGCATACGCTGTCTGGGAAGGGTTAGGTATCTCGTTGATCACCGTGGTGTCGATCATCGCCTTTGATTCCAACTTAAACCATCAAGAGTTGTTTGGTTTGATGTTAGCCGTTGTTGGCATTGTGTGTGTGACCTTAGGGGAATCACATGGTCAACCTAACGCCAAGAAAAATGCCGATAAATCGGCAAAAGAACGTTCATTTTCTACTAGTACAAGGTGCGAATCATGAGTCAATTTTTTACGATGTCATTTGGATTTGTCGTGATGGCTGCCTTGGTCGATATCATGGCCAATATGGCGCTGACACGCTCAAAAGGTTTTAAATATAAAGGCTGGGGCATTGCGGCGATTGTGTTGGTACTGACAGCATTCACGCTGTTGGCACAAGCGGTGAAAGAGATCGACTTAGCCATTGCTTATGCCTCTTGGGGTGCGATCGGTATCTTGGGTACCGCAGTAGGTGGAGCCTTGCTGTTTAAGCAGAAACTCAAACCAATCGGCTGGTTTGGTATCTTTGTGGTGATTGCTGCCGTCGTGGTGATGAAGACCGCTTGATGTAATTTACTGAATGCTAGATATCGTCATTCTGAGCAGAAAGAGACGAGCGTGACTCAGAATCTACCAACAAAAAGTGCTGTGGCAGAGAAGATTTTCTCTGGCTTCACAGCACGTTGATATTAGATTCCTGATCTCGCCTAGGCTCGTCGGAATGACGGATTCACTTTTTTAGAAAGAGCAGTGACTAATCCCAAAGCTCGTCATTCTGAACAGCGAGGGACGAGTGTGATTCAGAATCTACCAACAAAAAGTGCTGTGGCAGAGGTGTTTTCTCTGGCTTCACAGCATCTTGCTATTAGATTCCTGATCTCGCTTAGGCTCGTTGGAATGACGGATTCACTTTTTAGAAAGAACCGCGATCAACCCCCAAAGTTTTTCATTCTGAACAGCGAAGGACGGGCGTGATTCAGAATCTACCAACAAAAAGTGCAGTGGCAGAGGAGTTTTCTCTGGCTTCACAACACGTTGATAGTAGATTCCTGATCTCGCTTAGGCTCGTCGGAATGACGGATTCATTCGTTTTTTAGAAAGAACAGAGGCCAATCCTAAAGTTCGTCATTCTGAACAGCGAGGGACGAGCAAGATTCAGAATCTACCAACAAAAAGTGCTGTAGCAGAGGTGTTTTCTCTGGCTTCACAGCACGTTGATAGTAGATTCCTGATCTCGCCTAGGCTCGTCGGAATGACGGATTCATTCGTTTTTAGAAAGAGCAGTGGCCAATCCCAAAGCTCGTCATTCTGAATAGTGAGGGACGAGCGTGATTCAGAATCTACCAACAAAAAGTGCAGTGGCAGAGGGGATTTTCTCTGGCTTCACAGCTCGTTGATATTAAATTCCTGATCTTGCTTAGGCTCGTCGGAATGACGGATTCATTCGTTTTTAGAAAGAGCAGTGGCCAATCCCAAAGCTCGTCATTCTGAACAGCGAGGGACGAGCGTGATTCAGAATCTACCAACAAAAAGTGCAGTGGCAGAGGAGTTTTCTCTGACTTCACTGCACGCTGATATTAAATTCCTGATTTTGCTTAGGCTCGTCGGAATGACGGATTCATTCGTTTCTAGAAAGAACCGAGGCCAACTCCAAAGCTTGCCATTCTGAATAGCGAGGAACGAGTGTGATTCAGAATCTACCAACAAAAAGTGCAGTGGCAGAGGGGATTTTCTCTGGCTTCACAGCTCGTTGATATTAGATTCCTGATCTTGCTTAGTCTCGTCGGAATGACGAGGTTTTTCTTCTCGCCTTAAACAATAAAGCTTGCGCCTTCTTCTGCACTCGATACGTTTTGGCGGATCACGCTAAACAAGCCTCGTCCCCAAGTTTGTTGGGTCGATTCGGTATCGAAATGAATCAACTCGCGACCAGTGGTATCGCTTAAGTTGTTCAGTTCGCCCGTTTGGCAATCCAGATGAATCAAATCACCGTTGCGCACCAAACCAATCGCGCCACCACGAATGGCTTCTGGAGAAACGTGAATCGCAGACGGAATTTTACCGGATGCACCAGATAAACGACCGTCCGTCACTAGCGCGACTTTAAAGCCCGCTTTTTGCACGTTACCTAAAATTGGCATCAGCTTGTGCAGTTCAGGCATGCCGTTTGCTGCTGGGCCGTTGTGTGTGACTACAACGATGCAATCTTTGTTCAGCTCACCACGTTTGTACGCGGCTTCCACTTCATGTTGGCATTGGAATACGATCGCTGGTGCCACAATCACGCGTTGCTCTTCTTTCACCGCAGACACTTTCACCACGGCTTTGCCTAAGTTGCCAGTCAATACGCGAGTGCCGCCAGTATTTTGGAATGTGGCGTCTGGTTTGGCGATCACGTCACCGTCTTGGCTGCCTTGGCACGATGTCCAGGTCAGTTGGCCATCGACAAGGCTCGGTAGCGTCATTTGGTCTTCAAATTCACCAAACACGGGTTTCACATCGCGATGCAAAAGCTCGGATTGGTTCAAGCGGTGCAATAACGCTGGCACGCCCCCCGCGTCTTGGAACGCGTTCATATCGGCTGGGCCGTTCGGGTAAACGCGCGCTAATAAAGGAACCACATCCGACAGATCGCTGATGTCTTGCCAGGTGAGCAAGATGCCAGCAGCACGCGCCACGGCGATCATATGAATGGTGTGATTGGTGCTGCCGCCAGATGCAAGTAGAGCGATGATGCCGTTGACCAAGCTCTTTTCTGTGACCACCTCGGCCAGCGGACGGAAGTGTGCAGAACCCGCCGTCATTGAGGCGATTTTCAGAGCCGCGTGATTGGTTAACGCTTTACGCAGTTGGGTATGGGGATGAATGAATGCCGAACCTGGCAGCATCAAGCCCATGGCTTCGAACACCAACTGGTTGGTATTGGCGGTGCCGTAAAATGTACACGTACCCGCAGAGTGGTAAGCGCGACACTCCATATCCAGCAGAGCGTCTTTGCCGACTTCTCCCGCTGCGTATTTTTGGCGCACGTCGACTTTCTCTTCGTTGCTGATGCCTGTTGCCATCAGACCCGCTGGCACAAACGCCGTTGGTAGGTGTGCGTAAGACAGCGCGCCCATCAGTTGCCCCGGTGCGATTTTGTCACAGATGCCAAGCAGTAATGTGGCATCAAAGACATTGTGACTCAAAGACAACGCCGTTGATTGCGCAATTAAGTCACGCGAAAACAGTGACATATCCATGCCGGCTTGACCTTGAGTCACCCCATCGCACATCGCTGGCACACAACCTGCGACTTGCGCTGTATGGCCGTAGTCCGCCAGCACTTTTTTGATTTGTGCTGGGTAGTCTTGGTACGGCTGGTGGGCGCTCAACATGTCGTTGTAGGCGCTGATCAGCGCGACATTGGCATGAGTAAAATCGAGAATATTTTTCTTTTCAGAAGAGCAAGAAGCGGCGACTGCATGGGCTAAGTTACCACAAGATAAACCAACGCGGCCTTTGCCCGCTTCGGCTTGCACTTCGGTGCGAGCAAGAAACGCAGCGCGCGCTTCACGGCTGCGCTCGGTCAAACGCTGTGTGACCTCAAGAACAACAGAGTGAGTCATTACGCCACCTCGATCGCTTGCATTTTGATTAGCTCAGCGGCAGAGCGTTCCACCACGTCGCTGATGTCTCCGTCGATACTGACGATCAGAGTTTGAGGCTCGTTGTCTGGGCGCTCTAGCGTCTCGAATTGGCTCTTCACCATGTTTTCTTTCATGAAGTGGCCTTTGCGCATACGCATGCGATTAAGGATCAACTCCCTATCGCCATCAAGGAACAGGAAGGTCACGTTGTTGTTGCCTTCGCGGATCTGATCGCGGTAAATCTTTTTCAGTGCTGAACAGACAATAATGCCGTGTTCGTTTTTGCTTTCTAGGCTGTACGCCGCATCACGAATGCGTTCTAGCCATGGCTTGCGATCATCATCGTTCAGAGGCTGGCCCGATGCCATTTTCTGAATGTTCGCTCGTGGATGAAGATCATCACCATCAATGAATTTACGCCCTAGCTTTTTCGCTAGATGCTCACCAATTGTGCTTTTACCACTAGCACAAACGCCCATAACGATGACACTACTACCAGCCATAACTTATCCTCATAACCAAATTTGCGCGTGATCTCAATTTTTGAATTCACTTTAAAATATGGGTTTATCTTATTCATGTTATCGGTAACATGTTACCGGTAACTGAAATAAATGTGAACCATAACACAAACAATAATTCTTAAAGGTGAACCTATGGAGCAATTAACCCAAGCCCCAGATCCTACGTTCCTACTGACGATTGCAGGCCTTGCCATTGCAGCGTTACTCGTTCTGATCATTAAACTGAAAGTCCATGCTTTTGCTTCCCTTACTATGGTGAGTTTAGGTACGGCAATCGCCACTGGCGTTCCTTCAGAGAAAGTCGTATCGACCATGATGGGCGGCTTCGGCGGCACGCTGGCTTCCGTGGCATTGCTGGTTGGTCTTGGTGCGATGATCGGTAAAATTCTTGAAGTGACTGGCGGTGCGAAAGTGCTGGCAGACACTTTGATTGGTCGCTTTGGTAAAGAGCGCGCACCATTTGCTTTGGGCGTCGCTTCATTACTGTTTGGCTTCCCAATCTTCTTCGATGCTGGCCTTGTAGTGATGATGCCAATCATCCTAAGTGTGGCGGCTCGTTTTGGTGGCTCACCAATTAAATACGCGTTGCCTGCAGCTGGTGCTTTTGCGGTTATGCACGCGTTTGTTCCACCACACCCAGGTCCGGTTGCAGCGGCAGAATTCCTTGGTGCAAACATCGGTCTGTTATTGGTGGTGGGTATTCTGGTGGCTATTCCAACTTGGTACCTTGGCGCTTACCTATTTGGTTTGTACGCGGGCAAAAAATTCGATATCCCACTATCTAAAGCCTTCTTTAATGGCGAAGCGATGGTGGATGAGCGCAACGCACCAAAATTTGGCACGGTTATGACCATCCTTGTGCTGCCAGTCCTGCTAATCTGTTTGGATACGGTACTGAACACACTGGCGGTTGCGGGTGTGATTGATGGCAAAACGGCACTGGTTGAGTTCCTACGTATGCTAGGTAAAACTCCAGTCGCGTTGCTGATTACTTTGATTGTCTGTCTGGCTGTGTTTGCCAAAGACTACGGCATGGCAAAACTAGAAAAATTGTGTGGTGAGTCATTGGCTCCAATCTGTGGCGTTATCCTAGTAACGGGTGCTGGTGGCATGTTTGGCGGCGTACTGCGTTCAAGTGGTATCGGTGATGCACTGGCTGACGTTCTTACAGACACAGGTATGCCTGTGATTGTGGCGGCGTTTGTGATTTCAACCTGTCTGCGTGTTGCTCAAGGCTCGGCAACGGTAGCGCTAACCACTACGGCAGCTCTTATCGCGCCAGTTGTGGCTGCATCAACAGGTTTGAGTGAACTAGACCTTTGCTTTATCGTAATCGCGATTGCGGGTGGTGCAACGGTACTGTCTCACTTCAATGACTCTGGTTTCTGGTTGGTATCTCGTTTGCTTGAGATGGATGAGAAAACCACATTAAAAACTTGGACGGTAATGGAAACGTTACTTGGCGGTATCGCGTTTATTATCGTCGCAACATTAAGCTTTATTCTTTAGAGGTTCCCCATGACAACACTTGAACAACGATTAAGAGATATCAAAATCGTCCCAGTTATCGCAATCAACGACGTAGCACACGCTCTGCCACTGGCAAAAGTGTTGGTAGAAAACGGTTTACCATGTGCGGAAGTGACATTCCGCACCGAAGCGGCGGCGGAGTCGATTCGCATCATGCGTGAAGCGTACCCAGAATTGTTGATTGGCGCGGGCACCGTTCTGACCACAGAACAAGTGGATATCGCGATCGAAGCGGGCGTGGACTTTATCGTTAGCCCAGGCTTCAACCCAACCACAGTGAAATACTGTCAGCAACGTGGTGTGACTATCGTACCGGGTGTAAACAACCCAAGCTTGGTTGAGCAAGCGATGGAAATGGGTCTGCGTACGTTGAAGTTCTTCCCTGCTGAGCCATCAGGCGGCGTAAACATGCTGAAAGCACTGACGGCGGTTTACCCTGTGGAATTCATGCCGACAGGTGGCGTAAGCCCATCCAACGTGGAAGATTACCTAGCGCTGAAATCGGTTGTGGCTTGTGGCGGTACTTGGATGGTGCCAACCGCAATGATGGACAACGGCGATTGGGAAGGCATTGCTGAATTGGTGCGCGCAGTTAAGTAAAACGCACAAACGGCTCCGAAATATCCCCGAACGTTAGAAAAAGTGATACGAAAAAGGGTCATCAAGTTACTTGATGACCCTTTTGCTTTTTGGAATGAAACAGCTTTAGAAGTGATGCTTCATAAAGCGCTTAATAAAGCGAATGAAATCTGCTTCGGCTAGCTTCGCGCACTTCAATGTTTGGGCGTGAGACAATTCTACATCTCCCAAGCCTTCTGCCATGTTGGTGATCGCACATACTGCCAATACGGGTAAGCCGCAATGCGCCGCAGAAATCACTTCTGGCACGACCGACATACCCACCACATCACCACCGATGATTTGCATCATGCGGATTTCGGCTGCGGTCTCAAAGTTGGGGCCTGTGTAAGAGACAAACACGCCTTCATTGAGGTGAATACCATTGGCTTTGCCGACTTCAAACGCTTCTGCGCGCAGGTCTTTGTCGTACGCATTGGCGAGGCTGAAGAACCTCGGGCCGTACTCTTCATCATTCGGACCGATCATTGGCGATTCAGGCATGGTGTTGATGTGGTCATGAAATACCACCAGAGAGCCGACATCAATACGCTCAGGGCGAAGTGAGCCTGCCGCGTTGGTGACGAGCAGAAACTCACAGCCCAGCTTTTTAAAGGTGCGCACGGGCGTGGTCATGACCTTCATTGAGCCGTGTTCGTAGTAGTGACCGCGACCTTTCATGCACACTACGTCTACGCCGCCCATGGTGCCAAGTACCAACTCACCAGAGTGGCCTTGCACGGTGCTAACCGGAAAGCCTTCGAGCTCTTCGTATGGAATGACCACTTTGTCTTGTAGCTCGTCTGCCAATACGCCTAAGCCTGAGCCTAAAATAAACGCCGCTTTAGGTTGGAAGTTTGGTTTGCGTTCGCGAATGGTTTGTAGCGCGCCGATTACTGGATCGTGATTCATGTTAGTCACCTTCTGGTTGTGTGTTGATTCCATTGTGTGACTTTCTGCGCTGGTTATCTTTGCTTTATTCGCTACTATCATCCTTAAAAAGAGGATGATGAAATTCGCTAGGACTCAATGCATGAAGTCAGAACCATTTGAGCGCGTGACGCTGAAGATGCTGCGTTACTTTTACGAGGTCGCACAAACCAAGCATTTCACTAAGGCGGCCGAGAACCTCAATATCACCAATTCGCCGTTGAGCAATCGCATCAAAGAGTTGGAAGAGGTGCTTAACGTCAAACTGTTTGAGCGCGATTCAAGAAACGTCATGCTGACGGAGGCCGGGCGATTGTTGGAGTCCAAATGCCAACTGATTTTTCAGACCTTGGATGTCTCGCTCAATCAAGTGCAGCAAGTGGGGTTGAACCAGAGAAATATCCTGCGAGTTGGTGTGGTAAGTAGCGCATTTTGGGGCGGATTTGATCGTCTGTTACAGCGCTTCCATGCTGAGCATGACACTTATCACGCCGACATTTTTGACCTTAACCCAGAGACGCAAAAGAAGCACCTTAGCGAGAAGAAAATCGATGTGGGCATTGTGCGTTTTGCTGATGCACTCAACATTTATCCGTATCAGTCGGTATCTTTGGGCAAAGATGTGTTTGTGGTGGCGGTGTCGGAGCAACATGAGTTAGCCAGCAAATCTTTGCTGCGGCTCCAAGATTTAAAGGCGTGTGAGTTTGCGTTTATGAGTTTGGCGAATTCTGCCTCGGCAAACTTCATCATCAATGCCTGTCTGCAAGAAGGCTTTTCACCCCATATTGGCAAACAAGTGGTGGAACCAAGCACCTTGATGGCGTATGTAGCAAACAGCAATACCGTGACGTTGGTGCCGTCGACGTTTTCTCAGCATCATTGGCATGGGATTCGTTTTATCAAGCTGAAAGAGTCACTGCGTGCAGACTTATGTCTGATTCATGATGGTAAGCAGGAGAGTGCTATCAAAGCCGAGTTTATTCGCACGTTATTGGAGAATGCGAGTTAAGCATGGGCAAACAAAAAAAGGTCATCCTAAGATGACCTTTTCAAATGATTCGCTGAAATCAGCAATGCGATTAGCGCGCAATTAACGCATCGTTACGAACTCTTCTGAGCCCGTTGGGTGGATAGCCACAACAGAGTCGAAGTCTGCTTTGGTTGCGCCCATCTTCATTGCTACGCCGAAGCCTTGGATCATTTCATCTACCGTGAAACCGATGCCGTGTAGACCAACAACCGTTTCTTCTTCACCCGCACATACAAGCTTCATCTTACATGGTTGACGGTGCTTAGTAACGGCGGTGTACATCGCCGTAAAGCCAGATGTGTAGACTTTGATGTTGTCTTTGCCGTACTTCTCTTCCGCTTCTTGCGTTGTAAGACCGATAGTGCCGATTGGTGGGTGGCTAAATACCACAGTTGGTACCAAATCGTAGTCCATCTTCGCGTTTGGTTTGTTGTTGAACAAACGCTCAGAAAGTTGACGACCCGCTTTCACTGCTACTGGCGTTAGCTCGATACCGCCTTCCATGATGTCACCCACACAGTAGATGCCTTTCACGTTGGTTTCTTGGTATTCGTCTACCTTGATGTAGCCTTTTTCGTTCGTTGCCACACCGGTTGACGCTAGGTTGATTGCGTCTGTCGCAGGGTGACGACCGATTGCCCAAATCAGTTGGTCAACGTTTTGGCTTTCACCGTTTTCTAGGTGTAGAGTTAGGCTGCCATCGGCTTCTTTTACCACTTCTTTTGGTACAGAGTGGGTGTGCAGTTTTGGACCTTCTGCGTCCATCACTTCAACCAACGTATCGATGATCATTGGATCGAAGCTACGCAGTGGTGACTCTTTACGTACGAACAGGTGCGTTTCTGTACCTAGCGCGTGCAGTACGCCAGCAATTTCAACTGCGATGTAGCCAGCACCCACAACCGCAACGCGTTTTGGTTGCTCTGCTAGGTCGAAGAAGCCGTTTGAATCGATGCCGTATTCAGCGCCTGGAATGTTTGGAATAGTAGGACGACCACCAACCGCGATCAGGATGTGATCTGCTGTGTAGTGTTCACCGTTTACTTCGACAGTTTTTTCGTCAACAAACTTAGCAAAGCCTTTAATCACGTTTACTTTGTTGTTGCCAAGAACGCGATCGTAAGATTGGTGAATACGACCAATGTACGCCTGACGGCTCTCAACCAGTTTGCTCCAGTCGAAACCTTTCACGTCGACATCAAAACCGTAATCTTCTGCGTACAGGTTCATTGCTTCTGCGATTTGCGCGCCATGCCACATCACTTTTTTCGGTACACAACCTACGTTTACACAGGTACCGCCAAGGTCTTGAGCTTCGATTAGCGCAACTTTCGCGCCGTACATCGCCGCACGGTTTGCAGATGCGATGCCGCCACTGCCGCCACCGATACAGATATAGTCAAAATGAGTCGCCATTACTTTCTCCAAGAGCTTATAAATTTTATCTGGTACATAGATAGATTGGGATGACCTTGCCCGAACTCAATGCCACCGTTATCCCACTATCATAAATCGAATTCGACTAATTCCTAAATGGGAAAAAGCGACAATACTTATGACAAATAGCGATGAGAGGCACAAAAAGAAGAATAAGCACGATTGGAGGGAGAAGGTGAGAGCATAAAAAAGCGCAACGAGAATATCGTTGCGCTTGAAGATATCAGTACTGAAGTGCTTACTCTGGCACAATCCAGTCCACTTTCCAGTGGCCAGTTGCTGGTGCGATCGCGTCTTGCAGGAATGGCAGAATCTCTTTCATCTGGCTTTCCAGTTTCCATGGCGGGTTAATCAGAATCATGCCGGATGCCGTCATGCCGCGCTCGTTGGTATCTGGTGCAACACCTAACTCGATTTGCAGAATTTTACGAATGCCCAGTGCTTCCAAGCCTTCGATCATATCTTCGATGTCGTGACGGTTTACCACTGGGTACCAAATCGCGTAGATACCGGTTGCCCAACGTTTATGGCTCTGATGAATCGCTCGCACCACATCGCGGTACTCTTTCGCGAGTTCGTATGGTGGGTCAATCAGCACCAAACCACGACGTTCTTGTGGCGGTAAGCTTGCTTTGAGGCGTTGGAATCCGTCTTCTTTGAAGATGCTCACTTGGCGATCACGATGGAATTCTTGCTCTAACAATGGGTGATCGGCCGGGTGCAACTCGGTCAGCACCATGCGATCTTGTGGGCGGATTTGCGCGCGCGCCACACGTGGTGAGCCTGGGTAGTAACGCAGCTTCTCGCCATTGTTGAGCACTTTAATGGCATCGATGTAGCTTTTGATGTCTTCGGGAATGCTTGGGTTATCCCAAATACGTGCGATGCCTTGTTTGTATTCGCCCGTTTTTTCAGACCATTCGTGAGTCAGATCGTAACGGCCCACACCCGAGTGGGTATCGTGATAAACGAATGGCTTATCTTTTTGTTTCAGCGCATCAAGAATGAGGCTTTGAACGATGTGTTTGACCACGTCGGCATGGTTGCCAGCGTGGAAGCTGTGGCGGTAACTTAACAAATTAAACTCTCGAAACACTCTTTGGTTGAGTGTGGTCTGTGATTTTCACTCTATGGCGGTATTATACTCAAGTAACTTAAAGATGTAGAACTTCCAATCAAATCTGTTCCTCTGATAAGGGGACGCTATTGAAATTTCTTTAAGTCACCCACACTTACTATTGGTAATCGAATTGAACTAGGTGAGTTTCTCGCACTCAAAAGGGTGTGAAATTTCATTTAGGTATAACAAGACTCAAGGACAGAGTAGCGCTGGTTGACTATATGATGGTCATCGCGGCATAGAGAAAGGGAACGGAGCTCCCCCAATCCATGTTGCTGGCTCGTCTGTACATTGAGTTGGCCTATCTACACAAAATAGACAGGCAATCACAGAGTCAAAACACAAAAGGAATTATTCATGTCTAATCCTCTTCTGACGTTTACGGACCTACCTCCGTTTTCTCAAATTAAACCAGAACACATCAAGCCTGCCGTTGAGCAAGCGATTGCTGACTGCCGAGCAAAAATCGATGAAGTTCTACAAGACAACGCTCATCCAACTTGGGACAGTGTGATTGCGCCAATTGAAGAAGCGGATGATCGCTTAAGCCGCATCTGGTCGCCAGTGGGTCACATGAACTCGGTAGTGAACAGCGAAGAGCTACGTGAAGCTTACGAAAGTTGCCTACCAATTTTGTCAGAGTACGGCACTTGGGTTGGTCAGCATAAAGGGTTGTACGAAGCGTACAAAACCATCAAAGCGAGCGAAGAATTTGCAACGTTAACTCGTGCACAGCAGAAAACCATCACTGATGCACTGCGTGATTTCGAGTTATCAGGCATTGGTTTGCCATCCGATGAGCAGCACCGTTACGGCGAGATCAGCAAACGTATGTCTGAGCTGAGCTCTAAATTCTCTAACAATGTGCTGGATGCCACCATGGGTTGGACCAAGCACATCACAGACGAGAAAGACCTAGCAGGTATGCCAGAATCGGCGCTGGCAGCAGCGAAAGCTGCCGCAGAAGCAAAAGAGTTAGATGGTTACCTCATTACGCTAGATATCCCATCTTACCTACCTGTCATGACGTACTGCGATAACCAAGAGTTGCGTAAAGAAGTGTACGAAGCGTACGTGACGCGCGCTTCTGATCGAGGTCCAAACGCAGGCAAATGGGATAACTCAGAAATCATTACTGAGCAGCTAAAACTGCGCCATGAAATTTCACGTATGCTAGGTTTCAATACTTACAGTGAAAAGTCGTTAGCAACAAAGATGGCTGAAACGCCGGATCAAGTGCTGGGCTTCCTGAATGACCTAGCGACACGAGCGAAGCCGCAAGGTGAACGTGAAGTCGAAGAGTTACGTCAGTTTGCGAAAAGTGAGTTTGGTGTTGAAGAGCTGAACGTTTGGGATATCGCTTACTACAGCGAGAAACAAAAGCAGCACCTGTTCCAAATTTCGGATGAAGAACTGCGCCCATACTTCCCAGAGTCAAAAGTCGTGAGCGGTCTGTTTGAAGTGCTAAACCGCGTGTTTGGCATGACCGTTACTGAGCGCGAAGGCGTAGACACTTGGCATGAGTCCGTGCGCTTTTTCGATATCTTTGATGCTGAAGGCACACTCCGTGGCAGCTTCTACCTAGATCTCTACGCTCGTGAACACAAACGTGGCGGCGCGTGGATGGATGATTGTCGTGGTCGTCGCGTTACGCTATCTGGCGAGCTGCAAACGCCGGTTGCGTATCTAACGTGTAACTTCAACCGTCCAGTGGGCGACAAACCAGCACTGTTCACGCACGATGAAGTCGTGACGCTATTCCATGAATTTGGTCATGGAATCCACCACATGTTGACGCAAGTTGATACAGGTGCTGTTTCAGGTATTAATGGCGTGCCTTGGGATGCGGTTGAGCTACCAAGTCAGTTCCTAGAAAACTGGTGTTGGGAAGAGGACGCTCTGGCGTTCATTTCTGGTCACTATGAGACAGGTGAGCCGCTACCGAAAGCGATGCTAGACAAAATGCTCGCAGCGAAAAACTTCCAATCTGCGATGGGTATTTTGCGTCAGCTAGAATTCGGCTTGTTCGACTTCACGCTTCACACCGAATATGACCCTGAAGTGGGTGCGCGTGTACTGGAAACTCTGGCGAAAGTGAAAGAGAAAGTCGCGGTAGTTCCTGCGGTTGAGTGGGCGCGTTTCTCACACAGCTTCGGCCATATTTTTGCTGGTGGCTACAGTGCGGGTTACTACAGCTACCTATGGGCTGAAGTGCTGTCGTCAGACGCGTATTCTCGCTTTGAAGAAGAAGGCATCTTCAACAAAGAGACGGGTCTAAGCTTCCTGAACAACATCCTAGAAATGGGGGGCAGTGAAGAGCCAATGGAGCTGTTTAAGCGCTTCCGTGGCCGCGAGCCACAAATCGATGCACTGTTGCGCCATTCGGGTATTGCGGCGTAAATTGAGCAAAAAACATCAAGGCCAACCGAACGGTTGGCCTTTTTTGTACATTTTTTATAAAAAATTTTACGGATTTACGTTGCGGTTGATCGGGTTCTGCAACGATATCAATGTCTCCGTGGACTGAACCTCATCAATGGCTTGCAGCTTGTCGATCAGTACAAATTGCAGCTCTTCAATCGATTTGCACATCAATTTGACGAATATGTTATACGCGCCCGTGGTGTAGTAAGCTTCAACGACTTCGTCGAGCGCGTTGAGTTTTTCTAACGCGGAGTGGTAATCACGAGCTGCATTGAGGTTAATACCAATAAAGCAGCACACATCGTAGCCAAGCTTTTTAGTATTGATGATCACCTCCGTTCCTTCGATGATGTCCGCCGACTTCATCTTCTCGATACGCACATGGATAGTGGCAGGGCTGACATCGAACTGCTTTGCCATTTCTGCGTAGGGCGTTCTGGCGTCAGCCATCAGTGTTTTTAATATTGCGCGGTCAAGGTCGTCGAGTTTCGGCAGGCTCGCATTCATACTATGATTTCCGTTAGGGATAGAGTTTTACCTCCCTTTTATACTCATAGCGGATAGGATTCACAAGGTTTGGCAGGAGTAACTGCGGGTTAACTCCGAGCTATGGAGATAATGTGCAGCGTTTTCTGGTTATTGCCGCGCTATGTTGGAGCGCGTTTGCTACGGCCTCAGATCCGAAGGTGTTAGTCGTGCACTCCTATCATCAGGGTTTTTTCTGGACGGACTCCATACAGCGAGGCATCGAGCAACAGCTGGGCGATCGAGCGCTGGACATGCGTGTGCTCTATCTAGACTCGAAACGTAACCAGAGTGAGCAGTTTTTTGCACAACTAAAATCCTTATATCTTACGAAATTACGCAAAGAGCGATTCGATGCCATTTTAGTGAGCGATAACAATGCGCTTGAACTCATGCAGCGTTTAGCCCCAATCATCAAAGACACCCCAGTTATATTTAACGGCATTAATAACTACCATCCTTCTTTACATCGTTCTCTGAATGCAACCGGAGTCATGGAAGATGTCGATTTGGAAGCGAATCTCGCTCTTATTGAGCGCTTACATCCGAACTACACACAAGTTCTCATCGTCAGTGACCACTCGGTGACCGGTGAGGTGTTGCGTTATCAAATCGACAATTTTGTCCTCAAGTTCCCGCAATATCGAGACAAAATCGTACAACTTGTCCCAGACAGCATCATCGATCTAAAACAACAAGTCGCAAAACTGAGTTCCGATAAAGTCGTCTTGTTCTGGACCTATTACCGAGATAAACAAGGTATGGTTGGCAGCGAGCGTGACTGGGTTGGTGTCAACAAAGTCTCAAACGCGCCGCTGTTTATGGTGCATGACATTGGTTTGGGTCATGGCGCAGTTGGAGGGGTTATTCAAAGTGGTTATCGGCATGGTATTGAGAGCGCAGAGATGCTTGAGTTCGTTTTGGATAACCCTGATCAGCCTCTGCCTGCGGTGAAAAAAAGTGATTCTGAAATAAAGCTCGATTACCAAGCGGTAGCGCGTTGGGGATTGGGGGCTGAACAAGAGGTTTCTGCGGTATTTTTTAATAAGCCAATGAAGCTTTCTGAACGTTTTGCCAAGGAAATTCGCCTGTTTGGTAGCCTGTTTGTGGTGATGTCGGTGGTCATTTTGCTGATGGGTTATTATTTACAGCGGATGCGTCGAAGTGAGAGCGCTGCGCGAGAAAGCCAGGCTATTCTAGAATCGATTTTCGATCAGAGCATGCAGTATATGGGCATTTTGGATGCCAACGGTGTGCTTAAATCGGGCAACGATCACCTTCAATCCTTACTTTATCACCAAGGACTGCGCTTAGACCGACCACTTTGGTTTCACCCCAACTGGAGTGAAAAAGCACAAGCGTTGCTTGAGGAGTATTTCCACGCGCCTCACCATCAAGTGTCGACGTTTGAAGCTGAAATTTGGAGTAAAGAACACGGCGCATTGGTGTTAGAAGTTTCGCTCAAGCCTTTTTCTCAGCAAGTAGGGAATCATAAGCAATACTTGTTTGAAGCGCGCGATATTACCAGTCGTAAATTGATGGAGGACAAGCTCTACCAACGTGAGTCAACCCTACGCAACTATTACGAGCAGCAGCCCGTGATGATGGTGACGCTTGATAGTAATAACCGAATTCAAGAAGTGAATCGATTTGCTCAACTACTTCTTGGCTACAAACCGATGGACATGCTCGGACATCGCCTGAGGGAGTTCTATTTTGATGACAAAGTGCTGTTCCCTCGCCAAGTGTTATTGCAACCCAACCAGCAAGTGCATGGTGTTTGGCGACGTGAAGTCGAGTATCGTCATGCAAATGGTCATCGTGTTTGGGTGCGCGAGAATATTCGTCCGCTGAGTGAATCTGAGCAACTGCTGATTGTGGGCGAAGATATTACCGAAACCAAACTGCTTTCCGAGAAATTGGAATACCAAGCTCGCTATGACTTACTGACGGGGACTTACAACAGAAACCATTTTGAACTAGAGCTTAAGACCGCACTGTGCGAAGTGGACAGCCATCGTCGAGTCCACGCCATGTTGTACCTCGACTTAGATCAACTAAAAGTCCTCAATGATACGGTTGGGCATGATGCAGGTGATGCGGCGATTCAATTCTGCGCCAGTATGCTGGAAGGCGTTCTGCCGTACAATTCCATCTTGGCTCGAATGGGAGGCGATGAGTTTGCGGTGTTACTCAAAGACTGTGACGAATATGGCGCCATCAATATTGCCAAACTGATCATCTCGACACTAAGCGAACACCTCTTTATTTGGGAAGACACACGCCTGTTCATCAGTTGCTCAATTGGTATCCGTATCATCGATCATACCGCTGATACGCCACAAATGGTGCACGCTCAAGCAGACTCTGCTTGTCACGCCGCTAAAGAGCAAGGCCGTAACCGCTATAATCTATTCAGCTTAGATAACGAAGAGTTGCAGCGTCGTCAGATGGAAATGCAGAGCGTCAATTTGGTGCATGAGGCATTGTCGAATCAACGTTTAGAACTGTTTGCTCAACCGATAAAAAGCTTACAAAAGCACGAGACTCAAATGTATTTTGAGATTTTGGTGCGTATTCGCAATGGGTACGGTGATTATGTTTCTCCTGCGCTGTTTATCCCTGCTTCCGAGCGCTACAACATTGCCCATTGGATTGATAAGCAGGTTATTACTCAAACGCTAGAGTGGTTTGAACAGCGTCCTGAGGTGGTTGAACAGCTTGGTCGCTGTTCGATAAACCTTTCAGGTCAATCTATGGGGAATCAAGAGTTTATTGACTTCTTATTGGAGCGATTGGAAAGTTCGACTCTGCCGTGTGAAAAAATCTGCTTAGAAATCACCGAGACAGCGGCGATGAGCAATCTGGATCAAGCCATTGAGCTGTTTACCAAGCTAAAGGCTTTGGGTTGTATGATTGCATTGGATGATTTCGGATCTGGATTGTCTTCATTTGGTTACTTAAAGAAACTTCCTGTCGATATCGTGAAAATTGATGGTCTTTTCGTGCAAGATATCAACGTAAATGAAATGGACCGCGTGATGGTTCGTTCAATCAATGACTTGGCGAAGCAACTAGGTAAAGTGACGGTGGCGGAGTTTGTCGAAAATGACCAGGTTATGCAGCATTTGATAGACCTCGGTGTGGACTACGGTCAAGGCTACGGTATTGGTCATCCTAAGCCGCTTTCTGAGCTAGTGGAGCAACTGACGGTTGTATAACCTCTTCGTAGCAAGCTCAACCTAGCATTAATAGGTAACTTAGGTATACACTCAGCGCCAGTTACCTCGATTTTTATTGGAGCCTCCTTTTGCAACTGCAATTGATCTGTGAAAACCCGTCTCAACAATCTCATCTTGATGAACTCGCTGCGCGTTGGCAGCTTTCACACACTGACGATAGCGATTTTGCTTTGGTGCTAACCACCGAGCGTTTGGAGCTACGTAAAGTGGATGAGCCAAAGCTGGGTGCAATCTTTGTGGATTTGATTGGTGGTGCGGTCGGTCATCGTCGCAAGTTCGGTGGTGGTAAAGGCCAGGCAATTGCGAAAGCGGCGGGTTTGAACAAAGGGGCAACGCCAACCGTGTTAGATGGCACGGCAGGTCTTGGTCGTGATGCGTTTGTGCTCGCCTCGCTAGGTTGTAAAGTGCAGATGGTCGAGCGTCATCCAGTCGTAGCGGCTTTGTTAGATGATGGCTTGGATCGAGCGAAACAAGACCCAGAAATCGGCACCTGGGTATCTGAGCGCATGTCGCTAATCCATGCTTCTAGCCATGATGCGCTGGAACAATTGGCGCAAGATAAAGACTTTGTCCAGCCAGATGTGGTGTATCTTGACCCGATGTATCCGCACCCAGAAAATAAAAAGAAGTCGGCGCTCGTAAAAAAAGAAATGCGCGTTTTCCAATCGTTGGTTGGCGCCGATTTGGACGCCGATGGCCTACTAGAACCAGCCATGGCGTTAGCCACAAAGCGTGTAGTAGTTAAACGCCCAGACTATGCTAACTGGCTGAACGAGAAAAAACCGACCATGGCGATTGAAACGAAAAAAAATCGCTTCGATGTCTACGTTAAAGCATCGATGGCATAACTTCCTGACGGCTCAACTTTTCTTGTCACAGTATGGTGTATCGTGCTGTGACTCAGCCTCTCTTTCCTCGTCTCTATTGATAGTTTTCTCTTGCTAATTCCCTTCCCTGACTGTATATCTAACTAAGAATTATTATTATTTCACTTGTTGTGATGCGGTCGATAACTGGGAAGCTGGAGTAGTAGAATGGCTAAACGTTTATGTAAAATGAGTCGCAAACAGATCGCGGCAGAACTTGGTGATATCCATCGTTTAGTTGTCGCACCAAAATTCGTTTGTCGTTCTTGCGCACGCTCTTCATCGGCCAAAGATACCCTTTGTAAGCCAGCCGCAATTCCTCCACAAAAATGCCAAGACAAGCCATTGAGTGAGCAACAAGCATGTGGCTTATTGGTTGAAGCTCTGCCATCACAAGCGATTCCAGTGACCACTAAACAAAGCAACGAAAAAGCCGCGATTGTGAAGCGTGTTGTTGAGCGTGTGAAAGAGAAAAAACAAGCCGAAAAATCTCTGGAGCCAGTAAGAGCCGACGCACCAGTATGGTTTGATTTAGCGGATAAAAAATCGCTCAAGAAAGCGAAAAAAGCACTGAAAAAGCACTATAAGCAGCAAAAGAAGTTACTAAAAGTGGCGAAAAAACAACAAAAGTTACTTAAGCGTCAGCGCAAGCTTGAAGCGCGCAATGCGAAACTAGAAGTGTTGCTGCCAACGTCGCCCAAGGCGTTGATGAGCGCAAGCTCGCAAGTCAAAGTGCATTAATCTAATCCAAAAAAACGCTCTCCAGTTGGAGAGCGTTTTTTATTGTCGGTATGTGTGTTGGGAGCGGTCGCTTTACTTCTTGGCGTAGCTCATTTCGACGCGCTTTTTCACCCAGGTTTCGTTAATCCATAGGGATAGCATGATGATCGCACCGCCAATGGCGAGTCGCATGACATCAACATCGCGGTTCCAAATCACAATGTTTACAATCAAGCCCGCCGGAACCAATGCATTGTTCATTACTGCCAGTGCCCCTGCGTTCACCATGGTCGCGCCTTTGTTCCAAGCAAAGTAACCAAAACCAGAAGCAATCAAACCAAGGTATGTCAGAATGCCCCATTGCGTTGTAGTGGTTGGTAATTTGTCTAGGTTACCCATGAGCGCGAAAGCCACGGTTGCTACACAAAGTGCACCTAAGTAGAAGTAGCCAAACACGGTGTGTTGTGGCAAATCGACGGGTTCACTCTCCATGATATATTTGTAGCCCACCTGACCGATGGCAAAGCAGAGGTTTGCTCCTTGTACGACCAAAAAGCCCAGTAGGAAATCTTCATTAATGCCTGCAAATTTAATCCAGGCGGCACCAAATACGGCTATTGCTGCGGTAACTAAGTACCAAGGTGAAAAGCGACCTTTCAAGAAGTCATAGATGAGCGTGACGTAAATGGGTGTGAATACGGTGAACAGCAATACTTCTGGCACGGAAAGAAGCAAAAAAGATTGGTAGTAGAAGCAATACATCAAACCGAGCTGGAAGCCACCGACGGTCATCAGTTTCGCGATTAGGGATTTGCTAACGCCACGGAATTTCAAAAAGGGAATGAAAACCAGGCTCGCCAGTGCCACGCGCATGAACACCGAGAACCAAGAATCAACCTGACCGGCGAGGTAAACGCCGATCAGGCTAAATGAGAATGCCCAAAGTAGGGTAACTGCGGATAGATAAGCCATGGATGAGAATCTTTATCAACAACAAATGTGCCCGCAGTCTAACCAAGTTTTATCGTTGCGCCAATCAGTCTTTTAGCGGTACGACCAGCATATCGACTGGTGAGCAGTTAATCAGCTGTCGAGTCGAAGATAGAATCTTGCTCCAGAAATCTTGGTGATGACCACAAACCACCAAATCGATACTGTAGTCTTGAATGGTATCGCACAGCTCATTACTCAAATCGCCACTACCGACTAAAGTATGGGCAATTGGGTATTGCGCATATTCAGCGAAGTTTGCCAATTGTGTGCGCGATGCTTCCATTGCTTGATGTTGCGCTTCTGCCATATTGATATCGATAAGCCCGGTGTAGAGTTCTGCGTAGTTCACGTCGATGTGAATAAAAGAGACTTTCGCATCCAGAGGTTTAGCCAGTGATACGGCTTTCTTAATCAACACTTTACTGTCGTCTGAAAGGTCGACTGCCACAAGTATGTGTTTGTAACTCATATTGCTATCTCCTTGTAAGGTCATAGTTTTAGATTAGCACCAACCCCAAAAAAAATTTGCTGAAGTGATCTCATATCGGTGCCGTAGGTACAAAGTCTTGTCTCAGTAATCATGTTATAGTGGCGTTGTACCCAAGTGACTTTGATATGCTGAAATAAGCGTAGTGTTACTGACTAGAGTTGAAGTGAAACTTCGCCGTGTCTGCCGGACCAAGCTATTCTCGCAGCGTCACTTATTTCGAGGTTACTTGGGTATATTGCATGCACAATAATAGGAGTTAACATGCTGTCTCAAACTATGGTCGAACAATTGAATGAGCAAATTAACCTAGAATTTTTCTCATCCAATCTATACTTACAAATGAGTGCTTGGTGTGAAGACAAAGGTTTTGAAGGTGCGGCTGAATTTTTACGCGCTCACGCCGTAGAAGAAATGGAGCACATGCAACGCCTATTCACTTACGTGAGTGAAACTGGCTCAATGCCAATCTTAGGCGCTATTGATGCGCCAAAGCATGACTTTGCGAGCCTAGGTGACGTTTTCCGCGAGACATTTGAACATGAGCAAATGATCACGGAAAAAATCAACAAACTGGCGCACGTTGCATTTACTAGCCAAGACTACTCAACGTTTAACTTCCTACAGTGGTACGTGTCAGAACAGCACGAAGAAGAGAAGTTGTTTAAAGGGATTTTAGATAAGATCGAACTGGTAGGTGAAGACGGTAAAGCGTTGTTCTTCATTGACAAAGATCTAGCACAAATGGCGAAAGAAGGTTCATCTTCAATCATGGATGCTCCAGCTGCGTAAACGCGTTTTGGGACGTTGTAAGTAGCGGGTAAAGACGAAGTGTTGGTCGTCTTTTTCTCTTGAGCATTGTTGAAGATGTAGGGAGGAAAAGATGATCAGTGGAGACACAATCTTATTTGCGCTAATGGTGGTAACTGGAGTTAATATGGTCCGGTATCTCACCGCTCTTCGTTCTCTAATTTATATCATGCGTGAAGCGCATCCGCTGTTATATCAGCAAGTTGATGGTAATGGTTTTTTTACCACTCATGGAAATGTCACCAAGCAGGTGAGGTTGTATCACTACATTAAAAGTAAAGAATATCATCATCACCACGATGAAATTTTTACTGGTAAGTGTGAAAGAGTGCGTGAATTGTTTGTTCTATCGACCGCGTTGCTCGGCGTGACGCTACTTGCGGCCTTCATTCTCTAAGAGTCAATAATCCAGAAGTTGTTCTGTCTGAGATTTTGCGGACATACAGAGCGCTTAGAGTTTAAGCGCTTTTCCCTTTCGGTATTTGTCGGTAGAATGTCGCGCCTAGAAAGCAAGGATGTGCAATGTGCACATCCTTTTTTATTTTGATTCGATACCAATCAGTCTAAGAGCTACCGATGAGTAAGAAATTTGATGTTGTTGTAATTGGCGCAGGCGCAGCAGGTTTAATGTGTGCTGCAGAAGCAGGCAAGCGAGGCCGCTGTGTTTTGGTGCTCGATCATGCTAAAAAGCCAGGACGTAAAATCCTTATCTCGGGCGGTGGTCGTTGTAACTTCACTAACTACGACGTTTCAGCTAATCACTATTTGTGTCAAAACCCGCACTTTGTTAAGTCGGCGCTCTCCCAATACACTAACTGGGATTTCATCTCGATGGTGTGTAAACATGGCATTGAGTTCGAAGAGCGTGATCACGGCCAGTTGTTTTGTGTCGATGCATTTACGGCCAAAGATATCGTGAAGATGTTGTTAGCTGAGTGTGACATGCCGAACATCGAACAGCGTTACCAATGCGATGTTCATTCGATTGAAAAAATTGATGAAGGCTTTCGTTTGCATGCTGGCACTGAGATTGTCGAATGTGAGTCTTTAGTTATCGCAACAGGTGGCTTGTCGATGCCAAAACTGGGGGCGACACCATTTGGTTATAAAGTCGCGGAACAATTTGGTCTTCGAGTTATCCCAACCACGGCAGGGCTTGTACCATTTACTCTGCATAAAGAAGACAAAGAAGACTTTGCTGAGTTATCTGGTATCGCGGTACCTGCGGAAATTACGGCTGAAGATGGCACCATGTTCAAAGAAGCCCTGTTGTTCACACATCGTGGGTTATCTGGTCCAGCAGTGTTACAGATTTCTTCATTCTGGCGGGCCGGACAAAAGGTGTTGATCAATCTTGTGCCAAACGATGATGTTGCTGAGTTATTAGAACGCAGTCGTGAGAAGCATCCAAATCAGTCACTCAAGAATACGCTTGCCAAAGTGCTGCCTAAGCGTCTGGTTGAAGTCTTAATTGAACGTAAAGAGCTAGTCGATAAACCGCTAAAACAGTTCAATCAAAAGGAGCTTGCGGCGATTGTGGAGCGCCTAGAGCATTGGGATATCGCCCCGAATGGCACTGAAGGCTACCGAACTGCGGAAGTGACACTCGGCGGTGTCGATACTGATCACTTATCCTCGAAAACCATGGAATGCAAAGACATTAAAGGGCTTTATTTTATTGGTGAGGTGATGGATGTGACTGGTTGGCTAGGGGGCTACAATTTTCAGTGGTGCTGGTCGAGCGGCTTTGTTGCGGGGCAGTGGGTTTAATCAAACACCAAACGCAGCCTAACTGCATAAAAGATAAGATACAAAAAGAGCACTGAGTTTTATTCAGTGCTTTTTTTGTATTCCCATAGCGAGTTACTCGTCTTGATACTTTTCGAGTTTGTTATAGAGCGTTTTCACGCTAATGCCTAACTCCTGCGCTGATTCCGTTTTATTACCTTGATTCTCTTCAAGGGTATTGAGAATGGCGGCTTTTTCTAGCTCTTCTAACGAAACGCCCGCCGGAACAAGGTCTTCGATGCTGGTGCCTGTTTCCAATGGTGGTGTGTCGAAGATAAGGTGTTCATCTCGGATGGTGTCATCAGCCAAAATAAATGCACGTTCGATCGTGTGTTTGAGCTCACGGACATTACCTGGCCAGTCGTGTGCAGCGATTTTTTGGATCGCAGAGTCAAGAATCGTTTTGGTTTTTGCCTCATTGGCGTTGCGGTGCGCGATAAAGTGCTTGGCCAGACCGACGATATCACCGCCTCGTTCTCGCAGTGGCGGTATCGTTAATGGGAAATGCGATAACCGGAAAAACAGATCTTCACGCAGGAACTGCTCCTCAATGGCGATTTTAGGATCACGGTTTGTAGCAGCAATGATGCGAGTATTAGCGATATGAACTGTATTACTGCCAACTGGGCGATACTCTCCGGTTTCTAGCACCCGCAATAGCTTCACTTGATGCTCGATAGGCATCTCGGTGATTTCATCTAAAAATAGTGTGCCGCCCTCTGCCTGCTTAAATACACCTTGGTGAGTTTTATTTGCTCCAGTAAAAGCGCCTTTCTCATGACCAAACAGTTCACTATCAACCAATTCAGGGCTAATGGCACCACAGTTAATCGCTATAAAGGGCTGTTGTTTACGCTCACTCGCTAAGTGGATGGTCTGCGCCACCAGTTCTTTGCCTGATCCACTTTCACCGACAATAAGGACGTTGGCTTCTGTTTTAGCAACGCGCCTGATCATACGATAGAGCTGATGCATCGGAGAGGAAGATCCGACCAAAAGACCAAATTGGTCAAGATCGCTGGTGGACACTTTACGCCCTTGATCTTGTTTGTGTTGATAGTACTGGCTGACTTCGCTCAGGGTGTCCGTCAGAATGGCAATATCAACGGGCTTTCTGTAGTGAAAAATAGCACCCAAGTTCATCAGTTTATCCAAGTTCTCGTTTGGAGCGCCTGAGCTAATGATGATCAAGTCCATATCGTAGATGTCTTCGATATTAGAAAGACGTTGATAATCTGCACTAGTAAAGTGGGCGACTTCAACAATCGCAACTTCCGGTTTGAGTTGTAGGAAATCTTCAATCCATTGGTCTGCGGCATCGATGTCATGCAGACGAAATTTGTTCAGTTCCTGGCAAGAAGCGATGGCATTTTTAAGTGATGGATCTTGTATTCTTAGAAACAGGCTTGGCATCGACATAGAAATGTCCTCTTTACTATGACAGAAACAATGTACGTGGATTATTCTCACTTCACAAGACAAAATATTGTCAGCATAGATTTAAGGATTTGTTCGGTATTTTTATGTTGTTAGCCCCTTTTTGATATATATCGGTGAGAGCCATCAGTAGATATTTCCTTTTGTTCAGATTTTTATTTTTAAAATAATAATTTTGCTATTAATTGATCCTGGAGAAATAGCCTTTCTGTTTTATCAGGTTATTTCTGCACAAGTGGCGGAGGCTTTATCACCGATTAAAAATTACATTTTTTACGTGTAAATAATTCATGCTTATACTTTATTGCTCATCTCATTTTTACCTCTTTCCTTTATTAGTCACTTAAAAACAATGAGTTATAAAGTTGGCACATGGTTTGCTCCTAGGGAAGTGCAACGTCAATAAAGGAGAATTACCATGAATAACATCGCAGCTAAAATTGTACTTACGTCAGTTCTTGCTACTTCATCTACAGCAGTCTTAGCGAGTGATAAATGGGAAAAAGAATCCATGGACGCTTGGCTAGATGGTAAAGCTGAAACCACACTACTGCTAAACAGCAATCTCAACTCTTTTGATATCAATACCGATGTAGAGAATCAGGTCGTTACCCTTTCTGGTTCGGTAAACAATGATCTTGAAAAATCACTTGCCGAAGAGCTTGTTACTGGTCTTGATGGTGTGAAAAAAGTAAACAACGAATTGTCAGTAGTGAATGAAGGCAAGAAAGAAACTGATTCAGAAGCTTTAGCTACACTGACCGATTCTAAAATCACGACTATAGTTAAAACGCGCCTACTAATGGATACCAATGTGAGTGGTACGGATATTGATGTAACGACAGAACGCAAAACGGTAACGTTGGCAGGTAAAGTTAATTCAGATGCGGAGCATGATCTTGCAATTTCAATTGCAAATAACACCAATGACGTAAATAAGGTGATTGATAAGCTAGAAGTGGTTCAATAATAGCGAGCCGAGTGATTTAACCCACTTTTATTAGGAGGTAACACTATGGTTCGTTGGATGTTTATTTTTCTGGCACTGGCACTAATTTCTGCACTATTAGGCTTTACCGGTATTGCAGGAGCTGCTGCCTCTATCGCGCAAGTGATATTTTACCTATTCCTATTGTCATTAATTGTATCAATAGTGATTGTTCTGCTGGGAAGAAAAAACGTAAATAGATAGGAGATTCCATGCGACTTACGTCATTTATTTACCGTATCGCCGCAGTATTCGGTTTGGTGTTTGCGTTGGCAGCTTGTAGTGAAGAAGGGCCAATGGAACAGGCCGGCAAAAAGATAGATGAAGCCGCCGAAGAAACCCAAAATGCGATTGAAGATGAATGTGAAAACATTAAAGAAAACCTAAACGCTGAAGACCAAGATTGTTAGCCGAATCAGGTTAGGTTTTTTACGCATAGCTATGTAAGAGAGGGGCGGTCAATCACCGCCCTTCCTTTTGTCCCAATTGTTTACAATCAGATAAGGAGTCAAAGATGAAAAACATATTTGATGTACTGAAAGAGAGTCATGAAAAGCAGCGCCTTTTACTCGATGCTCTGATGGAAACGTCTGGAGATTCCCCCGCTCGTGAAGAGTTTTACCACAACCTTAAAGAGGAACTCGAACAGCACGCAGCGGCAGAAGAGCGATTTTTCTACGCGCCTTTAATAGATAGCGATAAGACCATTGATCTCACTCGCCATGGCATCGCAGAGCATCATGAAATTGATAAAGTGATTGCACAGCTTGATGCAACCGATATGAGCTCGCCAGCGTGGCTCAACCTAATGAAAACCTTGCGTCACAAAGTGTTGCACCATCTTGAGGAAGAAGAGCAGCGTTTCTTCCAGTTAGCCGGTAAGGTAATGACCGATAAGCAGAAAATGAAACTAGCGGATGGTTATGTTGAAGAGATGGCAAGCTAGGTAGAGTGTTGGACCTTTTCGTGCCATTTCGGCACGGGAAGGCACTCAATCAAGGCGTTTACTCAAGTTCATGTATCCAAGCTCAATCCCCCGCGTATTCTAACTTCTACTAAAAAGTGCACTCGCTGAAGGCAAGGAGAGCGAATGTTTATCATCAAATATTATATTCTTGGCGCTCTGATCAGTTTATTGGCCGCTATCTATACGCCTCAAATTATCGTTAGTCTGCTGTTCTTGTGGATATCTCTTTCTTTAGCGTTGGTCAGCGTAGCCTACGTATTCGACATTCCCTCTATTTTTAGAAAAAACCAAGATGGCAAGATTGTCAGATGGATTCGCTGGGCATTCATCCCATTTTTATTGGGGGCTAGAGCGTATAACGCCTGGGAAAGACGGCGTGATACAGTGCCTCCAATCCAAAAAGTCAGCGACAATTTATACCTATCTCGCCGTTTGTTTCAGAGTGACTTAGATTTTCTCGAATCCAATGAGATCTCTTGTATTGTCGATGTCACCGCAGAATTTGCAGGCCTTGAAAGTGCGATGACCGACAAGCAGTTTCATTACCTTTCGATTCCGGTACTCGACCACAAAGCCCCAACGCTCGAGCGCCTTCGCCATGCGATTAACTGGATTGATACTCAAATCTCGTGCTCGCGGGCTGTGGTTGTGCATTGTGCGTTAGGGCGTGGTCGTTCAGTGTTTGTTGTGGCGGCGTATTTACTGAGCAAAGACCCGTCACTGACGGTTGAATCCGTGATGAAAAAAATCAATGACGTACGTAGTACCGCGAGATTGAATAAATTACAGATTAGGACGTTACGAGCGATCAGTGAAAAAGGCGTACTGGGGCTGGATCAATCCACTTGGATGGTGGTTAACCCTGTTTCAGGTGGCGGCAAATGGGAGGAAAACGAACAGCACTTGATTCGTGAGCTAACCAAAAAATATCGCTTGAGTATTCATCAAACCACCACAAACCTCAGCGCCGAGCAGCTAACACAACAGGCAAAAGAAAGTGGAGCTAAGCAAATCATCGTAGCTGGTGGCGATGGCACAGTAACAGAGGTGGCTAGCCAATTGGTGGATACCGACCTAAAACTCGGTATTGTTCCGCTCGGAACTGCCAATGCGTTATGTCATGTGCTCTATGGCGTTGGCGCCAAATTCTCACCGGTGGAAAAAGCGTGTGAAGCGTTGCTTGGCGGACACTGCCAACGTATTGATACTGCGGACTGCAATCAGCGGCTTATTTTATTGGTCTTAGGTATTGGGTTAGAACAGAAAATGATCGAGCACGCTCAGCGAGAAGAGAAAAATGTTTTTGGACAACTCGCTTACCTCACCGGCTTTTTTAATGCTGTAGTGGCGGAAGAAACGCAAGCTTTAACCGTTTCGTTAGACGCTCCAACTGAAGATGGAAACCACGACAAGAATACACAAACGCTTGAAGTCCATAGTTTTGTCGTTGCGAATATCGCTCCATTTAGTACGTTGCTTGCCCAAGGTGGTGATGCGCCGCAGCCTGATGATGGCAAGCTGCATATCACATATTTAGATAACACCGAGTCTTTAGGCGGACGTCTTATCGCATTGTCGGATCTGACATTAACGAGCGTAGGCGCACAGGAAGAATCGACACATTTTCAATACGCGACGGCTCAGAGCGTCACTATTTCTGCGAATAAACCGATTGAGTATGTGATTGATGGTGAACTGTATTCTGATGAGCAACTGGCAATCAAGCTGCGTCCAAAGTCATTGAACGTATTTGTTCCAAGTCAGAGACGTAAATCAGCTTCGCTTTAACACAGGTAATCCGCGGATAACGCGCCATTTGCTTCGTATTCTACATGGCGCTTTTTCTGTGTTGTTTGATGATTTGGTGTGCGTCGTAAAAAGGCTATTAAGGTCGCTGTGTAGATGCAGCGGCTTTTTTTTTATCTGCACCTTTTACTAGGTTGATTGGGGATGTGGTTTAAACAAAGTGAAAGAAAGAAGGGCGAGTACAATTACTCACCCTGAGGTAAGTGCTTTTCAATTTCATCGTTTTCAACTTGTAAAGCAGCTAACCAATAAGAAACAAGTGCGGTTAAGTTGGTGTCGTCAATGGCTCTAAGCAGGGCTTTTAAATCATCTAACAGTAATTTATTCATAAAATGCATTTCTTTGTAATTGCCTAACTCGGCAACGCCGTATTCGGTGGCATTTTCTGCAATGAATTGTTCACCATCTTGATCGAAGAACAGCTTCGCCATCTTTTTGATCATCACTTTTTCTATTTTCACGAATCGATATGCCGCTCTTGCGAGTGTCATATGTGATTGCGGGTTAACGAGAGGCAAACACGTTTGGCGATGGTGTGTCATTTTTACGAGTAGCTCCCTTACTCGATTGTTATCCAATGTCATAGTGACCTCTTTATTTATGACTATTGTCGTGGGACATTTCTCGTGATGGTTATGTTAATGCGCCTGTGGGCTTGTCAGAAATGGCCAAAGCAAGTTGGCCATTTCTTTGATCAATACCGAGCTTTATTGCAAAGGCGACCACCAAGTTTTAGCTAATAAGGCTGATGCTGCTGAGTTTTTCTTTGCAGCTTTTTATATCGCTACGAACTTTCAGCAGAACCGAGTTATCCGCCTGCTCTGGGTGGCAAGTAATCAAATTCTCAATCTCTTTGAGTACCTTGCTTTCGACACCTTCAAGCTGTTCTAAATACATAGACTCTTTGTCAGAGGACACTTCCTTCATCACGTCGCTGTAGACCTCACGCGCCTTGATGGTGTAGGAAACCGGAGTGTCGTCGGCAGATTCTTCATTGTTACTTGCTAGAGAGTAGGGAGTGAGCTCAATGACTGCACGCTCACGTACTCTGAGCAGTTCTACCAACACATTATTCAAAGAAGTGTTGTCAATGTTCTCGATGGCCTTGTTGTAAATTTCATTTCCGCTTTCGATAAGCTCAATGATTGAGGCGATGTTTTCATTTTTCATATGCCACTCCTTATTTACTGGTGATAGGGGTGTTTGAGCGTATGGAATACAAACACGATGTTTCATCTTTAATTGCAGGTTGTATGCCAATGAATTTTAAGTCTTATTAATCAGTGGCTTAATGTCTTTTTTTGCAATAACTTGCTAACAGTCGGTAAGGCGCTAAGAAAAAATTACAAGAATGGCGGGGAAAGCTTGGAAAGAATTACACGTACAGATACGGCTTTTTATCGAAATGAAAATAAAATTAATAAAAAACAATAACTTAAAATTCTGGCATGGATATGGCTTTGTAGGGAGTAAGTGAGGTCAAACATTGTTTCACTTGATTCACTATTCAACTCATTAATGGAGGCTAGTTATGGCTACTACAAAAGAAAGCACAGTAAAACCTCAAGAGCAGTTAGAAGAAGCATATCACTTAGCGGAACAAGCCACGACGGAAGCCGTTGGCGCGATGAAAGACCAAGCCAAAGAGAAGCTGGATGTCGGTGCACAGCAAGTTCAGCAGGCGACTAAGTCGGCAGAAAATGTAATCAAGGAGCGCCCATTGCTGAGCATAGGCTGTGCCTTCCTTGCTGGTTGGGCGGTTTCGAAGCTGATCAAATAATAGTGGTCACCAAGGATTAAGCCACACAACAGAAAGGCGAGGCTTCACATGAATAACTCAGGGCAAGTTACCAATCAGCAATCAGGCTCGGCGGCTTCAGACAGCGGCCGAGCCCCTGATGGGGCAGAAGAACAGGATATCCAACAAACCATTAATGGTTTGAGCAACATTCTTGCGCAATTGGACCAACTGACGAAATCGCTAAAAGCATGGTCAGGTTCAACGTTGGATTTGTTCCTCTTGGAGATGAAAGTTAACGTGTCCGCAGTGCGTCAGATTTTGCTGTGTACCGTTGTTTTTACCCTATTGTCGGTATTGTTCGTATTCAGTTTGTGCCTTGCCTCTGGGGTGGTGGCTTATCAGTTAACTGCCAACGTATATGTTGCCGTGGGTGTATTTATCACATCATTAGGCTTGGCATTATTTGCTTTAGCCTGGTGGCAGAAGCGTTTAGTTGGATTTCTTGGATTCAAAAATACGACAGAACAATTACAGGAGGGGTGGGATGCGCTCGCTACAAAAGCTCAATCGAGCCATGCGGATCAAGCGGATGGAAGGTAAAGCATCTCTAGAGCAATGTTGTTTGTCGATGGAAATGTTCACGTTTACCACCAAGAAGTTTGTGAGAGAAAACCCTTGGACGACATTAGGCATTAGTGCTGTCGTTGCCGTTACCGCAGCAAAAGCAGGTCGATTGTCTCGACTGACTTCTTCTATTTCGTCAATGGGGCTATTGGTTAGCAGCGTGTCTGATATTACCGATTCGCTCACAAAGCCGGTCGCGGCAGCTTCTCTGGATGAGTCAGATGCGGAGCAAAATGGAAATGCAGCAACACAAGTAAGCAACGCTGCGACGACAGAGGGCGAACCACTCTAATAGCGGATTTCACCGCAAAATTTTCTTACCGATTCTGAGCTTATTATGACAGCGAAATTGAACATTCCTGCCAACACTGCGATTGGTGCAACGCTTCTCGTCCTGTTACTCGTCCCAGGGCTGTATTTTGCCAAGCCAATATTGTTACCTATTGTGCTTAGCACCTTTATTTCTCTGCTGTGCAGCCCTTTCATTAATTATCTTGAAGACAAAGGTTTACCACGTGCTATTACCGTCGTGTTGACGCTGTCATTCCTCGTTGGCGCCTCAATTATTGGTCTTGCCGCCATGTCGGAGCCCGCCAAGCAATGGTGGTCTGAGCTGCCCAGTATCGTGAAAAATGTGTCGCAAGAAGTAAGCGAAGTTACTAAAGCTTCGGCTGATCACCTTAATACTCCATTGAATATCGCCAACGATATGAGTATGGATGAGGTCGGGAACAACACCGTATTTTCTTTGGTAAAAACGCTCGCGACCACTACGCCGACGATTTTGACACAAGCGATGATCGTGCTGTTTATGGTTTACTTTATGCTCAATCATGGACGAAGCTTATTTCGAAAGTCAGTGTCTTACTTACATGGGTTCGCCAAACAGCGCCAAGCGATTGAGTTGGTCAAAGCGCTACAGAAAGACCTATCTCGATACATTGGCACCATCACTTTAGTGAATGCGGGGCTGGGGTTGAGTGTTGGGGCCGTGTTTTTTGTTCTAGGCCTTGAAGATCCATTTCTATGGGGCGCATTTGCAGGCGTGATGAATTTTGCGCCGTACCTCGGCCCTGTCATATCCATGGTGAGCTTTGGCTTTGTTGCTTATCTTCAGTTGGAGTCGGTCAGTTTTATGCTGACGGTGGTGTCTATCTATTTACTGCTCAATTTGATTGAAAGTCAGTTTGTTACACCAACACTATTGGGGAAAAGGTTTAACTTAAACCCGTTAGTGATTTTTGTTTGGCTTGTTTTTTGGGGCTGGCTTTGGGGCGGAATGGGACTATTGATCGGTGTGCCGTTGCTGGTTTGTATCAATATTTTGGTTGATCGTCTAGAGCTATGCCAATCAACCCAAAATCAAGCAAAGCAAATCACCTCCGCGGACGTGGCACCGCGAGAGTGACTTGAGGGTCAAGCTGGTTCAACGAAACAGTTTTTCAGCGCTCACTGGCTGACTAAATAAATATCCCTGACCATAAATACAGCCTTTTTCGAATAAATAATCGGCTTGTTCCCGAGTTTCTATCCCTTCCGCGACGACTTTCAACGACAGCGTTTTTCCCATGGCAATAATGGCATTCACAATCGCGTTGCTGTCGCTATTACTTGGGACATCACTGACAAATGAGCGGTCAATTTTCAGTTTGTTGATTGGCAAACCTTTCAAGTAAGACAAAGACGAATAGCCAGTTCCAAAGTCATCCAGAGAAATCTCAATACCCAGTTCTCGTAATTGATTTAACGATGCAATGGCTTGTTGAGGGTCGATCAGTAAAAAGCTCTCTGTGATCTCCAAATCTAACCGTTGGGCAGGGTATCCGGTGTTATCGAGGATAGTACTTAATCGCTGAATGAAATTTGACTGCTGAAGCTGCAACGCAGAAACATTTACGGCGATTTTGCCAAACTCGATGCCTTGGTCCAGCCAAGCATTACCTTGCAAACAAGCTTGTTGTAACACCCACTCACCAATGCTTTGAATCAGCCCTGTTTTTTCTGCAATTGGAATAAAGTCTGCTGGTGGTACAAGGCCAAACTCTGGATGCTGCCAGCGTAATAAAGCTTCCACGCCGACAATCGTATTTTGTTCCAAATTGTATTGCGGTTGGAATTCTAACCGGAGTTGTTGTTTTTCTATTGCTTGATGCAAAGCGGATTGAATGCGTACATGGGATACGGATTTATCGGTCAAATCCGGTGAGTAAAACGCGTAGCCGTTGCGTCCATTTTTCTTCGCTAAGTACATCGCGGTGTCTGCGTTTTTCAGTAAGGTTTCACTGTCTTGACCGTCTCTTGGGTACAAGGCAATACCAATACTGGTCGAGACACGAAGTGAGTCGTGATTTACCAAGTCGAATGGTTGCTGGAATACGCTTAGAATATCGCCGACGGTTTCCAATAAGGCAACATCACTATGGATATCTGGCAAAATAATCACAAATTCATCGCCGCCAATACGAGCCACATGTGCATTGAGGTGAAGGACATCTTGCAGACGAATCGCTAACTTAGACAGCAATTGGTCACCACAGAAATGGCCCATGCTATCGTTGATGTGTTTGAAATGGTCGATATCTAAGAATAGGGTGGCAAACGTCTGCTGGTTTTTGTGTCCGGTTTCGATGTGTTGTTCGAGTAAGCTGAGTAAATGGGTGCGATTAGGTAGATTGGTTAATGGATCGTAAAAAGCCATGCGCTGCAGCTTTTCTTCGTGTGCCTTACGCACAGAGATATCTTCAAACACACAAATGTAGTTAATAAGGTGGTTTTTATCGTCCATTACGGCGCTAATGGTCGCTAATTGCGGATAAATGCTGCCATCTTTCTTTCTGTTGATGAATTCGCCTTTCCATTGGCCTTTGTTTTCGAGTTGATGCCACAACTGTTGATAGAAACCTTGATCATGATGGCCTGAGCGCAGAATTCGTGGGTTTTTTCCTATCACCTCTTCAGAGCGGTAACCTGTAATTTGGGTAAAAGCCGTGTTTACATCAATGATGTTGGCATTGCGGTCTGTAATGACCATGCCTTCTTGCGAATTGTTGAAAATTTGGGACGCTAAGGAGAGCTGCGTTTCTACCATTTTTCGGCGGGTGATGTTACGTGTCATCCCCAGAATGCCGATTAAGTTTCCCGCATGATCACGGACAGGAGACTTAATGGTTTCTAGCCAAGTGGGGTTATTGTTTTCATCAATTTGACGGCATTCTTCAACAATATTTTGCGTGCCAGTGGCTACCACCAATTTATCGGCATCAATGAATTTTTCCGCACGTTCATGGCTAAACAGGGCAAAATCGTCTTTTCCAATGATTTCACTGTTGGTTTTTTGCCACGCGTTTTCTACGCTTCGGTTGGTCATCGAATAAAGGCCATCCATGCCTTTTATCCATACGTGGTCTTCAAGGCAGTCGATAAACTCTTGTAGTGTTGGTGTTGGCTTTATTTCCGCGCTTTGATGTCGCGTTTGTTCTTGCTGACAGTGCAAGTTGATATCAAAGCTGATCCGCCCCGCGATTGCGCTTAGCCATGCCGAAACAACCGTCGATTGATCATTAGGGTGAGTCAATGTCAGTACGGCAAGCAATTCGCCATTAGGTAGCCAAATCGGTCCTATGCTCAAGGTTTGCTCTTCAAAGGGGGTATGGCTAACTGTAAAATCTGTCGGCGTAAAGTGATCGACAACTTGCGTTATCACATCGATGATAGCACGATGATTTTGGGTTGAGGTGGACACCTCAGTCGATAGCCACTGCTGAGTATCGCTCAGAGTATAAAGCTGTCCCTGAGCTTGAGTTACATCACAGCATTGTCGCAGAACGTGTTGCCAGTCTGCCATCAAAGGCGAAGGAATAGCGAAGCGAAACATAATTAATAACGAGTCCTAAATCGCCCAAAGGTAATTATATTAGAATCTAGCGTAAGCTATTGGGCTTTGTGAGTATCGTATCCAACGCGTAGCTAAATCCTAGCAGCGTAAAGTGCTTTCTATCATTAAAATGTTATCTATATCTCTTTTTTATCCAACTTATTGCATCGTTTTTTAGGGCTTTTGATAGGTGATTAAGAAGCGTTTACCGCTTTGGTTTTCTTGCCCCATGAGACTTGCTGAATGACTAAGCCACTGATGATCAATACCAGGCCAATCAAGGTTGAAGGATGAATTTCTTCGCCGATGATGGTAGCTAACAACATGAGTGAGATAAATGGAGAAGCAAAGATCAGATTACTGATACGCGCGGTGTTTTGCGTTGATTTGAGTGCGCTCAGCCACAAAACGAAAGTGATCCCCATTTCAAACAGTCCGACATACGTCACCGCTGCCCAGCCTTTAGCTGAGATTGCCTGCCAGTCAGCACCTTCATAAAGACTTAAACCAATGGCGAATGGAATAGCGACCAAAAAGCCGAGCAGAACGCCAACCACAGGGTCGGCCTTATTTTTGGTATTTAAAATCCAGTAACCGGCCCACAGCAGCGTTGATAGCAGCGCAAGACCAACACCCAACGGGCTCTCAAATTCCATGCCTAAAAGATTGCCTTGTGTGGCAATCACTATCACGCCGACATAACTAAAACCGCAAGCCAGCCAGTCCTTACCACGGATCTTTTGTCCTAAGAAAACAGCAGCCATTAGCGTTAAGGTGATGGCCCAGCTGTAGTTGATCGCTTGAGCCTGAGATGCGGGCAGCAAGTCATATGCTTTGAACAGAATAACGTAATACGCCAAAGGGTTAATCAACCCAAGCAGTAGGTAATACCAAGGGTTTGAGAAAAATGTAGCGCTTAACTGGCCCAATTTACCTTGCACACCACAGATTACTGTTAGTGCAATCGCAGAGACGATGCTGGCAATGCATAGCATTTGAATCGGCGTAAATTCTGCCAGCGTGAGTTTAAATGCGGTTGCAACGGTAGACCAAAGTAATACTGCTGAGAGCCCAAATCCTAGGGCGCGACGCTCGTTCATGATGCCTCTGCGTGATGATGTGCCGCTCGGTTTGGATAATTTGAGCGGAAGAAAGAATATTATAGGAAGGCCTAGTGTATGCGAGGATTTTTCATCCAACAAACTGGACATTTATCCAGTGTCTAAATACCATTGTTATAGATACAAAACACAGGCTAACTCGCTATTATGCAATGGATTCTTGAGTACCAATCTCTCATTCTCTCTTCTCTTTGTGCTGCCACGCTTAGTGGTGTCGCTGCCGGTTGGTGGGTGAAACAGCGTTTTATCACCCAAACTCAGCTTCTCGAGCAACAACTTGTTTCAGAAAAACAGCTTCATCAACAGCAACTTGAACAGGTCAAGCAAAGCCTTGCCGATGCTCAGCAAGAGTTGGATGAGTTAGATGATGAGCGCGATAAAGCCGCGTTTGAAGTGCGTCAAACGCACGGAAAGCTGATGGCAGCTATGGAAAAACTGCGTTACTTCGAGGCTGTAAAGCAAGAGCGCCAGCAATACTTTGATGAGCTTGGTCAAATGCGTGAACACAAATCACGTCTAGAAACGCAGCTGCGTGAACAGCAAGCTCGCCATGAGCAAATTAACCAAGCTAATGCCGAAAAACTGCAAATTTTAGAACAAGCGGAAGCACGCTTGAAACAACAATTTGAGCACTTGGCCAACCAATTGTTTGAAGAAAAAACCGCGAAGGTCGATTTGCAAAACCGTCAGAGTTTAGAAGGCTTGTTGTCACCGCTTAGAGAACAGTTAGAAGGGTTCAAAAAGCACGTTAATGACAGCTTTAGCCAAGAAGCTAAAGAGCGCCATACCTTAGTGCATGAGCTGAAAAACCTGCAACGTTTGAACGAGCAAATGACGCGCGAAGCGGTTAATTTGACCCAAGCGTTGAAAGGGGACAACAAACAGCAAGGTAACTGGGGCGAAGTGGTGCTCGCTAGGGTACTTGCCGAATCTGGCTTGCGTGAAGGGCACGAATATCAGACTCAGGTGAACTTACAAAATGAAGCAGGCAAGCGTTACCAACCTGATGTCATTGTGCATCTCCCACAAAACAAACAAGTGGTTGTGGATTCTAAAATGGCGCTGGTTGCCTATGAGCGCTACTTCAACGCCGAAACTGATGCTGAGCGCGATCAGGCTTTGAATGCGCACTTAGCTGCTCTACGTGCACATATCAAAGGGTTAAGCATGAAGGACTACCACAAACTCAAAGGTATTCAGAGTTTGGACTATGTTCTGATGTTTATCCCGGTTGAGCCGGCGTTCCAAGTCGCGATTCAAGCCGATCCGAGCTTGATTAAAGACGCGATGGAGCAAAACATCATTTTGGTGAGCCCAACAACGTTGCTGGTGGCATTGCGCACCATTGATAATCTATGGCGCAATGAACGCCAAAATGAAAACGCCAAAATGATTGCGCAGCGTGCGACAAAACTCTACGACAAATTACGATTGTTTGTAGACGACATGGAGGGGCTCGGCGGTGCGCTGGATAAGGCGAATCAAAGCTATCAAGGTGCGATGAACAAGCTTGCCACAGGGCGCGGAAATGTGATTCGCCAAGCCGAAAGCTTTAAACACTTGGGAGTTGAAATTAAACGACCGATTTCTTCCGACCTCGCGCAGTTAGCGCAGAGTGATGCATTTTCAGAAAATGACCCGTTAGTAGAAAGACATCCGGCTGAGGATAAAGTAAACTAATCGCCCGCAGTGCAGTGGGCGATTTTATTTGTCAACAAACGCCCCGTAGAGGAAAGCGCTGCCTAAGAGGAATTAGAATGACGGACACAAGTTTGCAATCCAATACAGCGTTAGAGAATGAAACCACTCACTTTGGTTTCTCTACAGTGGCAAAAGACGAAAAAGTGACTAAGGTTGCCGAAGTATTCCACTCCGTGGCAACAAAATACGACATCATGAATGACCTGATGTCTGGTGGTATTCACCGCCTTTGGAAGCGCTTCACTATCGATTGTAGTGGTGCTCGCCCTGGCCAACGTATTCTTGACCTAGGTGGTGGTACGGGTGATTTGACGGCGAAATTCTCGCGCATTGTTGGCGATGAAGGCCATGTCATCCTTGCCGATATCAATAACTCAATGCTTAACGTTGGTCGCGATAAACTGCGTGATAACGGTATTGTGGGTAACGTGCACTACGTTCAAGCCAACGCAGAAGAACTGCCGTTCCCAGATGATTATTTTGATGTGATCACCATCAGTTTTTGTTTGCGTAATGTGACTGACAAAGACAAAGCGCTTCGTTCAATGTTCCGCGTACTGAAGCCAGGCGGCCGTCTATTGGTGTTGGAATTTTCAAAACCAGTGCTAGAGCCGTTATCGAAAGTATACGACGCATATTCATTCCACTTGTTGCCGAGAATCGGTGAGCTAGTTGCGAATGACTCAGAGAGTTACCGCTACCTAGCGGAGTCAATCCGTATGCATCCAGACCAAGAAACGCTGGAAGGCATGATGCAAGACGCAGGTTTTGAAAACACCAAATACTACAACTTAACTGGTGGTATTGTGGCTTTGCATCGCGGTTATAAATTCTAAGGGTTAACGGCATGCCATTTGAACCACTTATCACCGCTGTGATTGAAACGTCACTGAATACACTGATCAAAGACGACCCTGCATTGGGCCGTCGTTTAGCGCGTCTAAAAGGTCAAGTTATTCAAGTTCACCTGAAAGAGATCAATAAAACACTGACATTCGTTTTTAGTCAGCAAATTGATGTGCTTGGTCATTACGAAGGGCAGCCTAACTGCTATCTATCGCTCAACTTGAGTGTGTTACCAGAGCTGCGCGATCAGGCCAACATCACTCGTCTTATTAAACAAGATAAACTTGAACTTGAAGGCGATATTCAATTGGCGCAGAAATTCTCTCAGTTGATGGTGGATTGCAAACCAGATGTTGAAGAGTGGTTGTCTCGCGTGACTGGCGATGTCGCCGCACATACCTTTGTGCAAGGCTCAAAAAACATCGGCAACTTTCTTGCGTCTCAAGCAGAAAAACACCAACGTCATCTTGCGCAAGTAGTGACTGAAGAATGGAAACTGGCTCCCGCTCCGTTAGAAGTGGCCTATTTCTGCGACCAAGTTGATGAGGTTCGCAGCCAGGCTTCTCGCATTGAAGCTCGTTTAACGGCTTTGCTGAATAAGCTGGATGCAGATAAGCCTGCATTGGAGAAACCATGACGCCAGCAGAACTAAAGCGCTTATACCACATCGCCAAAGTACAACTGGAATACGGCTTAGATGAGCTGCTTCCCGATCACCAACTGACCAAAGCGCCGCTTTTACTGCGCAAAAGCTTGTTTTGGATTAAGAACAAGCACCCAGAAAAACCACTCGGTGAACGTCTGCGTTTAGCACTGCAAGAGCTGGGGCCGGTTTGGATTAAGTTCGGTCAGATGATGTCGACGCGCCGTGACTTATTTCCTCCGCATATCGCTGATCCCCTAGCTTTACTTCAAGACCAAGTCGCGCCTTTTGATGGCGAGTTGGCAAAAAAGCAGATGGAGCAAGCATTAGGTGGTCCGTTAGAAAAATGGTTTACCGAGTTTGATATCAAACCACTGGCGTCTGCGTCGATTGCTCAAGTACATACTGCGCGCATAAAAGACACTAACCAAGAAGTGGTATTAAAGGTTATCCGCCCAGATATTCGCCCAGTCATTGATTCAGATCTAAAACTGATGCACCGAATGGCGCGTATAGTCGCCGGAGCGATGCCTGAAGCACGTCGTTTAAAACCAGTTGAAGTCGTGCGTGAGTACGAGAAAACCCTGCTTGATGAACTCGACTTGCGACGTGAGGCGGCGAATGCCATTCAGTTGCGCCGCAACTTTGAGGGCAGCGAAGAATTGTATGTTCCTGAAGTTTTTCCCGACTTCAGTAATGAAACTGTCATGGTTTCTGAGCGAATATATGGCATTCAAGTCTCTGATATTGAAGGCTTGAAAGCAAATGGCACCAATATGAAATTGCTCGCGGAACGCGGTGTGAGTGTGTTCTTCACTCAGGTGTTCCGAGACAGCTTTTTCCATGCCGATATGCATCCGGGTAATGTGTTCGTCAACCCCGAACATCCAGAGAACCCAATGTGGATAGGGCTAGATTGCGGAATCGTTGGTACACTTAATAGCGAAGACAAGCGTTATCTGGCGGAAAACTTCCTGGCGTTTTTCAATCGTGACTACCGCCGAGTGGCGGAGTTACATGTGGATTCAGGGTGGGTGCCTGCGGATACCAATGTCGATGAGTTTGAGTTCGCGATTCGCATTGTGTGTGAGCCTATTTTTGCTAAGCCATTGTGCGAAATCTCCTTTGGTCATGTGTTGTTGAATTTGTTCAACACGGCACGTCGATTCAATATGGAGGTTCAGCCACAGCTTGTACTGTTGCAAAAAACGCTGTTGTACGTGGAGGGGCTTGGTAGGCAGCTATATCCTCAACTTGATTTGTGGGAGACCGCAAAACCATTCCTGGAGGAATGGATGATGAATCAAGTTGGGCCACAAGCTCTAGTGAATGCGATTAAAGACCGCGCACCATTTTGGGCAGAGAAATTACCTGAACTGCCAGAGCTACTTTACGATAGCCTGAAACAAGGTAAAGCGATGAATCAACGTATGGATCAGCTTTATCAAGGGTATCGCCAGAGCAAGCGCCAGCAGGCGACAGGAAAGTTTTTGTTTGGCGTTGGCGCGACTTTAGTCGTATGCTCGGCAATATTGGTGAACGATGCTTTTGAGCAGCTTTCGTTGGCCTGCGGTATCGCAGGTGTCACATTTTGGCTGCTTAGTTGGCGAGCTTATCGTCAATAGACGTTAAACTCTTGAAATATTTTTGTTTGTTTAAAGACCCGAGGTAAAGAGAATGGGTGGTATCAGTGTTTGGCAACTTCTAATCATTGCTGTAATTGTTGTATTGCTATTCGGAACAAAGAAACTACGCGGTATCGGTGGCGATCTGGGTGGTGCCGTTAAGGGCTTCAAAAAAGCGATGAGCGAAGATGAACCTGCGAAAAATGACAAAGACGCAGACTTCGAACCAAAAAGTCTAGAAGAGCAGCAGAAAAAAGAAGCTGCTCCTGAAACGAAAAAAGACAAAGAGCAGGCGTAAAACGTGTTTGATATCGGTTTTTGGGAACTGGTATTAATATCTGTTGTTGGTCTGGTCGTTCTTGGGCCGGAGCGTTTGCCTCATGCTATTCGCAGCGTGTCTCGCTTTATCGGTGCCGCTAAGAGTATGGCAAATAGCGTCAAAGACGAATTGTCACACGAGCTGAAAGTCCAAGAGCTGCAAGAAAACTTGCGCAAAGCAGAACAAATGGGGATGGATGATTTGTCCCCTGAGTTGAAATCTTCAGTTGAAGAGTTGAAGAAGGCAGCGCAATCTGTAAATCGTCCTTACGCAAAGAACACCGATTCAGAGGCTGAGCCTGTAAAAACAGAGCCAGCAGTCGAAGAGGCCGTGAAAGCGCAAGAGAGCAAGGTTACAGCGGCAGATAAGAAAGCCGAATAGTCTCATTAGGAGGAGCTACTAGTGATTGGTAGCTCCTTTTTGATCTGGTTTTTAATAAGAGGTTTGCCATGTCTACCGTCGAGCAGACACAACCTTTAATTAGTCATTTGTTGGAGCTTCGCAACCGACTACTGCGTTCAATCCTCGCAGTGTTGGTCGTGTTTGTTGGACTAATTTATTTCTCTAACCACATTTACGAGTTTGTTTCCGCACCTTTAGTAGAGCGTCTACCTGAAGGCGCGACCATGATTGCTACGGATGTAGCGTCACCTTTTTTTACGCCACTTAAGCTGACGTTAATTGCTTCGGTATTTATTGCGGTGCCTTTTATCTTGTATCAAGTGTGGGCATTTGTAGCGCCAGGTTTGTACAAGCATGAACGTCGATTGATCATGCCACTGCTGTTTTCGAGTTCGCTATTGTTCTACTGTGGAGTGGCATTTGCCTACTTCGTGGTATTTCCATTGGTGTTTGGCTTCTTTACCGCCATCTCTCTTGGTGGAGTAGAGTTTGCAACTGATATCTCGAGTTATCTCGACTTTGTGCTGGCGCTATTTATGGCGTTTGGTATCGCATTCGAGGTGCCTGTTGCGATTATTTTGTTGTGTTGGACTGGGGCCACTACACCAGAAGATTTAAGACAGAAACGTCCTTATATTATAGTGGCTGCGTTTGTCGTAGGTATGGTGTTAACGCCACCAGACATGATCTCGCAAACCTTACTCGCTATTCCGATGTGTTTACTGTTTGAAGTCGGTTTGTTCTTCGCGCGTTTTTATACTCGTCGAAGCGAAGAAGTAGAAGCGGAAACCAAAGAATAAGGCTAATCTAGATGTGAAAAGCGGCTCAATTGAGCCGCTTTTTTTGCGGTTGGTTTTTTCTTGGGCTAATTACTTAACTTTCATGACGTAACCACATTTTGTGCATACGTATACTTCCTTGATGCCCAGCAGCTTTTGAAACAAACTGCGCGGTACGCGTTGTAAGTAAGCACCATGTGTACACACTTCAACTTCCATATTCATGCTGTTTTACATTTGTGCTAATTAATGGGCGTAAATCAGTATAGAAAAATAATGTGTCGAGTTGTCGACAGTTTTGCAAAGCGGACGAAGTAAAGTGACGATATGAGAAGTAAGTAGAGTTGCTAGTTAATTATTATGTTTATCAATAATTTTGTATGGATTGTTCTACTATTTCAACGGGTTGAATCGTTCATTCAATAGTTTAGGTGATAAAAAAGCGACGTTGATTTCGTCGCTTTTTTCAATTCTCGTGAATTAAATATTAAACAGCGTTTTGGCATTCTCAGTCGTTATGGCATCGATGGTTGCGATGTCGACATCACGCAAGTCGGCAACACGTTGTGCAACGAGAGAAGTGTAGGCTGGTTCATTACGTTTACCACGGTGTGGCACCGGCGCTAAATATGGACAGTCGGTTTCTAAAATGACCCACTGCATATCCAAATGTGGAATGACTTTATCCATCCCGCCATTCTTAAAGGTTGATACGCCACCTAAGCCTAAGTGGAAGCCTAGCTCATTGATTGCTTGCGCTTCTTCTAAGCTGCCTCCAAAACAGTGGAATACACCACGCAGACGACCATCTTGCTCTTGTCGTAGCAAAGTGAGTGTTTCTTCAATCGAATCACGAGTGTGGATAACGACCGGTAAATCCATCTCTTTTGCCCAGTCAAGTTGAGCTACGAACGCCATTTCTTGCTCAGCACGATAGGTTTTGTCCCAATACAGGTCGATACCGATTTCGCCCACCGCAATAAACTTGTGTTTCTCAAACCAACCGCGGATGATCTCCAACGTTTGCTCAACGTTGTTATCCACATAGCAAGGGTGCAGCCCCATCATTGAGTGGCATACGTCAGGATATGCCGCTTCGGTTTTTAGCATGGGCTCAATTGAGTCCAGATCGATGTTTGGCAACAGGATTTTATTAATGCCTTGCGTTAAGGCGCGTTGTACTACTTCATCGCGGTCGTTATCAAATTCGCTAGCATAGATGTGCGCGTGGGTATCGATCATCGTTACTCTCTGTGCTTCATGGTTGGTTTCGTATTCGAAGTATACTTGAGTGTGAGTGCTGGGTCATTTTCAGTTTTTTTCATTACCTTTTTCCAGATTGTCACTCGCAACATGCATCAAGAGTGATATGATTTTGTTCACCAGATGATTTGATCATCATAACCGTCCAGACAAGGAGAAAATGGTGTCTGTATCAATTCAAGGTCCATTCCCTGCACGCCGTATGCGTCGTTTACGTAAGCACGATTTTAGTCGTCGTTTGATGGCTGAGAACCAACTTTCTGTTAATGATCTGATTTACCCAATGTTCATTCTTATGGGTAAAGATCGTCGTGAGAGCGTGGAGTCCATGCCGGGTGTAGAGCGTTTGTCGATTGATTTAATGCTAGAAGAAGCACAATACCTTGCAAATCTAGGCGTTCCAGCAATCGCGCTTTTCCCTGTCGTAAACCAAGACGCTAAAAGCTTATGTGCTACTGAAGCCTACAACCCAGAAGGTTTGGTTCAGCGAGCAGTACGAGCGCTTAAAGAACACATTCCTCAAATTGGTGTAATCACAGACGTGGCACTTGACCCATTCACGACACATGGCCAAGACGGCATCATCGATGAAGATGGCTACGTAATGAATGATGAAACCACAGAAGTATTGGTTAAGCAGGCTTTGTCTCATGCAGAAGCGGGAGCTGACGTAGTCGCGCCTTCAGACATGATGGATGGCCGAATTGGTAAGATCCGCGAAGCATTAGAAAACGCGGGCTACATTCATACACAAATCATGGCTTACTCGGCTAAGTACGCATCGAACTACTACGGACCATTCCGTGATGCGGTTGGCTCTTCTTCAAATCTAAAAGGCGGCAACAAGAAAAACTACCAAATGGATCCAGCAAACATTGATGAAGCGATTCACGAAGTGGCGCTAGACATCAATGAAGGTGCGGACATGGTGATGGTTAAACCTGGTATGCCATACTTAGATGTAGTTCGCCGAGTAAAAACTGAACTTCAAGTACCGACATTTGCTTATCAAGTCTCTGGCGAGTACGCGATGCATAAAGCGGCGATCATGAATGGCTGGCTCAAAGAGCGTGAAATTGTGATGGAATCACTATTGTGCTTCAAACGTGCAGGTGCAGATGGCATCTTAACGTACTTTGCGAAAGACGTTGCTGAGTGGTTGGCAGAAGAGAATGCACAAACTGCTCAACACCTAAATCGTACTCCGGAAGCGACAGAAGAGTAATTATCGCTCAGTGAGAAATACCAGACCAACAAGAGTTGTTCGTCTGTATATACCCAAGTAACCTCAGGCGGATTACAACAGTAACAATCCAAGGTGCTTGGGTATTTTTATTTTGGAGAAGAGAACAATGACAATGCTGATTCGTGAAGGCACATTGGAAGAAGCACTTCAAGTTGTGGCGCGTGTTACCGAGTTTTCGAAAGGAGAAACGGTAGACTCCATGACTCAACGTTTAGAAGAGAAAAACAGTTTAATCCTCGTTGCAGAAAAAAATGGCACGATTGTCGGCTTCAAAATAGGTTACGAATTAGAGGATGGTGTTTTCTATAGCTGGTTAGGTGGTGTTGTCCCTGAAGCTCGAAATGAAGGCGTGGCACAACTGCTTTTGGAAGCTCAAGAGGATTGGGTGGCAGAACAAGGCTACAACACATTAAAAGTGAAATCTCGAAACCAGTTTCCGGCTATGCTTCGCTTGTTATTGAGAAATGGCTATATCATTGAAAAGTTTGAAGAAAAAGTAAATCTTCGAGAATCTAGAGTGCATTTCATTAAAGCAATGTGAAAATAAATGAGATTTTTTCTCATTTAACTGTTGACTACGAAATGAGAATCATTATTATTAAACCTGTCTTAGGGAATGAGGAAAGTTCACAAGGACGTTGAGTGACTTATTAACAGAAGTTAATTAACTGAAAGTTGAGAAGTGATGAAACATTTTTCCGAGAACTTGCACGAATTCTTTTTGACACGACATTGCTCACATTGCTTCCAGTGTAATTTATAGCTTCTTGGTTAAGCTGCTCTATTTACAGAATTTGCTTTACCACTTCTGCTAGGCGACCCCATTCGGGTCGCTTTTTTCTTTTCTACGATTTCTATTTGACGTCACTATTAATATCTTTTCCACATGCGATGATCATTTTAGGATCGTTGCTCTTCTCGCCGTTATGCGAATTTATTGTTATAAATCAATGGTTTGAGTTGGTGTTTTCTTGTGTTTTTTGTTATTGGATAACCAGTGGATAATTTCTATAAACAGAGTTATCCACAGGAGGTGGTGTTTTCGTGAATAAAGTCGGAAAAATTTACGCGACCTAGATCGAGCGAACAAGATAGATTCAGATCAGCAGTCATGGCATCCTAGGCAGATCTCTCAAGTACTGAATTGGATACAGACAATTATGGCAAGTATTCCTGAAAATCCGTTGATCCTTATCGACGGCTCTTCTTACCTATATCGCGCTTTTCACGCCTACCCGGGCACCATGAGCAATGGTGAAATTCCAACTAATGCCGTTTACGGCGTCGTGAACATGTTACGCAGCATGATGCGTCAGTTTGCGTCTGAGCGCATCGCGGTGGTTTTCGATGCAAAGGGAAAAACCTTTCGTGATGATATGTATGCAGAATACAAAGCGAATCGTCCGCCAATGCCGGATGACCTGCGTTGTCAAATTGAACCATTACACAATGTTATTCGTGCAATGGGTTTGCCGCTGATCTGTGTTCCTGGCGTCGAGGCGGATGACGTCATCGGTACGTTAGCATACCAAGCATCACAAAAGGGCATGCCTGTATTGATCAGTACTGGTGATAAAGACATGGCGCAGCTAGTGGATGATAACATTACCTTGATCAACACCATGACGAACGTCGTAATGGATCGTGAAGGTGTGGTTGAAAAGTTTGGCATTCCACCTGAGTTGATCATCGACTACTTAGCACTGATGGGCGATAAAGTAGATAACATTCCTGGTGTACCGGGTGTCGGTGATAAAACAGCGACCGCACTACTGCAAGGTATTGGTGGTCTGACGAAGTTGTATGAAAACCTCGATGATATTGCAGGGCTTGGTTTCCGTGGTTCTAAAACCATGGCGAAAAAGCTCATCGACAACAAAGAAAATGCCATGCTTTCGTATGAGCTCGCGACCATCAAATTGGATGTTGAGCTTGAGGAAACGCCAGAATCATTGCTGAAAGCGGAACCAAATAAAGACGAATTAGTGAAGCTGTATGGCCAACTGACGTTTAAATCTTGGTTGAATGAACTACTTGAAGGCGGTTCTGGATCTGTGGAGGCCGTAGAGCTTGCAGGATCTTCACAAGCTTCTTCTTCTCAAGCTGAGATGGAAACTTCTGCGGTAACAATCGATCGCAGCCAATATGAAACAATTCTGGATAAAGAAACCTTCAATGCTTGGCTAGATAAACTTCAAACGGCTGAGCTGTTTGCATTTGATACGGAGACCGATAACCTAGATTACATGCTAGCGAATCTAGTTGGTTTGTCATTCGCTGTCGATGAAGGTATTGCGGCTTATGTGCCAGTTGCACATGACTATTTAGATGCGCCTGAACAGCTTGATCGTGATTGGGTACTAGAACAGCTGAAGCCAATTCTTGAAGATGCAGCGAAAGCAAAAGTCGGTCAAAACTTAAAGTATGATGCGTCTGTACTCGCTCGTTACGACATTGAGCTAAAAGGTATCAAGCACGACACGATGTTGGAATCGTATATCTACAACAGTGTCGGCGGTAAACACGATATGGACAGCTTGGCGCTTCGCTTCCTACAGCACAGCTGCATTTCTTTTGAGCAAATTGCAGGTAAAGGCAAAAATCAGCTTACGTTTAACCAAATCGAACTGGAACAAGCATCGCCATACGCGGCAGAAGATGCGGATGTGACCCTTCGTCTGCACAATCGCTTGTTTGCTAATATCGAGCAGGATGAAAGCCTGAAGACAGTTTACGAAGAGATTGAAATGCCGTTGGTGCCAGTTCTTTCGCGCATTGAACGCACTGGGGTCTTTATCGATGAAATGAAGCTGAGTGCGCAGTCGGTCGAGATTACCGCTCGCCTTGATGAGCTTGAAAAGAAAGCGTACGAAATTGCAGAGCAAGAGTTTAACATGAACTCGCCAAAGCAATTACAAGCCATCCTATTTGAAAAAATGGGTTTACCGGTTGTGAAGAAAACGCCATCAGGCACACCATCGACGAATGAAGAAGTTCTGCAAGAACTCGCGCTAGACTACCCACTACCAAAACTGATTTTGGAATACCGTGGTTTGGCGAAGCTAAAATCAACTTACACCGACAAACTGCCGAAGATGATCAACCCATCAACGGGGCGCGTGCATACTTCTTACCACCAAGCAGTGACTGCAACGGGTCGTCTATCTTCTACTGATCCGAACTTACAGAACATTCCAATTCGTAACGAAGCTGGCCGTCGTATTCGTCAAGCGTTTGTCGCGCCATCAGGGCATAAAATCTTAGCGGTCGACTACTCGCAAATCGAACTTCGCATCATGGCGCACCTTTCTGGTGACCAAGCGTTATTGGATGCATTCCGTGATGGCAAAGATATCCACGCGGCAACCGCAGCAGAAATCATGGGTGTTTCTATTGAAGACGTTTCAAGTGAGCAACGTCGTCGTGCGAAAGCGGTTAATTTCGGTCTTATTTACGGCATGAGTGCGTTTGGTTTGGCGAAGCAATTAGGCATTCCTCGTGGTGAAGCTCAAGCGTATATGGATACATACTTTGAACGTTACCCAGGCGTGATGCAGTACATGGAAGACACACGCAGCACGGCAGCAGATAAAGGGTATGTTGAAACGATTTTTGGTCGACGTTTGCATTTACCAGAAATCAAATCGCGCAACGGGATGCGTCGTAAAGCTGCTGAACGTGCGGCAATCAACGCACCAATGCAAGGTACGGCTGCGGACATCATTAAGAAAGCGATGCTGTTGGTTGATCAGTGGATTCAGGAAGAAGGCAATGGTCGTGTGAAGTTATTAATGCAAGTACACGATGAATTGGTCTTTGAAGTTGAAGAGTCATCATTGTCCGAAATTGAAAGTAAAGTACAGAAATTGATGGAATCTGCAGCAGAGCTAAAAGTACCGTTGGTTGCAGAAGCAGGTCATGGTGATAACTGGGATCAAGCTCATTAGTCACTTTTAGACCAAAATAACCAATTAATTATGAGCCAGCGCACAAACGCTGGCTTTTTTTTGAGATTAAAAAAGCTAGCGCAAAGTTAACTTTGATGTTGCTTAATAAAAATTTCATGAAAAAAAACTACAAAAATTCTTTGCAATTCTGACCAATTGTTGTACATTAATACTCGTAGGGTACAGAGGTAAGATGTTCTATCTTTCAGACCTTTTGTTTCACGTTATTGGATTAGGCTGATTCAGCCGCCCCAGTCAGTTTTTGACTGGGGCGTTTTTTATTGGGCGAAAGAAAATTATTCTTTTGGATCAGTAGCTTAAAGTAAGCCTTCAAAAACCTTCTTTTTTGACCTTTCTAAGTCACTGCAAAATCTCGATTTTTCCTTCAAATTTATTGCGTTATTCATCCTGTAAATTTACGCCAGTCACACTATTATTTTTTCTTGAAGGAAACTAAGTTACATCTTTTTGAAGCTTTGCTTGGCTTAACTATCTGAATTGTAATGCTATTGGGTGTTTTGGGAGTGAATGTTTGGTGATAAACAGGAAACAAGAGCGCTTTTTAACCTATTGAAATCGAATCTCAGTTCAGCAATGCTTCGTCACATAACAATAATTACCAATTTTTCTCTCCCGTTATCCCTGCCAGGAAGGCGGGGATTTTTATTGCCTGTTATTTAGTTCAGATAAACAAAAGCCCCACCAAATGGTAGGGCCGTGTCGAAGAAATTTAACAAATATTGTTAATTATTCTTCATCGCTCGCAGGTGTCTCTTGTTCGTCTTCTTCTATCAGGTGCGCTAGTGCTGGTGCAAACCAGATATCCAGTTTTGCACGTAGTTGATCGACACCTAATCCTTTAAGTGAAGAGAACACATCAACAGAAACGTCACCACCGAAAGTTTCTACTTGCTTACGAACTTTCAGTAGAGTTTGTTTGCGTGCACCACTTTTTAGTTTATCTGCTTTGGTTAGCAAAACCTGCACAGGAATGTGGCTATCGATGGCCCAGAAAATCATTTGTTGGTCGAGATCTTTCATTGGATGACGAATGTCCATTAGAACCACTAAGCCTTTTAGGCACTCGCGTTTCTGTAGGTATTCACCCAAAGATTTCTGCCATTTGTTTTTCATCTCTACCGGTACTTGCGCAAAACCGTATCCAGGTAGATCGACAATGTGACAACCTTCTTCTACTTTGAAAAGGTTGATTAATTGCGTACGACCAGGTGTCTTTGATGTCTTGGCTAAGCTTTTTTGATTAGTTAGACGGTTAAGTGCACTCGATTTACCAGCGTTTGAGCGTCCTGCAAACGCAATTTCGACACCTTCGTCTTCCGGCAGGTGACGAATATCGGGTGCGCTGGTGATGAAATGCGTATTTTGGTAATGAATTTTTACGCTCACTGTTAACTCCATCTCGACTTTGTGTAGTCGATTGATTACTTTTTTGTGAAAATGTGTAAAATAACCGTGCTCGGCATAAGGTCGCCTATTGTACCATGAGTGTACGCGGTATGTTCACATTCCGTGGTACTGGAAGCTTGATAATTATAATGGAATGTCATGAAGAAATTAGCGCTAATTTTGAGTCTTTTAGCCAGTTGCTCAGTATGGGCCCAAGGTAATATTGAGGCTGGTAAAGCAAAATCACAAACCTGTGTCGCCTGTCACGGAGCAGATGGCAACAGTGCAATAACAACGTACCCGAAACTCGCAGGCCAACACGCTAAGTATCTTGAGAAGCAGTTAAAAGAACTTAAGCTAGGCATGACAAGTGGTGGTAAACAAGGTCGTTACGATCCTGTAATGAGTGGTATGGCAATGCCACTGAGCGATGAAGATATCGCAGACCTATCTGCTTACTACGCTTCGCTACCAGTTTCAGAAAACGCAACACCTGAAGATGTAGTAGCAAAAGGCAAAACGCTTTATACCGCTGGTGATGCCGAGCGTGGCCTAACCGCATGTATTGCATGTCATGGTCCTCGTGGCAATGGTACTGAGCTTTCAGGTTTCCCGAAAATTTCTGGTCAGCATGCTGACTACATCAAAGCTCAGCTAGAAAAATTCCGTGATGGCGACCGTGGTAATGATATGAATGCCATGATGCGCGACATCGCGAAGAAAATGACAGACGAAGATATCGAAGTGCTGTCTAAATACGTTGGCGGTCTGCACTAATATACCTAAATCGCTCAAGAACCTGCATCTTGAGCTGGTTGGGTAGATGTCCCTACATCGTTCGAGCAACTTGTACAAAAATGCCCTAGTGAATCCACTAGGGCATTTTTGTTCGTGACAGATATCACAGTCGAGTTTGGATGCGAAAGCGATAGTTGGCTCGGCAGTTTGTGAGACATTTGCCATACTTGATGTTGGCTTTTTCTTGTTAGTGTTTTTAAGTTTTTGATTAAATGATAATTTTGATTTTTTAGAAAAATAGGCGGATTATTTTTTCAACCCATTACTTGTGAGCATAACGGGATGGCGTAAAGTAGAAGTCGTTCACAGGGAGTGAATGTAAGGATTTAAGACCACGGTTTAGGTCTCCGAGGATGTAGCTCGGATGCTTGGTGATTTAGAAAGGGATTTAGATAGGTAGGGAGCCTATCAGATAAGGATGGTCATCTCGTCTGACGGTTAAGACAGTGAAACGGATCAGGCACAGGAAGTTGCTCAGTAGACAGGAAGTAAACGGATAGCCAAAACTCATCAGGAAGATGAAAAACAACTCTTTTTGGCAGGGAAAGCTCTAAAAACAAAGGGATCATTGGTGCACCAAATGTGTGCAACACAGTTTCGCCAATTGATGGCACTTAGAAAGCGACAGTCTGACTGTCGCTTTTTTTATATCCGTTGACTTGCTCAGTCGTAACTTGAATTGAGATTACTGCACTTATTTAGCTTTATAGGTTGTAAACAAAGTTTTTTAACAAAAATTGCTGAAAAAATACTCAACAACACTCCAATCCGAGTTCACTTTCTGGTATGTTTCGCATCCCTGTTTGAGGAAGTCAGCATGCATACCTGTCCTTTATGCCAAAATCAGCGCACTCACCATTATTTTGAAGATAAGCGTCGTGAATATCTTCAATGTGAGCAGTGCAGCTTGGTATTCGTAAATCCAGACCAACGTTTGGATGCGGAAAGCGAAAAAGCTCACTATGATTTGCATGAGAACAACCCCGATGATTTGGGTTACCGACGCTTTTTGTCGCGTATTGCTGACCCGATCACAGAGCGAATTTCTCCACAATCAAATGGTATCGACTTTGGTTGTGGTCCTGGCCCAACGCTCTCCTTGATGCTGGAAGAGGCGGGGCACAACATGGCGTTGTACGATCTCTATTACCACCCTGATACGTCGGTTTTAGAAAAAACGTACGACTTCATGACAGCAACAGAGGTGATAGAGCACCTCTACCACCCAGATTTGGTGTGGAAGCAATGGTTGAATTTAGTTAAGCCAGGGGGCTGGATAGGCCTGATGACGAAAATGGTCATCGACGTGGAGGCTTTCAAATCATGGCATTATAAGAACGATCTCACTCACGTAGTGTTCTTTAGTCGTGACACGTTCCAGTTCCTAGCAGAGCGGGATAAGCTCGAACTCGAATTTATTGGTAATGATGTAATTTTACTGAGGAAACCCCAGTAATGAGCCGTAGTAAAAAATCTAGAAAACCGGGTGCCGCTGGTGCACCTGAGTTTGTTGTAACTCGTAACCGTACAGAATCTGATGTGGAAGGCCGCTTACGCAAGCGTGCTAAAAAGCGTAAGGGTCTGAAAACGGGTAACCGTAACTCAGAAGTTAACGAGCAGAAAAAGCAAGCTGCTGCACAAAATCGCGACCCGCGCTTAGGCAGCAAAAAGAAAATACCTCTGATTGTTGAACCTGCGAAGAAAATGACGAAGCAAGAGCGTCGTTTGTCGGCAGAGCAAGAACTAGAGATGCTAGAAAATGACGCGCAATTGAACGTGTTGCTAGACCGTATTGAAGCGGGTGAAAACCTGGGCACAGGTCTACAGAAATTCGTCGATGAGAAACTCGATCGCATTGAGAAGCTAATGGACCAACTAGGTTTGTTGGAACCTGAAGAAGAGGAAGACTTCACTGCACCTGCTGAGAAAAGCACGCGCAACGATGATGACTTGCTGGCAGATTTCGACGACATTAACTTCGACGACTATAAAGGATAATTAAGCTATGAATGTAACCTTATTAGCTATTGCTGGTGTTGTGATTATCATCGCACTCGCTTCTTATGCAGGTTACCTTCTGCTTCAATTGAAAAAGCAAAAGGAATTGCAGCTGAAGCATCAAAAATTGGCGATAGACAAACGTAACGCCAACATTTTTGAGAATGTGCATACCTTGTGTCAGGCGGGCATTCAAGGCCAGTGCGATTTATCTGAAATCAGTATCCGTGTGTATAACATCATGGATTATGTACAAGGTGAAGACCGCGTTGATTTCGATAAAACGTACCCTGCGATTTCTGAGCTTTACCACATCGTGAAAGATATGGCGCGTGGCGAAGAACGCCAACAACTTGCCAAGAAAGAGCGTATGCAACAGAACTTGACGCGTCATAAAGCGGAAAGCCGCCTCACTGATGCGATTATTGAGGAGCTCAAAGTGTTGCAGAAAAACGTCCAGCCACTGAATAATCAAATCAATATTCAGATGATTTAAGCGCGACCCCCAATAGTCTCCTTATGGCTAATGGGGGTATCGTGATCACGCTAGCACTTCTTTAGTTTTATACTTAAAAAGCCAGTCGGCGTTGCCACGCTTGTCATCGTCGTATGGCAAAATAGCGGCTCTGAATATCGGGTGACGGCTTTCGTTGCCCTAGCATTTAACGGAAAGTACCACCATGTCGAATCAACACACTGAATCGAAACAGCAAATCGTCTGGGATCAAGCGGTATTGGATAAGTACAACTATTCCGGGCCTCGTTATACGTCGTACCCAACGGCGCTGGAGTTTCATGAAGCGTTCACCATTTCTGATTATGATATGGCATGCACTCAATACCCAGAACGCCCATTATCGCTGTACGTACACATTCCGTTCTGTCACAAGCTTTGTTACTACTGTGGATGTAATAAAGTCATTACACGCCACTCGCACAAAGCGGATGAATACCTCGACGTGCTTGAACACGAAATTCGTCAACGTGCTGCATTACTTGCTAGTCGCACCGTGACGCAATTGCATTTTGGTGGTGGTACACCGACGTTTCTCTCTGAAAAGCAAATCACGCGTGTAATGAGCCTGCTACGCCAAGAGTTTACTTTTAGCAGCGATGCTGAAATCAGTATCGAGGTTGACCCGCGTGAAATCGAGCTGACCATGCTGGATCATCTGCGTAGTGAAGGCTTCAATCGCTTGAGCATCGGTGTTCAGGACTTCAACAAAGAAGTGCAAAAGCTGGTGAATCGTGAGCAAGATGAAGAGTTCATCGTTGCGATGGTTGCGCGCGCAAAAGAGTTAGGCTTTCGTTCGACGAACCTAGATTTGATTTACGGTTTACCGAAGCAGACCAAAGAATCTTTTGCCAAGACTCTAGAACAAGTACTAGAGATGCAGCCGGGCCGTCTATCCGTGTTTAACTACGCGCACATGCCACAGCTATTTGCAGCGCAGCGTAAGATTAAAGACGAAGATCTGCCAAAGGTAGAAGAGAAGATGGCAATTCTGCAAGACACCATCGCGACACTGACTGGTGCTGGCTACCAATTTATCGGTATGGACCACTTTGCTTTGCCGGACGATGAACTTGCTGTTGCCCAGCGCGAAGGTATTTTGCATCGCAATTTCCAAGGCTACACCACACAAGGTGAATGTGACTTGGTTGGCTTTGGTGTTTCTGCAATCTCGATGATCGGCGATGCGTACGCGCAAAACCAGAAAGAGCTGAAGAAATACTACGCTCAAGTCAACGAACTTCGTCACGCTCTGTGGAAAGGGGTCTCGCTGGACTCTGATGATTTGCTCCGTCGCGAAGTGATTAAGCAGCTGATTTGTAACTTCAAGTTAGACAAGAAAGCCATTGAGTCTGAGTTTAAAGTGAAGTTTGATCAGTACTTTAAAGAAGACTTACAGCTACTTCAGACCTTCATCAACGATGAGCTGGTGGAAGTGGATGACAATGAAATTCGTGTGACGCTGCGAGGTCGTTTGTTGATCCGTAATATTTGTATGAGCTTCGATAAGTACCTGCGAGCGAAGGCGCGTCAGCAACAATTCTCTCGTGTTATTTAATCAGAGATACAGATTCAAGATATAAAAAATGCCAGCAGATGCTGGCATTTTTTTATGTTTTCGCTGGATTTAAGCGCGATCTTTTACTTTTTCTCTCAGTTCCGCTTTTTCTGCTTCTGAAAGGAACGCAATCTCAAGGCCATTAATTTGCGCTTGGCGAATCTGGTCTTGGCTCAGGCCAGCGGCTGGTGCCGCTACTTCGTATTCGTATGGCAGTTCGATGCCTTCAACCGCTGGATCGTCAGTGTTCAAACACGCAAGAACGCCATGCTCTAGGAACTGCTTGAGAGGGTGGTTTTCTAGCGTTTCTACCGTACTTGTTTGGTAGTTTGACGTCAGGCAAGATTCAATACCAATGCGGTTTTCTGCTAGGTAATCCATCAGTTTTGGATCGTGAATCGCTTTTACGCCGTGACCGATACGAGTTGCGCCCAGCTCATTGATTGCTTGCCACATGCTCTCTGCACCTGCTGCTTCACCAGCATGGACCGTTACCCCAAGGCCAGCATCGCGTACTTGCTTGAAGTGAGACACAAAGCGATCACCCGGTTGGCCTAGCTCGTCACCCGCAAGGTCAACGGCAACGATGTGATCTTTCTGGCTCAGAATGCCGTCCAGTTCTTGTTGACATGCGTCAGTACCAAATGTACGACTCATGATACCGATCAGGTTGGCTTTCACGCCAAAATCGCGCATACCCGCTTGCACACCGTCCACGACGGCTTCAACAACCCCCGCTACTGGTAGTTTGTGTTTCATCGCCATGTAGTAAGGAGAGAAACGCAGCTCTGCGTAATCGATTTGTGCGTTTAGCGCGTCTTCTACGTTTTCGTACGCGACACGACGACACGCATCTAAATCGCCCAGGACAGCAACACCCCAGTCGAGCTTAGAAAGGAAAGCAACAAGAGAGGGTTCCGCTTCGACAATTTGAACGTGAGGAGTGAGAGACTCAATATCGTACGCTGGTAGGGCAATGCCAAACTTTTGGCCTAGCTCAAGAATCGTTTTAGTACGAATGTTACCGTCGAGGTGACGGTGCAAATCAGTAAGAGGAAGGTTCTTCGTTATCATTTTGTCGATCCGGATAGTTATGAACTGGAACAGGGCCCAAACATCATCTGTGACAATACATGGGTAAGATTTGCAGTTAAGTATAAATAACAGTTGGGTAGATTGTCAGTAGAGGATGACTAGGAAATCAACGATTCTCGCTCTTTTCTACTTCATGTTCACCAAATGTGTTGGCCATTCTTCTAGTGGCATAGGGCGGCTGTAGTAGAAGCCTTGCACCTGATTACAGCCTAAAGAGCGCAGTAATTGTGCTTGATTGCTATCCTCGACACCTTCCGCGACGACATTAGTTTTGAGACCTGCTGTGATATTGATGACGGCAGCGACGACTGAACTGTTTAAGTTTTCTTGTGTGAGTTGATTGATGAAGGTGCGATCAATCTTCAAGCAGGTAAACGGCAGAGAGTGGAGGTAACCCAGTGATGAGTAGCCGGTGCCAAAGTCATCTATCGCGATACCAATACCCATTTCACGCAGTTTAGTCATGTTTTCTAGTGTGGTCGGTGCGCTATCAATGATACGTGATTCTGTGATCTCTAGTGTGAGGTTACTTGCTGGTAATTTCGTGATATCCAATACGCTTGTCACCGTATCAACAAAACTTGGGCAGGATAGTTGATTAACAGAGATATTCACATGCAGTTGGAAGTCCGACGGCCACTGTTTGCTTTCGATCGCTTGGTAAGTGTCGCGACAAGCTTGTAACAGAATCTGTTGGCCGATGGCTTTGATCATGCCGCTTTCTTCCGCGATTGGGATAAAATCTAATGGTGACACCATACCTGAGTCGCTATGCCAGCGCGCAAGTGCTTCGGCGCCACACACTGTGCCACTGACGAGATCCACAATCGGTTGGTAATGAGGAATAAACTCTCGGTTTTCAATGCCAGTTTGGATCTTGGTCAGCATTTGCGTACGAAACTTTGAAGCGCTCGCTAGTTCTGGGCTGTAGTGACAAACACCAGTCAGTGAGTCTTGTTTAGCGTAACTTAATGCGATGCTGGCGTTGCGTAACCATAAAGGCATGGTTTCGTTTGGCTGGGTTTGTACAATACCAAGTGAAATCTTCATCACTACATTCTCGCCTTCCACCATAAATGGGGTGGAAAAGAGTTGCTGTAATCGACGCTCGGTTTGTTTAATTTTGGTTTCAGTGTCGACATTTGAGAGAAACACCGCGAACTCATCACCACCAATCCGAGCCAATAATGCGTTGTCACGAAACTGCTGTTTTAGCCTTTCAGCGATGCTGACCAACAACTGGTCGCCGTTGTGATGACCCACACTGTCGTTGATATCTCTAAATTTGTTGATACCAAGTAAAAATAAACTGCCGTGACAAAGATGAGACTGATTTTCACAGATTTCGACCAAACCCTGACGGCTATATAAGCGTGTTAGAGAGTCATAAACTAACTGTTCACGCAATGCTTTGAATGAAGCTCTTAGATTGTTCGCCATTTCATTAAAAGCATGAACTAGTACGGTTGTCTCATACACATAACCAGGCTTTGGCATGCCGCTATCCCAATCCCCATTTGCCAGGTGCTGAGCGGCGGCGGCCGTCGCGTTAATTGGTCTGGTAACTCGGTTGAAAATGATCCAACTGATGGCGATCCCAAATAGGCTTACAATAATGCCAACGAGCCAACTCTCTTGCTGGCTTTTTGGTAACAGGCCGAGAAGCTCGGACTCCGAAATGGAGGTGCCAATAAACCATGTTAAGCCATTTTGGTCTCGATACGGGGTTAGCCGACTGAAAATACGTTGTCCATCATGTTCAAATGAAAAAGTATAAGGTTGCTTGGTGTTGTTGAGATCGAAAGACCGGACGCGGCTCGCACTGATTTTGATGATCGGGTCTGCGTTTTCAGCGGCAAGCAAACGCTGCCCTTTATCCGAAAATTTTGTGCCCCATGAGATGACGCTTCCCGGGCCTGAGTGAGCGATTAAACGATGATCTGGGTCCATGATGTAGACCGACGCTTTAGTGTTGTATTTTAACTCGCGCAGGAATTCGTTGAATGTATTGATACGAATGTCTGTCACCAAAACACCAGCAAATTGGTCGTGTTTGTACACCGGCGTCATGGCTGATAGCGTAATATCCTGGCGTTCATCAGCGTTGGTATAAATTTCAGACCAAGTGGCGTTTTGGCTCTCCGCAACGGGCTTATACCATGGGCGAGTGCGAGGATCGTATTGGGAGATAACCGTTCGAATGTTGTTACTCACATGGTTGGTCCCATAAATAACCAGATCACCATCGGTGTAGCGATCTTGCACCATTAAGGTGTAATCGTCGGAAAGCTCGCGGCGAAAGCCTGCAAAGTCGCCGTTTTCTGAACCAAATGCGATTACATCCAACTGCGGTATCGATTGGTAAAGATTTTTGAATGCACTCAGCAGGTAGTTTTGAATGTCTGAGGTATCGTGAGGGCGATAAAGGTTGTGATAGCTGACGTTGTGCGCGAGAGCCATAACCGCAGTAAAAGGCTTACGTAGATAGCTATTGAGGTGGTCGTGGACACTTTCGGTTAACACGGAAAGTTGCTTGTCACTGATATCCGTGACCACTTCTTCGTAACTTTGTTTTTGGACGTAGACAATGACACCGATCGCCAGTAAGAAGATCATGACAAATGGAATCAAAACAGCAGTACGCAGTGTAATTTGAGTCGTAGCAGTAGACATCGCCTAATCACATAGATGGTGGTGCGCCACAATTGTACTGATGTTTTTATTAATATCGAGTGACAAACGACGCTCGTTGTTAATGCACCACGTAAGTGATTGTCAGTACAATTCTTTTAATTTTCTGGTGAGTGTATTTCGCCCCCAGCCTAATACTTTAGCGGCATCTTGCTTATGACCTTTAGTGTGCTCTAAGGCTGCTTCTAATAAAATGCGTTCAAATTCTGGTAAAGCGTAAGAAAGTAGTTCTTTATCTCCTGCTGCGAGTGAATGCCGTGCCCAATCCGCCAATTGTTCTTGCCAACTACCATGTGCAGAGTCTGAAATGGATTTTTTCTCTTCGAGTAGTTCGCTTGGCAAGTCATTTGGTAACACTTCGCTACCACTGGCCATAACGGTTAACCAACGGCAAATATTCTCTAATTGACGAACGTTGCCAGGCCAATCAAGGCGGTTAAGAATCTCCACGGTCGACGGGTGGAGAGTTTTTGTTTCCACACCAAGCTCATCAGCCGCACGGATAAGAAAATGCTGTGTAAGCTTTTCAATGTCTTGCTTACGCTCACGCAGTGCCGGGATCTGCACGCGAATCACGTTTAAGCGATGAAAGAGGTCCTCACGGAAGTCACCTTCGTGCACCAGCTTTTCTAAGTTCTGGTGTGTTGCCGCGACAATTCGTACATCGACACTGATCGGAGAGTGACCGCCCACTCGATAAAACTGCCCGTCAGCTAGAACGCGTAGTAAACGAGTTTGAATGTCCAATGGCATGTCGCCGATTTCGTCTAAAAATAGAGTGCCGCCATTGGCTTGTTCGAATCGTCCTTGACGAACATTGTTTGCCCCCGTAAACGCGCCTTTTTCGTGGCCAAACAGTTCTGATTCAATCAAGTCTTTGGGAATCGCCGCCATATTGAGCGCAATGAAAGGTTTGTTAGCACGTGGACTGTGACGGTGCAGTGCATGAGCAACGAGTTCTTTACCCGTGCCCGATTCACCGTTAATCAAGACTGAAATAGAGGAGCGAGAAAGACGACCAATGGCGCGAAACACCTCTTGCATCGCTGGTGCTTCACCAATAATTTCAGGCGTTTCTGCTGGAATGTCTTCTGGAGAGAGCTGCTCGCGTTTGTTTTCGTGGCTGTGTGCAATGGCTCGTTCAACCAGAGTTAAAGTTTCATCAATATCAAAAGGTTTTGGTAAATATTCAAAAGCACCTTTTTGGTACGCATTCACTGCTGCATCTAAATCTGAGTGCGCGGTCATGATAATCACGGGAAGGTCTGGGTAATCGCGCTGTACTTGTTTTAGTAGCTCCAACCCATCAATACCTGGCATGCGAATGTCTGATACTAGAACATCCGGCACTTCGCGTTCGAGCGCCATTAACACGCTTTCCCCATCGGCATAGGTTTCACATTTGATGTTGGCAGAGGAGAGCGTTTTCTCCATTACCCAGCGAATTGAACTGTCGTCATCAACGACCCAAACATATCCTTTACTCATGTAGTAATCCTTGCAGCAAACCGAAAAACTGACGCGACTTGAAGTCCTTTAGCGCACTCAGATCGGCAGATAAATAGTAAATGTTGTGTGACCAGGCCAGCTTTCTACGTCTATTTTTCCATTGTGCTGGTCGATCAAATTTTGCGAAATAGATAGCCCTAATCCAGTTCCTCCCTCGCGGCCACTGACCATGGGATAGAACAGCGTGTCTTGTAGTTCCGGTGGAATACCTGGGCCGTTGTCTGTGATTTCGACACGAGCAGCGAGTTTACAGCGTTTGCCGTGAATATTGGCTTGGTGCACCGTTCTGGTGCGAATGGTTATTTTCCCGTGTTCTTGATGGCTAAGAATTTGTGCGGCGTTGCTGACGATATTAAGCATTGCCTGTTCGATTTGGTCTGTATCCATCAAAATCTCTGGCAAGCTTGGGTCATAATCTCGTTCAATGATGATTGAGCGTTGTGACTCTAATTCAACCAGCTGGCGAACCTTTTCAAGAATTTGGTGCAGATTCTCTTGTGTCTTCTTACCTGGCTTCTGCGGTCCTAGTAATCGATCCACGAGCGCCCTTAAACGGTCTGCTTGCTCAATGATGATGTGTGTATATTCGGTGAGAGAGGGCTCTGGCAGCATTTTTTCTAACAATTGCGCCGCACCGCGTAAGCCGCCAAGCGGATTTTTGATCTCATGTGCAAGCCCTCGGACTAACAGCTTCGCTGCTTGTTGCTGGGCGTGTTGGTTCAGTTCTTGAGAGAGTCGGCGCTGCTGATCAATTTTGCGCATCTCGACCAGAAGCATCAACTGCTTTTGCCAAGTGATAGGGCTAACCGTCACCTCTAGCATTAAAGGGCGGCCATCAACAACGAAAGTGACGTCACTGTCGGTGATGCTTTGGCCACTTTGCAACGGTTGAGTGAGCAGCGCGAGATCCAGCGACGCATGCTGAATCAATTGAGAAAGTGATTGTTCAATAATTCGTTTGGCGCTTTGAGAAAACAGCAATTCGGCAGCCGGATTGGCATAACGGATGGCCAATCCATCATCAAGAATCAGCGTTGCTGTCACCATATTGTTGAGAATGGCACTAGGAAGACTGGTATCCACATTACGTCCTTGTTTTGCTTTAAGATTGTGCGATGCACAATAATGGTGCAATTGAACGTTAAGTATGGCGAATAAATCTTAGAAGAAAAAGTGAAAAGCATCGCTGTGATGTGATTTTTTTCACCAGATATTCTATTTTGCCCCTTTTACGGTCGGCTTAACACTTGCTCTATGTAAATGCACCGTTATAGGGCTAGTAGATGCAATAAGCTTGCCGCTTCTTTTCGCGTGCACAGCAAGTGTGTGAGTGCCTCGGTCAATATTGTTTAACTGCCACACTATATGGTTTTGTGGTGCACCATAAGGTTTTCCATCGAGTAACAATTGCAATTGCTCACCGATACCAAGCTTGCGATTGGTTTCTAATTGAATATTGATGATGCCTCGATTGCTGCGGATGGTCTCGTTGTGCTTGGGAGTCAGCATCGAGAGTTCTAATGGAAGAGGCTTCTCGGTTGTTTTCTCTGGCTTGTTTTGTGATGCAGTAGATGGCGTAGTCTGAGGTGCGAGCGATTCAGTACTTTCTACCTCAGGAGCTGGTGCGCTGGCTTCAAGGTTTGGCAGTGCGATCGCTTTTGCTCCTTTGTTTGGCGTATCACTAAAGTGAACCACGCCATTTTCATCTACCCACGTATACGCGACCTGCGCGAAGGCGATAGAGGCGATTAACAATCCGCTGAGTGCACACAGTGATGGAATAAGCTGAACTTTCATTGCTCACCTTCTCTTGTTCGATGATTTCACGTTTCAATGGCTTAGCTCTTTGACCTGTAAGGAAAAATTCTAAGCGTATTTTTATTATCCCCTCATGTTAAACGTCGAAGCTTGAGTGGCGAATACAAAAAAGGCCCGCCTGCGAGGCGAGCCTAATATTTTATTGCTGTGTTTACATTTTACACAGTGTCGACCTTACACAGAGTAGTAAAGTTCGAACTCAACAGGGTGAGTTGTCATGTTTACACGCTCTACGTCCTGAGACTTAAGGTCGATGTATGAATCGATGAAGTCGTCAGAGAATACGCCGCCCGCTGTTAAGAACTCACGATCAGCATCTAGCTCTGCTAGCGCATCTTTTAGTGAGTATGCAACAGTTGGGATTTCTGCTGCTTCTTCAGCTGGAAGATCGTAAAGGTCTTTATCCATCGCTTCGCCTGGGTGGATCTTATTCTTGATACCGTCAAGACCAGCCATAAGCATTGCTGCGAAACATAGGTATGGGTTCGCCGCTGGGTCACCGAAACGAACTTCGATACGACGTGCTTTCGGGCTTGGTACCACTGGGATACGGATTGAAGCAGAGCGGTTACGCGCTGAGTAAGCTAGCATTACTGGTGCTTCGAAGCCTGGTACAAGACGTTTGTACGAGTTTGTTGATGGGTTAGCGAATGCGTTGATTGCACGAGCGTGTTTGATGATACCACCGATGTAGTAAAGCGCCATTTCAGATAGACCGCCGTACTTGTCACCAGCAAATAGGTTTACGCCATCTTTTGCTAGAGACTGGTGAACGTGCATACCGCTGCCGTTGTCGCCAACAAGTGGTTTAGGCATAAACGTCGCTGTTTTACCAAACGCGTGAGCAACGTTGTGTACAACGTACTTGTAGATTTGGATTTCGTCAGCTTTGGTTGTTAGCGTGTTGAAACGAGTTGCGATTTCGTTTTGACCCGCCGTTGCCACTTCGTGGTGGTGCGCTTCAACAACAAGACCCATTTCTTCCATTACTAGACACATAGCAGAACGGATGTCTTGAGATGAATCTACTGGAGCTACTGGGAAGTAACCACCTTTAACGCCTGGACGGTGACCTTTGTTACCTTCTTCGTAGTCAGAACCTGTGTTCCATGCCGCTTCTACGTCGTCGATCTTGAAGAAAGAGCCTGACATGTCCGTCGAGAACTTCACGTCATCAAATAGGAAAAATTCTGGCTCAGGACCGATAAGTACAGTATCTGCAACACCTGTAGAACGCATGAAGTCTTCAGCGCGTTTTGCGATAGAGCGTGGGTCACGGTCATAGCCTTGCATTGTTGCAGGCTCTAAGATGTCACAACGGATATTTAGTGTTGCGTCTTCCGTGAATGGGTCAAGCACAGCAGAAGATGCGTCAGGCATCATTACCATGTCTGATTCGTTGATACCTTTCCAGCCAGCAACTGATGAACCATCGAACATTTTACCTTCTTCGAAGAAGTCTGCGTCGATTTGGTGAGCAGGGATCGAAATGTGCTGCTCTTTACCTTTTGTATCAGTGAAGCGTAGGTCAACAAACTTAACTTCGTTTTCTTGGATCAGCGATAGAACGTTTTCTACTGACATCTTGGATAACCTCCAGTGTTAATAAGCGGTAAAAGCTCGATTTATGAATTACTCATGAAACCTGGCATTGATTAATCAATTTGACTTTTCATTAATCGATGCTGTTTTCACTAAAGCCAAAACCGTGCCAAAAAAAATATTCCATTAATTTCAAGCAATTGTGTTTTTGAATGCTAGTTTGGTGCACTTGCTTGCACCAAAATGATCTTTGCTTGCACTATTATGGTGCCAAAAATCATTGTTGCACCATAATGTGACAGGTACATTGCGTATTCAGCCCAGTTTTTGAGCAAGAGTCAATTTGAATTATGCATCGATTAGAATAAAGTTGCGTTTAATCAATTCGTTCTGAGGAAGAAAATGGGCATTAAGCGTAAAAATCGCAGAAATGCTCGGGAGTAGATCACATATTTCTAGGCTTTTTGCTAAAATCTGGTACATTATGGCCGTTTTTTTAATCAGCAAATGTCGCCAGAGAGCACCCGTTCTCAGCGTGGGGGCATTTCATCTATCTAAGTGAATCAATATCCATGGCTACTCCACAGATTGATAAATTAAGAAATATCGCGATCATCGCGCACGTTGACCACGGTAAAACCACGTTGGTTGACAAGCTGCTACAACAATCAGGCACGCTTGAGTCTCGCGGTGAAGCTGAAGAGCGAGTCATGGACTCGAACGACATCGAGAAAGAGCGCGGTATTACCATTCTTGCTAAAAACACAGCAATCGACTGGAACGATTACCGTATCAACATCGTAGATACTCCGGGACACGCGGACTTCGGTGGTGAAGTTGAGCGTATCATGTCGATGGTAGACTCAGTACTACTTATCGTTGACGCAGTCGATGGTCCAATGCCTCAAACGCGTTTCGTAACACAAAAAGCGTTTGCTCACGGTCTAAAACCAATCGTTGTAATCAACAAGATTGACCGCCCTGGTGCACGTCCTGATTGGGTTATGGACCAAGTGTTCGATCTATTCGACAACCTAGGTGCAACTGATGACCAGCTAGACTTTAAAGTAGTTTACGCATCAGCACTTAACGGCTGGGCTTCTCTAGAAGAAGGCGAAACTGGCGAGAATATGGAACCACTATTCCAAACTATCGTTGATGTTGTTGACGCGCCAAATGTTGACCTTGATGGTCCACTACAGATGCAAGTTTCTCAGCTAGACTACAGCTCTTACGTTGGTGTTATCGGCGTGGCTCGCGTAACTCGTGGTAGCGTTAAGCCAAACCAGCAGGTAACCATTATTGGTGCTGACGGTAAAACTCGCAACGGTAAAGTGGGTACAGTAATGGGCTACCTTGGCCTAGAGCGTCACGAAGTGGAACAAGCTAACGCGGGTGATATCATCGCAATCACTGGTCTTGGCGAGCTGAAAATTTCTGACACTATCTGTGCACAAAACGCAGTAGAAGCATTACCACCATTGTCTGTTGATGAACCAACAGTAACGATGACATTCCAAGTAAACACGTCTCCATTCGCGGGTAAAGAAGGTAAGTTCGTAACGTCACGTAACATCCTTGAGCGTCTTGAGAAGGAACTGGTACACAACGTTGCACTACGCGTTGAGCAAACAGACGATCCAGATAAATTCCGCGTATCAGGTCGTGGTGAACTTCACCTTTCTATCCTGATCGAAAACATGCGTCGTGAAGGCTTCGAGCTAGCAGTATCTCGTCCAGAAGTAATCATCAAAGAAGAAGATGGTCAGTTGATGGAACCGTTCGAAACGGTAACTATCGACGTAATGGAAGAGCACCAAGGCGGCATCATGGAGAACATCGGCCTACGTAAAGGTGAGCTGAAAGACATGTCTCCAGACGGTAAAGGTCGTGTGCGTATGGACTTCGTTATGCCATCACGTGGTCTGATCGGTTTCCAAACGGAATTCATGACACTGACTTCAGGTTCAGGTCTTCTTTACCATACGTTTGATCACTACGGCCCTCACAAAGGCGGTAACATCGGTCAACGTGTAAACGGTGTACTAATCGCGAACGCGATGGGTAAAGCGCTAACTAACGCACTGTTCAACCTTCAAGAGCGTGGTCGTCTATTTATCGGTCACGGTGTTGAAGTTTACGAAGGTATGGTTATCGGTATTCACAGCCGTGACAACGACCTAACGGTAAACGCACTGAAAGGTAAGCAGCTAACCAACGTTCGTGCATCAGGTACAGATGACGCACAGGTTCTTACTCCGCCAATCAAGATGACTCTTGAGCAAGCACTAGAATTCATCGATGACGACGAGCTAGTAGAAGTAACGCCTGAAAGCATCCGTATCCGTAAGAAGTTCCTAACGGAAAGCGACCGTAAGCGTGCTTCTCGTGGCGCGAAATAATTTTCGTTAAGCGATTCAATTAAGAAGAAGCCTCGAGTTATGCTCGGGGCTTTTTGTTTTCTGGAGTTGAATATGAACCCGATTATTATCACCGGTGGGCCTGGTGCGGGAAAAACAACACTGCTGAATGCGCTAGACGCGTGTGGTTACGCCACGTTTCCTGAAGGGTCCCGCGACTTGATTGAGCAGCAAAGCCAGTTAGAAAATGGTATTTTGCCGTGGACGAATTTACCTGAGTTTGCCAAGTTATGCCTTGGGTTGATGGACAAACAAAAGAGTGATGCGCGTTGTCATGATGTTGCGTTTGTTGATCGCGCCATCCCCGACATCATTGCATACCTACAAGTGGGCGGCTGTAAGGTTGACCAAGCTTTCTTAACCGAAAGCGCTGGGTACCATAGTCAGGTGTTTACTTGTCGACCTGAAGCATCCATTTACGTACAAGATGAAGTGCGTCCGCACAGCTTTGAAGAAGCATTGGAGATTCATCAGTCGTTAGTGAGTGTCTATACTGAGTTGGGTTATGAAGTGATAGAAGTACCATGGGGAACTGTGCCAGAGAGAGTAGGCTTTGTTCGAAGAGTCATCGGTTTACTCGGTAAGGTCGCCGACTAAAACCTCCTCACTAGGAGGAGGTCTAAATCATTTACTTTTGATTGAGCTTTTGTAGGAATTTATCGGACTCTGCAATCGCTTCGTTCATTTGTTTGATCGCAAACTGAATGTCCTTCTCTAAGCTAGAGAACTCACCTTGCAAAGAACCAATCGCACTGGCGTTAAGGTTGTGTTTTAAGTACAACGTGTTGTCACGCAGCGTGTCCAGTACCGGTGTCATCTTTTTCTCTGCACGCTTCATAGCGCTAAGCATGGTTTTGTACGAGGCTTTGGTTTCACGTAGCTTTTGCTCGCTTGAACGACGCAGTTTCGCACTCGAGTACAGCTCTAGCTCATCTTGCCACTCATCAAACAGTGCGCCGGATACGTCTTCAATCGCAGCAATACGGTCACGTACGTCTTGAGCCGCTTTTTCGCTATCTTCGTATTTGTCATTGATGTTGTTGTAGACATTTTCTAGCTCACCACCATCAAAGTTGGTGATCGCAGATAAGGCTTCAAGTGCACTGGTGAATTCTTCTTGTGCATCTTGTTGAGATTCTTTGGCATCTTCGACGCGGTCGACCATAATATCTCGTTTATGATACCCAACCTGCTCCATTGCTGAGTAATAAGCAGATTGACACCCTGTTAAAGTGAAAATTGATAGTACAATTGCTAATAAATAAGGCATTCTTATGTCCTCGGCGCTAATTATGGGATGAACTATGAACCAGTTATCAGAGAGTTACAAGGCGAGATTAATCAATCTACTGCCAAGTTGCGTCGCGTTTTTTACGTACCTTCTTAAGCGATTAACGCATGACCGTGTGAATGTGAACGCGGGCTATCTTGCCTACATTACCTTGTTATCCATCGTGCCAATGCTGACGGTATTGTTATCAATATTGTCGAAATTTCCCGTTTTTGCGAACGTTGGTGAAGTGCTGCAAGGCTACATTATTGAGAATTTTGTGCCAGCTTCTGGAGAAGCTGTACATACGGCATTACAGGAATTTGTGGCGAATACGGGCAAAATGAGCGCGGTTGGCGGTGGGTTTTTATTCATCGCAGCGGTCATGCTGATTTCCAACATTGATAAGAACTTAAACTACATTTGGCGAGTTAAAGATAAGCGCCGTTTAGTCTTTTCATTCTCTATGTATTGGATGGTACTCACGTTAGGGCCGATCATGGTCGGTGCGAGTATTGCGGCGACGTCGTACGTGACTTCGCTGCAAATTTTAGAGAACGAGACATTATCTGGTGCGTTTAATTTATTTCTGCGTTGGCTACCGTTGTTGCTGTCCTTTTTTGCTTTTCTTGGCTTGTATATTCTAGTGCCGAATAAAAAAGTACACCTCGCTCATGGTGCCATGGGGGCAGCAGTCGCCGCGATACTGTTCGAGTTGAGTAAAAAAGGCTTTGCACTCTACATCACTCAGTTTCCGTCTTATCAGCTCATTTACGGCGCGTTAGCGGCGATTCCTATCTTATTTGTTTGGGTGTATTTATGCTGGATGATCGTGTTATTGGGGGCGGAAGTTACGGCTGCGCTTGGTGAGCGAGAGCACTGGAGTGAAGATTTAGACATGATACACTCGACCGCTGAATCTCAGTTAACAGATGAAGGAAGCGAGAGTAGTGATAGCGCTAATTCAACGAGTCAGTGAAGCAGCCGTCCGTGTGGATGGTGAAGTCGTAGGAGAAATTGATCGTGGTCTGCTGGTCTTATTGGGCGTAGAGAAGGACGACGATGAAGCTAAAGCAAAGCGTTTAATGGAGCGTGTTACAACCTACCGTGTGTTCGAAGATGACGAAGGCAAGATGAACCTGAACGTTAAACAGGTGGAAGGTAAAGTGCTGGTGGTTTCTCAATTTACGCTGCCTGCGGATACAAAAAAAGGCACGCGAGCTGGTTTTTCTCGCGGTGCGCATCCTGTTGATGCAGAGCGCTTGTATGATTACTTTTCTGACTTGTGTGAAGAAGTCTTACCCACACAGCGTGGCCGCTTCGCTGCCGATATGAAAGTGTCTTTGGTGAATGACGGTCCAGTGACGTTTTGGTTGCAGGTCTAATCTGGTAACACAGGCGCCATAGTCTAAGCTTTAACTCCAAGCTCATGGAATTGGCTTGGAGTAATTTTTCCGACACTGATTAGTGTTGTGCTTTCAAAGGATTGATATGTTCAAACTCATTACTCCCAAAACCGATAATCAGATAAACAAGTATTATCAGTTTCGCTGGCAACTGCTTCGTGAGCCATGGCGTATGCCGATCGGCTCTGAGCGCGATGAATACGACGAAATGAGCCATCACCGCATGATTGTTGATGGTCGAGGTCGTCCTATGGCGATTGGCCGTTTATACATTACGCCGGACAATGATGGCCAGATCCGCTATATGGCGGTTAAAAATAATCGCCGTAGCAAAGGGATGGGTTCGCTGGTTTTGGTTGCACTAGAGTCGTTAGCGCGCCAAGAAGGAGCGAAACGCTTGGTGTGTAATGCCCGTGAAGATGCCATCGCCTTTTATGAAAAAAATGGCTTTGAGCGTCGAGGCGAGCTGACCGATGAGCGTGGCCCTGTGCGCCATCAGCAAATGGTGAAGCAACTGGATCCGATGGCCAATGTGTTACGTCGCCCTGAATGGTGTACTGAGCTTCAACAGCGCTGGGAGCAACAAATCCCAATTAGCGACAAAATGGGGATCAAAATTAACCAGTACACGGGTTACCAGTTTGAATGCTGTGCGCAGCTTAATCCTAACCTTAATCCGCATAACACCATGTTCGCCGGGTCAGCTTTTACCTTAGCAACCCTGACAGGGTGGGGGATGACGTGGCTGCTGCTTAAAGAGCGTGGGTTGCACGGTGATATTGTGTTGGCCGACAGCTCTATTCGTTATCGTCAACCAGTCGAACAAAACCCCGTGGCGAGTACTTCGTTGGATGGGATCAGTGGTGACCTAGACCGATTGGAGTCGGGACGCAAAGCACGCATCGTTATTCACGTAGTGATTTATAGTGGTGACACGCCAGCTGTGGATTTTGTCGGTACCTATATGTTGATACCGAACTACTCGCAGTTACTCAGTTGCTGATGGGTTAAGCGCCGACTGACCTGCTGGGCGCCTATCTGTTTCACCTTCTTGCTCTGTCGGTGAGAGGATTTGTTCTTCTGCTGCGGAATGCGTGTTGGGTACTTCATCTTCTTCGATAACTTCTTCGTAAAGCTCTTCCTCTTGAGTCTCCAAATTGATGTTATCAATTACGATTGGCTGCTCGATGGAAGGTTCATTTTTCTGTGGAGTCTCAATATCAGTAGGCTCGGCCAGTTTTGATGCGTTCACGCACTCATTACGGTGGGTTTCGCCACTTAGTAGATCGCCTTCAATGTTTCCGCACGACTCTTCCAATTGATAAGTAATGCCACTTAGCGGGTTGTTGGCCATATCAAATGTTCCCCAAACCTTACCACTTATGGCTTTTCCTGAGATGGTGACCGGCTTTATGGCAACTTCCCCTCGTTGCGCGCTTAAACGCAGTGGACTTAAGGTAATGGCTTTGAGCGAATGATCCGCTTGGGACTTCAAGCGGGTATCTCGGAGATTGGCTTCCACTTCACCCGATAAGCTGTAGGCCAGCATGTTGCGATCACCTGATAACCCTTGTAGATCGAGGCTGAGATCGGAAAAACCATCAATAGCCAGTGTGTCGGGTAAAAAATAATCGTGGAAGAGCGATAAGGGAATACCATCAGCATTGACGTTGAGCGCCCAAGGTTGGCTCGGGGTACTCAAATCTATTTGTCCGATGCCTTCTACGTAGCCTTGCTCGAGTGGCGCAAAAAGGCGAGTCAATTGCCAAAAGCCATCTTTGCTTTGCATGGCAAGTGCTGCGTGAGACGTGAGTATTTGGTCATAGCTGGCGTTGACAACGCTGACTTCCAATTCGCCTTGCCAAAGGCCCCAACGTTGAGCCGACTGTTTAATATCAAGCTGTTGCCCTTCGATATTTAAACCGGAAAGTTGCCAATAAGGTTCGTGAGATAGCTGGATAATTTGGCTGCGCTCAATGTCGAGTCGTTCGATTGCAACATGCTCTAACTCGCTGGTGGCGGCGTGCCACCAATTTAGGTTGTCTTTTGGCTGTGTTGCCCACTTGAGGCCTTGAATAGAGGCTTCTTTGAGCTTCCATTGTGTTGGCGTGAACAATCCAGAAACTTGCACTCGACCTTGCTGCCAATCTAAGCTGAGCTCGTTGAGCTGGATTACTCCTGGCTCGATAGCGGCACTCAAACGTGGCTCTATTGCGGTTTGCTGCTGGAATCGAACGCTATCCGCCTGCAATGACACTTGAGCTTTTGTCTTCCAGAGAGACAGTGGCAGTGTGGCGTTTTCCACAGAAAGATCCAAGTTCTGCCAGTGCCAGTCGCCCCATTCAATATCGGCGTTAAGCAAATCTAAGCTATTAATATGATTAATGTTAAATGGTAGATCGTGCCAAGGTTTTGCAAGCAGTGATTGGCGCTGCGTATTATTCAGTTTCAGCTTGTTGATGGTCACATTTACTAAAGACCAGCCTTGAGGATACTGCTCCCCTTGCCCAGATATTTGACTGTTACGCCAGTTAAAAGAGGTGCCATAAAGCGTACTGTCTTGCGGTTTGTAGTCTATATCGACTAAGACTTGATTAAAGGCTTCGCCATTCCAATAGAGTTGGTCGGCCGCAAGTTGAACTTCGCCATATGGTATTAATTGACCATTCCATTGTGGTGATTGAATTTGAAGGTCAATGCCATTGGCAGAGAACTGCTCGTCGGCGTAATCAATATTTTTGAGCGCGATTTGATGGAATAAAACGTTATCTAAAGGTGGGAGCTTTGGTGCGCCATACTGCAAGCTCATACCATCAATCAATAAACTATCAACGATCCATTTACCATCGCGATAAACATCGGGATTCATCCATAAATCGACTTGCTCGATGTAAGACGCATCGTCTCCGCTGGTGTTCACGCGTTGTAAAGTTAGGTGATAGGGAAAGCCATAACGCACGTTTTCGGCCCGGAAGGGAAGAGAAAAGGTGTTTGACAGCAAGCGCCAGGTTGCGTCCGCGTAAGATGTTGTTAGCAGCGCAATCGTAGCGGCCGGAATGGCAACCAAGATAACCAGTAACAGAAGTAGAACTCGACGCGCTGTTTTCATCTTTGCTAGAACCTACGTGTGTTATTAAATAAAACTAGATAGGCTTTAGCTTGTATCAATATTCTGTGGTATTCAATAAAAAGCCCCTCAAAAGAGGGGCTTGAAGCAATTTTTGTAACTTGGCCTACGTAAAGGTGATAAGTTAATGCCAACTTTTCACTGAGTTTACGCGACGTCGCTGCTACTCGATTTAATCAATCTGAGGACCAGCCGCAACCAGAGATTTACCTTCAGCGTTGTCTGTGTACTTATCAAAGTTATTGATAAAGCGCGCTGCTAAATCTTTCGCTTTGCTTTCCCACTGAAGTGGGTCAACGTAGGTGTCGCGAGGGTCTAGAATGCTAGGATCCACACCTGGTAGTGACGTTGGTACTTCAAGATTGAAGATAGGAATGTGCTTAGTTGGTGCTTCTTCAATCGAGCCATCAAGAATGGCATCAATAATTCCGCGTGTATCTTGAATGGAGATACGTTTGCCAGTGCCGTTCCAACCTGTGTTCACTAGGTAAGCCTCAGCGCCTGCTGCTTCCATGCGTTTAACCAGTACTTCTGCGTATTTAGTTGGGTGAAGTGTTAGGAACGCCGCGCCGAAACAAGCAGAGAAAGTTGGTGTTGGCTCAGTAATACCGCGCTCTGTTCCCGCTAGTTTGGCGGTAAAGCCAGACAGGAAGTGGTACTTAGTTTGCTCAGGTGTCAATTTAGATACTGGAGGCAGTACGCCAAATGCATCGGCTGATAGGAAGATCACTTTATTCGCGTGACCGCCTTTTGATACTGGCTTAACGATATTATCGATATGGTAGATAGGGTAAGAAACACGTGTGTTTTCTGTTTTCGAACCATCATCAAAGTCGATAGAGCCATCGCCACGTACTGTTACGTTTTCTAGCAGTGCATCACGACGAATTGCATTGTAGATGTCCGGCTCTGCTTCTTTCGAAAGTTTGATGGTTTTTGCGTAACAACCACCTTCGAAGTTGAAGACACCGTCATCATCCCAGCCGTGCTCATCATCACCAATTAGCGCACGTTTAGGATCAGTCGACAGGGTCGTTTTACCTGTACCAGATAGACCGAAGAATACCGCTACATCGCCATCTTTGCCCATGTTAGCGCTACAGTGCATTGATGCGATGTCTTTTAGTGGAAGGAAGTAGTTCATCATGGCGAACATACCTTTCTTCATTTCACCGCCGTACCAAGTACCACCGATAAGTTGCATGCGCTCGGTTAGGTTAAATACGGTGAAGTTTTCTGAGTTCAGGCCTTGCTCTTCCCATTTTGGATTAGTGCATTTTGCGCCATTCATTACTACGAAGTCTGGTTCAAATGTCGCTAACTCTTCTTCTGTCGGGCGAATAAACATGTTTTTAACGAAGTGCGCTTGCCATGCGACTTCTGTGATAACACGAATGCTCAAACGTGTATCTGGGTTTGCACCACAGTAACCGTCAACAACAAACAAGCGTTTGTTAGAAAGCTGGTTTGTGACCAGTTCTTTTAGCTCGTCCCACACTTCAGGAGTGATTGGCTTGTTATCATTTTTCACTTGATCAGACGTCCACCACATATGTTCTTCTGTCGTAGCGTCTTTGACGATGTATTTATCTTTTGGTGAGCGACCAGTAAAGATGCCAGTGTCAACGGCAACCGCACCTAGTTCAGTAACCACGCCGCGCTCATAACCGGTTAGGTCTTCACGCGTTTCTTCCTCAAACAACATTTCGTAGCTTGGGTTGCGAATAACCTCTTTTACGTTATGCAGTCCGTGCTTGGTTAGATCAAGTGTTGCAGCCTTAGTATGTTCCATAACGGTCATAGGTGCTCCTTATAAGGATTTTGTAGGGATTTTGTAAGAATGTTTTAATTTTAATCTGCTCACCATGCTAGCAACGGGGCGGGGAGAAAACAGGGAGATAGCTCAAAATTTACCCATGATTTCAATAAGGTTTTAGGTAACCCGTCACATATTGGTGGGAATAGTCTATCGTGCACGCAATCCTTTGCGCTAGGGCAAAATCATTATTAATTGTTTAAAATTAAGCAGTTGTTTTATTACGCTTGAGGCTAGTTATTACGAGGGGTTGATCACAAAAAGGCCAGCATTAAGCTGGCCTTTTGTAGGGTAAATTACGTGCTTGATAAGCTATGTAAATTAATGCAGGGTTTTCTTGTCCGTAGAAGCTTGTGCATACAGTTCAGTGACTTCAGATTCGTCGAACGTATAAGTTGTGCCACAGTAATCACAATGTAAAGAAACTGATCCAACTTCTGCCAAAATGTCATAAATTTCAGATTTCTCAACGGTGATGATTGCGGCACCGCTACGCTCACGAGAACAGCCACAATGGAACTCGACAGGTTGCGGCTCGTACAGACGTACTTTGTCTTGGTTATATAGTCGATACAATAACTCGTTCGCTTCTAAACCAAACAATTCTTCATCTTTTACTGTATCAGTGAGCTGCTCTAGATGTTCGAAATCATCTGGAGAGCCAGTGCCGTCGGGGATCACTTGAATCAACATACCTGCTGCGTGTGCTTTGCCCTCATGCTCGCCAGTGCGGATCCATAGGCGCGTTTTTAACTGCTCTGAGTTTGCAAAGTAGCCTTCTAGCACTTCTGCTAAAGTGTCACCTTCTAATCCAACGACGCCTTGGTAACGCTCGCCGTTTTTCGGTTCGATAGTGATCACAAGGTAGCCCTTACCCATTAGATCGTGAATGTTTGCGTCATCGGCAATATCGCCTTCCCAGCGAGCTACGCCACGAACACGTTGGTTATGGTCACCGTTGATAACGGCAAGAGACACAGGACCGTCGCCTTGTAGCTGGATGGTGATTGAACCTTCGAACTTAAGAGTGGCAGTTAAAAGAGTAGTTGAAACGAGTAGCTCACCCAGCAGTTTCTCTATTGCTACCGGATATTCCTTGCTGGAGATAACACGTTGGTACGCTTCATCCAATTGTACCAACTCGCCACGTACTGAAAGATCTTCGAATAGGTAGCGGTTTAAAACATTATTTGCCATGGAGTGCTTTCCTCGTTGGTAATTCCGGCTTTTATTGGTGTTTGAACTTAATGATGTCTCGGCGCTGCTTTTTATCTGGGCGGCGTTCCGGACTTGGGTTGTGGGCATTAAGCTTACGTTGAGTCGCGTGTTCCTCACGTTTCGCTATACTTTCATTAGTTTCGCGATATAAGGTTTGTGCGATGGGAGCGCCTCGGCGTTGATCTGAGATTTGTTCGATGATCACGATTTTTTCTTCGTTGCCTTGACGAAGTCTTACTTCAGCGCCCACTTCAACGATTTTACTCGGCTTGCTTCGTTGGCCATTATAGTGGACTTTACCGCCATCGACCATGTTACGCGCGATGGAGCGGGTTTTGTAAAATCTTGCGGCCCATAGCCATTTATCTAGCCTAACGGCTTCATTTAGGGAACTCATAGAACACTACGCTATCTAATCACTGCCCGAATAAGGCAATGAGTGATGGATTATTCACCTACAGATGGAGTCAAGGCGTATTTTTTTCAAGGGAGTTGGCAAAAACTGCATAAGAAAAAGGTATGAAAGACAACTTGTGATATAGTTCACTGCTCTTTGTTGAGTAATAATTTTATTGCAAATTTAGCAATTTAAAGTCGATAGCTATCGTTATAGCTTAAATGACGGACGTTAGAATAAAGGAATCCATTCAGTGAAACGTTTAGAGCTAAGTGCAGGATTATCAAGCAGACCGCTACTGGCTCAGATCAAGTCCAATCATTATACCATTCAAGCCAAACTTAGCTTGTTGCTTACCTGTCTGTTTATTGCGATAACCGGATGGATACTTGGCAAAATTGTGTGGTTAGCCATACCTCAATCGTCGGAAGTGCCGCAATGGCGTCCATCGGCGAGTAGCGTTACTGCGAGTAATAAAGGCGACGCGATAGATTTTAATGCCCTTCAGAATGCCAACCTATTCGGTAAATTCACTGAGCAAAAAGCGGCAGTTGTAGAACAGCCTATTGTTAAAGACGCCCCTAAGACGCGCCTTAACCTCACCCTAGTCGGTGCGGTTGCCAGCAGTGATGCCAATACCAGCCTTGCTGTTATTGCTAACCGAGGTAAGCAAGCTACGTACGGTTTGGGTGAAGAAATCGAAGGGACACGTGCGACGCTAAAAGCGGTATTGGTGGATCGCGTCATCATTGATAACCAAGGTCGAGACGAGACCTTAATGATGCAAGGTATAGAATATAAGAAGCTATCTGAATCGCCGCAGGTAGCTAGGGCGCAAGCTCAGCGAGCAGAAGCAGCGACGTCTGACGTTGGAGAGAAATTAGAGCAAATCCGCGAGGAAATTGCGAAAGATCCACAAAGCGTTTTTAAATACATCACCATTTCACCCGTCAAAAAAGACGGAGACATTGTTGGTTATCGAGTATCACCTGGTCGTGATGCCGCATTATTTAATGATGTAGGGCTACAACCTGGTGATATTGCGGTTCAACTGAACGGGATCGATTTAAGTGATCCGTCTTCTTCAGTACAACTGATGCAAGTGATGAGCGATCCGCAAGAATTAAATTTAACTGTTGAGCGAGACGGCCAACAGTACGATATCTATATCCAATTGTAAGACTTAGGCAACCGGCGTAAGTTCAGGGAGACATACGTGAAACATTGGTTCAGCAAAAGTGCTTGGCTACTAGCAGGAAGTTTACTCTGCGTACCAGGTGCAATGGCAAACGAATTTAGTGCGAGCTTTAAAGGCACTGATATTCAAGAATTCATCAACATAGTGGGTCGTAACCTCGAAAAGACCATCATTGTTGATCCTTCAGTACGCGGTAAGATCGATGTCCGCAGCTATGACGTACTTAACGAAGAGCAATATTACAGCTTTTTCCTTAATGTCCTTGAAGTATACGGTTACGCAGTCGTAGAGATGGACAATGGGGTACTTAAGGTTATCAAAGCAAAAGACTCAAAAACCTCAGCAATCCCTGTGTTAGGTGATGGTAGCGCGCAAGGCGATAGTGTTATCACTCGAGTTGTCGCGGTGCGTAATGTGTCGGTCCGTGAGTTGTCTCCTCTACTTCGTCAGCTGATTGATAACGCCGGTGCCGGTAACGTGGTTCATTATGATCCAGCGAATATTATCTTGATTACTGGTCGTGCGGCAGTAGTGAATCGCTTAGCAGAGATCATCAAGCGTGTTGACCAAGCCGGCGATAAAGAAATTGAATTGGTGGAGCTGCGTAATGCATCTGCTGCTGAAATGGTACGCATTGTCGAAGCACTGAATAAAAGTGCGAATCAGAAAAGCACGCCAGAGTTCCTTGAACCTAAAATTGTGGCCGATGAACGTACTAACGCGATTTTAATTTCTGGTGATCCAAAAGTAAGAGCCCGCTTGAAACGTTTGATTCGTCAACTTGATGTTGAAATGGCGACAAAAGGTAACAACCGAGTTGTGTACCTGAAAAATGCGAAAGCTGAAGACTTGGTGGATGTATTGAAAGGTGTTTCCGATAACCTGCAAGCTGAAAAGCAAGCTGGTCAGAAAACATCAGGTGCATCGCGTGGTGAGGTCGTCATTGCTGCTCACGCTGCAACTAACTCGTTAGTTTTAACAGCGCCACCAGATATTATGATGGCATTACAAGACGTCATTTCTCAACTCGATATTCGTCGTGCTCAGGTTCTTATTGAAGCGTTAATTGTCGAAATGTCTGAAGGTGATGGTATTAACCTAGGTGTTCAGTGGGGTTCATTAGAAACGGGTGCTGTAATTCAGTACGGTAACTCAGGAGCCCCGATTGGTCAGGTGATGGTTGGTCTAGAAGAAGCAAAAGATCAAACCCGAACTGAATACTATACCAACTCTAATGGCGAACGAACGCCATATGATGTTACTGAATCAGGTGACTACTCTACGCTAGCGTCAGCGCTTAGCGGAGTAAATGGTGCGGCAATGAGTATTGTCATGGGTGACTGGACAGCGCTAATTAGTGCTGTTGCTTCTGACTCCAACTCAAACATTCTATCTTCTCCAAGTATCACTGTAATGGATAATGGTGAAGCATCATTTATTGTGGGTGAAGAGGTTCCGGTTATTACGGGCTCTACGGCTGGCTCAAACAACGACAACCCATTCCAAACGGTTGACCGTAAAGAAGTCGGTATCAAACTCAAAGTAGTGCCACAAATTAACGAAGGTGACTCTGTACAGTTAAACATTGAACAAGAAGTTTCCAACGTATTAGGCGCAAACGGTGCGGTTGACGTTCGCTTTGCTAAACGACAGTTAAACACCTCTGTCATGATCCAAGATGGTCAGATGTTGGTTCTTGGTGGTTTGGTCGATGAACGCGCACTTGAAAGTGAGTCTAAAGTGCCGCTATTGGGTGACATTCCGGTACTTGGCCATCTGTTCAAGTCAACTAGCACGCAAACAGAAAAACGTAACTTGATGGTGTTCATCAAGCCGACGATTATTCGCGATGGTGTGACGGCCGACGGTATTACGCAGCGTAAATACAACTTTATTCGCGCAGAACAGCTTTACAAAGCGGATCAAGGTTTGAAGTTGATGGCTGACGAGAAGATCCCGGTTATGCCTGCCTTTGGCCAGGAGCGTCAGCACCCAACAGAGATTCAAGCGTTTATTGATCAAATGGAAAACAACTAATGGTTGATATGTTAGACACAGCGCCAAGTATGCGTCGTCTGCCATTCAGTTTTGCCAACCGCTTTAAACTGGTGCTGGAGACAGAGCATCCTGAGCGTCCACCTATTCTTTACTATGTCGAGCCGCTTAACCCTGCGGCTCTGGTTGAAGTCCGTCGTGTATTAAAGAAAAGCTTCGTACCGCAACCTATCGATAAAGAAGCCTTTGATAAAAAGCTGACTGAAGCATATCAACGCGACTCGTCTGAAGCGCGTCAGTTGATGGAAGATATTGGTGCTGATAGCGATGATTTCTTCTCTTTGGCTGAAGAACTGCCGCATGATGAAGACTTATTAGAATCGGAAGACGATGCGCCAATCATCAAATTGATCAACGCCATGTTGGGCGAAGCGATCAAAGAAGGTGCGTCGGATATTCATATTGAGACGTTCGAGAAAACCCTTTCGATTCGTTTCCGTGTCGATGGCGTATTGCGTGAAGTTCTGACCCCAAGTCGTAAGCTTGCGCCTTTGCTAGTTTCTCGTGTGAAGGTTATGGCTAAACTAGATATCGCAGAAAAGCGTGTGCCTCAAGATGGCCGTATTTCGTTGCGTATCGGTGGTCGTGCGGTGGACGTGCGTGTATCTACGATGCCGTCCTCTCATGGGGAGCGCGTGGTAATGCGTCTGTTGGATAAAAACGCGACTCGTCTTGATTTACATAGTTTGGGCATGACCCCTTCAGTGCATGACAACTTCCGTCACTTGATTGGTCGCCCTCACGGTATCATCTTGGTGACGGGCCCGACAGGTTCTGGTAAATCAACCACTTTGTATGCCGGTCTTCAAGAGATCAATAGCAACGAGCGCAACATTCTAACGGTTGAAGACCCGATCGAATTTGATATTGATGGCATCGGTCAAACTCAGGTGAACCCAAAGGTCGACATGACGTTTGCGCGCGGCTTGCGTGCCATTCTGCGTCAGGACCCGGATGTGGTGATGGTCGGTGAGATCCGTGACTTAGAAACCGCACAAATTGCAGTGCAAGCGTCCTTAACGGGTCACTTGGTAATGTCGACTCTCCACACCAACACCGCAGTGGGTGCGATTACGCGTCTACGTGATATGGGTATTGAGCCATTCCTTATTTCTTCTTCGTTATTAGGGGTGCTAGCGCAGCGCTTAGTTCGAACGCTTTGTCCAAGCTGTAAAGAGCCGTATGAAGCCGATGCGGAACAGAAAAAACTGTTTGGTATGGAAGCGCATGAACCGTTAGAACTGCACCGAGCAAAAGGCTGTGAAGCGTGTAACCAAAAAGGCTACCGAGGTCGAACAGGTATCCACGAGCTCATTATGGTTGATGAGCAAGTGCAAGAGTTGATTCATCGAGAGTCTGGTGAACAAGAAATTGAGAGAGCCGTTCGCGCCCATACGCCAAGTATTCGCAGTGATGGTTTAAGCAAAGTACGTCGTGGTATTACGTCACTTGAAGAAGTGATGCGAGTGACGAAGGAAACCTAATGGCGGCATTTGAGTACAAAGCGCTAGATGCAAAAGGCAAGCATAAAAAAGGCACGATAGAAGGGGACAACGCCCGACAAGTGCGCCAGCGACTCAAAGAGCAAGGGATGATCCCGATTGAAGTGGTCGAGACGAAAGCTAAATCGGCTAAGTCTTCAGGTTCAGTCAGCTTTAAGCGCGGCATCTCGACATCTGAGCTGGCACTCATCACACGGCAATTGTCTACGCTAGTCCAATCAGGAATGCCTTTGGAAGAGTGTTTGCGTGCGGTCTCTGAGCAGGCTGAAAAGCCGAGAATTCGTTCTATGCTGGCTGCGGTTCGCTCGAAAGTAACCGAGGGTTATCCGCTCGCCGACAGTTTTGCTGATTACCCACACGTGTTTGATGAACTCTATCGCTCCATGGTTGCGGCGGGTGAAAAGTCAGGCCATCTTGATACGGTATTAGAGCGTTTGGCGGACTACGTCGAAAACCGTCAGAAGATGCGTTCCAAACTGCTTCAAGCCATGATTTATCCTGTAGTTTTGGTGGTATTCGCGGTTGTCATCGTTTCGTTCTTATTGGCGACAGTGGTTCCTAAAATCATTGAACCCATCATTCAGATGGGCCAAGAGTTACCTCAATCGACGCAATTTTTACTGGCAGCCAGTGAGTTTGTGCAAGATTGGGGGCTGATTATTTTCGTTGTGCTGGTGGCGCTTTTCTATGGCCTCAAACTGGCGTTGCAAAAGCCAGACTTTCGCTTAGCTTGGGACAGAAAAATCTTGAGCTTACCGCTAATAGGTAAGATCTCTCGAGGTTTGAATACCGCACGATTCGCACGAACGCTTTCGATCTGTACTTCCAGTGCGATTCCAATTCTAGAGGGTATGCGCGTTGCGGTAGATGTTATGTCTAACCGCTATGTGAAGCAGCAAGTGTTGCTTGCAGCGGATAACGTTCGAGAGGGCGCTAGTTTGCGTAAGGCGTTGGACCAAACCCGCTTGTTTCCACCAATGATGCTACACATGATCGCCAGTGGTGAGCAAAGTGGTGAATTAGAGAGCATGTTGACGCGGGCAGCCGATAACCAAGATCAAAACTTTGAATCAACAGTTAATATTGCTCTGGGTGTGTTTACTCCTGCGCTGATTGCATTAATGGCTGGATTAGTGTTGTTCATTGTGATGGCGACCTTGATGCCAATGCTAGAAATGAATAACTTGATGAGCGGATAATTTCGAATTAAGACGTGTCTACTAACGGCATGGCTTTAATCTAACTTTCGGAGAAAAAAATGAAGTTTAAGCGTAGTAAACAACAGGGTTTTACACTTTTAGAAGTGATGGTTGTTGTCGTTATCCTGGGTATTTTGGCAAGTTTCGTTGTTCCAAACCTATTGGGTAACAAAGAGAAGGCTGACCAACAAAAAGCGATTACGGACATCGTAGCGCTGGAAAATGCCCTAGATATGTACAAGTTGGATAACAGCGTTTACCCAACAACGGACCAAGGTCTAGAAGCATTGGTTAGCAAGCCATCTAACCCAGAGCCACGCAACTACCGTGATGGTGGTTACATCAAACGTCTTCCTAATGACCCTTGGGGCAACCAGTACCAATACTTAAGCCCAGGTGATAACGGTACAATCGATATCTTCACTCTAGGCGCAGATGGCCAAGAGGGTGGAGAAGGTCCAGCTGCAGATATTGGCAACTGGAACATGCAAGATTTCCAATAATTGAGCCTAAGCCAGCACTAATGAAACAAATGCGAAAACATAACGGTTTTACATTGATAGAAATTCTATTGGTGCTGGTTTTGCTATCTCTTACGGCTGTGGCCGTGATCTCGACGTTACCGACTAGCCAAAAAGATCTTTCCAAACAGTATGCTCAAAGCTTTTTTCAGCGTTTACAGCTGCTCAATGAAGAAGCGGTGCTGAGCGGTAAAGATTTTGGCGTTCGAGTGGATGATGCTAAATCGACCTACGCTCTACTGAGTTTAACCTCAGAAGGTTGGCAGCCTCTGAAATTAAAGCAGATTCCGAGCAAAACCAAGCTAGAAGAAGATATTACGCTACAACTCGAGCTCGGAGGTGGTGCTTGGGATAATGATGAGCGCTTATTCAAACCAGGTTCTCTTTTTGATGAAGACATGTTCGCAGAAGAAGAAGACGAAAAGAAAATTGAGCCACCGCAAGTGTTTATATTTTCCAGCGCCGAAGTCACGCCATTTACCCTGTCTTTTTTTCCGCAAAATGGTGATGCCTTTAATGACGGTTGGCGAGTCATTGGCAAAGAAAGTGGACAAATTTTGTTATTAGCTCCGGGCGAAGAAGTGAAAGAGGATGAGAATGCGCAATTTTAAGCAAGCTCGCCCAAATTTGAGTCATCGCCGGACGAGAGGCATGACCTTACTGGAAGTATTGGTCGCACTGGCAATTTTCGCCACCGCTGCCATCAGTGTCATTCGCTCCGTGAGCCAGCATATTAATACAATCAGTTATTTAGAAGAAAAAATGTTTGCAGCCATGGTTGTGGATAATCAGATGGCAAATGTGATGTTGAATACCGGAGAACTCAAAGCGAAAAACGGCACAGAAGAGCTGGCAGGACGCACTTGGTTCTGGAAAGTCACGCCAGTCGCCACGACGCAGCCATTGCTGAAAGCATTTGATGTGAGCGTCTCGGTAGAGAAAAGCGCGAGCCCTGTATTAACGGTACGAAGCTATGTGGCGCAATAATCATCCCCGCGCAAACACGCGCCAAAGGGTAAAAGGTTTTACACTTATTGAAGTGTTGGTATCGATTGCCATCTTTGCCAGTTTAAGTGTCGCAGCGTACCAAGTGGTATCGCAAGTACAGCGTAGCAATGCGCTATCACAAGAACGAACCCAACGCTTAAACGAAATTCAGCGTGCCATGGTTATGATGGATAACGATTTTCGTCAAATGGCGATGCGTCAAACACGTACTAATGGTGAAGAGCCTGCTAGCCGGCTAATTTTTTGGTCCGATTACCTGTTGGACTCCGATACCAAAGGACTGATGTTTGCCCGTTTAGGTTGGCACAACCCTCAGCAGCAGTTCCCTCGTGGAGAAGTAACCAAGGTTGGCTATCGCTTAAAAGAAGAAACACTGCAGCGAGTATGGTGGCGCTATCCTGATACGCCGGTTGGGCAACAAGGTACTGTTACTCCATTGCTAACGCAGGTCGAGTCATTTGATATGCGTTTCTATGATGGTAAGCAATGGAAAAAAGAGTGGGCTGAAGAAAAAGCGCTGCCGAAAGCGGTTTCTGTTGTTCTCACTCTCAAAGACTATGGAGAAATTGTCCGCACTTATCTCACTCCTGATGGCACATTGAGTCAGAAAGAGGAAAGTTCAGGAGACAGCAATAATGGTTAACCGTCAGCGCGGTGTTGCTTTGATTATAGTGTTGATGTTGCTGGCGATTATGGCGACGGTTGCTGCCAGTATGTCAGAACGTTTGTTCTTGCAGTTTCAGCGAGGCGCTAATCAAATCAATTACCAGCAAGCGTACTGGTACAGCCTTGGCGTCGAGGCGCTAGCAAAAGTGGGTATCGAACAAAGTTATAAAGACACCGACACGATTAATATGAGTCAACCGTGGGCGATAAAAGAGCAAGTCTATCCGTTAGATTATGGTCAAGCGGCGGGACGAATTAGAGACAAGCAAGCGTGCTTTAATCTAAATGTATTGAGTCGTGTGCAACCAACGGGTCAGCAAATTACAAGACCATATTTAGTGAATGTATTGCAGCGCTTATTAGAAGAGTTGGATGTCGAGCCATATCAAGCAGAAATCATTGCAGACTCTACTTGGGAATACATTGATGCTGACGACTCTGTCCGTTCGACTACTGGGGTTGAAGACAGCACATATGAAGCGATGAAGCCTTCCTATTTAGCATCAAATGGTTGGATGGCAGATGCTTCCGAGTTACGGGCTGTCTATCAGGTGAGTGGTGAAATTTTCCAAAAATTGGAGCCGCTGGTCTGTGCATTACCAAGTGATGACTGGCGTTTAAACGTGAATACGATTGATGTTGAGCAAGCTCCGATTTTGGTGGCAATGTTCTCACCAAACTTAAGCAGTAGTGATGCGATTCAGCTAATTGAAAAACGCCCATTTGATGGGTGGGATAGCATTGATGAATTTTTAGCAGAGTCAGAAATGGCTGGCTTAAGTGAAGATGTAAAGAAAAACGCCAAAGGCTATTTGGGTGTGGATAGCGCCTTTTTTGAATTGGATGCACAAGTGTTGGTGGATGAATCACGTGTACGTATCCGAAGCCTTTTGCAAAGTACAAATAGAGAAACGGTGACCGTAGTTCGCCGTCGTTTTGGAGGGATCAGTGAGCGAGTTTCTGACCGTTCGGCTGAGTAGCGAACAACAAAGTACCATTCCTTGGGTGGTGTGGTCGACAGATCAACAGGAAGTGATTGCTAGCGGTGAAATCGCCGGGTGGGAACACTTAGATGAATTGGTCTCATATGCTGGTCAGCGCCAAGTTGTGGCGCTGTTGGCGAGTAATGATGTAGTCCTGACGCAAGTGGATATACCACCTGGTGCAACACGCCAATTCGAGGCTATGTTACCGTACTTAGTGGAAGACGAAGTTGCTCAGGACGTTGATGGCCTGCACTTTAGCGTGTTGGGTAAACAAGCGGATAAAGCGCAGATTTGCGCAGTTGAACGTGCTTGGATTCAGACTGTACTGCAACGTTTCTCAAGCCAAGGTATCGCCATTAAACGCATTTTACCCGATGTGCTTGCGTTACCGGTTCGTGGAGATCACAGCAGTGCTGCAATGATTGGCGAGCAATGGCTAATTCGTCACTCTGCGACAGAGGGCGCGGTTGTCGACGCTTCTTGGTTAGACCTTTACCTCTCTTCTTATCTACAAAATCATGAAGGTTGGAAGCTCGATTGCTTTAGCTCGGTCCCGGAATCTGCGTTACCTGAAATATGGGATCCGCAACCAGAAGAAATGACGATGGCTTTACTGGCGAAGGGGGTGACAGAAAGCAAAGTCAATTTGCTGACTGGGATCTTCAAGCCGAAATCTTCTTGGGGTAAATACTGGAAGCTCTGGCAAAAAGCCACCATTGCTGCGGGGGTGCTTATCGTCGTCATGGTTGCGCAGCAGTTGCTCGTGGTCCACAAGTACGAAGCACAAGCTCAAGCGTATCGTGAGGAGAGTGAGCGTATTTTCCGCCAGGTGTTCCCAAATAAACGACGCATTCCTACCGTTAGTTACCTCAAACGACAAATGGATGATGAAGAGCGCCGCTTATCTGGTGGAAGTGGTCAGCAGGCAATGTTGTCATGGTTGGCGGCATTACCCGCGACGCTTGGTCAGGTCAGCGACTTGGAGATCACTAGCTTTAAATACGACGGACAACGTGGCGAAGTACGTATTCAGGCTCGTAGTTCAGACTTCCAACCTTTTGAGCAGGCTCGTGTGAAATTGGCAGAGAAGTTTAATGTTGAGCAAGGTCAGTTGAACCGTAGCGATAACGTTGTGGTTGGCAGCTTTGTTTTGAAGCGTTTGTGAGGTGATGATGAAAAACTTAATTTCTCAAGCTCAGGTTTGGTGGAGCAGCATCTCGCAGCGTGAGCAGCGTTTGGTCATGGGATGTGGCGCTATTGCCGTTATCGGTATTATTTATTGGGGTTTATTACAGCCAATGAGCCAACGTGCGGAGCTAGCTCAGTCACGTATTCAAAGCGAAAAACAGTTGCTAGCTTGGGTACAAGATAAAGCGGATGGCATCACTGCACTGCGAAAAAGCAGCGGTGTGAGCTACTCTAGTCAACCGTTGAATCAGTTGGTTTCTTCTTCAGCTCGTCGTTATAAAGTTGAGTTGATTCGCGTACAACCTCGTAATGAGAGCGTTCAAGTGTGGATCAAACCACTCGCGTTTAATCAACTAGTGGATTGGTTACGTTACTTGAAAGAGCAACAGGGTATTGAAGTCGAATTTTTAGATATCGACCGAACAGAGCAAGCGGGCATGATCGATGTAAACCGCCTTCAGTTTAAGCGAGGTTAAGGTGAAGCGAGCAGTACTTTACGTTGTTATCTTTATCGTCTTTTTTTCAGTCAGTCTTTTAATGGGATTACCAGTCTCTTGGGTGTTACAACAAGCACCAACAGTGAGAGGCCTGGACATTCAAGGAGCCAACGGTTCGGTATGGCAAGGTCAAGCTGCTAGTATTCGTTGGCAGCGCCAGAACCTTGGAGAAGTTAATTGGGATTTCCAATGGTCGAGTCTACTGACAGGTAAAACTGAGTTTGCTGTGCGCTTTGGTCGTGGTAGTGAAATGGACGTTCGTGGGCGCGGTTTTGTCGGCTATAGCTTAAGTGATGGCCCTTATGCCAAAAACTTAGTTGCCTCAATTCCGGCGGTAAAAGTTGTTGAGCAAGCGCGCCTCCCTGTGCCTGTTGGTGTTGATGGGCAGCTTGAGCTGAATATTCGTCATGCGACTTATGCTGCGCCTTGGTGTAAGAACGGTGAAGGCACTTTAGTATGGAATGCCAGTGGTATTCAAAGCCCCGTTGGCAGCTTAGATCTCGGTCCTGTGATTGCCGATATAAACTGTCAGGATAGTGTATTGACGGCAACTGGTGAGCAGAGCAGCAAACAAGTCTCTGCGGCGTTTTCCGCTGAACTGATGCCTAATCAACGGTACTCAACCAAAGCGTGGTTCAAACCTGGTGCAGAGTTCCCATCCAGCATGGGGGAGCAACTGAAATGGTTGGGTAAGCCGAATGCTCAAGGTCAATATGAGTTTAACTACCAAGGGCGCTTCTAACCTATCGTGACAAAATCCAATATCTTAAAAGAGCTGCTATTGTGCAGCTCTTTTTGCTTTTGGATCATTGTAAGCTAAAACCTCTATTCGCTGTACATTGGGAATGAATGGAAATTTAAAACCATGATTTTTAATTGATTTGTTTTCTTTCGTTCAGCTTTACAGGCAATTGGAACATAGTAGGCCAAATACTCCAAGTGCTGTACAGAAGGTCAAAAAGAAAAGGCCACGAAGATATTCGTGGCCTTTCTATTGCTAGAATTTTGTGCTCTAAATTTTACCGATAGGGCGCTTAATCTTTGCGTTGTAAAATCTCATTCCAAGGTAAATCCGCATCACCAAGAACAATAAAATTCGGGTTTTCTAGTGTTTCCCGCTCGTTATATGACAGCGGTTCTAATTGCGTGCTGAGAATACGTCCGCCAGCTTCTTCAACAATGCATTGTGTCGCAGCGGTGTCCCACTCACCTGTTGGACCTAGTCGGAGATAGCAATCTACCGCCCCTTCCGCGACGAGGCATGCTTTCAATGCCGCAGAACCGAGCGGTATTAAGTCGTAATTCCAGGCGCTGCTCATACGGTTAGTAATACGATTGATGTCTTGGCGACGACTAATAGCAATTGCGATGCTTTGCTCTGGCTGTTCGTGTTTGTGTGTATGGATTTTGACGCTGTCCGACATGTCGGGAATTTTCCAGGCGCCTTTGCCATTATAAGCGTAGTAAGTCACGCCAGATACAGGACCGTAAACGACGCCCATGGTTGGTCGATTGTTGTCGACCAACGCGATAATAGTGGCAAAGTCACCACTGCGAGCGATGAATTCTTGAGTACCATCAAGAGGGTCGACTAACCAATAACGTTCCCACTGAGCGCGTTGCTCTAAGCTTATGTCTGCGTCTTCTTCTGACAACACGGGAATGTCAGGCGTCAGATCACTCAAGCGTTCAGTGATGAACTTGTGAGCTGCAATATCTGCACTTGTTACGGGAGTTTCGTCACTTTTGGTGTAGGCCTCGTATTGCTTCTTTTCATATATTTCGAGGATCATTTGCCCAGCACTGCGGGCAATCTCGATGACTTGAGGAAGTAGGTGAGATAGATCTTTTGTCATTGGCATAAGTGATAGTCCTTACTCACAGTGTTATTCGGTTCTAATGACCGTTATTGGTTATGCTTGTGAGTGGTGTTTGGTAAGTGTTTCAGTGCCAACATTAGCGCTGTGATGCTTCGTGCTTCACAGAAATCCATGTGAGTTAATAACTCTTCGGCTTGCGCAAGTGGCCAACGCACAATTTCCAGTGGTTCAGGCTCATCGCCTTCTTGCTTCTCTGGATAAAGCGCCTGTCCTAAAAATAGAGTCATTTTGCTCGAAAAGTAAGATGGCGCGAGGATAACTTGTTTCAACGGGGTTAACTGATTACAGCCAAAGCCGATTTCTTCTTTTAACTCACGATCCGCAGCTTGGTGTGGTGTTTCTCCTGGGTCAATCAGCCCTTTTGGGAAACCTAGCTCGTAACGTTCAGTTCCAGCGGCGTATTCACGCACCAGTAATAAATCGCCTTGTTCTGTTACAGGAACCACCATTACAGCATCTCGTCCACTTGGCTTCATACGCTCATAAGTACGATGCTCACCATTGGAAAAACGAAGGTCGAGCGCTTCCACAGCAAACAGTTTGGATTTTGCAACCGTCTGGCATGAGAGTATCTCTGGTGGGGTTCGTTTCGGCATGACGCTGGCTCCTTGGTGTCGTTGGCGTTTACGAGATGCGTAAGATTCTTAATATATGAGAACTCCGCCTGAGTTTCTAGCGGATTTTACGAGTCGAGCTAAGCATCTCAGCATCACCTCAGTATCGATACAAAAATGGGAGACCGAAGCCTCCCATTTTCTGACAGTGTTTACTCTTAGTAGTAAGAGTGATCACCACGGTCATGTTCTGTAGCATCACGAACTGCGGTTAGTTCACCAATGAACTGGTTTAGCAGCTCTTTCTCGATGCCTTCTTTTAGTGTTACGTCAACCATAGAACAGCCATTACAACCGCCACCAAATGCAACAATTGCAACACCGTCTTCAGTGATCTCAACCAAGTTTACGTGACCACCGTGGCCAGCAAGCTGTGGGTTGACTTGGGTTTGGATAACGTACTCAACGCGCTCAACCAGTGGTGCGTCGTCCGCAACTTTACGCATTTTAGCGTTAGGTGCTTTTAGCGTTAGCTGAGAGCCCATTTTATCGGTAACAAAATCGATTTCAGCGTCTTCAAGGAATGGCAGGCTCAGCTCATCCACGTAAGCTGAAAAACCGCTGTAAGAGAGTTCAGTGTCGGTCGATTCTACTGCTTCTGGTGGGCAGTAAGACACGCCACACTCAGCGTTTTGTGTACCTGGGTTCACAACGAAAATACGAATGTTAGTGCCTTCAGGTTGTTGACCTAAAAGGTTAGCGAAATGCGTTTGCGCAGTTTCTGTAATAGTAATATTTGACACGACGAATACCCGAGTAAATTTGTAGGTTACTGCTGCTATTCTACTCTTGTTGACGTATGGGTCTAGTCTTTTTGATGCTAAGGCATGGCGAAGCGATCTAGAGAGAACGAGGAGCAGGTGTTCTGCAGATGCAGTAAATATCGATGCTTTCTACGCCAACTTCAAGTAGTAAATGACATAATTGTCGGACGGTACTGCCTGTGGTGACTACATCATCGACGATGGCAACATGGGAAGAGTGAGGGCGCTTATTGAGAATAAACGCGCCTTTTAAGTTTTGTTCACGGCTTGTTTTGGTATTACCACGCTGTGATTGGGCGAGCCTTACTCGACGAAAGACCTTCGCATCAAAATTAGTCTGCAATTGCTTGGCGAGGTGTCGGGCTAAAACATCACTTTGATTAAAACCCCGGCGCAGGTAACGCTGCCAGTGCAATGGCACACTGGTAATGATTGGAGCTGGCGTGGTGATGCGCTGTGCCAGTTGCTCGGTTAATGCTTTTACATGCCAAGACTCTCCGTGATCTTTAAAGCGTTGTACTTCCCGTGAAAGGGGAAAGTCGTAATCGCCTAACGTGTATAGCCTTTGCCATGGCGGTGGCTTTGAAAGACATTCACCACAAATACTATCCGTACTCATTTCTTCTTTCTGTAATGATAAACCGCAGCGTTGACATCGTTTTACCGGAGTTAGGTATTTTAAACAGTGCTCGCACCAGCGCAGAGTATTTGTGTGGCTTGGTGTTTGAATAGGGAACCGACACAGGCCGCATTGACTGCTCAATACGCGATGCATGATGTTTTGCCAGTGATGAGATAACATAGCGTTTATTCATGGTGATATTTTACTCAGCCTAACGCTTGGCTGAAGCCGTAGGGAATAAAATAAGTGGGAGAGATTGAGAGCATGAGCACGAAATTACACTGGCAGTCATTTGGTCAGGGACCAGATTTGGTGTTACTGCATGGTTGGGGCATGAATGGTGCGGTATGGCAGCAGACAGTCGAGTCTCTTCAACCTTATTTCCGAGTTCATGTGGTTGACCTTCCGGGGTACGGACATAGCGCCGAATCTCATGCTGAAGATTTAGACCATATTGCTAACTTGGTGGTGCAAGGTGCGCCAGAGAAAGCGATTTGGCTTGGTTGGTCCCTCGGAGGTTTAGTGGCGACGCATGTGGCATTAAATATGCCCGAGCGCGTGGCTAAGTTGATTACGGTTGCCAGCTCACCTAAATTTGCCGCAGAAAAACCGTGGCGCGGCATTCAATCGAATGTACTGAGTGCGTTCACCTCTCAGTTGCTAGAAGATTTCTCACTGACCATTGAGCGCTTTATGGCGTTGCAAGCGATGGGCAGCCCATCAGCGCGTAAAGACGTTAAACAGCTCAAGCAAGCGATACTATCGCGCCCTCAGCCAAACCCTGAATCGCTGTTGGTTGGGCTAAACATCCTTGCTGATGTGGATCTGCGCGATGCGTTGACGTCTCTTTCTGTTCCAATGTTGCGTCTTTATGGCCGTTTAGATGGGTTGGTGCCAATTAAAGTAGCTAACGATTTAAGTGAACAGTTGCCTCATACCCAGCAGTTTGTTTTTAATCAGTCCTCTCATGCGCCTTTTATCACCGAACATGACGAATTTTGTGTTCAAATCCGAGAGTTTGCTCACGATTGAGCAAGTGCGAGCGGAAACACCTCAAGTTGTTTAAAAAGTGGTCGATATAAAGGCTGGTGAGGTTTTATTAGCCAATAAAGCTAAGCCATATTGACGAGTTGGGCGACTCTGAGGAGGGTTCGCAATGATTGTGTCACCGACCAACGTAAGTGTGCCACTGATCGCCCCATCCGTGAATGTGCAGACGGAACAAGCAGCTCGCGACAATAAAGTCCGAGAGCCTGTAACGCCAACGGTCGCATTGGCCAAAACCAATGCAGAGCGAAAAGTAAAAGGTGATGACAAGCGCCGACGTCAGTCTTCTTGGGATCCTTCAGAGCATCCTGATTATGATATGGAAACGGAAGTCGACACGCGTTATCAAGAAGAGCCGGAAGATACACTAGAACGGCTTTTTAGTTTGCTTGCGCTCAAATCGTATAGTGAAGACCAGGGGAAAGGCTACGCGATCCGCTTTCGCTTACCAAAGCGCATTTTGGATGCTGCGATCAATGAAGGATTAATGGAAAAGCGCAGGAAGGTGATCAAGTTTCATTATGGTCATGCAGTCGCTCCCCATACCCCGTCAGAAGTGATAGCAGTATTATGACGACTCAATATCCTACTCAAACAAAAACGCTCCAAGCAGGTTGACTGATTGGAGCGTTTTCTTTTTAGTTATGAAAGCTCGTTAGCGGTGAAGCCTAGGTAAGGTTACTTTTTCGCTTTAGCAAACGCTGCAGCAAACGCACCGCCCATTGCGCTGTTAGATGACGAGTCATCACGGCGAGGCTGACGACGTTGCGGTTGGTCATTACGACGTGGCGCTGCTGATGAGCGTTGGCTGCGGTTGTCTTGACCCGGTTCGTCGTTCATACGCATCGATAGACCAATGCGCTTACGCTGCACGTCCACTTCCATCACTTTCACTTTGACGATGTCGCCTGCTTTCACCACTTCACGTGGGTCAGACACATAACGATCTGTCAGTGCAGAAATATGCACAAGACCATCTTGGTGAACGCCGATATCAACGAAGGCACCGAAGTTGGCTACGTTAGACACCACGCCTTCTAGAATCATGCCCGGTTCCAAGTCAGATACCGAGTTTACACCTTCTGCAAACGTCGCCGTTTTGAATTCTGGACGTGGGTCACGACCCGGCTTATCCAGCTCTTTGATGATGTCTGTAATGGTTGGAACGCCAAAGTTATCGTCGGTGTAATCGACCGCATGCAGACCTTTAAGGAAGCTTGAATCACCAATCAGTGCTTTGATATCTTTGTTGTTCTTCTCAGAAATCGCTTTGACTACTGGGTACGCTTCTGGGTGAACCGCAGACGCATCAAGTGGGTTCTTACCATCCATGATTCGTAGGAAGCCCGCACACTGCTCGAACGCCTTAGGACCTAAACGAGGTACTTTCTTCAAGGTTGTACGTGCTTCAAAGCGACCGTTTTCATCGCGGAAGTCGACAATGTTCTGCGCGATGGTGCTTGATAAGCCTGCTACGCGTGTTAATAGTGCGGCAGAAGCGGTGTTCACATCAACACCAACCGCATTTACACAGTCTTCCACAATCGCATCTAGGCGTTTTGCCAACATAGATTGGCTTACATCGTGCTGGTATTGACCCACACCAATAGATTTCGGATCAATTTTCACGAGTTCAGCCAATGGATCTTGCAAACGACGTGCAATCGACACTGCACCACGCAGTGATACGTCCATATTCGGGAACTCTTTTGCTGCAAGCTCAGACGCTGAGTAAACCGAAGCCCCCGCTTCACTTACTATGATCTTCTGAACTTTCAGGTTGCCACGTTTGATGACGTCTGCGACAAAGCTGTCGGTTTCACGTGAAGCCGTACCGTTACCAATCGCAATCAAATCCACGTTGTACTTACGCACCAACTGCTCAACGATTTGTGCTGACTTGTCGTATTGTTTTTGTGGTGGGTGAGGGTAGATGGTTTCGGTTGCAAGCACTTTACCTGTTGAGTCGACAACCGCGATTTTTGAACCTGTACGCAGACCCGGATCGAGACCAAGTGTTGCACGAGGGCCAGCCGGTGCTGCCATCAACAAGTCTTTTAGGTTAGTGGCGAATACTTCAATCGCTTCGATTTCAGCGCGCTCTTTCATTGCGCCCATTAGCTCGGTTTCCATGTGCATCGATACTTTGATGCGCCATGCCCAGCTGATCACTTGCTTACGCCAGGTATCCGCAGGTGCGCTGCTTAGCGTTACGCCATAATGGTCGGCGATAATCGTTTCGCAGTAAGACTGACGAGCGCCTTCTTCCTGTTCTGGATCAGCGTTCATCGCCAATGTCAGGAAGCCTTCGTTACGGCCACGCAACATCGCCAGTGCTCGGTGCGATGGCACTTTGCTTAGGGGCTCGTTGTGGTTGAAGTAATCTTTAAACTTCTCGCCTTCTTGCTCTTTGCCTTCAACGACTCGTGAGACCAGTTCCGCATTGCGATTTAAGTGGTTGCGAATTTTTTCCAGTAAGTTTGCGTCTTCTGCGATGCGCTCCATGATGATCGCGCGAGCGCCATCCAATGCAGCTTTGGTGTCTGCGATGCCTTTGTCTGCATCAAGGTATTTGCTTGCTTCGCTTTCTGGCTCGGTTTGTGGGTGATTCCAAAGCTGATCTGCGAGCGGCTCAAGACCAGCCTCAATCGCGATCTGACCTTTCGTACGACGCTTGGGTTTGTAAGGTAGGTATAAGTCTTCAAGACGAGTTTTGCTGTCTGCCTGCGCGATCTCTTGTTCTAGCTCTGGCGTCAGTTTGCCTTGCTCTTGGATTGATTTGAGGATGGTTTGACGGCGATCATCCATTTCACGAAGGTAAGACAGACGGCTGTCCAAAGTACGAAGCTGGGTATCATCAAGGCCCCCCGTCACCTCTTTGCGGTAACGTGCAATAAAAGGGACAGTGTTGCCATCATCAATTAGGGTGACAGCGGCGTTGACTTGCTCTGGGCGAACATTCAGTTCTTGAGCAATCATGCGACAGATAGCTTGGCTCATCCGTGTTTTCTCTTTTAATTCGGTTTTGGTTGTATAGAACATTGGGGTCGTTCGAAGAATTTGCAATGTTTTAAATTAACGAGGCAAAAATTTACCGGGCGCTGGTGGACATCAGTCAGATTTATGTCAAAACTGTAATTAAATTGAGAACTTATATCCGCAGTTATCGACTAACCTAATTCCACGGTTGTTGATATCACTAAATGTACCTCGGCTTATACGGATAATCATGATGAAAAAAATGTCTTTGGCGTTAGCGCTTACGAGTGCCTTACTTGTCGCCCCGCTTAGTTGGGCGCAGTCTATCTCAGGAACCACACAAGCTCCCGTTTATCAGCTCGATAACAAATTGGTACTAGGGCGTGTGGAGAGCGTCTACTACAGTGACATTCCGGAACTAAAAGCGGTGCCATTTATTGGCAAGATTGATACTGGTGCAGATACGACATCGATGCATGCGGAGAATATCCATGTCAGTAGCTCACACCCAGATTACCAAGATTTGAAAGATAACGAGTTACTTTGGGCGATTGTCGATGACTTAGGTGGTACGAAGGCAAAGTGGGACGCCGACAGCTTTAAGCCATATCAAGTAAAGGTTAGCTTTACGGTTCCTCACCCTTATACAGGGAAGGAAATACAGATTACCGATGATCTGGAAAGAGTGAGCGCGATTCGCAGTCGAACAAGCAAAAAGCCCATCCTACGCCCGACAATAAAAATGCCGATGACAATCGCTGGTCACACCGTTGATACGGAAGTGAACCTGACCAAGCGTACGCAATTCTCTTCTCCTATCTTGATTGGTAAAACCTATCTCGATGATAACGCATGGGTCTTCGCTGGTTACGATTACCTTCAAGAACAGCCACGCGCAAAAATGATTGGCAAAAAAGAGACGGTTGAAGTCGAAGGTGTGCCATATAAGATCAGCATCTCAACTTCTAGCCGTTATACCAACGTCCATGCACTGGACATCAAGGTAGACAAAAAGCATAACGAAGTCTCTTTTATGTTAGAGGGCGAGAATGGCAAGCGTCATCCAATGACATTACCCTTGGTACGAATGCTGAAAACGACCAAAAGCGAGCGCCCTTTAGTCTATTTACCCGTCAAAGTCGGCGAAAATGAAACTCAACGTTGGTTGGTGTATCTGCGTGATCGCAGTAAGTTCAGTTCGCAAATTCGCTTAGGTCGGGACGTCGCGAGTCAGCACTTTGTTATTGATACGGACAGAGAAAATCTACTGGGTGGCGTAGAAAAAACGTTCAAAAGCGCACTCAAATCAAAACCTCTTGTCGTTTCACCAGAAGAACAGGTCACCATTGATGGTTATACCGTCCCTGCTTACCCCACTTTTACTGTGAAAACGCCATTACTGCGTGTAAATGGGTTTGAAGTAACAGAAAAAGGTAAGGATGAATCCGTCACGTTTTATTTAATGAACGATGAGGGGAAAGAAGAAAAAATCACCAAACCAGTGTTGAAAAAGCTCAAGGTTGGCAGCGCGGTTCGCCCTGTTGTCGAAGGAGACTTTCTTCTCGGTAGAAAAGACACATCAATGAAGTTTGCGCTCGATGTGCTTGATGAGGGTGACACTCAACCCTTTTTCGTCTTTGGTCATGACATAGCCAAGGGTGGTGTGTTGCTGAACACTCGCGCAGACCATCTACTAGATGCAAGGCCACTTTTCAAAGCTGGCCATATCGAAGTGGCTGAAGTTGAGGGGATGTCTTTCCCTGTGAAGTTAGACACGGGTGCAGATGTAAGCTCAATCAATGCTAAGAACATCAAGCAGTTTAAGAAAGACGGCAAAGACATGGTGAGCTTTACCTATGAGAACGATCTTGGCATGAAACAGGCGTTTACCAAGCCTGTTGTTGATGTCATGCGTATTAAAGCGAAGAAAGGCGAGAAAGCGAACGTACGCCCTGTGGTTGAAATGCATGTTAAGCTTGGCGAATTAGAGAAGAAGATCCGAGTCAACTTACAGGACCGAGGTCGCTTCCATTACAGCATGATTTTAGGTAAAAACTTCCTAAAACATGGCGCGGTTGTTTCGAGTGATACGAATTACATCGTGACGCAAAAACCGGATTACGAAAAGTAACACTCTGGCCGCCTTATCACCTTGATACCCAAAGCCTGAACAACATTGGATCTTTGGGTATATCATCTCCTTAATGCTGCCAAAGAGCAGCATTTTTTAGTTGAGATAGGAGTTAATTTGAAAACTAAGCTGATTACACGAGAAGGTTACAACAAACTCAAACAAGAGCATGATTACCTTTGGAATGAAAAGCGCCCGGAAATCACCAAGATCGTCACTTGGGCGGCGAGCCTGGGCGATCGCTCAGAAAATGCGGATTACACCTTCAATAAACGTTTACTCCGTCAGATCGACCGTCGTGTCCGCTTCCTTCGTAAATTCCTGCCAGAAGTCACGATCGTTGACTATTCTCCGCAACAAGAAGGCAAAGTCTTTTTTGGTGCATGGGTGGAAATAGAAAATGAGGCAGGAGAAGTGAAAAAGTTTCGTATTGTCGGGCCTGAAGAGATTTATGGCGATGCGAAAGACTACATCTCTATCGATTCACCTATGGCGCGAGCGATGTTGAAAAAACAAGTGGATGAAGAGTTCACGGTACGCACCCCAGAAGGTGAAAAAGAGTGGTTCATCAACTCAATTGAATATACTCAACCGGCCTCGGAAGACTGAGGCTTTATCACCGATTCAAGTCTCATGAAGTTCACTAGGAGTGACTTGGGTCTCAATGTCAGAATATTTGGTATAAAGGCATGGTGCCTTTCTCGGAGAAGTAAAATGAACAAAGCAGTCATGTGTAGTGCTGCACTAACAATAGGTTTCTCACTTTCAGTTTTTGCTCAAGATGAAGTGAAAGGCTGTGACGCTAAAGAGTTAGCGGTAGAGCAGCAGCTTGAGTATGCAAAAGCGCAAGGTAATGAGCATCGCATTAAAGGCTTGGAGCAAGCACTTTCCGCTATCCAGAATGAATGCTCGGAAGGTGAGCTGCGCCAAGAGCTGCAAACAGAAGTGGAAGAAAAGACTAAAGAAGTTGAGGAGCGAGAGGAAGAATTAGTCGAAGCTCAGCATTCAGGGAAAGCAGACAAAATTGAGAAAAAACGTCACAAGCTGGCTGAGGCACAGCAAGAGCTGCTTGAGGCCAAACGTGAACTGGAATGGAATTATGGTCAATAGTAGGTGCTGAAAATACCTGCTAGAGAGAGAATAAAGCGCTTAAGATAAAAAGAGTAACAATTTGCTTGAGCACGTTAGGAAAAACAGTGATACATTTTCGACAATAGACGCTTCTGAAAGGATGTTTCAATGCAAGAAAATCATAAAATTTTAGTGGTTGATGACGATGCTCGTTTACGTGCTCTATTGGAGCGTTACCTTTCTGAGCAAGGTTTTCAGGTACGAAGTGTCGCCAATGGCGAACAGATGGATCGCCTACTAACGCGCGAAAACTTTCACTTAATGGTGCTGGACCTAATGTTGCCAGGTGAAGACGGTTTGTCAATTTGTCGTCGTCTACGCCACGCGAACAATATGTTGCCAATCTTAATGCTCACCGCGAAAGGTGATGAAGTGGACCGCATCGTAGGTCTTGAGGTAGGGGCGGATGATTATTTGCCAAAACCGTTTAACCCACGCGAATTGTTGGCTCGCATCAAGGCAGTATTACGCCGCCAAACCGTAGAGTTGCCGGGTGCACCAAGCACGGAAGAAAAAGTGGTGGAGTTCGGGGAGTTCCGACTCAATCTAGGCACTCGCGAGATGTTCCGCGGTGATGAGGCAATGCCACTCACCTCTGGAGAGTTTGCTGTCCTAAAGGCGCTCGTGATGAATGCACGTGAGCCAATGTCACGAGACAAATTGATGAACATGGCGCGTGGCCGTGAATATTCTGCAATGGAACGTTCTATTGACGTACAAATTTCACGTTTACGTCGCATGTTAGAAGACGATCCGAGCAAGCCGCGCTACATTCAAACCGTGTGGGGCCTAGGTTATGTTTTCGTCCCTGACGGCAAAGAGGTGTAATCTCTTCACTCCATAGCCAGCACTTGGCTATAGCAACTTCAGCCTTCATTACCTTCCCTTTGAAGGCTGAAATTTCGCGATTAGGACCACTAGGAACGTTCCATGCGCATCCGAAGTTCACTGACACAATCTATTCTGCTGTTCATCTCTTTGCTTCTCGCGAGCCAAGTTTTCTCTTACTACGCCGTTTTTAACTACGCGTTGATGCCGAGTTTGCAGCAGTTCAATAAAATTCTCGCCCATGAGCTCAATTTGGTGCTTGATGATGAAGGACCTTTAAAGTCTGATGCACCATTAAGGCGTCAATTATTGGAAAGACTAGGGGTGACGGTTCACAGCCTTGACAGCGATAAAGCGGTTGAATTTCATCACGCGATGTCGATTGATTTGATGTCTGAAGAAATGAGCCAAGAGCTAGGTTCGCCCACCGAAGTGCGCTTATTGCTTGGCGATGAAAGTTACATCTTGTGGATGCAGATCGAAAAGTTGCCGAACTCCATCATTCGTATTCCTTTATCTGAGCTGCAAGAAGAAGATTTTGCACCGCTGTTTCGTAACAGCTTGATTATGGCGCTGCTGATCATTGCTGGTGGTTGGTTGTTTATTCGTTTGCAAAACCGTCCACTTTTGGCTTTAGAGAGAGCCGCGAAAGACGTCGGTCGAGGTGAGATCCCGCCCCCCTTAGCAGAGAAAGGCGCATCGGAGATTCGCTCTGTAACTCGAGCCTTTAATCAAATGTCGAAAGGTATTCAAGAGCTAGAAGAAGACCGAGCCTTATTAATGGCGGGGATTAGCCATGACTTACGAACGCCTCTGACGCGTATTCGCCTAGCGACAGAAATGATGTCTCCTGAGGACAGCTATCTTGCGGAGGGGATCATTAGCGATACGGAAGAATGTAATGAGATCATCAGTCAGTTTATGGATTATCTCAAACCGGTGAACCAAGAATCGTTTGAAGCGGTTGATATCAGTACGATTGCCAGTGACGTCGCCAGTTCTGAAGGTGGCTATGAGGTTGAAATTGAAACAGATCTTAATCTTAACTTGCCGCCAGCCAAAGGAAGCGCGATTGCGATTAAGCGGGCGATCAGTAACTTAGTTGTGAATGCGCTACGTTATGGCAATGGCTGGGTCAAAATCAGCACTGGTGTGACAGCAGATAAGCAGCTAGTGTGGATTTCAGTAGAGGACAACGGACCGGGTATCGAGCATTCTCAAATCGCGAGGTTATTTGAACCCTTTACGCGTGGTGACACCGCTCGCGGTAGTGAAGGCACTGGGCTAGGGTTGGCGATTGTGAAGCGCATAATCAGCCAGCATTCAGGCTCTGTGGTGATGCGTAATCGCAGTGAAGGCGGTTTAATCGCTCAAATCAGCTTTCCTACCAAGTAAGTCGATGGCCTGCACCCTTTAAACAAAAAGCCCAACCTAAATAGGTTGGGCTTTTCTTATTCTCAATAATCTTAAGACTCTTTCACTTCCTGAGGAAGTTCATCTTCGTCTTCCAGTTTCTCTGGCAGAAGTAGATTTAAAATGATCGCTGTGATGCCACCTGCTGCAACACCAGTTGAGAAAATACTCTTAATAAATTCTGGCATAAATTGCAGGATCTCTGGTTTTTGTGCGATACCAAGTCCCATTGAGAAGGATAAGGCCATGATCAGAATTGCGCGGCGATCGAGCTCAACACGAGAGATAATACGCACACCAGCGGCAGCAATCGTACCAAACATAACAATCGTTGCGCCGCCAAGTACTGGCTCAGGAATCAGCTGAACAAAGCTAGCGACGCCAGGAAACAAGCCAAGAATCACTAACATGCCAGAAATAAAGTAACCCACGTAGCGGCTCGCGACTCCTGTTAGCATGATGATGCCGTTATTCTGGCTAAACGTTGAGTTCGGGAAGCTGTTGAAAACGGCTGCGATTGCAGAGTTTAAGCCGTCTGCTAACACACCGCCCTTAATACGTTTCATGTACACTGGGCCTTTTACTGGCTCACCAGACACTTCAGATGTTGCGGTAATATCACCGATGGCCTCTAGTGCGGTAATAAAGAAAATCAGTACCAGCGGAATGAACAGAGACCAGTCAAACGATAAGCCATATTGCATTGGTACGGGCAGTGCTACGATCTCGGTTGCGCCTAGCTGAGAAGTATCTACCATCCCCATAAAATACGCCATGATGTAACCCACTAGCATCGCAATCACTATTGAAGCCACACGGATGTATGGGTTTTTCGAGCGGTTTAAAATCACAATTAATCCAAGTACCGTCCCAGCCAGAGCAAGTTTGTCTAAGCTGCCGAAGGTTCCTTCATTTAATGCTGCGTAGCCACCGCCCATTGATACTAAGCCGACTTGAATCAGTGTGAGACCGATAAGAGTGACGACGATGCCTGAAACGAGCGGAGTGATGATTCGGCGGGCATGCTCCAATACGCGAGATAGGAAAATTTCTGCAAATGATGCGACTAAAATCGTACCAAAAATGGCAGCCATCATGGTGCTGATGTCTGCTCCACCGGCTTTCAGCGATAGGCCTGCACCAATAATAGGACCTAAAAAGTTAAAGCTGGTGCCTTGAACAGAGAGCAAACCAGAGCCAATTGGGCCAACGGTGCGAATTTGAATAAACGAAGACACGCCTGACGCAAACAAAGACATGCTGATGATGGTATTCGTTTGGTCTGCTGGTACACCCAAAGACTGACAGATGATCAGTGACGGAGTGATAACCGCGACGAACATCGCCAATAAGTGCTGAAGTGCGGCAAAAATGGTTTGAGGCAAAGGTGGTCGATCGTTGAGTTGATAGACCAGTTCCGAAGATCGGTTTGAAGTTGTCATTGTTTGTCTCGCTAGTCGCAATATTTCCCTAGTTCTCGCTGAATGGGAGAGCAGGGTGGAGTTGACGTCGTTACCTGTGATTGCTGTTAATCAGAGTCAACTCAGGTTGGTGGAGTGTGATCTAACACACTTAAAAATTTGTGCGCGATTATAGAGAGATTTTCTCAAAAAGCAAACGTTTGCTTTTGGCGTATTAAAAAACGAGCCATTTGGCTCGCTTTCAATCATTACGCTTTGGAGTAAATATCCCGCTCACCCAACCAGCGATCGATAATCGCTGTTGCGTTAGTCGGGTAATTGTCATGAATATGACGCGCAATACGCTGAACTTCGGGAATCAGGCGTTGATCTCGAACTAAGTCTGCGATTTTGAAATCAGCAAGACCTGTCTGCTTTGTACCCAATAGTTCTCCAGGGCCGCGAATTTCTAGGTCTTTCTGCGCAATGACGAAGCCATCGTTACTTTCACGTAGTACTCCGAGACGTTTTTGCGCGGTTTTTGACAGCGGAGAGTGGTACAGCAGCACACAATGGCTAGCAACGGAACCTCGGCCCACGCGACCTCTTAACTGGTGTAATTGTGCCAAACCAAGACGTTCAGGGTTTTCTATGATCATCAAGCTAGAGTTTGGCACATCCACACCAACTTCAATCACTGTCGTTGCGACCAGCAAATGCAGTTTATTGTCTTTGAAATCTTGCATCACCGCTTGTTTCTCTGCCGGCTTCATTCGTCCGTGTACTAGACCAATTTTTACTTCCGGTAGCTTACGTTGAAGCTCTTCTGCGGTATCTGCCGCGGCTTGCGCTTCTAATACTTCCGACTCATCAATCAGGGTACACACCCAATATGCCTGCTTGCCTTCGTTTAAGCAGGCATTTCGGACACGTTCGACGATATCATTGCGTTTGGTATCTGGAATCGCGACAGTCTGGATTGGTGTTCGACCTGGCGGTAACTCATCAATCACCGACGTTTCTAAGTCAGCATAAGCAGTCATGGCTAACGTTCGCGGAATCGGCGTTGCTGTCATGATGAGCTGATGTGGATAGGCGCCTTGTTTTGCGCCTTTTTCACGCAATTCTAATCGCTGATGGACACCGAAGCGGTGCTGTTCATCAATGATGACCAAAGCAAGGTGATGAAATTCAACGTGCTCTTGGAATAGCGCGTGAGTACCCACTACCATTTGCGCTTCACCACTGGCAATACGAGCCAGCTCGGCTTCCTTTGCCTTACCTTTGAGTTTGCCCGCTAACCAACCGACTTGAATGCCCATTGTTTCAAACCAGTTTGCGAAGTTGATAGCGTGTTGCTCGGCCAATAGTTCGGTTGGCGCCATGAGTGCCACCTGATGGCCATGCTCAATGGCTCTAACAGCGGCCAAAGCGGCAACCAATGTTTTCCCCGAACCAACATCGCCTTGCACTAATCGCATCATTGGGTGCGGTTTTTCTAGATCGGCTTCAATCTCTTGTACGACTCGGGTTTGAGCGTTTGTAGGAGAGAAAGGCAGTTGGGCTAAAAGCTGCGTTTTTAGTTTATTACAAGGACCGAGAGGTAGCGCTGAATCCTTCTGACCTTTGCTACGCACCGCCAGCATCGATAAGTTTTGTGCGAGCAATTCTTCCATGATCAAGCGGATTTGGGCAGGATGTTTGCCTTCGTCAAACTCATCTAAATTAATGGTTGGTGGTGGGCGATGAATGGTGTGCAGCGCTTGCGACATCGTGATTTGATGGTCATACAACCCCGCTGGAAGTAATTCCTGCACTGCGGTTTTATCAAGCAGGGCTAAAGCTTGTTCGGTAAGGTTGCGTAATGTGATTTGACGCAATCCATCGGTGGTGGGATAAACAGGGGTTAAGCTCTGTTCTACATCGGGCTTTTGCTCGCTGACGTAAAACTTGTAGTCAGGATGAACAATTTCCAAACCCATGCCACCGCGCTTAATTTCACCGTAAGCATGCACTAACTTACCTTGCGTGAAATTGTTCTTCATGGCTGCGGTAAAGTTGAAAAAGCGCAGCGTGATAGTGCCATTACCGTCGCTGATTTTTACCGTTAGCATTTTGCGCTTACCGAAGATAGTGTCGACTGCCATGACCTTACCTTGCACGGCCGCCCAAAGGCCAGCATGCAGTTTGGCAATAGGGTAAATACGAGTACGATCTTCGTAGCGTAACGGAAGGTGAAACAGCAAATCTTGAACGCTATGTAAGCCAACTTTGGCGAGTTTTTCTGCGACTTTCGCGCCAACTCCAGAAAGGGAGGTTAATGGGACGGCAGATAACATTTGGGCGGACATAGAGGGCTCAAGAAAATGGTTAACATTGCAGTATGTTAACCATGGAGCTGTGTTTTTGTACAGGAAAAAATAGTCATGCTTTAGTTAGTGTCATGATTTGACTGATAAACTATAGTTCCGAGGAACTTTAGCGACATCAGGAGCCTATTTCCAACAAGTATGTCGCTGAAGTTAACACTATCAGCATCTGTATATTTGAGAATTAGATCCTGAACCACGCTCCTTCGCCACCGTTCAGGATGACGAAAGTCTGTTACTTGCTTTGCATCTCTTGCCACCACGCGTCATCGGCGATGATTTGACCTTCTTCATCGAGTGGTGGGTAAACGAGCCCTTTTCGTTTCGCGACTTTTGCCAGAACAGGGTGACCACGTTCAAAGAGAATACGGTTGATTGTCTCTTTAGGCAGAGCGCTTTCTTCTCGGTCGTACATGCCTGCGGCTTCACGTTGACGTTGCGCTTCATACAAAATTACGGCACTGGCAACCGATACGTTTAGTGACTGCACCATGCCCACCATCGGGATAATAATGTCTTGATCGGCAAGCTGTTTGGCTTGCTCCGAAGCGCCAACTTTTTCACTGCCTAAAATGATTGCCGTTGGTCTGGTGTAGTCGATCTCGCGAAAATCGACGGCGGTGTCCGAAAGATTGGTCACCAAAACCTGCATACCTTGCGCTTTGAGTTCGGTAATCGCAGTTTCAATCGAATCGTGAGTATCCACTTCAACCCAGTTACGCGCGCCAGCTGAGGTATGGCTCAGCGTACGCATTTTGTCTGGCCAAATTGCGTGAACTTTGTGTAAGCCTGTCGCGTCAGCGGTGCGGATCACAGCAGAGACGTTGTTTGGCTTATGTACTTCTTCGAGACAAAGTGTCAGATCAGTTTGGCGAGTTTTTAGGACTTGGTGAATACGGTTGTAACGTTCTAGGTTCATATTTATTGAGGTATAAAAAATCGCCACCTAACAGAGTAGGTGGCGATAGAGGTTAGTTCTTTCTGCGTCTGACTCGGGTTGCTTGAGGCATTGCCTTAATCTTACGCATGATACCAGCAAGGTGGACACGATCTTTCGTCGTCAACAGCACTGTCACAGTGTATAAACGACCATCACGTTCTTCCGTTGAAAGACCATGAATGTTTGACCCTGTTTTCGAGATCACGTTGGTCAGTTCTGCAAGAGCACCTTGGTTGTTAAGCATGTCGACTTTAAGTTCAGCAATGAACTCTTTATCGTAGTCTTCAGACCAAGCGACAGCCATATAACGGTCTGGCTCTTTCTGATAACCACGAACGTTCGGACATGTTTCTCGGTGAACAACCAAACCACGACCAGGCGATACGTGAGCAATGATGTGATCATCTGGGATAGGATGACAACAATTTGCAAACGTCAGCAATAAGCCTTCTGCGCCACGAATCGGAAGCTTCTTCTTCGAGTCCGTTGGGATTGAACTTGTTGTTGTGAGCTCTTCGGTGTCACCAAGGAGACGACGTGCGATCACAATGCTCATCAACTCACCCAATCCAATAGCAGCCAATAAATCATCGATGCTTTCTAGGCGAAGATCATTCAAGACTTCTTGGATATTTTCTGGATAAATTGAATCAATCGAGTGACGGCCAAGTGCGTGATTAAGTAGGCGACGACCTAAAGTAATCGACTCTTCACGACGCATCGTTTTCAGTACTTGTCGAATCTTAGTGCGGGCACGAGAAGTCACGACATAGTTTAGCCATGCCGCATTCGGACGCGCACCAGGGGCACTGATAATTTCCACCGTCTGACCGTTTTTCAATGCCTTACTCAATGGGTAAGGGTTACGATCAACACGAGCGCCAACACAAGAGTTGCCTACATCGGTATGTACGGCATAGGCAAAGTCGACAGCCGTTGCGCCTAAAGGTAATTCAACGATACGACCTTTTGGTGTGAAGACGTAAATCTCATCTGGGAAAAGATCGGATTTTACGTTTTCAATGAATTCGAATGAGTTACCCGCGCTTTGTTGTAGCTCTAACAGGCTTTGCATCCAACGCTGAGCTTTCACTTGCGCAGTGGTACCAGACTTGTCGCCTTTGTCTTTGTAAGACCAGTGTGCCGCGACACCTTTGTCCGCCATTTGATCCATATCTTCAGTACGGATCTGAACTTCAACAGGTACGCCGTGTGGACCAACCATGGAAGTGTGTAGCGATTGGTAGCCGTTCGCCTTTGGTACCGCGATGTAATCTTTCATGCGACCAGGACGTGGCTTATACAAGCTGTGTACTTGGCCTAAAACGCGATAACAAGTATCAGCGGTATCAACAACGACTCGGAACGCATAGATATCCATGATGGTGTGAAAGCGCTGTTCTTTGGTTTTCATCTTGTTATAGATAGAGAACAGGTTTTTCTCACGACCAACGACGCGAGCATTCAAGCCGAAATCTTGCAGACGGCCTTCTATTTCGCTGTGAATGCGTTGGATCATCTCTTTACGATTACCACGTGCGGCTTTAACCACTTCTTTCAGTACGCGGTAGCGGTTGGGATATAGCGCCTCAAAGCCCAACTCTTCGAGTTCGGTTTTGATATTGTGAATACCAAGACGATGAGCGAGGGGCGCGTAAATTTCTAATGTTTCACGAGCAATACGACGCTTTTTATCTGGTCGAAGCGCGCCAAGCGTACGCATGTTGTGCGTGCGGTCAGCCAGTTTGATCAGAATGACGCGGATATCTTGCACCATGGCCAGAACCATCTTACGAAAGTTCTCAGCCTGAGCCTCTTTCCTATCGCGGAATTTGAGTTTGTCCAGTTTAGATACACCATCAACCAATTCTGCGACAGTGTTGCCGAATTTCTCTTCGAGATCTTCTTTAGTTACATCACAGTCTTCAATGACGTCATGCAGCAAAGCAGCTTGGAGGGTTTCGATATCAAGGCGCATTTCGGCCAAGATACGAGCCACAGCGACAGGGTGGATGATGTATGGTTCACCGCTAGAGCGGGTTTGCCCTTCATGGGCATCTCTCGCTACCACATAAGATTGACGCAGAGCCTCAATCTGAGGCTCTGTTAGGTATTCTTGGGCAACGTCTTTGAGGCTATCGAATAGATACAAATTATAGGCCCGGGAGGTTGTTGAATTCTAAAGTCAGAATTAACGGTTGTGAGCGATGCTGCTTACTGCCGCTAGCTCTGCCGCTTCTTGCTCTTGCTGTTCTTGACGTTCACGAGCGTCTAGAACTTCTTTAGTAATTAAACCTTCTTCGATTTCGCGTAGAGCGATAACCGTTGGCTTATCGTTCTCTTCTGGCACTAGTGCATCTTTACCGCCAGTTTGCATTTGACGAGCGCGGCGAGCCGCAATCAGTACTAGGTCGAAACGGTTGCCAACTTTTTCAACAGCGTCTTGAACAGTTACGCGTGCCATGAGGACTCCAAATAGTTAACTAAAATTTTAGAATGACGAGAAAGTATACAACCTAACTACTTTATTTACTAGCAATTAGACAAGCCACCGTTTGTGGACTTTCTCAGGTAGTTTATTGTGTTTTTCGCACTGGGCAAAAAACGGGAAATTCTTTTATGTTTTACAGCGTGACTTTTTTGAAGTTACTCTGCTAACAACGCGTCAAGCATACCTTTATATTTAGCAGCTTGCTTTTCTTCCTTCAATCTTTCAGCACGCAAGATAGCTTTAAAATCCATCAAAGCGGTATCAAAATCGTCGTTTACGATCACGTAGTCGTACTCGTTGTAATGAGAGATTTCCGACTTGGCTTCAGCCATACGCTTTGCGATCACTTCATCGCTATCTTGACCACGAGTGTTCAAGCGACGCTCTAACTCACCGTTTGATGGTGGCAGGATGAAGATGCTTTTGGCTTCTGGCATTTGTTCACGGATTTGGCGTGCGCCTTGCCAGTCGATATCTAGAAAAACGTCGATACCTTTATTTAGTGTTTCTTCAATCCATACACGAGATGTGCCGTAATAATTACCAAACACTTCTGCGTATTCTAGGAAGTCACCTTTAGCGATCAGGGCTTCAAACTCATCTTTCGCTACAAAATGGTAGTGGACACCATTTTCTTCACCAGGTCGCATGTTGCGCGTGGTGTGAGACACAGACACTTTCATTGCGTAGGTTGGGTTGCGTTCCAACATCGCTGAGATCAAGCTAGATTTACCTGCGCCGCTAGGTGCAGATACGATATAGAGAGTACCTTTGCCCATTGTACTGTTCCACTTTTGATTGGATTGATTGAGTGCCGAAGGAAAGTTCGACATTCTTATAACGATAGTACTGGCATTGAGAAATCAACCACCAAAGGGGTGGATATTGGTGATAATCCCGCCAGAAAAATGGAGGCGAAGAGTATCATGATCTCTATTTTGTTACCAGTTGATCTTTCTGTCTGTGATCGTCTCTGATGAAATAGTTACTTACGCCAGAGTGTTCCTAAACAGCGAAGAAGGAGCGTGATACAGGACTTACCATCCGCGCACTCTGTTATTAAAACCATTTCTACAACCGTTTAGTGTGCTGATTTTAGGTTTAGAGTCCCGATTTGGCTTGCGTGAGTGACTCTGGTTAATAATGATAAGACGGAAAAAAGGGGAAGCTTTCACTTCCCCAGGCGTGCGACTGACTCACACTTAATCTTCGAATTATCCTTGAGACTCTAGGAAATTTATCCAAGGGCTAACGGTTGACCTGAATTTTGGCGATTGAGCAGCGCCTTTCATCGCCTGCAAGGCCTTTTGTGGCTGCTTAAGCTCGAAATAGGCCATCCCGCGAATGTATTCAAGTTCTGCCTTTTGCTCTTTAGAGGCACTGGATGTCGCGCTTTCTACAAAACGAGTTGCTTCAGAATACTGCTTGTCTTGTATCATTAAGCGAGCAATCTGAATTTGCGTTTTAGCAGAAGGAGCGAGGTTATATGACTTTTTATAAGCGAGAATTGATTTATCTAGCTCTTTAGCTTGCTGCCAGAAACTGGCTAGGCGGTCATAGTTTTCCTTCGTCTTTTCAATGTTTCCAGCTGCCATTTCCTTTTCAAGAGTTTTGGCTGCTTTATATGGAATACCTTGATAAGCCAAGAAGTTTACAAAGCGTAAATATTCCTTCTCTCCTTCTAGTTTCCCCATTTTGTAAACCATTTCTAGGGTGGCTAGAGAGTTGCGTTCTTGACCTAGCTCCATGTAGACACCAGAAAGTTGCATCCAGTAACGCTTTTTCTGAGGGTACTTTGAAGTCAGAGTTTTGAGTACACTGGCAACGCTTTTCAGCTGGCCTAACTCGTAGTGAGATGCAACGAGAATTAAGTACCAAGACTCACTTGGGCTCTTGCTCATCGCGATGGCTTTTTTGGTTGGTGGGATTGCATTTCTGTAATCTTCCAACTGAACATAAGCGCTCGCTAACGTGATATAAGCATGAGCTTGAGGCTTCTCTTTGGTTGTTTCTGCAACCTTGAACCATTCCTTCATCGTTTTTACAGACAACGTATACTTTTCTTCAGCTAGGTAAAGCTGAGCCAAGCTGTAGCGAACTTGTTGAGCAACAGGAACGGGAAGTGCGTCGAGCTGTAATGCTTCGGCAAAGTATTTTGCTGCTTGCACATAATTGTCTTGTAGCGAATACAAAAAGCCAGTCTGCTGAAGTAAAACTGCTCGGTCGTATTTTTTCGAACTTGTGCTTTCTAAAGCGCTTGCTAGTTTTTCTTTCGCTGCTGAATATTTTTCAGTTGCGATCAACTCTTGCACTTTGTTAACGGTTCGAAATGTCCGATCTGATAACTGAGGAGCTTCTTTTGCCATCGTAGGAGCGGCCATTGCCACTCCTGCGAAGAGAATTAAAGAAGCCACTTTGCTTTTCCATAAACTTTTCATCGTGACTCCTTAATTGGTTGAGAACTCTATTTCTTGCGATAGGCGCGAGCTAACAGGTTTCCCGTCAACCAATTTTGGTTTAAATGTCCATTTAGAGACTGTTTTTCTTGCCGCTCGACCGAGGCCTAAGCGTCGTGGTTGCTCTTTAAGAACTTTGATGTCCTCTACGGCACCACGTGCGTTGACAGTAAACTCTAATAAGACGACCCCTTTTTCTATTCCTGCTTTCGCAGCCTTCCTAGGCATTTGAGGTTGGAATGTCGCTAGAGGTGTTGGGCCTCCGCTACCCGCGAGTTGCGCACCTCCACCCTGGCTATAATGTCCAAGCACCGAACCACCTGTAACATTTACGGGTAGGTCAAGCTTTGGCATATCCATTGGGGTCTGCTCCATCACCGGTTTTACTGTCGCTGTCACTTTCATTTCTGGCGGCGGCGGCGGACGCTTAGGCGGTGGTGGCTTTGGAAGTTCGCGTTTTTTCTCCTGTATTTTTTCGTCTGGTTTAATGCGAATAAACTCGACCATACGCAGGTCATCATTCGACACTAACTCGTGGCGCTCTTTGTTTACTAGCTTGTCCATCCCCCAGAACAACCCGAGGGAGACAATGAGCGCCAGTGCAATTGAGGCCAGATACCGCATAAGCTTAATCCTTATTGGTTGCGGCAATGGAGATGCTTTCTACACCTGCCATTTTGATCTGGTCCATAACCTTCACGACTACGCCAGCATTTGCTTCAGTGTCGGCTTGGATAACAACTGCGCCATCAGGGCTTTCTGCACGAAGACGTTCAATATTCGCGCGAACTGCGTCCACTTCGATGCGGCGTTTATCAACCCAAACATCACCCGCCGCACCAACTGCGACCATGATGTTACCTTTTTTCACGGTTTGCGCAGAGCTTGCCGTAGGGCGGTTTACTTCTAGACCAGCTTCTTTTACGAACGATGTTGTTACGATAAAGAAGATCAACATGATGAATACGATGTCGAGCATCGGTGTCATATCGATAGCGGTTTCATCACTGCTATCACTGCTATAGCGTCTTTTCATGACCTATACCTCTAATTCCATTTACTCAGGCAATATGCTTTAGCTTATCTTCCAGCTTTTGCGTTGTGACTTTGGCTAAATGATCAAGACGTGAACTAAAGAACAGTCCTGATAGAGAAGCCACCATCCCGGCTAACGTTGGGATTGTTGCCTTTGAGATCCCCGAGGCCATTGCTCGAGGGCTTCCTGTTCCTGTTACCGCTAAGATGTCGAATACTTGGATCATGCCAACAACGGTGCCGAGCAAACCCAGTAAGGGACAAAGCGCAATCAACACTTTCACGATTGGCAGGCCCTTTTTATTCTCAATGTCCTGACGAGAAACAATTTCTTGTCGGATCATCTTAGCGTTCCAGCTCTGGTGCTCTGATCGCCCCTGCCATGAGCCAACGGCTTTTTTCATGGCTTTTGGAGCGACGGCAGCAAAATAGAACCAACGTTCTAACAATACTGCCCAAAGCATAAAGCTGAGGATGAAGATGGCGACGAGTACATCGCCACCCATTCCCAAGAAGCGCCTAATTGATTCAAGTTCTCCAACTAACCACCACATAACGCCTCCTTAGCTTTCGGCTTTATGTAGTTTTTCCTGATAGCGAGCGATGAAGCCTGCACTCTGTTCTTCAAGAGTTTGAACCAAACGACGACCTTTACTGTGTACGATGGTGTAAAGGAACAGCAATGGAATTGCGACAACCAGACCTAGCATGGTTGTAACAAGAGCTTCAGAGATACCGCCAGCCATTAGCTTAGGATCACCTGTACCAAATAGTGTGATTGCTTGGAACGTACCGATCATACCCATAACCGTACCCAGTAGACCTAGAAGTGGTGCTACAGAAGCGAACAGTTTGATTGAGCTGATAAAGCGTTCAATGCTCGGTGCGTTACGTAGGATGATTTCGTCCAGTTTCGCTTCAAGATCTTCAAGGTTGTCACCTTTGTGCTCTTGGTAAGCCTGGATAACTTCACCCAGAGGGTTACCAGGAATCACGGTTTCTGATTTCGCTTGCTTACGCATTTTACCGCCAATCACTTGAAGGCGTAGGAAGCAAACTAGAGCAATGATAGCGCCAACTGCACCCATACCAAGGATGACGTAACCTACAATGCCACCTTGATCAATACGTTCTTGAACGGTAGGGCTTTGTACAAGTAGAGACAGAATTACACCACGGGATGGGTCAATAAACAGTGGCTCATAGCTGTTTGACGCTGACTCAAAGCCCGCAACATGACGTGTAATATTGGTGCGAGGCTGTCGAGAGAGTTCTTCGAACTTACCTGTTTGAGGTACATAAGTAACGTACTTACCATCGGCAATCGCGTTAAATTCACCGACAAGAGTAACATCGCGAACCGCTTCTTTACCTTCGCCATAAACAACCGTTGCTTGGGTTGTTGCTGTCTCGCCTGAGGCAACCACTTGTTGAAGAATGGTATGCCAGAATGCTTCTAGCTCTTGTGTTGATGGCAGTTCTTTACTTTCAGCCAGTTTCGTTAGTAGAGCGTCACGCTCTGGGAACTGAACTGCGTTTTGAGAGGCTGCAAATAAGCCTTTAAACTCGCCCGCATATTGGCGGACCACACCAAACATTTCGCCCAAAGTACCAGAGCGAACACGTAAGGTTTCTGTTAGTTCAGTCAGCTGCTTATCGTTTTCATCAAATGTCGCTTTAAGTTGATCGCCCAGTGCTTGCTGTGAAGCTAGCTCTTCACGAGCCTGTTGCAATAATGCTGCTTGCTTATCTCGGTTGTTCTTGAACTCAGCTTCACGGGCTTTGTTCTCTTTTGACTCAACGATGCTTTCTGATTTTACGTTTTTGAGTAGTTCAGATAAGTTTTTAGGCGTTTCTGCTTGTACGCCTGAAGCCATAAATAAGCTCGCTAGTAGACCAGCGGCTAGAGTTTTGAATCCTTTCATCTCTTATTCCTCCCCAGCATATACAGGCAATTTGATTAGCGCTGGTGGCGCTTGCTTCTTCGCGATACGAAGGCCTTGCTGCACCGCTATGCGGTAGCTTTCCGGTAATGTTTCCCATTGACGTGTTTGTTGGTTCCACATACCTGTCTCACCACCGTCTGGAGATTGGAATAAAAGCGCCGTGCGACCAATACGTAGGAAGTCGTAAGTCACGGTTTCCCCATTTCTATCTAGGCTAGCTTTGTAAGATTCAATTGAGCGAGAGAAGCCTTCTTCAATTTGGTAGGCTTCCATCACTTTACGGAATTTCTCAGAAGTCGTTACGTCGGCGCGATCCATGAGACGACGCAGTTCTTGGACACGTTTATTACGTTCTTTTTTCTGGAAAGGCAGATCGAGAGTCACAAACTCATCGAGTGCATCGATCATTTTAAGTGTTAGTGGCACTACTTCTGTTGCCGTTTGATCGATCTGAGCAATTTGGTTATTTAATGAGTCCAATTCACCTTGCTGTGATTGAACCATACGATTAATTTGCTCGTTGTAGACTTTCATGCTGTCGATTTGACGTAGTAAGCCTTTGTATTCTGCCAACATGCCTTCAGTACTTTCGGCATAATTGTCGATTTTTTGTTGCGAAGCTTCTGAAGATTGATTTGCTTTTGCTTGTGTGGAAACGACAGCACCAGAGTTGGCCGCTATAGAGCTACTACTGATAGTAAGCAATGCTGCAGCTATGGCACTGAGACCAAATTCCTTGAATTTCATGGTTGCATCCTTGTCAGTGTTTTAGTCAGTCGAAAAGGGCGCGGAAAACCCGCGCCAAATATTTTTTAGAAGTCGTATGATGCCTCGACGTATAGCTGACGTCCGATTGGATCGTCATACCCAGTTGCATAGAATGGAGAGGTATCGCTTAGAGGATCTGCAGGCGGTACTTTGTCAAACATGTTGATAGCACCAAGAGTTACACGACCACTCTCGTTGAATTGGTAAGAAGCCGTTAGGTTCCACGTTGTCATGCTAGCGATTTCTGCTTTGTAACCCGCTTTTTTAGCAGAATCACAGTCATCAAAGTAGTAACGGTTTGCGTAGCTTGAACACATACGGTCGCGGTATTTACCAAATAGGTTGATAGCGACATCTTCATATGCCCAGCCAAGATTTAACGTTGCGGTGTATTCAGGCATGAAATCTCTTTCATCCGTTACAGGCTCGCTGTCGTTTTCTTGATATTCAGCAATCAAGATCTTCGTTACAGCAACACGCGTGTTAAATGAACCGAACTCATTAGTGTCGTATGCGTATTTGATCGCTAGGTCAATACCAGAACGCTCTTCATACGACTGGTTCACTGGACCATAGGATACCGACTTGATGGTGCCATCTGGGTTACGAACGACTTCAGTACCTGGGTATTTACCTGGATCGTTAATTACATCTTGGTAAGTTGGTGCAGTTACGACGTCTTCCATTTTGATGTGGTACCAGTCAACGGTTACACCAAGATCATCCACAGGCTCCCACGCTAGGCCCAAGTTAATGTTTGTACTTGTTTCTTCTTTCAGCTCTGAGTTAGGGCCATTAAGCGTATCGAAGTACTGAGTATCACACTCTGGGTACTTATCTTTATCTTGTGGGCCGCTACCACCAGCGTTGGCACAAAGCACAGGGTCAAAACCAGAACCAAAGCCTCGAGTTTGATCACCAAATAGTCGCTTCAAGTCTGGAGCTCGGAAGCCTAGACCGTAGCTACCACGTAGCAATAGGGTGTCAGTAGGACGGTATGCTAGGGCTACTTTAGGAGTGAATGCGCCACCAGTTGCCGAGTCGTCGAAGTAGTGGTCGTAACGACCAGCGACAGTCATTTCTAAATCTTCAATGATAGGAATAAGAGCTTCAACACCAAGACCAATCTGATCGCGGTCACCGCCGCCTGACGTTCCACCTAGACCAGAGAAACCACCAGCTGCTGTTGTAGCATCAATCGTCTCATTGTAGTCAGTACGGTTCCATTCACCATAAACAGCAAAGCCAGACATACCTGCAGGAAGTTCAACCAAATCACCAGCCAGTGAGCCGTTAACAGAGTAAAGCTTTGAGTAAGCTTCTTTGCTTGAAGTGCCGCTGTATTTGTCTACAACGTCTTGTGAGATAGGCCCTAGAAGATCGACATCACCATTTTGTACAGCTTGGTCGAGAGTTAGAAAGATTGCTGGGTTGCTTGTTTCAACGCTTTGCTCAGAGTAACCAGCGGATAGGTCCCAATCATACGTATCAGCAAGCAGGCCGTTCAAGCCTAAGGTTAAGCCAAAAGAATCGGCTTCAGTGTTACTTTCGCGTGGTCCAAATTCGACCATACGGCGAGTGTATTCGCCTTCGCCGCGGAAGTGAGAGGCATCAACTTCAACGCTGTAAGGGTTAGGTTCGAATTCAGATTCTGTAGACTTGTAGCCAAAACGGGCTTCTGCCATGGCAGTGACATTGTCGTTAATGTCCATTTCACCACGTAAAAGTAGGTCTACTTGTTTGTTTTCTGGCTTTAATGTTCGGTATGCAGAACGGTTAACACCACACTTTCCATCCGCTCGTTCAATCGCGGCATCACCAACGACTTCTTTACATGAAGAACCAGCATCAGCTGGTGTTAGAAGTGTTCCGTTGGCGCCTTCAAAGTTTGCACCGTAGCTAGAGTAGCCACTTAGCTGAGAACGGCTAGAACCGTCATCGCCAGCCCAATCATCTCGGTCAGATTGCTTTAGCATTTCGTTGCCCGCAAATTGGCCAACGAAGAGAATACGTTTGTCGTCAAAGTTTTTGCCAGCTACAACGTCTAAACGACCATTTTGGTAACCACCATCCGTCGCGTCACCCGCGCGTACTTTTACAGAAACGCCATCAAAGTCTTTCTTTAAAATGAAGTTTACGACACCACCGATTGCGTCGGAGCCGTAGATAGCAGAACCTGAGTCGGTCATTACTTCAACACGCTCAATGGCGGCGACAGGGATTTGGCCGATATCTTGGAAGTTAGATGTACCATTTTGTGCTAGCGGGTATTGAGGAAGACGACGGCCATCAATAAGAATCAATGTGCGTGACGCGCCAAGGCCACGTAAGTTGACTGACTGCGCTGCTGGTGTAAACGAGAAAGAGTCTGTTTGAGCCATTACACCACCTGTGTTTTGGGTCAAACTGTTCAATACGTCTTGCGCGCTGTTAAAGCCTTTAGACTCAATGTCTTTACTATTAATAACAGTAACTGGTGAAGGACCTTCCATATCCGTCGTGGAGATACGCGAACCAGTAACTTTCATCTTTTGAAGTTTTTCAACTTGCTGCTCTTCTGCCAGTGCTGTTGCTGGGGCTGCAACTGCTGCTGTCCCCAAAGCAAGGCTTATCGCAACAGATAAAGCGGTTGTGTTTTTATACATCCTTGTTGCTCCGATTATTATTATTTCCTATGTCTGGCCGCATAGCGGCCAAATGTGACGTTAATATTTCGTTAACGTTCGGCCAATGTATAACCGAGATGAAAAAAGGAAGTCAAACCAGTGGTAAACGGGGATGCTTAAATGTAAAAAAGATGTAAATAACCAGGCTTTGTTTAAAAGGCGGAATAAAAAACCGAATAAGGTTTATGCATCGAGATTAAATTTCAATAAAACACCGTATTTTGTGTTTCTTATAAACTTTAATGACTTATCTTGCCTATGGTTTTTTAGTGGGTAATTGAATCTGGAAAAAGATATTTTTCCAGTGAATTGTTCTGAGATGAGTTTTATATCGAATCCATACTTTGTTAGCTCGAACTTATTAGGTGGTATCAAAATATGATACCCATTGCGGTTAAAGGGCTCACTCGTATTTTTAGGTCAAATATAACCTTGGATTATGTGTCTATTTATGTGTGTAGGGTGCATTTTTATGTAGGGTTTTGGCTCTAAACAGCCTAGATTGATATTCTGTATGAATTATTTTTGTGGTTTTTTATAATTTTTTACAAAAACATTTCTGTTTTTCGACATCGAAGGAAGTTTGTCATGTTTTGGTTTCAAACACTTGAAGCTGATGTGGATTCAAGATAAATATGACGCTGAAATTATTGCAGTAGTAGAAAAGTCTAGCTCTTGAGGCGCAGGGAGTGTGCTTCAACAGTTTTAGTTACTACGAGATAAATATGCACCATTTTGGGCGGAAAATATCCTCTTTCACTCCGTTTGAACTGGACAGTAGACAAGGAGCAAGTTGTATATGCTGTCGTACTTTTTACGCCGTTTGGCGTTGGTTATCCCAACGTTTCTCGGGATAACTATTCTCATCTTTGCTATCACTCGTTTCGTGCCTGGCGGACCTGTTGAACGCATGTTGTCACAAATGCAGTCCCAGGGGGACGGCGCCGCATCAATGACGTCTGCGGGTGGTAATACGGCCCTTTCTGACGATCAAATCGCGGAGCTGAATGCGTTTTATGGCCTGGATAAACCAGTAACGGAAGCGTACGTCGAATGGTTAAGTCGTTTGGTAATGCTAGATCTTGGCGAGTCGACGCGTTACTACGAGCCTGTCTCGGACATGATCGCAGAGCGTTTGCCAGTGTCGTTGTTTTATGGCGGCATGACCTTCTTTATTAGTTATTTTATCTCGATTCCTCTTGGTTACTATAAGGCACTCAAGCACGGTTCTGTGTTTGATTCCGCTTCTTCAGTACTCATTTTCGTAGGCTACGCGCTACCAGGTTATGTGGTGGGTGTATTGCTGATCACGTTATTTAGTTATCACTTGGAATGGTTTCCGATGGGAGGCTTTGTCGGCGATGACTTCGACGATTACGAAACCTTCTTTGAACGCGCTAAAGACATTATGTGGCATGCGGTGTTGCCTTTGATCTGTTACCTCATTGGTGATTTTGCCACGCTGACGATGACAATGAAAAATAACCTGATGGAAAACCTTTCCTCAGATTACATCCGCACCGCAATTGCGAAAGGATTACCTTTCAAAAAAGCAGTTCGTAAGCACGCGTTGCGTAACAGCTTAATTCCAATCGCGAGTCACTTTGGTAACTCTTTGTTGTTCTTCATGACCGGTGCCTTCCTGATTGAAGTTATCTTCAATATTGATGGCATTGGCTTATTAGGTTACGAATCAATCATGGAGCGTGATTACCCTGTTGTTATGGGTATTGTCGCCATTAATGCGTTGTTACTGCTCATTGGTAACATCATTTCAGATATTTGTGTTGCTTTAGTCGACCCACGTGTGAAGTTTGGAGCGTAACATGATTAAAGTTAGTCCATTAACCCAAAAGAAAATTCGTCACTTTAAAGAGATCAAACGAGGCTATTGGTCGTTTGTTGCTCTTTCTATCATGTTGATCCTTTCTCTATTCGCCGAACTTTTGATCAACAGTAAAGCGCTAGTCGTCAAGTACGATGGTAGCTACTATTTTCCTGTTGTCAGTGACGTACGTTTAGGTAGCGAATTCGGCCAAGAGTCATCCAGTGAAGCCGATTATCGTGTACTGCAAAAAGCGTTTGAGGCTGAAGGGGGCGACAACTTTGTTATTTTGCCGCTTGTGCCGTGGAACCCATATGAACAAGATTTTAGTGGTGATTTCCCGCCAACAGCACCTAGTGCCGAAAATAAGCATTATTTAGGTACAGATGTGATAGGTCGCGATATTTTGGCGCGACTCGTCTACGGATTCAGAACGGCGATGGGATTTGCGTTGCTTACGATGGCCATTTCCTACGCGATCGGTACTGCAGTCGGTTGTGCTATGGGTTTTTGGGGCGGTAAATTTGACTTGTTTGTACAGCGACTTATCGAAATCTGGTCAATGGTACCGTTTTTGTACGTCATAATGATTCTTGTTTCAATCGTTCAACCGACGTTTGCTCTCTTTGTCGCTATTAACGTGCTTTTCACTTGGATGGGGATGACATGGTACATGCGGACCATGACCTATAAAGAAGCGGCACGAGAATACGTAATGGCGGCACGTGCTTTAGGGGCATCGACTGGACGTATCTTGTTTAATCACATCTTGCCAAATACGATGGTGATGATTGTAACCCTAGCACCTTTCACTATTGCAGCTAACATCACTGCATTGACTGCTCTCGATTACCTAGGCTTAGGCTTGATGCCACCAACACCAAGTTGGGGGGAATTACTGCAACAAGGTAAGTCAAACTTAGATTCGCCATGGATTGTTGCGTCAGTAGTGACTTCTATTGTTCTGGTTCTGGTAATGGTGACCTTTATTGGTGAAGCCATTCGAGCGGCTTTCGACCCGAAAAAATTCACACGCTATGTTTAAGCGAGCATTGTGAGCAAAACATAAAAAAGGGAAGTTTTATGAAGAAATTATTTTTAGCGTCCACGCTGAGCGCCCTGAGTTTTGGTGCAATGTCAGCAACGCTTCCGACTGACTTAAACTGGCAAACAAACTGGGATGAGCCTCAATATGGTTCTCCAGAAGCGAAACGTGGAGGGACTTATCGCACCTTTATGTCAAGTTTCCCGCAGACGTTACGTAGTGTTGGTCCAGACGCTAATGCAGGGCTACGTTCTTTTATCTTAGATGAAACACCAGGCTTGGTGGTCCGCCACCCAGATACTTTAGAGTTCATACCTGAGCTTGCTAACGAGTGGGCGTTAGCAGGTGACAACAAAACGGTCTATTTTAAACTCAACCCTGAAGCCAAATGGTCGGACGGCAAACCTGTGACTGCCGACGATTTCGTGTTCATGCTGAAGTTTTATCGTTCCAAGGACATCTTGGAACCTTGGTACAACGATTACTACAACAAAACGATTGCGGATGTTATCAAGTACGACACTCATACGTTTGCTGTTAAGGCGGCGAAAGAGTTCAATCCGGAAGAGTTGCTGTTACGAATGGGGGCTCTGCGCCCACGCCCCGCACATTTTTATGCTAACCCTTCAAAAGATGAAAATGGTGACGGTATACATGACAACTTTGTCCGCTACTACAATTTTAAAAGTGAACCAACGACCAGTGCATACTACCTAGATGACATTAAAAAAGGTAAAAGTGTTACCTTCAAACATGTTGGTGAAGACTGGTGGGGTTACAGCAATAAGTATTATCAACATCGTTATAATGTCGACAAAATCCGCATCACAGTGATTCGCGACAGTGATATCGCGATGAAGCACTTTGAGAAAGGGAAGCTGGACGCATTTGGTCTTGTTTTACCAAGCTTATGGCATGATAAATCGAATACGGAACCTTACCAAAAGGGATACATTCAAAAGTTCTGGGGTTACAACCAATTTCCAGTTGGGGCTGGTGGTGTATGGATGAACACCGCGATGCCTTTGCTGGATGATTTAAACATTCGCAAGGGCATTACTTACGCGATTGACTTTGATGGCATGATAGAGAATGTCATGCGTGGCGACTACTCCCGTAAACCGAACCCGACCGGTTATGGTCATGGTAAATACACCCTACCAGATGCTAAGGCACCGAAGTTTGATCCCGCAAAAGCGGCCGAGGCATTCGAAGCCGCAGGTTTTAACAAAATTGGTTCTGATGGTATTCGTGTTAATGATAAAGGTGAGCGCTTAAGCTTCGAGCTGACCTACGGAACACCTGTTCATACTCCTCGTATTGCATTTTTGCGTGAGCAAGCCAAGCTAGCAGGGCTGGATATTGAGCTCAAGTTAGTTGATGGCTCATCCATGTTCAAATACGTACGTGAGAAAAAGCACGATTTGGCTTTCTTAGATATGGGTACGTCTGAGATCCCAACGTATTGGGAGTACTTCCATTCTGTCAATGCGAACAAGCCGCAAACTAACTCTTTCACAAACTACAGCACGCCTGAACTGGATGAAAAGATCATCGAGTATCGTTTTGGCATGGATATGGATAAAAAGATCCAGCTAGGTCATGAGATTCAGCGTGACATCATTGATGCTCACGTTATCGTCCCAGGCTACATGGTTCCTTATGTCCGCTATGGTCACTGGCGCTGGTTAAAGTTTCCAGATAAGCCAATGAATCGCATGACAGAGGCGCTGTTCAGTGGTGCAATCATAGGCGATGGCACTTACTGGATTGATAGTGATATCAAAAAAGAAACGAAACAAGCGATGAAGTCAGACAAAGCTTTTGAACCTGTCGTTGTCGTAGATGACACTTATAAGCTGTAAGGATTGGTTATGGAAAACGATGTAATCCTAAGTGTTAAAGATCTCGAAGTTGAATTTACCACCGATGATGGGCCAGTGAAGGTTCTGCATGGTGTGAACTTTGATGTGCGAGCTGGACGTACACTCGGCCTGGTGGGAGAGTCAGGTAGTGGTAAGAGCGTAACCTCAATGTCGATCATGGGGCTATTACCTAAGCCATATGGCAACATCATTAAAGGTGAAGTGAATTATCGCGGCACCAACCTAGTTGATTTGCCTGCGGAAGAGATGTACGCCATGCGTGGCGATCGCATTTCGATCATCTTCCAAGACCCGATGACTGCGCTCAACCCAGTGCACACCATTGGTCGTCAAATATGTGAAGTGCTTGAGCTCCATCGACCTGAGCTCGACAAAAAGGAGCGGGAGGCGTACGCGATTGAGATGCTGGCAAAAGTAAAAATTCCAATGCCAGAGAAGCGATTGAATGAGTATCCCCATAACCTATCTGGTGGTATGCGCCAGCGTGTCATGATCGCGATGGCATTGGCCTGTAAGCCGGATATTCTGATTTGTGATGAACCGACTACAGCGTTGGATGTTACGGTTCAGGCGTCTATCCTTGAACTGATGAACGAGCTTCAGGAAGAAACGGGCATGGCGATGATCTTCATCACTCACGATCTCGGGGTTGTGGCAGAAGTGTGTGATGATGTTGCCGTGATGTATGGCGGACGTATTGTCGAAAAAGCAGAAATTTTTGAGTTGTTTGATAACCCGCAGCACCCATACACAGAGCGTTTGATGGGGTTGATGCCGAGCTTAGATAATGAGCCGAAGCAGATGATCGATATCAAGCCTATTGATGCCAGTATGTTTGCCAGTTAACTGGGCAAAGTGAACCAGTCATAAAAGAGGATGTTATGGCAAAAGAAGTATTAAGAATTGAAAATCTTAAGCAGCACTTTGTTTCTGGTAAAGGGCTGTTCAAGAAAGGCTACACCATCAAAGCGGTAGACGGGGTTTCACTGTCTGTTTCTGAAGGTGAAACACTGGGGCTAGTTGGTGAGTCAGGTTGTGGTAAAAGCACCCTTGGTCGCACGATCTTAAAGTTATACGAGCCAACAGAAGGTAAGATTTTCTTTGAAGGTAAAGACATCACTAAATTGTCTGTTAAAGAGATGCGCTCGCTGCGTAAAGACATGCAAATCGTCTTTCAAGACCCAATGGAGTCACTCAATCAGCGTCATACCATCGGTATGATTCTGGAAGAACCGTTTGTTATTCATAAAATTGGCACGCCAACAGAGCGTAAACAGTGGGTAAAAGAGCTTTTAATCAAAGTGGGATTACCAGAAACGGCAGTAAACCGTTATCCACATGAATTTTCAGGCGGACAACGGCAGCGTATCGGTATTGCTCGCGCGATTGCATTGAAGCCTAAATTACTGATTTGTGATGAATCGGTATCTGCGTTAGATGTGTCGGTACAGGCGCAAATCTTGAACCTATTGCTACAGCTGCAACAAGAAATGAACTTGGCGATCATATTTATCTCTCACGATCTCTCGGTGGTGAAACATGTTTCTGACAAAGTTGCCGTGATGTATTTTGGTAAAGTGGTAGAAGCAGGCAGTGCTAAAGAAATTTATGCAAACCCGCAAAACGAATACACCAAAAAACTCCTATCTGCGATTCCGATCACTCACCCTAAATATCGGAAGAAAAAGCGCGTAGCTGAAAAAAAGCAGCAAGTGGCGTAAGTGATGCCACAGGTCCTATAACACAAAAGCGCTCCGCCAAATAAGCGGAGCGTTTTTATAAGCAAATGCCAGGACTTGGAGTCGATTCGCACTGATGTTTATTCTGATTGATTGAAGATCGTTGCATGCTAAACTCAAGGCCTATTTTCTTTTTTTGGATAATGGACCATGCCGTCGAATTTACCGAAATCCTTTAGTCGACCTTTCCTGAAAATCTTCCATATTTTGGAGGCGGTGTTATTAGTCTCTATTACCTTGGCGACGTTGTACGCCATGATGCAAGAGTTTGTGCACGTATTTGTAGAGAAGCGTGTCTTACTCACAGATATTCTTTTGATGTTTATCTATCTGGAAGTGCTCGCCATGGTGCAGCAGTTCGTGATGAACGGTAAAATTCCGGTACGCTATCCTATCTACATCGCGATGATGGCGATCGCCCGCTATATCACTCTCGGAATGAAAGAGCTGGATGCAGTTTTGGTTGTGTGGTTATCTCTGGCTGCGTTTATTTTGGCTGCGGCTACTTTGCTGATCAGAATTGGACATCATTATTGGCCCTACGTTGATAACAGTACCTTGGAAAAAGACGAATAAAAGAAAGCCCCGTATTAGCGGGGCTTTTTTGTTTCAATACTCGATGACTTTTAGATCATTCAATGTTTTGGATCTGCTCACGCATCTGTTCAATTAGAACTTTCAGTTCAACGCCCGATGCGGTGATGTCGGTGCTGATTGATTTCGACGCTAGCGTGTTCGATTCACGGTTGAACTCTTGCATCATGAAATCTAGACGACGACCCACTGCGCCACCTTTTTTCAGAATGTTCGTGGTTTCTTTTACGTGAGAATCAAGACGGTCTAGCTCTTCTGCTACGTCTGATTTCTGTGCCAGAAGGATAAGCTCTTGCTCAACGCGAGATGGGTCTAGCTCTACTTTCGCATCTTCAAATTTAGAGAACAGACGCTCACGTTGCCACTCTAGTATTTCTGGCATGCGTGCGCGCACTTTTACGACTTCTGCAGAAATGGCGTTCAAACGCTGTTCAATCAGCGCCTTCATGTTCTCGCCTTCACGAGCGCGCGCTTCAATAAATTCATCCATTGCGCCATCAAATGCTTCTAGTAGCACTTTATTTACCGCATCCATGTCTTGCTCTGGCGTTTCCATTACCCCCGGCCATTGCATGACTTGAAATGGATTGATTCGGCTCAGTTCACCAGTCATGTGCATGACTTGTTCAGCGGCTTTAATTACCTGGCTAGCAAGCGCTTCATTGATGCTAAGCTCACCTTTTGCGGCAGGGTTTGCTTCAAAACGCAGATTACATTCTACTTTGCCTCGCGCTAAGCGCTTACGAAAGCGCTCACGTAAAACGGGCTCTAACCCGCGAAATTGTTCTGGCATGCGGAAGTATGTTTCTAAATAACGCTGGTTCACGCTGCGGATTTCCCATACCGCAGAGCCCCAATCGCCTTTTACTTCTTTGCGTGCATACGCTGTCATACTGTAAATCATCGAATTTTCCTGTCTTCATTTTTTGAAAATTACTTCAAGAGTGTATCATGCTGCGTCGATAGGTGCGCGGGATGTATGGATTGTTTATGTTGTGCCAGCGGCGTAACCTATGAATCCGGAATCGATTCCGTTATAATCTTCGCCCAACCAAATCGTCTTCTCCTCATATTTAAGGTAGATGCCCATGCGTCCAAACGATCGCAAGGCGGATCAAGTTCGCCCTATCAAAATTACTCGTAACTACACAGCTTACGCTGAAGGATCAGTGCTAGTTGAGTTCGGTAACACCAAAGTGTTGTGTAATGCGACCGTCGAAGAATCTGTGCCACGTTGGCTAAAAGGTCAAGGTAAAGGCTGGGTTACAGCTGAATACGGCATGCTACCTCGAGCAACACATTCTCGTACTCGTCGTGAGGCGGCAAGTGGCAAACAAGGCGGCCGTACGATGGAAATTCAGCGTCTTATCGCGCGAAGCCTACGTGCTGTTGTCGATCTAAAAGCCATGGGTGAGTTCATGATCACCGTTGACTGTGACGTTATCCAAGCAGACGGCGGCACTCGCACTGCATCTATCAGCGGCGCAAGTGTTGCAATGGCCGATGCGTTCCAACACCTAGTAGATAGCGGCAAGCTAAAAGCAAACCCAATGAAAGGCCACGTAGCGGCAGTTTCTGTCGGCTTACTAGGCGACGAAGTATTGTGTGATCTTGAATACGTTGAAGATTCAGCGGCAGACACAGACATGAACGTAGTAATGACCGAAGAAGGCAAGATGATTGAAATTCAGGGCACCGCAGAAGGTGAACCGTTCAGTCACGAACAGCTGATGGCATTGCTCGAGTCGGCGAAAGTCGGCATTACGGAAATTGTCGCAGCGCAGAAGGCGGCGTTAGCCAATTGATTTAGATAGCTCCCATTATGGGGGCTATTTTTTTATCTCGACAATAGAGAAATGATTGATTGTCGAGAAGAGACACAAGAAACCAAGGACATAGAGAGGAAATAATGAAAGCATACCAGCGTGAATTTATTGAGTTTGCACTTGAGAAAGAAGTTCTTAAGTTTGGTGAGTTTACTTTGAAATCTGGCCGTAAAAGCCCGTACTTCTTTAACGCTGGTCTTTTCAATACTGGTCGTGACCTAGCGCGTCTTGGTCGTTTTTACGCAGCCGCGCTCGCTGACTCTGGCATTGAGTTTGATGTACTGTTTGGCCCGGCGTACAAAGGTATCCCAATCGCGACGACAACAGCAGTCGCGCTGGCGGATCACCACGATATCGACACGCCTTACTGCTTCAACCGTAAAGAAGCGAAAGATCACGGCGAAGGCGGTAACCTTGTAGGCTCTGCGCTTGAAGGTCGAATAATGCTAGTGGATGACGTAATCACAGCAGGTACTGCGATTCGTGAATCGATGGAAATAATTCAAGCAAATGGCGCAGACCTTGCTGGTGTGTTGGTTGCGATTGACCGCCAAGAAAAAGGCAAAGGTGAGTTGTCTGCGATCCAAGAAGTGGAGCGTGACTTTGGTTGTGCAATCATCTCAATCGTTAGCCTGACTGACCTTGTGACTTTCCTTGAAGAGAAAGGCACAGACAAAGAGCATCTAGAAGCAGTTAAAGCGTACCGCGCAGAATACGGCATTTAATTGGTTACTTTTTCTGAAAAAGTAAAAAGGGCAGATGGATATTCATCTGCCCTTTTTTGTTTTTGGATTTATCGCCGTGACCACTTACTTATAGCGAATGCCTTTCTCGACATGCTCATCTTGCATGGTTTTATAGCGTTTATGGAGCCACATCCATTGCTCTGGAGCGCGTAGAATGACTTCTTCCACATACTTGTTCATATAAGCGGCAGCGGCGACTTCGTCTTTTTGTGGATAGTCGGCTTCAATGCACTTATCGGCGATGATGTCGTATTTTCCTTCGTCATTGCGAAACCCTGAGCCTGGGATGATCGCACATTTTGAGGTATACGCCAGAATGCTCGTGCCTGTTGTCGTACACGCATCGTCTACGGCAAAGAAGGGCACAAATACTGATTTTTTGCGACCGTAATCGTGATCCGGTAAATAGAACAGACGCTCACCGCTGCGTAAAACACGAATCATCTTTTTTACATCTTTACGATCAATCAGTTTATTGCCGTTATGTGTTCGTCCCCAATACTGGATAAAGTTATAAGCAGGATTATTATGCGGACGAAACGCGCCGTACCCGGCCACGCCTAACACGGCGAAAGCACGCGCAGTGATCTCTAGATTAAGAGCATGGACACAACAAAGTAGGACGCCTTTACCTTCTTTGGCTTTTTCACGCAGTGCGCCGAGATCTTTCTCGACGATCAGGTTTTTAAAGCGCCAAGTCGGCCAGAACCAAGTGATTCCGGTTTCTATCAGTGCCATACCGGTATTTTTGAAGTTCTCTTCAACAATATGTTGAATCTCTTCAGGTGTTTTGTCTGGAAAGGCCAATTCTAAGTTACGCTGAGCAACGTGGACACGCTTTTTACCGTAGCGCATGCCAAGTTTACCGAGTGAACGACCAAATGAAAGCAGCAGCCGATAAGGAAGAATATTGACGAGGATGGCCAACAGACCAAAACCAAGCCATACGCCCCAGTTACGAGGGTGAAGAAGTGAAAGAGAAAACTCGGGCTGCGTGTATTTGTCTTTACTCATAGTCTTTTACTTTATTTGTGCACTTAAAAGCGCCCAGTACTCGTCAAAGTTTGCAGTCGGCTGGTATTTAAAGTCGCTACGCACAAAGCGGTTTAGGCTCCCCTCAACTTGTCCCAGAATTTGCGCAGCTAGGATGCGCTCTTCGACAGGGAAAGACTTCCCTTCACGAATCTTACGTTCACGCAGGATTTGGCGCAATTGTGTTTCTATACGCTCAAAGAGTTGATTGATGCGTTCACGTAGACGTTCATTTTCAAACATTAGAGCATGACCTGACAAAATGCGTGTCAGACCTGGGTTACGTTCAGAGAACGCCAAAATAAGGTGCATCACCATACGAATACGCTCTAGTGTATCTTTTTCGTCGTCTAGAATACGGTTGATGCGTGTCATCAAGGCTTCTTCAATGAACTCAATCAACCCTTCGAACATGCGCGCTTTACTTGGGAAATGACGATACAGCGCGGCTTCTGAAACGCCGACTTGCTTGGCCAGTTTTGCCGTAGTAATGCGTGAAGCGCCATCTGTTGATTCAAGCATTTCTGCCAATGCTTGTAAGATCTCTTCACGACGGTTGGATTTTTTACTGCCGGCCATTAGTTACTTCCTTTCAAAATACAAAGTTGAGCGGAGGGGATTATAAGACGCTATTTCGCCTCAAACTAGACCACTAAGGGTGGAATGGGAGATTTAACACCCTTAGTTGTCATTTTTGTACCAAATTTATGCCAGCTTTTGTAAAAAATTGGCAGGGTTTTCAAACGTTAGTTACATCAATTGATGCATTTTTTCGAGAATTTTAAAGCTCAATGCTTCTTTTGATTCTAAAGCGAGCGCAAGTTCACCTTCAGGCCAGTAAAGGGTAATCGCGTTGTCGTTGCTGTTAAATCCTTGCCCTGCAACCGAAACGTCGTTTGCACAGATCATATTGAGGTTTTTCTTTGTTAACTTGCCTCGAGCATAGGTCTCTACATCATTGGTTTCAGCCGCAAAACCGACGGTAAACGGACGCTTCTCCGTCATTGCTGCCACAGATGCAACAATATCAGGATTTTTAACCATATTAATGACCATTTCGTCGTTGTCTTCTGTCTTTTTCAACTTTTGAGACGCGATCGTTTGTGGGCGGTAGTCGGCAACGGCAGCGCAGCTAATAAACGCATCATGCCTGTTTGCATGTGTCATAACGGCTTCGTGCATCTCTTGTGCACTGGAAACATTTATGCGCTCAACACCTACGGGCGTATTTAAACTGACAGGACCGCTCACGAGGGTGACTTTTGCTCCCATCTGCGCTGCGGCGCTCGCCAATGCATAGCCCATTTTCCCGGAGCTATGGTTAGTAATGTAACGCACTGGATCAATCGCTTCGCGAGTTGGTCCGGCGGTAATGAGTATCGACTTACCTTCTAACAATTTTGGTTGAAAGAACTGTTCACATAGATGTACTAGCTGCATTGGTTCCAGCATTCGACCTGGTCCCACATCACCACAGGCTTGCTCTCCTGCCGCAGGGCCCCAGATGTGCATACCACGACGCGCTAACGTAGCGATGTTCTCTTGGGTTGCGATATTGCGATACATCTGTTGATTCATCGCAGGAGAAACAGCAACAGGGGAATCCGTCGCGAGCACGAGCGTAGTAAGTAAATCGTTCCCCATGCCTGCGGACATGCGCGCGATTAAGTCCGCGGTCGCGGGCGCTAATAGCACTAAATCTGCCCATTTGGCCAATTCAATATGGCCCATAGAGGCTTCCGCTGCTGGGTCTAGTAAACTGTCCGAGACAGGACGGCCCGAAACGGCTTGCATGGTTAAAGGGGTAATGAACTCTTTTGCGGCTTTCGTCATTACAACTTGAACTTGCGCTCCTCTCTCTATGAGGCGACGGGTTAACTCCGCACATTTATACGCAGCAATACCGCCACTGATGCCGAGTAGAATTTTCTTTCCTGCTAGTGTTTGCATGTGAGATCTCCAATTTGATGACCGGATTTTAACACAATTCAAAGTCTGACCGCCCGAGCATATATAACGAGAAGATAATTCACATCAAACTCCATAGTGTTAATCTGACCGAGGAAGGGAAAATTCTCGCCTACCTCACAGACAAGTTGCGCGGAGTTTGCAAGTCTGAAAAGAAAAAGAGGTAGTGGAAACCATGGTGTTGAAAAGTCGAAACAAATTGCTGCTGATAACCCTAATTCCGCTGTTGTTGATCACCACGTTGATCTCAGTGGTGTATTACATCAACAGCAGTAAAAGTTTGGAAGCGGAGCTGGCAAGAGACAGGCAAGAGCTCATCGAAACGAAAAAGAAAGAGTTACAAGCCTATATGATGATGGGCGTGACGGCGATAAAACCGTTATACGACACGGATGTAAATGGAAGTAATAAAGAGGCAGCAAAAGAAATTCTGAAAGCCATGCGCTTTGAAAGCGATGGTTACTTTTTTGCCTACGACTCTCAAGGTGTGAATACGTTGCACGCCATCAAACCTGCATTAGAGGGTAAAAACCTTTACGACTTAAAAGATGAAAATGGGGTCGCAGTTATTGCGGGCTTGATTGACGCTTCTCAAAAAGGGGATGGGTTCCTCTATTTCTCGTGGCACAAACCGACCATTGACGCACAAGCGCCTAAGTTGGGCTATGCAGAATATCTATCGAAATGGGACTGGGTTTTAGGTACTGGCGTTTATATTGATGACATCGACCAGCAAGTTGCGATGCACAGAGAGTTAAAGACTCAAGAGCTAAAAGAGCATACATTATCTGCCGTGTTGATTTCCGTTATTGGATTGATCATTACCAGTGTTCTCACCAGTATCGTGGTGTCTAAAGGTATTCAGCCATTACAACATGTCGCGGCTTCATTAAAAGATGTTGCCGCAGGCGGCGGTGACTTAACGGCTCGTTTAAAAGTCGAAAGTCAGGATGAAGTTGGTGAAGTGGCGACCGCGTTTAATGAGTTTATGGATAAGCTGCACCCACTGATGCAGGACATTCATCGCTCTGCGACGACAGTACAGACCGTTTCTCAAAGCCTGAACACTCAGACCAGCCAAGCGAGCGGTCAAATGCAGGATCACTGTTTAGAGACGGACAAAGTTGTGACGGCAGTGACGCAAATGAGCATGACTGCCAAAGAAGTAGCCAGCAATACCAATGCGACCGCGCAGGCAATTGACGATGCCAACAGTCAAGTCACCGCCGCTCAGCATGAGGTCGAGCAAGCAATAGAAGGCATTACCGAACTCGTGACGGAGATAGACAGCACGTCAGATGCAATTTCTGAGTTGAGTTTACAGACCGAAAAAATAACCAAAGTGCTGGATGTGATTGGCGAGATAGCCGAGCAAACGAATTTGTTGGCCCTAAATGCGGCGATTGAAGCGGCTAGAGCCGGTGAGCAAGGTCGAGGGTTTGCCGTCGTTGCGGATGAAGTGCGCTCGTTAGCCAGTCGTACGCAAAATAGTACTCATGAAATTGGCGACATGCTCAAGCAGCTACAAAATGGTGTATCAAGAGCGGTCAGTACGATGTCGGTGAGCCAAAAACGAGGTGTCAAAACGGCGGAAGAATCTGCGCTCATTCAGCAATCTCTTTCTGGTGTTCATCATTCTATCGGAACAATTCGAGATATGGGTATTCAAACCGCGTCTGCCGCAGAAGAACAAAGCGCGGTTGCAGAAGACATCAACCAAAACTTAGTGGCTATTCAACAGATCGTGAACAACATTAATGAGACGTTGCAGCATGCCGAGTCAATCAGCACGCAGCTATCACAGTCTGGAACAGAAATTCACGGCTTGGTTGGCAACTTTAAACTCTGATGAACTGTTAAGTTGCATGGAAAGCACTGATGGTACGAAGAAAGCGAAAGTCATACTCGACTTTCGCTTTTTGTTTTGTGGAATAGGGACACTTTCTATATAAAGAGACATCAGATGATACTGAAAGCTTTGCCAAATGAGTCCATGCCCAGAGAGAAGCTACTGCAACGAGGGCCGCAAGCTTTGACCGATGCTGAGCTACTGGCCATCTTCTTGCGCACAGGCACCCGCGGAATGAACGTGATTGAGCTCGCAGACTTCCTTATTCAAGACTTTGGTTCGCTCAGACAACTATTTTCAGCATCAGAAGAAGAGTTTTGTCGTCACAAAGGATTGGGGCAAGCCAAGTATGTTCAATTGCAAGCTGTACTAGAAATGACACAACGTTACTTGGCGGAGACGCTAAAGCGTGGTGATGCCTTAACCAGCCCCGACCAAACTAAGTTATATCTGTCTTCTGTTTTAAGGGATCGGCAAAGAGAGGCTTTTTATATTCTTTTTCTCGATAACCAGCACCGAGTGATAAAAGACGAAATTTTATTTGAAGGAACGTTGGATGCAGCGTCGGTGTATCCGAGAGAAGTCGTCAAGCGTGCTCTGCATCATAACGCGGCGGCTTTGATTCTAGCGCACAATCATCCTTCAGGCGTCGCTGAGCCGAGCCAAGCTGACAGAAGGATTACAAGGCGTCTCATCGACGCATTAGCATTGGTGGATATTCGTATTTTGGACCATTTCGTCATCGGAGATGGGGAAAGTGTCTCTTTTGCTGAAAGAGGCTGGATATAACTGTGCGTTTTTTAGGTTGTTAGTTGCTAAAAATCTGCTATCATCCACGCCACTAAATTTTTAACTGAATTCAGCTTGGACTGCTAAAAAAATCTGCTGTCTAAAAAAAGATCACGAAAACCTGTAAAAAGGATCTGTTCGGGTCTTGAGCAATGCATATCAAGTTAGTATAATGCGCGACCTTTGATAGCCTTGTATGGATTTTCCATAGCGGTTCTTAACCTCTAACTTCTTTTCGAGAGATAGAGAGGTTCGGCCACCAAGGTTGATATCGAGCTGAAACGATTTTGGAGAAGACATTCATGTCACGAGTATGCCAAGTAACTGGTAAGCGTCCAGTAACGGGTAACAACCGTTCACACGCACGAAATGCTACTAAGCGTCGTTTTCTGCCGAACCTACAAACTCATCGTTTCTGGGTAGAGAGCGAAAAACGTTTTGTTAAACTACGTCTATCTGCTAAAGGTATGCGCATCATCGACAAGAAAGGTATTGATACTGTTCTTGCAGACATGCGTGCACGTGGCGAAAACGTTTAAGAGGAAATAAGCAATGGCAAAGAAAGGCGTTCGTGAGAAAATCCGTCTAGTATCTTCTGCAGGTACAGGCCACTTCTACACAACTGATAAGAACAAGCGTAACATGCCAGGCAAATTTGAGATCAAAAAGTTTGATCCAGTAGTTCGCCAGCACGTTATGTACAAAGAAGCAAAAATCAAATAATTGGTTTCAGTCTCTTTGATGAATTGAAAAACCCAACTTTCGAGTTGGGTTTTTTTATTACCTGAATAAAAGTGCTGAAGAAAAGGTTCAGTACGTCATCGGATTATAAAGTACTGCTGAAGTTATTTTACTGGTCCGACTCTATACTCGAATTTTTGATTGATCGCTCTCTGCCGCTTAGTTACCACTTCCCTACACACTTGCACACCGTTGTTCTAGTCAAGCTCAATACTCTTTGGTAACTTACTCATAACTATAAGAGAGTAGAGATGGTTATGCGTGTGAGTCCGGCTCGTCGCCGCCGATGGAACAATATTCTTATTCTGGGCATTATCGCGTTTATAGTGATCTTAAATGCGCCGATGTGGATCAAAACTTACCTATTAACAGACCAAGCAGACCCTTACCCAAATGTACTTCGCTCCGACTATACGGTGGAGTCTTTGTACTATAGTGGCTGGGAGTTTGAACTGCATGATGGACGATGGCAATCCAACATCAAAGTTGATGCACCGATCAGTGAACTTGTATCACGCTGGCAATCATTGGAAGGGACCGAGCTCACCTCAGAACAGTACGATCATTTAAAACCTAACCTGACGGTACCTGAAACGGTAGAAGTTTGGTATCAGGATCTCGAAGAGCCGCAGCGGGTGACTTTCTTTCGTTTACCTGATTTTTGGCTATTTAAAACCTGGCAAGACAAATGGGTCGCTATCTCCGTCGATGAAAACTACCTTATGCCAGAGTAGAGCCTTTTTGCGTCTATACCCCTAATAAGCCTCCCTATTTATCGTTTTTCTTTTCGATTATGCTAGCAGCGAGAACTATTAGCCGGTGAATTGGAGAATCTAATGCCTGAGTTGCCAGAAGTTGAAGTGAGCCGTATGGGGATTAGCCCTCACATGGTTGGACAAACGATCCAGTCGTTTACTTTTCGAACGCCTAAATTGCGCTGGGATATTCCTACAGAGCTTAAAAAATTGGAAGGGCAGGTGATCCGTGCGATTAGCCGTCGTGCGAAATACTTACTGATCGAGACAAACACAGGTACAGCCATTGTTCACTTGGGCATGTCGGGGTCTTTACGTGTTCTAGATGCTGACTTTCCGCCAGCAAAGCACGATCATGTGGATCTCAAACTAAGCAGTGGAAAAATACTGCGTTATAACGATCCGCGTCGTTTTGGGGCATGGCTGTGGTGTGCTCCTGGCGAGTCACATGCTGTGCTAGCAAACATGGGGCCTGAGCCTTTAACTGAAGAGTTCAATGCGGAATATGTAGCGGAGAAAGCTAAAAATAAGCGTGTTGCCGTCAAGCAGTTCATCATGGACAACAAAGTCGTGGTTGGTGTCGGAAATATCTACGCGAATGAGTCGTTGTTTAAATCTCGAATTCACCCTTCAAGGCCCGCAGGTAAGTTGACTTCTCAAGAGTGGGGGTTACTTGTTGAAAATATCAAAATGACACTTGAGATTGCCATTACGCAAGGTGGGACTACGCTGAAAGACTTTGCGCAAGCCGATGGAAAGCCGGGTTACTTTGCACAAGAGTTATTGGTTTACGGAAAAGCAGGAGAGCCATGCCCAGAGTGCGGCGAACGACTTCAAGAGCTAAAGATTGGCCAACGTAATACCTTCTTTTGTAGTGAGTGTCAGAAGTAAGTCGAGCTATTATCGAGCTTAAGTTGTTGTAATCTTGCGTTCGAGCCTCAATAATTCAATCAGTTTCGAATAACTTAGTAAATTATATGAAAGTCATTTATCCGGGCACTTTTGATCCAGTGACTAATGGTCACCTCAATCTAATAGAACGTACTCACGAAATGTTTGATGAGGTTGTGATTGGCGTAGCCGCAAGCCCATCGAAGAACACTATGTTTTCATTGGAAGAGCGCGTTGCACTGATGCAGGACGTTGTAGCGCATTTACCTGGTGTGACGGTAAAGGGGTTCTCCGGGTTATTAGTGGATTTCGCGAGAGATGAGAAAGCTAAGGTTCTTATTCGTGGTTTACGAACAACGGTAGACTTTGAATACGAGTTTGGACTGACCAACATGTACCGAAAGCTATTACCAGGAATCGAGAGCGTATTTTTAACTCCTGAAGAAGAGTTTGCGTTTTTATCGTCGACTATCGTGAGAGAAGTAGCGATTCATGGCGGAAGTATCGAACAATTCGTTCCCAAGCCAGTAGCCATCGCGATTGGGGAAAAACTGAATGAAAGACAGTAAGTTCCCTTATTATTTCTCAAACGCTCTCTCGACACTTATCCCTCGCTTTGTATATCGAGCACAAGCCAAGCGTTTACTTTCGAATCTGACCGAGGCAGAGCTGCAACGCTGTCTTGAGCGGGTGAACTATTACAATAAGTGTGAAACGCCGTTTTCAGTCGATAGCCGAGAACAAAGTTACTCGACCATCGATACATTCAAAAAAACGAAAGGCTGGACGTATTTTTTCGATCTTCGCCAAGTTGTACGCTATTTCCCTTCCAGTTTTGCGTTTAACTACATCAATGGCGATGTTACACACATCCCCAATGTACCGAGCTTTATAAAAAGCCGCCCTATTTTTGGTAACAACCAAAATTCAGTGGTGTTGAAACTTAATCAAGTTCGTCATTTTAAATTTATTGACGATCCTGTTCGCTATCAAGATAAAAAGGACATGGTAGCGTGGCGCGGCGTGGGTTTTCAGCCGCATCGTAAAAAGGTGATTCATGCGTTTTACAACCATCCGCAATGCAATATTGGCCAGACCCGCCCGGTAGAAGGGAAACCATGGGAAAAGGGCTTTATGAGTATTGAAGAGCAACTGCAGTATAAGTTTTTGCTCTGTATAGAAGGCAATGATGTGGCCACCAACCTTAAGTGGGCTATGTCGTCTAACTCCTTGGTTATTATGTCAAAGCCAAAATATGAGACTTGGTTTATGGAAGGTAAGTTAGAGGCAGGCGTCCACTATGTTGAAGTGAAGGATGACTATTCGGATTTGCCCGAAAAGATGGATTATTACCTAGCGAATGAGCAAGAAGCATTAGCGATCATTGAAAATGCGCACCAGTGGGTTGAGCAGTTCAAAGATAAACGTAAAGAGCGTTTGATCTCATTGATGGTTGCCGATAAGTACTTCGCTTTATCTCAGCAACAATAAAAAGGGGCGAAACGCCCCTTTTTATAATCTTAAGCTTCTAGAAATTGATCAACACCATTCTCACAGCGTTTAAGCTTGTTTTTAATTGTGTTTTCTAAAATCTCGTCATTTTGTCCGAGTGACGCGCGAGAGTTTTCTACGTGGTACAAGTGGTAGCCTACACCTGCAAATTTTAGGTAAAGACGTGACTTACCCGCATTCAACATGCGATGAACAAACTCGCTGTCTTCGCGTCCCCATCCAACAAAATCTTGGTTGAAGCCATTCACCTCGATGACATCTTGTCGCCAAAACGCCATGTTGCAGCCGCGAGTGGCTTTATCGTTATTACGCTCGTAAGAGAACCATTTCGATAGCAAGGCGTTGGTGATGCAGTTTTTACGATTGCGAATGCCTTTGCTGAAAATGGAAGGCACTAAGCCGTTTTCCATGATAGCCTTGCTGCAGCTTTCATCCGTTAACACACGTCCACCCTGCACAAACCAATTTGGTTTTGCGACTTGCTTATGTGATTCAATAAACGTTTGGGACAGCACCATGTCGCCATCAATCATGATGAGGTAGTCACCTGATGCTTTGGCGATCGCACGGTTGCGGCTCATTGAAAGCTGAAAGCCATTATCCTCGTGCCAACTATGAATCAGTGGAACCGGAAAACCTTCACGCATTTGGTCAACCATTGCTTTGGTGTCTTCTCGAGAGCCATCATCTGCAACAATGACTTCGTCAGGCAAAACGGTTTGACGTTTCACGCTTTCTAACACCGCTTTTAATGCTTCTTTCCAGTTGTAAGTGGTGATAATTAAAGTCGTTTTCATGATTTTTTTGCCTGTTCACGTAAGTAGAGATCGATATATTTTACAAAAGTAGAGTGCATGCTTAGCCAAGCTAGAATGAAGCCATGCTTGCCATCAAGGAAGCCTCGTTTGAGAACATACATCTTCAAAAAGCTAGCAAGAGCGTGAACGATAGCGGTCGTTAAACCCGCTTTCTTTTTACCTTCACGTTCATCCGTCCAGGCCTTGAGGTAGCCAGTGGTTTTATTGATGTAATGATGAAGGTGCTCGTAAGTGTAGTGATGCAGTCGACCATCCAGTTTTTCAGTTTGATAGTTTTTCTCATCAACTTTTTCATGAACGAGCGAATCATTATATTGTGTATATTCGGTGCGATATAAGCGCACAATCCAGTCTGGAGACCAACCAGAATGGTAGATGAACTTACCAAACGCTGAGCTTAGTCGATTAAGTTTGTATAAAACGTTCGGCTTATTGGCTGATACCGCGTGTAAGATACTTTCTTTTAGCTCTGGAGTGACTTGTTCGTCCGCATCAAGCCACAAAACGTAGTCTGCCGTAACGTATTGCTGCGCCAGTTGGCGCTGTTTACCGAATCCTGGCCAATCTAGGTTGGTGTAAAACTTATCTGTGTATTGTCGGGCGATTTCTTCGGTGCGATCAGTGCTGCCCGAGTCTAGAAGGACAATCTCATCGACCCAATCTTTTACTGTGTCTAGACAAGCTTGTAAGTGCTTCTCTTCATTTTTTACAATTAAGGCAACGGCTAAGGTTGGTTTGGACAAGGTCATTTCCTTCTTAACAAATCAAGACAGTAAGTTTACTGGTATTGAGGATACAAATCTTCTAAGACTTGATCGAACATGCTCATTACTTGAGTGCTGGTAATGCGGTTCATTGCCGTTTCATCTTTAGCGCGAGTTCGCCAGCTTAACTCGTGACTGTTTTTACCTGTTTCCGCAAAGATCGTTTCTTCATACACTGAGACAACGTATTTTAGATAACGGTAAGGTCCCACTCGCAGCGGATTATGGTGTGCATAGAGCCCGATGATTGGTGTTTTCATTGCATTCGCCATGTGTGCTGGTCCGGTATCGGGGGCGATGACCATTTCAACCTTATCTATTAACGCAAGCATTTGCAGAATTGAACTTTGTCCAACTAAATTTAGACACGGTTCTTCCAAGCGAGATTGAATGGCCTCTGCCAGATCCAATTCTACCTGAGCAGGGCTGCCTGCCAGAATCACGTTCCAGCCTTTTGCTCTGGCGTGATGAATCACATCCACATAACCTTCCGCGTTCCAGTTTTTATAAGCTTTGCTCGCACCAGGCACAATCAGCAGGTTAGGTTTACTACGAGAAATATGAGACTCTGCCCAAGCTTGATCGTGGTCTGAATAAGAAAGTACCCAGTCTAGTCCTGCCTTTGGTACCCCAATTTGATGGGCAAAGGCCATTAAGCCATCTGCGACATGCAGAGATTGCGGGGAAGGCACTTTGACATTGGTAAATAGTGTTTGAAAGTCCTGGCTTCTATCAGAAGAGAAACCAAGTTTGTATTTTGCTTTAATGCCCAACGTTGCGACACTCGCTCGAATCGCGTACTGCATATGCAATAGCGCATCAAACTCTCTGCCTTTCAGCTGTCGCCAAAGTGATTTGTAGCCATCAAGTCCCGCTTTTTTATCAAAAACAATCACTTCTACACCATCGATGGCGGCTAATAACTGGGCTTCAAGTTTACCCGTTATCCAAGTAATCTGGGTCGAAGGCCAGTGTTTCTGAATAGCTTGAATGCTGGCGATAGTATTGCAAACGTCTCCGATAGCGGACAAACGCAAGACGCATAGTGACGATGGGGCAGAAGTGAACATAATTATTGTCTGATTCGATGAATAGAGGCAGGTAAATTATGCAGACATCCCCAATAAATGTAAAATACACGGCTCGAATATAGCTAAGTACTGATAAGTGTTCTGCAATGTCAAAGACAACACCACATCAATCGCAAGAATCTGGCAAGCCGGGTAACACCGGGCTAAAGCGCATCGTTAAAGCGACGGGTTATTCGATCCAAGGATTAAAAGCGGCTTTTAAGCATGAAGCTGCCATTCGACAAGAGTTGGCTCTGTTGAGTATTGCTGTGATTTTGGCTTGGCTAGTGGATGTCGGCATGGTTGAGCGTATCTTAATGATCGGGGTCGTGGTATTAGTCTTGATTGTAGAGCTTGTAAACTCAGCGATTGAGGCGGTAGTGGATCGTATCGGTATTGAACGGCATGAACTCAGTGGGCGAGCTAAAGATATAGGCTCTGCTGCCGTTATGGTTGCTTTGGCGTTTGCTGCATTTACTTGGTTGTATATATTAGCCAGCCGGTATTTAGGCTAGAGGGTGAGCGCATGACTCAACAGTATAAAAACAACAACCAAGTGATCTGGTTTGATGACGAGATCATTACAGACCCTAGCCAACCGATATTTGATGCGGAATACTGGCAGTCCTTAGACAAGGTGGTTGGCAGTGCGACGGGGCGAGGCACGACATGGTTTATCCAACTAGAGAACATGCAAGCGGCACTACGTCATTACCGTCGTGGCGGTTTGTTTGGGAAGTTAGTTAACGATCATTATTGGTTCTCTGGCTGGGATAACACCCGTTGTGCGCAAGAGTTTCAGCTTTTGTTGGCGCTAATTGAGGCTGGGGTGCACGTTCCTCGTCCTATTGCAGCAAGAGCCGTAAAGTCAGGACTCTTCTATCAAGCTGATTTATTAAGTGAGCGAATCCCAAACGCCAGAGATCTGGTTAGTATCTTGCAAGAACAGTCTTTATCGGTAGAAATGTATCAGAAAATAGGGCAAGAAATTGCCAAGATGCATCAGGTTGGCGTTAACCATACCGATTTGAATATCCACAATATCTTGATCGACGACAAAGATAAGGTATGGATTATCGATTTTGATAAGTGTCGTTTTGAAACTTCTGGTGACTGGAAGCATCAAAATCTAAATAGACTTCTGCGTTCATTTAATAAAGAGCTTTCTCGTAAGAGTATTAATTGGAACGAGAAGGATTTTAAATTTTTGAAAGAACACTATGATATATATTCTGATAAAAATTAAATGTAGGAGTATAGTTGATTAAGTAATTAACTATACTCCTTAATTCTATTTACTATTAAAATTAACAGTTATATTAGGGAGGCCAAAAAGCCACTTATTGTAATAAGAGGTGTTTTTACCATAGGAATTATCAAAGAGATGTATATTCTTTCCTAATAAGCATGAAAAAATCAGTCCGTGTAGTCTATCAGTATGAACTTCATTATGCATATGAAAGTAATTCTCTGAACGAAAGACTATCTCTTTTGATAGTCTATACCAAAGGTCATTAGCTTTCTTTTGTTTAAATTTCCACTTTTCTAGCGATGAATACTTTTTCTTGATATTAATATCTGATATTGAAATAAGATCATCCCAGTCAAACCCTTTTTTTTGTAGTCTCAAGTCATTATTTTGTGACTCAATATCCTTTCTAATCAGATTTAAAATTCGTCGTTGTTGAGGAAGTTCATCACAAAGTTCTTCTTTTTCGATCATCGGATGAAGACTATGAGCCATATCAGGAAGCAAGTGATAGTTATTTGTGAATTTTTTCGATATTTCGTAACTTCTTTCATCGCGAGTAATAAAGTGGAAATCTTTATGTTTAGAAAAAATTTTGGCGCTAGACTCCTCATTTGATATATCTTCAAAAAATATTGTTTGTGGAAGACATATAATTCTTTTAGTAGGGAATTTAGATATGATATTTTCTCTTAGATTTTGGTGAACTTTATAAAGATCTCCAAAGTTACCGCCACCGTGTAAAACTATGACATCAGCTTCTTTAATCTTCTTAAAATCTAAATTTTCACAACCACTACGATATATAACGTTAATATCATGTTCTTTAAAAAATTCTTCCGTTCCAAGGTATATAAGAAGATCTCCAACATTAAAATGTATCGGTATGTCTATATAAGCAATGGACTTTCCGTTTATCAGAGATGCAATAAGGTTATGCTGAGATTTTGCGCTATCCATAATCTCAAGCCACTTGTTTTCTCTTCTACTTCTACTCATAGCTCCTCCGGCTATATGAAACGATAATTAACCACTAAATACTTTGTATATTTTCATTTTTATTCTGAATAAAAATGAATCACTAATGTTGTACATTGACTTTATATGTTTTTCATATTTTTCATATGGTATTGATTCATTTTTTAGCTTTCTTAAATATTTAATAGCTGTTTTGTAAAAACTATACTTAAGTTTGTTACTGCCTTTCATAGTAGAATATGCAGAGTCAATGATTTTCACAAAATTATTTTGGTAATTAACATCATTAACTTTACTATTCATTATAGAATTTTGTCTAATTCTGTAAAATATGACATTGTCACAGATAGAGTATATTCTTAATTTTTTAGTAAATACCTGCCAATAAAACTCTTCATCCTCATGAATTAATCCGGGTACGAACCATATATTGTCAAGCACTTCTTTTCGATATAATTTATTCCAAACTACGAACTCTAAGGAGAAAAATTTTTTGTCCAAATCTAATTTCCCTATAATTCTTCTCTTTCGATAGTCTTCATATCTTTTATCTTCTTGATAAAACTTAGTTACTCTTCCTGAAACAATATCGTATCCAGTAGAATGCAACAATAATTTCTCAATTGCATCTTTTTCTAACCAGTCGTCTGAGTCTAGAAAAAACAAAAAATCTCCACGAGAGTTTTTTATCCCTGTATTCCTCGCTGCTGATAGCCCTTGGTTAGTTTGCTCTATGACTTTTATTCGAGGATCCTCATCTCGATATTGCTTAGCAATGTTTATGCTATTGTCTTGAGAGCCATCAATAATAGCAATTATTTCTATATTTCTATATGTTTGTTGTACAGCAGAATCTAGACATTCAGGTAAATACTCTTCTACATTATATATAGGAACTATAATACTGACTAATGGATTGTTATTACTCATTTTTTATTCTCAAGGTTATATAGAAAATCAGAAAGTTGCTCGTATAACCTAAATATTTCTATATAGATCTTATTCCATGAGGTGATACCAGATTTATCTTTTCGAGAACTGCCTATTGTTGAGGGAATATCGGCTCTTTTGACAATATCTGGTCTTAAAACATACGTGGATACACCATGTTTATACGGTTTTTCCATGTAGTCATCTACAGGTTCTATAAACTGAGTTGCGTTTTTTATGAATTTCGAAGCAGCATGTGGAGTTAGAATATATCCCATAATGCCGCATGTGCGTTTGTTGAAGCGTACAATATTAAGTTTGTTATTAACTGAAGATATGACTTTAAATGATTTAGGCTTGGTTGCAGCAAGTTTTAGAAAGTCGTATTGTTCCGCTAATGTGTCGAAATGTGAAAACACGTCAAAAAACTCAGGTAATAAGTCGCAGTTATCTTCTAGAACCAGTATTGGTTCGTTTAGCTCCAAGCACTTTTCCCAGGCTAGGTGGTGACTAGAGAAGCAAGCAATTTCGTTCTCAACTAGCCTATAGCCAAATCGTTTTCGAGTAAGATCATCATTGCTACGTTCAGAGTATAGAAAGTTTGGCGCAGAGGAATCTATCGCTTCTATAAATTCGAATGGTATGTTGGCTTTGTTGAGTGCATTTTCCATACGAACTCTTCTATCAACTGAGCGTTTCATGTTAATAACAAAAACTTTCATTTTATACTCTCAATACATCTAATTGTCTTAGTTAGCGCACCAACATTATCTTTGACAAAGCTAAGGAGGTTTTCTTGAACGATACTTTTTGCTAACGCACCTTGAAACATAGCTTCAACCTTTAGACTCATATCGTTAGGTGACTCAATCAGTTTGATAACTTTCTTATGAAGCATCTTAACAACCAGATCTTGGAAGTTGTAATAGCTTGGTCCCGTGATTACTGGTACTCCCAGTGCTGCGGGCTCTAGCACATTATGCCCACCGACTTTATCTCCAACTAGGCTACCGCCCATAAAGCAGATGTCCGCTGCGCCCATCAACGTTAGCATCTCACCCATTGTATCGCCGAGATATACTTGAGTATTCGTCTTTACTGCATGCGTTGAAGTACGACGCACAGTTTTAAATCCTTGCTGTTGGCAAAGCGTGAATACATCATCAAATCGCTCTGGATGGCGAGGAACCAAAACGAGTAAAGCATTTGGATGAGATTTTAAAACTTGTCTATGTGCATCTAATACCTGTTCGTCCTCGCCTTTGTGGGTGCTAGCTGCAATCCAAATTGGACGATCCTTTCCAAGCTGGGCTCGAAGCTGCTGTCCTTGCTGTTTCACTTGCTCTGATATTTGAATATCGAACTTAATCGAGCCAGTAACGGATAGTTTCTTTTTCTCAACGCCTAAGCGTTCGAAGCGCTCTGCATCTGAATCCGTTTGGCAGAGTACTTGAGTTAGGCATGGATGAAGCTGGTTAAAAAGCCGCTGTATTTTGGCGTAGTTCTGACACGATTTTTCAGATAGGCGCGCATTCACGACAGTTATAGGGATACCCGCTTTGTGAACATTGTGAAGCGTGTTTGGCCACAGCTCAGTCTCAATGATCAACATCTGTTTTGGTTGCACTGCTTTAAGAAAGCCTTTGATAGCAAACCCAAAGTCAATTGGCATATAGCGGTGTTCAATTAAATCACCCAACTTAGCAATCTGTTCAGCTCCGGTACTTGTTGTTGTAGTAACTAGAATAGATTGTTCGGGGTTTTGTTCCTTAAGGGCTTTAATTAAAGGTGTTGCTGCTATGCTTTCACCAACAGATACGGCATGTATCCAAATAGGTTTGTCGTTGCTTTTTAGCTTGGGAGTGATACCAAAGTGCTCTTTCCAGCGAGAGCCGAACTTAGGCTTATTTGGTTTGCTCTTGTACAAACCAAATAAAAGCAGCGGTGACGCTAGAGCGAGTAGTAAGGTATAAACAATACGAACTAACATGAGCTTATCGTAATGGCGTCAAGTTTTTGGATACTATCTAGCACTTGCTTAGGCGAAAGTTCTGTCAAGCACTTAAGGTGTTTGTACTGACATTCACGCTGGAAACAAGGGCGACAATCAATATCGGTATGAACAATCTCCACTTTTTCTGCGAGTGGGGGGGTGTACTTCGGTGAAGTTGAGCCATACACTGCAACAACATTACAACCAACCGCAGCTGCCACATGCATTAAGCCTGAGTCATTCGCGACAACAGTCTTACATGCAGCAAGTAAGTCGACCGCTTCAATTAAGCTGGTTTGGCCTGATAGAACGTGAATGCCCTCATGGAATTGCGTCGGAACAAGTGCGCGGATATTGTTACAAGTCTCTAAGTCTTTTTGAGAACCAAACAACCAGATTTGATGCCCAGATCGAGCCATTTGCGTCGCAACTTCAGCGTAGTGTGTTTCGGGCCATTTTTTTGCGGGACCAAACTCTGCTCCTGGGCATAGTCCGATAATTGGTTGGTCTTGGGCTAAGTTGAACTTTTTGATCGTGGCTTGTTGCTCTGCCGCGTTGATTGCAAGGCGTGGGCGAGGCAAGGTTTCAAGCCCGCCGAGAGAGTTAGAATCCGCCATTTCTGCTTTTGGATAAGCTAACGCTACATAGCGCTCTACCATGTACTGAAAAGACTTCATGTTAGGGCGTAAGTCGTTCAATAAACCATAGCGCATTTCTCCCTTCCAGCCAGTACGAAGAGGAATGTTGGCAAACCATGGGATCAGTGCCGATTTCGCTGATTTAGGCAAGATATAGGCGTGGTCATATTGCTTTTCACGTAATGATTTGCCAATTTCCCTGCGGCCTAATAAGTTAAACTCACCATGACCGATAGGCATTTCAATCGCTTGATGGATTTCTGGCATACGCTCAAGAATCGGTTTACACCATCCTGGAGCGATAACGTCAATTTGGCTATCTGGATGGCGTTGCTTTAATACGATATATAACGATTGCGACATTACCATATCGCCGACCCACGCAGGGCCAATAATTAAAATCTTTTTCATTTATTTACTTGCCAATCAGTATCATATCTAGGCTTGAAGATATTGTAATAGTTATTGCCGTCTTCTTGAGAGTGCAGCAACTGTAGTACCCACATATATTGTTCGGGTTTATCACCGACAAAATATTCAATGGCTTCATTACAGGTACGAGCGTCTTGCTCTTCGCCTTTATCCAGCTCAAACGCTGGTAAAATCTCAATATCAAACGTACCATCTTCAGTGTTCATCGACGCAAATAGAGGCAGTACTTTTGAGCGTGATAGTTTCGCAATTTTGCCTAAACCAGGTAGTGTTGCTTTACGTGTGGCAAAAAAATCTACAAACACACTATGCTCTGGGCCGTGATCTTGATCGGGTAGATAATACCCTACATAGCCATCTCGAATAGACTTCAGAAAAGGCTTAATGCCACCTGAGCGTTCATAAACACGACCACCATATTGAACTCTTTGCTTGTGCATCAGCCAGTCAGCAACATCATTCTTTTGTTTCTTTGCCATTGCAGAAACTGGCATTCCCATTGAAGCGAGCAAGATAGCAGGCACATCAATTGCCCAAGAGTGGGGAACCATTAAAATCACATTTTCGTTGTTATCAATGTGCTGTCGTAAAATGTCTAGGCCGCGAATTTGGCAACGGTTCTGAAGCCACTTTGGTGAGCGTAAACTTAGTAACCCGAAGCGAAAAAAGAACATGGCCGCTGTGTAGAGTGTTTTTTCTATCAAAGCTTCACGTTCTTGGAACGACTTTTCTGGAAAACACAGCTCAAAGTTAACCCTCGCTCGGTGAGCTGGCCCTTTGTGGGATTTAGACAGTTTTTTGGCAATGGTTTTCGCCAACCACTTTTGTAAACTTAGTGGCATTAATGATAAAGGTAAAAATAAGAGAACACCTAACCACGTGCCCCAGTACTTAGGCGACAGAAAGTGGCGCTTAAACTCAGGGTTATATGCTTTAGGGTCGAAGTCATCACGTTTAATGGTCATGGCGTGTCTAGTTACCTATTCGTGTACGGGCGAAGTGGTTTAAATGAGAAAAAAGATAGTTAGGAATGATACAGGCTATTGCACTTGAGTAAAGGTGGCAGGTTATGGTTCTACCACCTTGTGGTGCTTAACTGTTTTGGATAGTCAAGTATTCGGCAACGCCTTCTGCAACTGTCTTGAATTCAACATCACAGCCTGCGGTGCGCAGTTTGGTTAGATCCGCTTGTGTGAATTCTTGGTAAGCGCCTTTTAGGTGCTCAGGGAATGGGATGGTTTCAATTTGGCCTTTGCCATGATGCTTGATAACTGCTTTTGCTACCTCTTCAAAAGATTCAGCACGGCCAGTACCACAGTTAAAAATTCCTGATACGCCGTTTTCTAAGAACCACAGGTTTACTTTACATACATCACCAACGTAAACGAAGTCGCGTTTGAATGATTCGCTGCCCGCGAACAATTTAGGATTTTCACCTGAGTTAAGTTGGTTGTTTAGGTGGAACGCAACTGATGCCATGCTACCTTTGTGGTCTTCACGTGGGCCATATACGTTGAAGTAGCGGAAGCCGGTGATTTGAGAAAGGGTCTCACCATGTTCTTCAGCGTCTTGCCATAGGCGACGAACGTAGTTATCAAACTGCTGTTTCGAGTAACCGTATACATTCAGTGCGCCTTCGTATTCGCGTTCTTCAACGAAAGTATCGGTATCGCCGTAAGTGGCTGCTGAAGAAGCGTATAGGAATGGAATCTCGCGATCTAAACAGTAATGAAGCAGCTCTTTAGAGTACTCGTAGTTGTTTAGCATCATGTACTTACCATCCCACTCAGTCGTTGCAGAGCAAGCACCTTCGTGGAAAATTGCCTCAATCGGACCAAAATCATCGCCCGCCATAATTTGGGTCAGAAAGTCGTCACGATCCATGTAATCTGTGATGTCCAGATCAACTAAGTTCTTAAACTTTTTGCCATTTTTTAGGTTGTCGACAACCAGGATATCGTTAATACCAGCTTCGTTTAGTGCTTTAACAATGTTGCTGCCGATCATGCCAGCGCCACCAGTTACGATGATCATAGAACTTCCACCATAGATTAAAATTTTCTCAGGAATTCTAGCAAGAAACGAAAAGTAGCGCTATTGGAAGCAGGAAGATAGGTTTGAGTCTTCTATGACTCAGTATCTAGATATGAAAAAGGGAGCCGCAGCTCCCTTGATTACTTTATTATTCCACATCCGAACGGTTAGGCCTTTGATACCAAGGATTTCGCTCGTCGGTCAACTCAATCAAGCTGTATTTACGTCCGAGTTTCTGTCCTCCGTCACGAGTAAGAGGCTGCCAACTAAAGTTCGCACGATTGTTGCTTGGCTTAACGGTCATGATGTCAAATGGAATCGACAAGTAGAAACCTTTGGTAAAGCTACCTTCTCCAAATTCATCCGCAGACAAGTCTGTAAATGACGCAAAGGCACCAGCAATTACGCCACTCTTGAACTGCTTAGAAACATTGATTTGTGTACCAACATCACCAGCTAGGAACTGACCAACATCGACTTGGATCATCAAATCTTGTAGGAATTCCCATTGAGGGTAGTAGTAACCAGATACAAAACCAGTGAAGCCTTTATCAATAACTTGGAACGGATGTCCATATTCCGGCACGTTTTGCCATTTCTCATCGTAAACACCGAAGTAACTTTGTGGATCACGTTGAGAAATTACGTTGACGTCAGCACCAATTGCCCAGTTAGCTCCTTGTGGCCGGTAAAGAAACTCAGTACCGACTCCAGCAAACATACTCTCCAGATAGCCCGCGTAGAATTGCTGATCCATCGTATCGGAATACTCTTGGAACCAAGTCAATTGTAAGTTTGACATGGTTACAGCATGTTCATTTTGGTAAGCGCGGAACATGGTGCGAACACGAGGAACAGTAGTGCCATCAGGTGGAGTGACATAAATAAACTTATCGTAGTTGTTATACCAATCCCAGTATAACGAACCGCCAATTTCAAGGTTGTCCGTCAGCCAATATGAGGCATTACCACTTAGCCCTACACTAAAGAGATAGAAATCTTCAGCGTTTCCGAGAGTTTGAACTAGTTTAGGTGCAAAGCCCCAATCAAAACGCTTAAAACCATCGTAGACAGATTCTCCCATTGGCTTAGTTGTAGCCCTTGAGGTTGCATCTTCTATTTTCGGATTGATGTAATTAACTTGGGCAAAGTCGCGATATTTCTCTTTGGAAATAATCGTTTGTTCGCCGACTAAGCCTCGGCTACGTTCATTGATCGCATAGGTATCAATATCGTCAGGCATTTCATTATGGAGTACAGCTGCCGCTTTTTCGTGTGCCTCTGTACGGTCACGATATTTCTTCTGCTCACCAACGACAGTTACTGTATTGTTATCAACATAAACACGCGTGTTTCGATAACCAGCAATTTTGTCTAAATCTTCTGTTACACGTTCCCAATCAACATCAGACAGTTCTTTGGGTTGGTTATCTTCCACTTCTGGGGTTGGTGTGTCTCGCCAGAATGATGGCATGTCATTGAAATTAGTGTTTAGCGTTAAGCCTGCTACTAAAGTATCGCCGCGTTCATAACTTAAACGAAAATCGGCCATGCCTAGACGGTAGAGGACACCAAAGTTCCATGGTGTGTGGGGCTTCATATCAACATCTGCACCCACAACTGCATAGTCTGTAGAATAATCATTGCTGTCGTACTCAACTTTAAATCGTAAAGGAGCGTGCAACGTCTGGAACTCTATACCACCAAATAAAGCCGTAGGCCCTTTGAAAGCTCTGTCAAAATTAGTTGTTCCTCCAGAATCAAGAAACTCTTCAGAACGTTCACAGAATTTGTCTGATGCTTTGCAAAATGGATTGGTTATATTGTCTCTGGTTCCCAAGTAGCCCCAACCCATACCCAAAGTAAAATCAAAAGTACCTAATTTCGAATTAGAATATCGTTTTGTCGCTGCAATAAACTCAGCATCAAAAAGGCCGGTACCAGCAAAGTCTCTCACACCTAGGGCAATTTCTGGCATGTATTCAGATTCTTCCCATAATCTAAATTTAAAATCTATCCCCTTGTCTGTGTATTCATTATCAACATCGGGTAAGGATGATGAGTAAGGCAGGTCGTTAACTTGAGTGTAACGGATGGTTGTTTCTAGCCACGGCATAAGTTGCAGAGTCACATTGTAAAAAAGGTACTCATCACTACCTGTTACAGAAAAGTTGAATTCCCCTTCAGGAGCCATACGTCCGGTTGGCATCTGCATTAAACCAACACCACCAAAATCAGATTGAGAAGGCTGTAACGAGGGAGCCTCAAAGGGTATATCTTGAGCCCAAACCAATGCAGGGCCCATTAAAGAAAGGGTTAAGCTTTTTCTAATTGGCATCATTGTGGTCTCTTTGTGGAGCTTGGTATCAATTGAGTGAGTAGGCGGACAATATCTTGGTCCATTTCGGAGTATTCAAGATCACCAAACGGAATATATACCAATGTCAGAGGTGGTAAGTAATATTGTGTCGTTAACCAAGCTCCGTGATGCGGCTTAACTACGTGACCATCTGGGTAGATCAACACTGGCGGTGTTGATAACGCACCAATGTTATTTTTCAAATTCTCTATTTGTCTTTGCAAAGGGATGCCTGCTTGCGCCTTAACGGAATACACGCTACTTAGGTTTCCTAAGTAATACACTTTTTCTTCGCGTAGAGGGCTAGCGAGCAGGTAATCGCCGCGCAACAGTGGGTTGTCGAATTTATCTAGTCGAATTTTATCAACATCGATCGCAGACAGTAAACGCGGTGCAAAGCTTTGCTGCTGAATGAACTTGTAGAATGGATGTGCGACCAAATTGTGTTGAATCATTTGATTGAGCACCGAGTTCTTTAAAGCGGTAGAGGTTTTCTCGGCGCGTTCCGATTTATCAAACAAAGTGGTACCAAGAGAGTATTGCAGAGAGACGCTTTGCTCCCTAGCAAGTGCTAACACACTTTCTAAACGAGCCGGCCCTTGAAATTGTAGCCGTTTGCCTGCTTCTAGCAATTCAACATTTAATGGTTGCATAGCAGAGGTTTCTGTTTGAGCGAAGCTAGGCATGCTCAAAAGCGGCATGACCAAAACGAATAATGTGAGTAGTTGCTTGCTCATGATTTGCTATATCCCTTCAAAATGGTTAACTCAACCGGAATCATATTTGGCCCTAGGTGTTGTAAGGTTTTAACGACCTGACCCTGTTCATTGACCCAATAGTAGTTTTCGACCGATTGAGAAAGACTGCTAAACTCAACAACTTCTTTATATACGTTGGTCATAGTGCTAGAAATAGGTGTTGTTAACGTTTCTTGGCCTGAGTAAGAACGCGTTATATTTGCAGGAAAGCCATAACGGTATTGTGTTGCCCAATCGTATGAAAGTGTGTAGTTGACAGAGGTTGAGTCTAAAGAAAAATCTGGAACGTCACCGTAAACACCTGCTAAGTCCCCACTCTGTAGACCAATCGTTTTGACGATGTGCCCATTCTCTGTAACGATCATCGCTTTATCGGCGCTTACCCATTTCAGTTGTTTTTTGCCGCTGAGTTGGTTTTGTTCCGCAAAAGCTAAAACAACAAACACCTGTTTTTGATTTCCAAGTTTCAAATAGGCACTGGCATATGGAATAGCATTGATTTCTTCTGGTGTCATCTCGATATCAATGTAGTTACCGTAGGCTTCTTGGACGGTTGCTGAAACATCATTGAATTTCTGTGTGCAGCCAAAGAGTACAAGGAGTAGTGGAAGAATGAGGAGTTGGCGTATCCATTTAGGTATTCGGAAGATATTCATTATTCCCTCTTACAAATAAAATCGCCCTGAGTCATTCAGGGCGATTGGCTTCTGTTCTACAAAACGAAATTAGTTCGAAGTAGAAGTAGAAGTAGATGTTGAAGTAGATGTTGAGTCGCTATCTGACGCTGCAACTGCTACTACAGTTACTGCTGCTGCTGCGCCTACACCTACAGCTGTAGTGCCAGTTGCTGACGCAGAAGCTGTGCCTGTTGAGCCTGCTTCTTCTGCTGCAAATGCAGTTGTTGCGCTTAGAGCCATAAGAATAGCTAGAGCTGTATTCTTCATTATTAATCCTTGTGTATCCGGTATAAAAACATCGATGTTTGGTAGCATAAAAATGCTCCAAATTATATTCTAGATAAAAAAGCCTTAGCATGTAAATAGTTTCTTATTTTGCCATGGCTTTCGATCTCATTTCTAACACCAGCGTGACATTGCGCGGTTATCTTGCTCCCTTGCTTGCTGATAAACTATCAAGAGTGCATAATTTGTCGGCCTATTTCCTCCGGAACTAGAGGTTTGGAGGAAATAGGTCGTTTTTACTTACACCATATAGAAAGCGATACAGTGGCTTACGCTCAACGCCTCAGGGCGGTAGCGTGCCAACTCTTCAGTATTTAATGGCCTGCATAGCACGCTTAACTTTGCTTTGGCAGCCCATATTATTACCAGTACTAGGGACTTTTACGTGATAAGAAAGCAGCATTGTTTGGGAATACTTGGTGCACTGGGCTTGAGCCTGAGTTCTTTTTCAGCGTCAGCCGATTTTTATGCTGGTGCGTTAGTGAGCTACTCAAATGCAGAATTGAAAAGCTCGTCTTCTGAGTCCGTAAAAGAGGGGAGTCCTTTCCTTCTTAGTGCGCAAGCAGGGTACTTCTTTAATGACTACATTGGTCTCGAAGGACGTTATGGGACATCAGTTCAACGTGACAGTGGTCTTGCCGTTGATAGCGCTTTGAGCGGCTTTGTTAAGTTGAATATGCCGGTTTCAGAGCGAGTTGCACTTTATGGTTTAGCTGGGTATTCAAGCGTTCAGCTTGATCTACAAAATGTAGGTTCTCACAAAGAACAAGGATTTAGTTTTGGGTTAGGTATGCACTACGCTTTAAATAACCAAAGCGCGGTGATATTTGAGTTCGTTGATAACGTCTCTGAAGACCAAGTTCGCCTTAACTCGATTACATTGGGTTTTCAGCACCGTTTCTAATTTAAATACCTAGAGCTCAAACTTGGGGCTAGGGTCTTTTATTCAATTATTATAGTGACATACCATGTTTAAAGGATATTTCTCTATTGCCGCTTTTATATTGGCAAGTACGTTTGCGTCTTATTCAATGGCACAAACACCCACTCCAGAACAAATGAAAATGTTTCAAAAACTACCCGCCGACCAACAAAAGGCCTTGGCGAGTAAGTATGGTTTCTCCATTCCTTCTAGTTCATCTTCAAACAAGTCTCCTTACGAAAATCCGCAAGTAATCCAACCTAGAACTGAAGCTAGTAGCGCTGTATCTTCCAATATCGAAGAACAATGGCTCAAAAAAGGTGAGCAGGGAGAGCTTAAACGCTTTGGTTTAGATCTTTTTGCTGGTTCTCCAAGCACCTTTGCTCCGATCAGTGATGTTCCTGTGCCAGCAAATTACACCGTGGGTGCAGGTGATGAAATCATTGTGCAGTTGTTTGGTAAGGAGAATGAAACGCATCGTTTACGCGTAAATCGTGCGGGCACAATCAACTTCCCCTCACTTGGGCCGGTAAATGTTGCTGGCATGCACTTTTCTGATGTTCGTGACTCTCTGACGCAACGTGTAAAAGAGCAAATGATTGGTGTGCGCAGTGATATCTCATTGGGTGAATTACGCACCATGCAAGTGTTTGTAATGGGGGATGCATATAAGCCTGGTGCCTACACGGTTAGCGCATTAACGACAATTTCACAAGCTATTTACTACAGCGGCGGTTTTGGTGAAAGTGGGGCGCTGAGAGATATCCAGCTAAAGCGTGATGGTAAAATCATTCGTAAGTTGGATATGTATGACCTTTTACTAAAAGGTGATGCAAGTAATGATGTGCGCTTGCTACCGGATGATGTTGTTTTAATTGGCTCTGTTAACGATACAGTGTCTATAGAGGGCGAAATCAACCGCCCTGCAATTTATGAAGTCAAGCAAGGTGAAACATACCAGCAACTTATTCAGATGGCTGGTGGTTTTACTGCGAATGCCCATGTCGAGCAATTGGAGATAAAACGCTACGCTTCACATGGCGCTCGTGAGGCTCTGACGCTTGATTTCAATAAAACGCAAGATCGACAGAGTAAAGTTAAAAATGGCGATGCCATCAAGATCTTGAAAAAAAGCGAAGAGCTTACTCGTTACGTACAGATAGAGGGAGATGTTCGTCATCCTGGCTATGTGGAATGGCGCAATGGTCTTCGTGTTGCTGATCTTTTCAAATCTGTTGACTCAGCTTTTAATTCTACAGCGGATGTTAACTATGCGGTTGTGGTTAGAGAGATTAATCCGCAACGTGATATTGAAGTGTTCCAACTAAGCTTAGCCAACGCAATTCTATCACCAGGTAGCCAAGACAACCTCCAGTTACAATCACGAGATCGTATATTGGTTTTCAACCGCTTTAATAACGAAGACTTGGATACATTGGCAACACAAGAGGCTGTTGCAAAAGCAAAAACATTGGAGCAAGCGCAAGAGCAAGCTGAGCTGGAACAACAGAAAGAGCAAGAAGTGATGAGTTCTTCTGTTGCCGTTTCGCATTCAGCAAACGGTACGCTGAACAACCCGAGCACCACAGAGCAGGCGAAACCAGCTAAAATCATTTTCCGTGGTAAAGAGATTACAGAGGAAGACTTTGAAAAGCTGAAGCAAAATACTCGTCGCACTTTACTTGCCCCTGTGTTGTTACAACTTCAGCAACAGTCTCGTTTGGGGCTAGCCCCTCAAATTGCTGAAGTCTTTGGTGAAGTCAAGCACCCAGGGCGTTATCCGATTACTCCAAGAATGACGGTATCAACGCTTATTGAAGCAGCTGGTGGTTTGACTTACAACGCATTTACAATTAATGCAGAACTAGCACGAACTGCGATTAATAGTGCGGATGAACGTGCTTATATTGATGTTGAACGTATTGATCTGCGTAAAGCAATTCAAGGCAGTGCTTCAGACGATGCAGTTATCGTGGGGCGAGATCGTTTGAACATCTTAGAAAAGCCAAATGTGAAGCTACAAAGCACAGTCACTTTACAGGGTGAAGTTCGTTTCCCAGGAACCTATACCGTGCGTCAAGGTGAAACCTTAAGTGAGTTATTGGACCGAGCAGGTGGTCTCACAGAGTTTGCTCATCCTCAAGGAGCGATATTTACGCGTGAAGCATTGCGTTTACAAGAGCAGAAGCTTTTAAACCAATATGCAGCAGATATGCGCAAAGAAACCGCGAAGAAGACGTTCCGAGCCGATAGTAATATGGGCTCTGTAATTTCAGACCCAGAGAAAACGTTAGCGTTTGTAGAGGAAGCAAGTCGCAGCAAAGCACTTGGTCGTATGGTGGTACAGTTAAACCGTATCTTAAAGGGTGAACGCTCAGCAGACTTTATGTTAGAAGATGGAGACTTCCTCTTTGTTCCGACTTTCCGAAACACCGTTTCGATAATGGGTGAAGTTCAGGTTCCAATTACCTACTTGTTGGACAACAAACTTGATGTTGATGATTACTTGAACAAAGCGGGTGGAGCTAAGAAACAAGCGGACGAAGACCGTATTTTTGTAGTGCGTGCAGATGGTTCTGTTTACAAGCCTTCATCAGGTTATTGGTTCGGAAACAATAAAGAAGGGTTAAAAGCTGGCGATACTATTGTTGTGCCAATTGATACCGACTACCGTGATGCATTAAGTACGTGGACTGCAGCAACGCAGATCCTCTACCAAACGGGTGTTGCTATCAACGCACTGAAGTAATGACTTAAGCCACTTAACAAGAGAAAGGGGGAGAAATACCTCCTTTAATATTAATGGAAAATAATCAACTTGAACTAGATATTGGTGAGCTCATACGCTCACTTTGGCAACAAAAAATAATGATAGTTGCCATTACATTTGTATTTGCAGTCGCATCAGTGCTTTTTGCTATGTCTAAGCCTAACCTCTATAAATCCGAAGCAGTATTGTTTCCAGTAGCAGACAATACGCCTAGTTCAGCTATGGGGCAGTTGGGGGGGCTCGCTGCATTAGCTGGATTTGGAAGCCAAAAGAGCTCTAAACAAGCAATTGCCTTAGAGTCTTTACGTTCAAGAGCATTCTTGGGAGCTTTTATTGAACGCAGAAATATTTTGATTCCACTGATGGCAATTGAGCATTGGGATGCAACTTCTGGAAAAGTTTATATTGATCCTAAAATTTATGATGAGAGTACTGATACTTGGACGCGTGTCGTAAGTGAAGGAAAAACTCCTAAACCAACCATTTTAGAAGCCACAAAAGTTCTCAATGAGTTGCTTGTTATCGATTCAAATAAAACCAGTGGTTCAACCATTGTCTCTCTGACAAACCAATCCCCTGATTTGGCAAAACAATGGCTTGATTGGCTGATTTCGGATCTAAATGAATGGATGAAGAACAAGGATATCAACCAAGCGAAGAATAATATTCAATATTTGGAGAAGCAGCTAAACCTGACAAATCTCTCTGAAATGCAGAATGTTTTTTATCAACTAGTTGAAGAGCAAACTAAGAAATTGATGCTTGCAGAGGCTCAGGAGAACTACATTTTTGATATTATCGACCCTCCTGTGGTACCAGAAGAAAAAGACAGCCCAAGTCGAGCTATCATCTGCGTTCTTGGTACGCTGATCGGTGGGGTTTTAGCAATGGTTGTTGCTTTGTTCCGTATTGCATTATCAAGAAAACATGTTTAATTTGAGTCTTGATCCAAACAAACTCTTAGGGGTACATATGTACCTCTTTGCTATATTAGCTCCTCTTTCGGTAACAAAATGGAACAAGTTCATTTTAGTTATCTTATTCCTATCGGCACTAATTACGTTTTTCTACTACATTACTATCTCCAAGAAACTCACATTTGATAAATATTCTTTTGGTGTGATTCTTACATTTTTGTTAGTTTTTTTTATATCATTATTTAGCATATTGATAAATCGAGACTATCTTGTTGCTGACTACTTAAAATCAGTAGTTATAGGCAGGATGTTTACGCTAATAGCGCTAACACTTAATTTGATGTTATTTACAATTTGGTTATCAGTAGCTGATGAAAGATGTGTGAAACGTATCCTTAAGCTTGGCTTACTAACTGCATTTACTTTTATTTTGCTTGGGTATTGGCAAGTTATTTGCAAGTTTCTTGGTATCCCATTTTTCGTAGATACTAGAGACTGGATGCATGGTGTGCCAGCAGCTCTACGCTCAATTTTTCCTTCTCGAGTTACCTCGATAGCGGAAGAACCAAATTTCCTTTCCCCGGTTTTGATGGAGTGTATGCTGCTTATTGCAGTATTAGTTGAAAAGAAAGCTATAAGACTAGCAATGCTGGGAATGACGGTTGTCATCGTCGTACTTTCTTTCTCCGGCGGAGCCTATGTTAACTTTGCTCTAATTTGTGCTTTTGTTTTTTCTTTAATTGCCTTGAAAACGGTGTTAACTGGAAAAACAAGAATTAGCCACTTTTTTGTGTTATTACTGGTTTTTTGTTTATTGTTGGTGCTGATGTATTTAGGTACGCTGCTTTTAGATTTTATCTATTATAAGCTGCAGCACGAAGCAACTGGCGGCTCCTCTCGTAGCCAATTTATGGTTTCATTCACTACTTTATTAGCAGAGTCTAACCTAGCTCAACTAATTTTTGGTCATGGACTTGGTACCATGTCTGTTTTAGATAGCTTTGGCATGAGAAGTGAGGATTATTTATTCAGAATTACTAATAACTATACATTGGATATGTTTTGGGAGGGCGGTGTTGTTGGCGTTGGTCTGATCTTGATTTTTTATTTCAAACTGATTTACCCAGGCTTGAAATATGGTTTTAAGAATAACACTTATCTTATAGGTGCTATAATGACATTCCACTTCCTAGTAACTTCCACATACCGTTCTGAATATCTAAGTACTCATTTTTTATGGGTATTACTAATGATCTTTTCCATATATAAACTAGCAGAATTTCAGAGTAATAATGTTAACAATTAATGTTCTAATAAGCACCTTAAATGATGGGATTGAACGCTTGATGTCTGGGAATTTTCCTAAAGATGAAGCGGTGAAATATATTGTTGTCCATCAGATAAAAGATGGCTATGTTTTAACGGAATCTATCAAGGAATGGTTAGAGAGTCGAGTTGACTTTTTATATTACAGTTCAAGCGATAGTGGGTTATCTAAAAGTAGAAACTTAGCTCTGAGTAAGTCATTCTCAGATGTGGTGGTATTTTGTGATGATGATGTTAGCTATGTAAATGAAGCCTTCGATATAATAAAAAGTAGCTTTGATGAGAATATTGATATAGCAACATTTAAAGTAAAAACTCCGGATGGATTAGACTTTAAAAAATATAATAGTGACGCGTTTGCACATACAAACAAGACAATATTTAAAGTGTCATCAATTGAAGTCGCTGCCAAGCGTGAATCTATCATGAAAAAAGAAGTAAAATTTGATGAACGCTTTGGTTTGGGGACTCAACTTCCAGCATCGGAAGAAAATATATTCCTGTTGGATTGCTTTAATAAAGGTTTAAACTTAAATTACTTCCCAAAAACTATCAACTTACATCCAATGGAAAGTTCTGGTAGAGATTGGGGAAATAAAAGAATGCGTTCAAGCAAGCTATCGTTTATGTATAGATGTTTTAATACTATTGGATTTTTTATTTTTTTATTGTTTGCTATAAAAAAATATCCTGAGTATAGAAAATCAGTCAGTTTTTTTTCATTTTGTAAAGAAAATATAGATGTGTTTTTTAAATACTATAGAAATAAAAATTAGACGCTAACATCTGTAAGTTTCAATTAAGGGTAAATTATGAAAATTTTGGTAACGGGTGGCGCTGGATTTATTGGTTCAGCGGTTATTCGCCACATAATCAATAACACGGAAGACTCCGTTGTTAATGTAGACAAGCTGACATACGCAGGAAACCTTGAGTCTTTGTCTGATGTTATGGATAGCGAACGTTATGTTTTTGAGAAAGTTGATATCTGCGATAGAGAGTCATTAGAAACAGTTTTTTCAAAGCACAAACCTGATGCAGTAATGCACTTAGCTGCGGAGTCTCATGTTGATAGATCTATCGATGGTCCGGCTGCATTCATTGAAACTAATATCGTAGGAACTTACGCATTACTTGAAGCTGCACGTAATTACTGGAATGCATTGGATCAGGAATCCAAAGAACAATTCCGTTTTCATCATATCTCAACCGACGAGGTGTATGGTGATCTAGAGGGAACTGATGATTTATTCACTGAAACAACACCTTATTCTCCATCGAGTCCTTATTCCGCTTCAAAGGCATCAAGTGATCATCTAGTTCGAGCATGGTTACGTACCTATGGTTTACCAACAATCATTACCAATTGCTCTAATAACTACGGCCCTTATCATTTTCCAGAAAAGCTTATTCCATTGATGATCCTCAATGCTTTAGAGGGTAAGTCTTTGCCCGTATATGGCGATGGGATGCAAATTAGAGATTGGCTATATGTAGAAGACCATGCCCGTGCGCTATATAAAGTGGTAAGAGAAGGCTTGGTGGGCGAAACTTACAATATAGGTGGTCATAATGAGAAAGCTAACATTGAGGTTGTCAAAACCATTTGTACTCTTTTAGAAGAGCTCGTACCAAATAAACCAAATGGTGTTAAAGAATATGCAGATCTTATAACTTACGTCTCTGATCGTCCGGGTCATGATGTTCGTTACGCGATAGATGCGACAAAGATTGAGCGTGAACTTGGGTGGAAACCGGAAGAAACTTTTGATTCAGGTATCAGAAAAACGGTGGAGTGGTACTTGGAAAACAAAATTTGGTGGTCACGTGTTTTAGACGGTTCATATGCCGGTGAGCGCTTAGGTGTTATCGAAAAGGGGACAAATTAATGAAAGGTATTATTCTTGCGGGAGGCTCTGGCACTCGATTGTTTCCTATTACGATGGGTGTCTCTAAGCAATTGCTTCCGGTTTATGATAAGCCAATGATTTATTATCCTTTATCGGTGTTAATGCTTGCTGGTATTAAGGACATTCTAATCATAACGACACCTGAAGATAAAGACAGCTTCGTACGTCTGCTGGGAGATGGTAGCCAGTTTGGGATATCACTAAATTATGAAGTTCAGCCGAAGCCAGAAGGATTAGCACAAGCCTTTATTATAGGTGAAGAGTTTATTGGTGAGAGTAGCGTGTGCCTTGTTTTAGGTGACAATATTTTCTACGGACAGGCGTTTAGCCCGAAATTGAAGCTTGCTGCTAGTCGCTCTCAGGGAGCTACGGTGTTTGGCTACCAAGTTAAAGATCCAGAAAGGTTTGGTGTTGTAGAATTTGATGACAACCAAAAGGCGGTTTCAATTGAAGAAAAGCCAGAAAAACCTAAATCTAATTATGCGGTTACTGGGCTTTATTTCTATGACAATGATGTTGTCAGGCTTGCGAAAGAGGTGAAACCTTCAGACAGAGGTGAACTCGAAATTACCTCTTTGAATGAAGCTTACCTAAAGAAAGGTCAATTGAACGTAGAAATGTTAGGGCGTGGTTTCGCATGGCTAGATACTGGCACTCATGAAAGTTTACTTGAAGCTGCTCAGTTTGTTGAAACGATTGAAAAGAGACAGGGCTTCAAAGTTGCATGTTTGGAAGAGATTGCTTTTTCAAATGGTTGGTTAACAAGAGATGAACTTCTGCAACGCGCAGAGTTAATGGCCAAGAATAGTTATGGTCAGTACTTGAAAACTTTAGCTGGTTAACCGTTTGTGAGTGATACTCAAAGTAAAGCCAAAGCCGGCTTAAAGTGGAGCGCTGTAGAAAGGATTTTAACACAAGCTATACAGTTGATAGTGATGTTGATATTAGGCCGAATGTTAGGGCCTTCAGCATTTGGTCTCATAGCTATGTTAACAATATTTATCGCTATTTCTCAGACAATGGTTGATAGTGGTTTTAGCAGTGCGCTGATACGCAAACAAGATAGAAAAGAGGTCGATTTTTCGACTACTTTCTACTTCAATATCTTGGTTTCAATTTCCTGTTATATACTGCTCTTTGTTAGTGCTCCTTATATAGCATCTTTTTATGAGCAACCTACGCTCACTTTATTACTTAGAGTATTAGGCATTGGTGTGGTTATCAATGCTCTTGCTGTCGTACAAAGAGCGAAGTTAACTATAGAGGTGGACTTTAAGACTCAAGCGAAGGCATCTTTTCTGGCCGTAGTATTTAGTGCTGCAATTGCTATAACTATGGCTTATTTAGGCTATGGGGTTTGGGCTCTAGTCGCTCAAACGCTTTCTTTTTATGCTGTCAGTGCCATTACACTTAATATACTTTCGCCATGGATACCTAAAACTGGCCTCTCAAAAGAATCTTTCACTGAGTTATTTGGCTTTGGGTCAAAGCTTTTACTTTCAAGTCTAATAGATACTATTTATAACAATATCTATCAGTTAGTGATTGGTAAGTTCTTTACTGCAAGCCAACTTGGTTACTTCTCTCAAGCAAAGAATTTATCTCATATTCCGTCACTAACTCTTACAACTATTATTCAAAGAGTTAATTATCCTTTATTAAGTAAAATACAAGATGATAATGAGAAGTTAGAGAGTGCTTATGTGTTAACGCTAAGACTATCTTCCCTTTTTATATTTCCTATCATCTTAGGTATAGGGTTAATATCCACTCCTTTAGTCAATATATTACTCGGTTCTGCTTGGGGCCCTACATCTGAACTAATCTCAATATTGTGTTTTGGATATATGCTATACCCCATCCATGCAATTAACCTTAACTTACTTCAAGTGAAAGGACGTTCAGATCTTTTTTTGAAATTGGAAATTATAAAGAAAACTTTAATAACGATTATTTTGTTTGTAACAATACCGTTAGGAATTAAGGCTATTACCATTGGAATGGTCGTTCAATCATACGTTTCTTTATGTATTAATACATATTATACAGGGAAGCTAACATCTTTGAGTTCCTCAAAGCAGCTTAGATTTCTCTTTCCAATTTGGAGTATAGCCATATTTAGTGCTTTAATATCATCTGTATGGTTCAACTTTTTAGATAGTGATATTTTTCAAATTATCATTGTTTTAAGTTCAGCACTATTTCTATACATTATCAGTATTAGAGTTATACAAAAAGACCTTTACTTGTATGTGGTGAACAACATTTTTAGGAAAAATTAAATGAAACCAATTACCGTCACCTCTCCACTTTTACCACCTTTAGAAGACTTTACTGCAAGCTTAGAAGACATCTGGGAACGGAAGTGGCTTACAAATAATGGGACTTATCATCGACAGTTAGAGCAAGCACTTTGTGAGTATCTAGGGGTTGAATATATCAGCCTTTTTTCAAATGGTACATTAGCGTTAGTGATCGCATTACAGGCTCTAGAGTTAGAGGGTGAGGTCATCACAACGCCTTATAGTTTTGTTGCTACCAGTCATGCGCTATTACTGAACAAACTTAAACCTGTATTTGTAGATGTTGACCCAGATACATTAAACCTTGACCCAGCCAAAGTTGAAGCAGCAATCACAGATAAAACTGTTGGAATTCTGCCAGTGCATGTTTACGGCACCCCATGTGAGCACTCTCGCTTACAGCAGGTTGCTGATAAGCATGATCTAAAGATCATATATGATGCTGCTCATGCGTTTGGTGTTGAAGAGAAAGGTTGCTCTGTCCTAAATTATGGTGACCTTTCTATCTTGAGCTTCCATGCTACTAAGGCTTACTCAACAATAGAAGGGGGAGCTGTCATTTGCCATACGAAAGAGATGAAAGAGAAGTTAGACAAGCTTAAGAGCTTTGGTTTTGACTCTGATATTGAAGTATCTCTAATTGCGCACAATGCAAAAATGAACGAAGTGCAAGCAGCTTTTGGTTTAGCAACCCTGAACATCATAGATGATGCCATTGCCCAACGAAAGTTCGTTGCAAACGAATATCGTAGTCAGCTACGAGGTGTTAAAGGCATCAGTTTTCCTAAAGAGTTGCCAGATGTTAAATACAACTACTCATACTTTCCAGTTTTTATTGATGAACAAGAGTATGGAGAATCTAGAGATTCTCTATTTTCAAAGCTTAAAGATAGTAATGTATTAGCTAGACGTTACTTTTACCCAATAATTACTGATTATGCTGCTTATAAGAACAATCCTGAAATTGAAATTGTGAGTGATGAGATATCTCGAGGCATTTCAAAAAAAGTAATTTGCCTACCATTACATCATGAGCTGTCGATAGCTGACATTAATAAAATTGTTGAAATTTGTAAAAGTGAAAATAAAAAATGAAAATTGCAATCACAGGCCCATTAGCAGATAGAAATCTTGGTGATTATGGGATGTTTATTAACAACCTTTACGATATTTCACCAAAAAATGAATTTGTGGTTTTTTCTTACAATAGTTCGTTTGTTGAGCAACTAAAGAATGATTATCTGAAAGAGTTTAGTATTGATTTTGTCGACGTTAAACTGTCAGACAAGAAAAAAGATAACCTCGGTCCGATTGAGCAACTAAAAAAATTAAGAAGAGTTCTATTGGGTAAAGAGAAATCTTACTATCCAACACCACTAGAACTTTTGAATCGTTGTACCAATATCTCTGCGATAGAAAAAGAGATTGAAAATTCAGATGTATTACTTGTTTCTGGAGGCGGCTATTTTAATGATTTATGGTTTGAGTGGACACGAAATGACGATCTCTTTAGAATCATTGTTCCTATTTTGATCGCTGCTAAGATGAATAAAAAAATTGTCTTTACCGCAAATGGATTTGGACCATTTGACAGCAGTAAACACTTCTATGAAATGATTTTTGCCGAGGCTAAAGATGCGATCATCACTAGCCGAGACCGTAAGTTATCTCCTACTTATCTATCTGATATCGGGGTTAAAGACATTACCTATCTACCTGATGACCTATACATAATCAATGATGGAATTAACCCAAGAGAACAATCTAAATCATCTAAATATGGTAAGTATGTAATTTTTGAGCAGTACGGAAACATCAATAAATTTAAAGAAAATATTGAGTCAATTCGCACATTGATTACATTCTTTAAAAACAAAGGAATAAATGTTGTTTTTCTCACTTTTGATGTCGATGAAAAAACAACAAGCTATTTAAAAGAAGAAATAAAGGAAGATAACTTCTTTATCTATGATTTTGAAACTGGGTATTTGAAAGTTGATGAAGCGATTGAGCTAATTAAAAACTCTGAGTTAGTACTTTGTAATAGATATCATGCGTTAGTTTTATCCGTTACTAATCAGATACCCGTAATTAATGTAGTAAAACCAGTTTTTGATCTAAGATATTATTATAATAAAAATGCAGGATTGCTAGATAATGCATTTGAAGGAATGTACTTTAATTATAATGAGTATATGCAAGAGTCCTTATCTGGCGCTATTCAACATGTCATTGATAATTATGAACATATCGTTAGTTATCAAAGTTCATTATACGCATCAAGTGAGTTTTCTTCCAATAAAGATAAACTTGCGAACAAAAGAATTGAATTCTTTTCTACTCATTTCCAAGATTAAATACGATAGACTTTGATTATGATGAATGTTTTAGTTGTACCTTGTGGTACTGAAATTGCGCACGAAATTGTACGTTCTCTCAAAGATGTGAAAAATACCGTTGTTTTTGGTGCAAATGGCATCAAAGCCTATACAGAAATTCCGAGTGAGCGTGTTTCAAATAACATTCCTTTTATTGATGATGAAGGGTTTATTGAATCTATTGCTAGCCTCATTAAAGAATGGGGGATCACGCATATTATTCCAGCACACGACTCTGCAGCACTCAAACTATCAGAGTCTGCTCCAACACTATCTGCGAAAATTGTAAGCTCTCCTTATGAGACGAATATGGTGTGTCGTTCTAAAAAGTTGACATACGAGAGACTTACAAATGTTGTTAAAACGCCAAAGTTGTTTCAGCAGACTGATGAATTAGAGTTTCCACTTTTTGTTAAACCGGATGTCGGTCAAGGGAGTGTTGGGACAAGACTTGTTAGAGAAGAGAACGCTTTAGAACTCAATGATGATGAACTGTTATGTGAGTACCTGCCAGGCGAAGAGTTTACAGTCGATTGTGTTTCTAATCATCTAGGGGAACTTATCTTTGCAAGTGCTCGTAAGCGCAATCAAACTAGAAACGGCATTGCTGTAGAAACAGAACTTGTACAAGATCAAGAGCGCTTTAGAGAATTGGCTATTAAAATCAGTTCTACACTAGATCTTCGTGGTGGATGGTTTTTTCAGGTAAAAGAAGCAAAAGATGGCGAGCTTTGCCTTTTAGAGGTTGCGACCCGAATTGCGGGGTCAATGATTACTAGTCGATTCAATGGCATCAATTTTACTGAATTATCGTTACTTGTTTCAAACGACATTCCGATCTCTGTATCGAACAATAACCTCAATGTAAAAGTATATAGAAATCTTAATTTTCAGTTTGAAACTAACTTAGATTTCGATGTGATTTATACTGACTATGATGACTGTCTTCTTCTAGAAGAACGATTTATAAATTCGGAGTTAGTGAAAGTTATTTTCGAAGCAATTAATGCAGGTAAAAAAGTAAAACTTATCACTCGCCACGCTGGAAACCTTAAAGAGTCATTAGAAAAGTATCGACTGACAGGTTTATTCGATGAGGTTATTCATATTAAAGACAATGACTCGTTGAAATCAAACTTTATCTCAGATGAAAAAGCTATTTTTATTGATGACTCTTTCCGTGAGCGTAAAGATGTTTCGAGTCGATTGGGCATTCCGTGCTTCTCTGTTGATATGATTAGAGGTTTATCTTGTATAAGAAACTAAGTGCGCCAGCATCTGAAGAAAAAATCATTCGCTATTGGAAGCACACCGATAAAGTATATGTCAGTGTTGTTTGTCCTTGCTTTAATCAGGAAAATTACATTGCTGATGCCTTGGATAGTTTTCTGGCCCAACAATTGGACTACAAGTTTGAAATAGTAGTCCACGATGATGCTTCTACAGACGGTACACCCGAAATTTTAAAGGCTTATCAGGAAAAGTATCCTTCAATAATTCGGTTAATCTTACAAACAGAAAATCAGTACTCACAGCGAAAGCAAATCTCGACGATAGGCGTCTCTCATTCAAAAGGTGAATACATAGCCTTATGCGAAGGCGATGACTTTTGGGTCGATGAATTAAAACTGCAAAAGCAGTTATGCAGAATGATTGAAGAGCCAAAGTTTCAACTTTGCTATACGGCAGGTTATGGGCTGTATGGAGATGGTAGCTACAAAGACATATCCAAATTTAGTAATACAGAATGTATTGTTGACACCTCTCGCGTAATTAGGATGGGAGGCGCGGGTATGCCGACGCCATCTTTATTAATGAAGCGAGAGGTTATCGAATCCATGCCAACCTGGTTTCAAGAAGCTGCGCCGGTAGGGGACTTTTATATGCAAATTGTTGGTTCTAAGCCTGAAGGGGCTCTATTTTTACCTGATCAAACAGTTTGCTATCGTATTAATGCAGTTGGTTCTTGGTCTTCTGAGCGAAGTAAAATATCTGTTTCGAATACTCTAGATAATATGGCCAGACAGGAGAATGCAATTCGAGGCTGTCTATGTGATTGGCAAGATGAGAGTGATCTCAAATATGCACTTTCAGTTAACTTATATAACACAGCTTTTACTCTTGTGATAAATAAAGAGTATGCATATGTCAAAGATCTTATTGTATGTTCCTGGAATCTTTACCCCAATGCGCATCGAGTTCAAGCGATCTTATACAGAACTCGACATATACCAAATATAGCAACCTATGTTTTTAGGCTCTATCAGAGATTAGGAACAAAAATAAAAGCTAGAAGAAAAAGTTGTTAAGAGACTAACGAAAAAATTTTAGCTAACTAGTAAACGGTCTGAATAGATGCAGAATAACGAAGATGTAGTTTCTATTATCATGCCAACTTACAACTCTGAGCAAACGGTTGTAGAAAGCATTCAAAGTGTACTATCCCAAACTTATAAAAACTGGGAGCTTATAATAGTAGATGACAGATCTACCGATAATACTTGGCAAGTCATTCAAACATATGCTGATAAATACGATAACATTCGTGTATATCAGAACAAAGAAAACCTAGGTGCAGGAGCGAGCCGGAATTTTGCTATAAAAAAAGCAAGAGGGCGATTTATTGCTTTTTTGGATTCTGACGACCTTTGGACAGAAGACAAACTTGCAGAGCAAATTCCATTCATGCTGGAGAATAACTACCCACTCACATACACTCACTACAGCCGTTTTACTAGTGAAGAAGAGCTGAGTGTTGTAACTGCTCCCGAATATACAACGTATAAAAAACTTATGTACAGTAATGTTATCGGGTGCCTGACCGCCGTTTATGATACACAGGCACTCGGTAAGCGCTATATGCCTCTTATTCGTAAACGTCAGGATATGGGATTGTGGTTAGATATACTGAAAGATACTCCTAAAGCGTACTGTCTACCTAAGCCATTAGCAAAGTATCGGATGGATAGTGGTATGACAGCTAACAAATTTAGCGTTTTGTCATATCAATGGAAGTTTTACAGAGACGTAGTAGGCTTGAGCTTGCCAAGAAGCCTATTTACATTTTCTGTCTACGCCGTTAAAGGTACGATGAAACACCGGACTAAGCGCAAATCTTAGTTTCCTTAATCCTCGATAGAGCTTACAGAATATACACACAAAAAGAGCAGCGACCGTAAGGCGCTGCTCTTTTTTATACCTGTGATCCGTTCGATTAACTTCGCCGTGTTTTAGCGACCCATCCCAAATAACACCGTTTTGACTGTAAGGAAAAGAATCTTCACTTCCATCATCCAGTTTTGGTGTTTGATATAGTAGACATCGTATTTATGCTTCCAAATAGCGTCTTCTACCGATGCGCCGTAAGGATATTTTACTTGAGCTAGGCCAGTGACCCCAGGTTTAACGGCGTGACGAAAGCGATAGTAAGGAATGGCTTTTTCCAACTCAGAGATGAACACTTCACGTTCTGGGCGAGGGCCAACCATCGACATCTCTCCCTTTAGTACGTTGATTAACTGAGGGAGCTCATCAATGCGAGTTTTACGAATAAAACAGCCGACTTTCGTTACGCGGGCGTCATTTTTTGTTGCCCATTGGGCTCCGTTCTTTTCTGCATCGTTCCGCATCGAGCGAAACTTAATCACTTCAAACTCTTCATTATACTGGCCGGTACGACGCTGTTTAAAGAATACCGGACCTGGCGATTCAAGCTTAATGAGTAGTGCCGTAATAAGCCCTACTGGAATAGCAACCCATGACAGCATGAAAACAAACAACAGATCGATGAAGCGTTTTTGCCAGCTGTTCTTGCGATTAGAAAGGATAGAAAAAGCTTTTTGGTGTAAGAAGTAGCCGCTGTGCAAAAGCTCAGTTTCAGTATATCCGAGTGAACGGTCAAAATAGCTCACCAATGGCTCAACCCAAGCACCTAGCTCTGTCGCCGCGACAAGAAATGCTTGCTGTTCAGGATCTAGATGCGAGCTTTTGAAGTGGCAAAGCGTTTTGCTCTTGAAGTCTCTAAGAGCATAGTTATTAACCTGAGCGTTAATCTCAGGATGCCTCTTAAGCACTTGAGCAATTTTTGCTTCGTCTTCTTTTGGACAGTAGATATAAAGGCAAGCATTTGATTCACTTGCGGATAACTCGTCCAATGCTGATGTTATGCTGATAGAATTATGCTTAGTTAATTCAGAAGCTTCTCGTTCTTGAAGCGTGTCGCTCATACTGTCTGTCATAGGAATGGAATAAGTTGTTATCGACTAGCCAATTGCTTACAAGTCGGCGATTATAATTTATTTCGTATAGAAATTATATCCCTTAATCCAGAACATGCTCATAACTTTGTTAATTTTCTTGAACCTGAGTCCTTGTCTATGACTTGTTTTTGAATCTTAACGAAATTATATCAATGAATTCGAAAAACTATGTTTGCGATATATTATATTGCCTCGAAATTAAATGATTGTTCATTTCACTATATAACGCAGTTATATCCGAGGGTTATCAGTTGTTGATAAAGCGATCTTTTCGACTCTTGTTCACCATGAATAAGGTGAACTTCTTTCGGAGGAGTAGGAATGCCAGAAACAAACTGTATTAAATCGTCCCTATCCGCATGTGCAGAGTAACCTGACATGGTATGTACTTGAGCCTCCACTCTAACGCGTCTTCCTTCAATCAGTATGTTCTCTTCTCCATCCTGAATTCGCCGACCTAACGTCCCTTCTGCTTGATAGCCTGCAAATAGCACATCATTTCTTTTATCTGGCAGCAATGCTTCTAAATAATTGACGACACGTCCACCTTCACACATACCAGAGGCCGCAACAACGATAGCAGCTTCTGCCGTGCTCGCGAGTCGATTGACGAGCTTTAAATGGTCAGTGTGGCTTTCTACGGTAATACATTGATCAAACGCAAGAGGGTGTCGGTGATGCTCGAGCCGCTCTTTCGCTTCAGCTCCCCAAAGCTTTTTAAATTGCCGATAGGTAGTAGTTACCTTTTTAGCCAAAGGAGAATCGAGAATAATAGGCAGAGAATCTTGCAAGGCGTGCTCATGAATAAGCTGTTCTATATCAAACAGTAACTCTTGAGTTCTCCCGACGCTAAAAGCAGGTATAACAATTACGCCACCATCCTGAAGTGCGTGCTCAATAATAGAAAGCAATCGCCTACTGCGAGACTCAACATCTTCGTGAACTTTATTGCCGTATGTTGACTCGATAAACAAATAGTCAGCTTTTTCAGGCGATACCGGATCAGGTAGGAGAGGCGTGTTACGAGGTCCCAAATCCCCTGAGAACACAACAACTTCATTGTTTGATAAATGAAACTCAACATATGCAGACCCTAAAATGTGTCCTGCTGGTTGAAAGCGAAGATAGGTATGTTCTTCTATCTCTATCCATTGGGAGTAAGAGCAAGGGCGAATAAGCGTTCGAATAAAATCGAGCAAGCTGTCTCTTTGATGGCGCCTCATGCCTAACTGGAGCTTTAATCCATCTTCTAACATAAGCGGTACGAGCTCAGCGGTGGCTTCCGTACAGTAGATAGGCCCCTTATAACCTGCAGCCAATAGCCAAGGTAGCCGACCAACATGATCGATATGAGAATGGGTTAGAACAACCGCTTTGAGATCAGAGATAGAAAAGTCGATATTCAAACTCTCCTGCTGAGCATTATCTTGACCTTGTAGCAAACCACAGTCGATCAGCACACTTCCATTTTGTAATACGAGCTCGTGACAAGAGCCAGTAACCGTATTTTTCCCACCGTGGTGCAGTACTTTCATAACGAAACGACGTCTTTTCCTTTGTTAACCCACGCTTACGAGTATTTGCTTTCATATATAGCGACACCTCGCGACGTAAAGACGGCTCAGTCAATCGCGCAATGAACAAGGTAAGCAGAAAGTGGTGAATAAGTGAGCGTATTGTAGGCAAGGATAATGAGAGTAAGAAAACAGCAAAACCGAAAGTTTAGAGAGACTTAGATATTCGTCATAAATTTGACTGTGTAGCATTGCAACCTGTTGTGATGCAATTCATATTATTGCAACTATTTTCACTTAGACTTCTGAGATTAACGCGCTAGCTATACAAACATCAGCTATGCCGGAAGGAGTTTAATAATTAGTAAGCCAACAAAAAAGCGTCACGTTTATGGCGAGTTAAGTGTCAGAAAAAAGACATTTTTTTGCAAGCTTTTTACACGTTCTACTTTTAGTTGCAACGTGTTTACTATACAATTCGTCTCCTGTTTGGAAACGCAACCATTAAACACTACGTATAAAACTTGCTTCTAGGAGCCAGACCTAGGGGCGGTAGCGTGCCCAAATCATCTGTTAGTCTCTTTCCTAACAGAAGAGAGACCAAGCAAGATAATTTTTAATAATAATAAGCACCTAAGTGCATTTCTGGCAAGATTGATTTATAAAAAACGAGAACTATTACAAATTTATGTAATTCCCTTTTGTCAGAGGGACGCTCAAAGCTAACAAAGTGGCGAGCAAATGTTGGTTAGGCATAGGTTACAATTTAAATCTCCATTTCTCATACCTATCAAAACCAAATACTAGGTTTATAGAAGTACATAACTACCGGCCCAAACCGTTAGTTAGTGTATTCAGCTTTGTATTTGGCCTGCCTATAAAGGCTGAGAACCGATGACCGTCACGAGCTAGTGTCGGTGGAACTCAGTTACTTACATATTCAATATTAGAAATTAGCGTTTGCAATGCGTTACAACCCACGTTGGCTAATGTGGTTTTGTCACGCCAAAAAATCACCTGCTCATTCTTAGAGTTCGGCGTGTCTAGATACGAGCGAAGCAAGAATCAGCAGTATCGGACCTGTGATGCAATGGAATCCGTAAAGGGAATCAGTCGGATGCGTTATAGATTTACCTCAAACTTATTTAATAACACAGTTGGCTACCATGAATAATGCATATTTATTTGTATTTATTTTGTCGTTCGTTCTACTTTTTGTTATGCGCAAAGTTGCTAAGCGCGTAGGTCTAGTAGATAAACCCAATGCAAGAAAGCTCCACCAAGGAGTAGTACCCCTTGTAGGAGGCATCTCCATTTTCTCTACTATACTGGTCGGGTTCCTTCTGTTCCTACCAATGAATGACAACCTATCACTCTACTTATCTTGTTCGGCTGTGCTTATAGTGCTCGGCGCATTAGATGACTACTACGATGTAAGTTTCAAAATTCGTCTTATTATCCAAGCCGGAATATCCCTTGCGATGATTTACATCGGAGGCCACAGCTTACACGATTTAGGCTACTTGATGGGGAGCGAAACCATTGCCCTTAATGAAGTCGCTGGCGCAGTGATCACCGTTATTGCGGTAATAGGCGCAATTAACGCATTTAATATGGTTGATGGCATAGACGGCTTGCTGGGCGGGTTAGCCTCGGTCACCTTTACAGCATTAGGTATTGTGTTTGCCTACAACGGAAACGAATATTTAGCCACGATCTGTTTAATGATCGTGACTGCGATGCTTCCTTACATCTTCCTGAACTTAGGTTTCCCACTTGGTCGTCGCTTTAAAATCTTTATGGGTGATGCTGGCAGTATGTTTATCGGCTTTACAGTGGTCTGGATGCTGATTCGCGGCACGCAAGAACCAGGAGCGGTAGCCTTCAAGCCAGTCACAGCACTGTGGTTAATAGCTTTACCGTTGATGGACATGGCAACCATTATGATCCGTCGTATTCGTAAAGGTCAGTCACCATTCCAACCAGACAGAGAACATCTACACCATATTTGTCAGCGTATTGGGCTTTCTCCAGGTGCAACGTTAATTTTCATCTGTTCGATGGCATCAATTTGTGCCGCTATCGGCTTGTGGGCTGACTTTGTTGGCATTAGTGAATCAATAATGTTTATTGCTTTCTTGATTTTGTTTGCATGCTATTTTTCGGTAATTAGCCATATTTGGCGCATTTCTTCTTGGTTCAATAAACTGTTTCATACTTTAGGACTTCAGTTTACGTCTAAGTAGAAATTTAAAAAAAGCCTATTGGGGTGGGGTAGGAAAAATATTACAAATCAAACAATTACAATTAGTTCGTGAAATCTGACAGTCTCAAAATGAATAAAAACTGTCTCAAGTTCATCCGAAGTCTGAGATGAAATGTAGAAAAACTTCACGATTTAAAGTGAATAGTTCTACAGACACTTCTCTAAAAGCCGCTTCTATTTAACACAGTGGGCATGCGGCAATAAACAGAGACAACAAAAATCAATAAGAAAAACGCTGGCTGCAAACTTTGGATTTGATAACGTCAGTACGTTTCTGTACGTGTCTCGTGTTGAACAATGTAAAGCATTATATGTCCCTTACGTCTAGGGTCACTAAGTTGTCTAGGAAAATATTAATGACTAAAAAGAAAATCCTTACGGTCTTTGGCACTCGTCCAGAAGCTATAAAAATGGCCCCTCTTGTGCACGCATTAGCAGCAGATGATCGCTTTGAAGCAAAATGCTGCGTAACCGCTCAGCACCGAGAAATGCTAGACCAGGTACTCGAGTTATTCGAGATCACGCCAGACTACGATCTGAATTTGATGAGAGCGGGTCAAACGCTTAATGATGTGACAGCTCGAATAGTACAAGAGCTAAAGCCTGTCCTTCAAGAATTTCAGCCAGATGTCGTTTTGGTTCATGGAGACACTGCGACGACTTTTGCTGCTAGCTTAGCCGCATATTACGAACAAATTGAAGTTGGTCACGTGGAAGCAGGACTTCGCACGGGGAACATATACTCGCCATGGCCGGAAGAAGCCAATCGTCGTCTGACCGGTGTGCTCACCAACTATCATTTTGCCCCAACTGAAACCTCCAAAGAAAACCTTCTGCGCGAAAACTTTGCACCAGAGGATATTTTTGTTACGGGTAATACGGTTATTGATGCGCTACTAATGGTTAAAGACAAAATCGAATCTGACAGTGATTTGAGTGCAACATTAGCGGCGCAATTTCCGTTCTTGGATGAAAGCAAGCAACTAATCTTGGTAACAGGGCATCGCAGAGAGAGCTTTGGTGGTGGATTTGAGCGTATTTGCGAGGCATTAGCTCAAACGGCGAAACAACACCCCAATGTACAGATTCTTTATCCAATGCATTTGAACCCTAATGTTCGTGAACCTGTTAACCGAATTTTAGGAGATGTTGAAAATGTGTTGTTAATTGAACCGCAACAATACCTTCCATTTATCTATTTAATGAGTCGTTCCCATATCATCCTAACTGACTCTGGTGGCATTCAAGAAGAAGCACCATCTCTTGGTAAACCAGTACTAGTTATGCGTGATACAACAGAACGTCCTGAAGCTGTTGCTGCAGGTACAGTGAAATTAGTTGGTACTAACGTAGAAAAAATTACGGCCAGTCTCGGTTCACTATTAAATGACGAAGAAGCATATCAAGAGATGAGTTTTGCTCATAACCCTTATGGTGATGGTAAAGCATGCGAACGAATTTTAGACGCGTTAACAGCGCAGTAAGTATTAATACCAAATAAATTTTTTAAGGTTCATATTATGTCTTTTGAAACGATTTCAGTGATCGGTCTTGGTTATATTGGTTTGCCAACAGCAGCCATGTTTGCTTCCCGTAAGAAAAAAGTGATAGGTATTGATGTAAATCAGCATGCTGTGGATACCATTAATAAAGGTGAAATACATATTGTTGAGCCTGATCTAGACATGTTGGTTAGCGCAGCGGTACAACAGGGTTATCTTGAAGCTACCACGGAACCGAAGTCTGCAGATGCTTTCTTAATTGCTGTACCTACACCATTTAAACCATGTAACGAAGGTGATATTCCTGAACCGGATTTAAGCTATATCCACAGCGCGGCTAAAGCCATTGCACCCGTGTTAAAAAAAGGCGACTTAGTTATTCTCGAATCAACCTCACCAGTGGGGGCAACTGAGCAACTGGCAGAATGGTTAGCTGAATATCGTAATGACTTATCATTTCCACAACAAGTAGGTGAAATAGCCGACATCAACGTTGCCCACTGCCCTGAGCGAGTGTTACCAGGTAAAGTCGTTACAGAATTAGTTCAAAATGACCGTGTTATTGGCGGTATGACAAAGCGTTGTTCAGAGCGTTCTGTTGAGTTGTATAAAACATTCGTCATGGGAGAATGCGTAATCACTAACGCAAGAACAGCGGAAATGGCGAAATTAACTGAAAATAGCTCTCGTGATGTTCAAATTGCTTTTGCTAACGAACTTTCTATTATCTGTGATGAATTAGATATTGATGTGTGGGAGTTAATCGCTTTGGCTAACCGCCACCCGCGCGTGAATATTTTACAACCAGGTCCTGGTGTCGGTGGTCACTGTATAGCTGTTGACCCATGGTTTATTGTTTCGAAAACTCCTAATCAAGCTCAAATTATTCATACTGCTCGTAAAGTAAATGATTACAAACCAGAGTGGGTTATTGAAAAAGTTAAAGTTGCGATTGCGGATTTTTTACAGGCTAACCCGAGTAAGACTGCGAAAGATGTCACTATTACTTGTTATGGTTTAGCGTTTAAACCTGATATTGATGATTTGCGTGAAAGCCCTGCATTATCCATCGCAAGAACCATTGCAATTCAGCACTCATCTGAAGTATTGGCTGTTGAACCAAATATCGAATCTTTGAACGAAGAAAATATACGTTTAGTAACTATTGATGAATCATTGTCTAAAACAGACATACATGTAATGTTAGTCGATCATAAGCAGTTTAAAAAAATAAAATTGAATGATGCATTTGTAATTGACACTAAAGGTATTTGGTAAATTTCCCACAATGAAATTAGTTAAAGATAGCTTCCTATATCTCCTAGGTGATATTTTAGTAAAAATAATACCTTTTTTACTCTTGCCTTATTTGACCAACACGCTTGGAAGTGAAGATTTTGGGAGGCTTTCTTTATTTCAATTCTATATTTCATTTACTTCTATATTGTTTGGTGCGACACAAGGAGGAATATTATCCAAGTATTATTATAAGTACGGAAAAAAAACCATTGGTTTAATTGTTTCTAATGCTAATTTTTACAGTTTATTTTCTAGTTTATTGTGTTCCTTTGTTCTTTATCAAATTTATAATGAAGAAATTTACTTTTTAATTATAGCTATCGCATTAACTACCGAACTATATCTATCTCAATTAACGCTAAGAATCTGTCAAAAAAATGTAAAAGAGTATGTGGTTATAAATGTCTTTTATTCGGCCACTTCAATAGCATTGACTTTTACTCTTTTCTCTTTATGTGAACCTAGTGTTGAAATGAGATTAATAGCAATGTTCGTTTCAAATATAACTTGGTTTTTTTTATCATTAAAATTTAAAACTGAAAATATAAAATACTCATTTAGTTTTAGAAAGAGAAGATTGGGATATCTATATCTTGTATCAATAGCACCTTACCTAATGCTTATACAGTTTACCGCATTACTTAAAGGGCAAGTAGATCGGTTATATATTAACGAGTATTACTCTCTAAATGAGCTTGGAGCATACAGTGCTGCATATCAACTTGCTGTGCCATTTACTATGGTAATCTTAAGTTTAAATAAAGCCATTCAACCTAGATATTTCCAACTTTTAAAAAATGGAAAGCTTAACTTTAGTAAGGTTAAGTCATTGAGTATTGTTGTACTAATACTATCATGTGTATTTTCTTTAGTTACGATATTAATCCCAGAGACTGTTTTGTTCCAAATTTTAGGAATACAGGATCAAAACCTAAAGTACTTTCTAGTCATATTTTCTATTGGTAATAGTACACTTGCACCATATTTATTGCTAACAAACTATTTTGTTTATGTAGGCAAGGTCAAAGTTGTGACAATAAGTTCCATATCAGGTTTGCTGATATATTTTATCTATTTAAGTTTTTTTGCTAATAAAGGAATTGTTTATCTTCCTTATGGTACTCTTATATCAAACCTATTCGTTTCTATTGTGTTGTATTTTTGTGGAGGTTTAACTAATGTTAAAGAAAAAAAAAGAATACGAGTTTGATTTTGTAATTAAAGGTGCTTATGGAACTGGTAATTTTGGTGACGACGCCCTATTTGAAGTTATTTATGATAAATTACCTAAAGGCGTGGAAGTTGCAGTTATTGCAAGAGATTCTGAGTATCTAGAATCAAATTTTGAAAATGTTAAAGTATTCCATCCGAACTCTTCGGTAAATATTAAGTGTAAATATTATATTTTTGGTGGAGGGACTCAGTTTTATATGTTTCCTAACACAAATTCTCTATTTTACAAGATAAATTACCACTTAAGAAATCCGACTTACATAATTAAAAAACTGTTATCTCTTAATTTGAGCGTTGATTATGATAATAAAATTGGTATTGGATTAGGTTTAGGTCCATTTTATACAAGAGAGAGCAAAAAATTCAACAGAATAATAAATGAGCTCAATTCATTTGATAAATTATATTTAAGAGACAAGAAGAGCTATGATTTTTGTGTTGATCACAATATAAATAAAATAGAGCTTAATACAGATCTTTGTTTCTCAAAAAAATTTAAATTAACCAATTCTTTAGATAAAAGAAAAGTTGCAGTTATACTACGTGATTGGAAGCATGATGAGTTCGGTAAGAAGCATTTTAAGGCTATAAGAGATTATTTGCTTATTAACCGTGAATGTTGTGATTTGATTTTATTTTCAAATGACAAATATTGGATTGATTTTGCTATAGAACATCAGCTTAACTATTTAGTTTGGGATTCAACTAAATATAGTAGTAATGAATTTATTCAAAAGTTAGCCGAATACAAGTTGGTTATTTCTTCTAGATTTCATGGCATCATTTACTCGACGTTGTTAAATATTCCTGCCATTTCTATAGAGATAGAGCCTAAGTTAAAGATTGGTGCTGAACTAAATACAGGTTTGATATGGAATGGCGAATTTACTTTAGATAACCTTGAACAATTAATTAAAAAATTAGAAATAAATTACGATGAATATATGCAGTTTCTTTCTGAAATAAGAAACTCGAAATATACTCAGTCCTTAGAAATGTTTGATAATTTAAAAGGTAGACTAGGGTAATAAAATGATTTATATCATACATGATAAGATTTTTCATAATAACAAATTATGTATCGGCGGTATTCAAACATACTTATATAACTTAGCATATATACTTGCATCTGAAAATGAGGTGAGACTTTGTCAGATTGGAGAGAATTATGCCATTAGAAATATCGAAGGTGTTGATGTTGTTGATGTACCTTCGAAGAAGGTATGTGATATAGTAAATAGTCAACATCTTGATATTAAAAAGTCAGATATTGTTATTTGGGGTACTGACAGCTATTCCAAAAAAGGGGATTTTATCTCAATATCTATTCAACATGGAGTAGGGTTTGATTATACTAATACTGAATCTGTTTTGAAGAAATATATAATGCACTCACCTTTTGGGCATGTTTTTAAGCTTGTGCAAAGACTAAAGTCATTATATTTTTCAACCCAGTCTAACTATATTGTTTGTGTGGATTATAATTATCTAAACTGGTATCGAACATACACAAGACGCAACACTTCTAGTAAGCTAGTTACGATACCGAATTTTACAGAAGTTCCTAATATTTACACTAATAAAGTAGTAGATGAAAATAGAATAAAAATTGTTTTTGCCAGACGCTTTATTGAAAAACGAGGTGTCTATGTTTTTTGCAATGCCATTGAAAAGTTATTATCAAACTACGATACATTTGAAGTAACATTTGCTGGCGATGGACCTTTGAAGTCATACATTGAATCCCGTTTTTTTAATAATGATAGGGTTTGTATTACTTCATATGAGGCGAAAGACTCAATAGAGTTTCATTCTAATTTTGATATAGCTGTTGTTCCTACAATAGCTGGTGAGGGTACATCTCTTAGTTTATTAGAAGCAATGGCAGCAAAATGTGCTGTAGTGGCTTCAAATGTTGGAGGTATGACTAACATTATACTAGATGGATATAATGGCCTTTTGATAGAGCCTGATGAGCAGTCTATTTATGATGCGATAGAATCTCTTATCAATGATAAAGATATGTTGGATTATTTATCTGAAAATTCTTATAAATCAGTTGAAGGAGCATTTTCTAAGGCTAGATGGACAAGCAAATGGAAAAAACTTATTGGTAAAGTAAGTAATGAAAACTGTTTACAATAAAGGTGATATTACTTTTAACGTCTTTGCTTTTAGCATAGTTCTGTTTTTATATAGTAGTGTAATAAAGCAACTTATAACTTTGCCTGTTGATATAACAGCACTTTCATTCATAGTGGCATCATTATCATTTTGTTTTTTGGACAAAGTCGTAGTTAGTCGAAGTGTAATGTTGGGCTGTACTTTATTTATTTGTGTATTGATGATATCTTCACTTTATAGCAAGTCTGATAATGTCAATTTGTATAAGTTACTGGCTACGGCACCCGGCCTAATATTAACGATGTTAATAATGTCAATCGATTATCATAAATATTCTTTTGACTCTTTTTTAAGATTTTTTTGCTTTTTTTCTATACCTCTATCGATATTTTTCATATATATACTTCCAACATTATTTACGGGCAATGATTCCAGTGTTGAAAGAAGCATATACCTTAGCTTGCCATTTTATTTATCAATATCTGCAATTTTTTCTATTGTCGCATTTAGAAATAATAAATTTATTTATATTTCAACACTTTCTATAAATATCTTTGCAATATTAATATCTGGCGCCAGAGGGCCTTTAATTGCTCTAGTCTTCTGTCTGCTTCTTTTGTTTTCTAAAGATATGATATCTATGGTAGTAAGAAAAAAACTAGCAAAAATAATAATTACCATCTCAGTTGTAATTTTTTTGTTATTTTTTGTTTATTATTTTGATGTCTTCTCTATGGATGTTTTTGATCGTTCTTGGCGTAGGCTATTATTACTATTTGATGGTGGTGGTAATTCTTTAAGTGAACGTTTCTATGCGTTGAATATGACCTACGAAAAGGGGTTCGATAGTTACTTTTCGATCTTTTTTGGCGAAGGTCTTGGTTCCTTTGGTGTTATTGTTTACGGAGTTGATCAATATTATTATCCTCATAACGTCCCTTTAGAGATATTATTTGAAATGGGATTGATGGGGTTGTTTTCGTTCGCTTTTATTATTATTGCATGTTCTCGGTGTGTTTGTTCTAACTCGACGTATAGATTGTTTTTTTATACAGTATTAATTTTTGTTTTATTCAACTTTATGAAGTCTTATTCGATCGTGGGGCTTAGATTGCTTTTTCCAATATTAACTATAAGTCTAATTTTTTCTAAATATAGTAATAAACATAAAGAGTATTATAATGATTAAAATATCTGTCATAATTCCCCATTATAATTCTGTTGACTCATTAATTACATTGTTAAGTTCAATACCTAATGACAAATATATTGAAGTCATAGTCGTAGACGATAACAGTGAATATTTTCCAATTAATGACTTAGTCGATAAATTTCCATATGTTAATTATTATCTGAACGATCGTGGTAAGGGGGCAGGAGGTGCACGAAATAAAGGCATTTCGGTATCTAAAGGACAATGGCTGATTTTTTCTGATGCAGATGATTTTTTCCATGCAGGTGCATTTGAATATATATTAGAAGATATAGCTATTTCTCCTGCTTTTGTTGATATTATATTTTACAAACCTACATCTTCCTACATATCTACAGGAATTCCTGCCACTAGGCACTTAAAGTATTCTGGTTTAGTTCAGGAATACATTCAAGACAATTCAATAGAGAATAAAGTTAAGCTTCTTTATAGTCATTATGTACCTTGGAGTAAAGTTATTAGGAAATCTTTAGTTGATTTGAATGATATCCATTTTGATGAAACTCTAATTGCTAATGATGGTATGTTCTCTGCTAAATGCTCACTTAATTCACGTGGTATTCAATGCAAAGAACGTGAAGTTTATGAAGTAACAGTATCAAACGATAGTTTAACTAAAATTCATAACGTTGAGTTATTTAGAATCCGTTTGGAAGTTTTCACTAGAATGTATAGCTTACTTCCTTATGAAATAAAAAAAATTATCGGTATGTCTCCACTTTCTTTAATCTATATGAGTAGAAAGTACGGTCTTAAAGAGTTTGTTAAAACCATTGCATATTTTAAAAGTAACGGTGTTGGTTTAATAAAATATTTAAATAGCACGTCAGTGAAAAGGTTTTTCTTAAAATGAAAAAAATTTCTTTAATTTTTCACACTCTCATTCATGTCAAACCAATTCAAGTTTTTTATAGACTTAAAATTAAAATTATTAAACCAAAACTCATAAATTCAAATTATAACTTTTCTATACGTAAAGTTAGTGGTGATGTTAAGATACAACAAATTAGAACTAGATGCTTTTTTGGTGATATGAGTTTTAACTTTCTAAATGAGTATAACAAAGTTATTACTTGGAACGATATACATTTAGAAAAGTTATGGCTTTATAATTTGCATTATTTTGATTATATTCAATATAAGCCATTAAAATACAAAAACGACTACTTTTCGCTGATTGAGCACTGGATAGATAACAATCCTTTTCCTACCGGTAATGGATGGGAACCTTACCCACTTTCCTTGAGAATAGTTAACTGGGTTAAATTTTTTTTATCAACAGACAATTTTAAAAACGAAGCTTTAGAAAGTCTGCATAACCAAGTTAATGTTTTATATCAAACCTTAGAGTATCATTTGCTTGGAAATCATTTATTTGCAAATGCTAAAGCGCTTGTTTTTGCGGGGTGTTATTTTGATGGTGAAGATGCAGAAAAATGGTTAAAGTTAGGTTTATTTATATTAGATAAAGAAATCAATGAACAAATATTAAATGATGGTGGAAACTTTGAACTAAGCCCAATGTATCACAATATAATTTTGAGTGACATGTTGGATCTATATAGTTTATGCATTGCCTACGACTCTAAACTATCCTTGGCAAGAAAAGAAAAGTGGGAGAGCATTATTGTTAAGATGTATAATTGGTCTCATCTAATGGGCCACCCTAATGATGAAGTCGCTTTTTTTAACGATTCTGCCAATGGAATTGCCCCAAAATTAGAAAGTATTTTTGAGTATGCAAATAGTTTAGGCATTAATGTCCGCTCAGAGAATTTAGTATTGGGCAAAGAGATAGTATGTAATGTTTTAGAGAGTTCTGGATACATAGTTGCTCAGAATAAACATTTTAAGGCTATTTTAGATGTTGCAAAAGTTGGTCCTGACTATATTCCTGGTCACGCCCATGCAGATAACCTCTCGTTTGAGTTAAATGTCGGTGATCAGCGGGTATTTGTGAACAGCGGAACCTCAGTTTACGGATTAAGTGATGAGAGACTGAGACAACGAAAAACTAAAGCTCACAATACGGTAGTTGTTGACGATGAAGATTCTTCAGAAGTGTGGAGCGGATTTCGCGTAGCTAGACGAGCTTATCCAAGCAACCCCATTATCACTGAGAGTGATAATGAAGTTATTGTTGAGTGCTCTCATGATGGCTATATGCGCTTACCTGGTAAAGTTATGCACACACGAAAATGGAAATTAGCAAAAGACGAGTTGCTTATTTGCGATCTATTATCGGGTGTGTTCAATCATGCAGAAGCTCATTATCATATCCACCCTGAAGTTCATGTGGAAAGCCCAAGTGTTGATGGTCATGTTACACTTCGCCTGCCAAACGGCACTTCATATAAGGTAAGAGCTGAGGGTGCTGATATAAGGGTGCAAGACACGACATGGCACCCTGAGTTTGGTTTATCTATCGCGAATAAAAAGCTGGTATTAAATTTTCAACAGAACGAAATTAAATTCTTTTTTACAAGAGCTTAGAAATGCATATTCTTTTTCTCACTGATAACTTTCCTCCTGAAGGCAACGCGCCTGCAACTAGAACTTATGAGCACGCAGTTCGTTGGGTGAAAGCAGGTCATAAAGTCACTGTGATAACATGTACTCCGAACTTTCCTGAAGGAAAAGTGTTCGAGGGGTATAAAAACCGTTGGTATGACACCCATCAACTTGATGGTATTGATGTTGTTAGGGTTAAAACCTACATCACTGCCAATGAAGGGTTTGTAAAGCGTATTCTCGATTATATGTCATTTATGGTATCGGGCTTTCTGGCCGGATTATTTCAAAAGAAACCTGATGTAATAGTTGCAACATCCCCACAGTTTTTCTGTGCGTGTGCAGGGTGGGCTCTATCTGCAGTAAGAAGAAAACCATTCATCTTTGAGTTAAGAGATATTTGGCCAGCTTCTATTACTGCAGTAGGCGCAATGAAAGAAAGCTTTGCCATCCGCACGCTCGAAAAAATAGAAATGTTTTTATATCGACGAGCCGATTCGATAATTGCAGTGACGCATGCATTTAAGAAGGAGCTTGTTGATAGAGGAATAGATTCTAATAAAATTGATGTCGTTAGAAATGGTGTTGATTTAACAAAATATGAGCCAGTAGAAGGTAAAGATACGGAACTTGCAAACCAATATGGTTTGACCGGAAAATTTGTAGCGGGTTATGTTGGTACGCATGGTATGGCTCATGGCCTTGAGCACATCGTTCAAGTTGCAGAAAAACTCAAACATAATGACAATATTCGATTTGTGTTTGCAGGTGGAGGTGCTGCAAGGCAAAAAGTGGTTGATTTAGTCAAGGAGAAGAATCTTACCAACGTGGTTCTTATTGATAGACAGCCAAAAGAAATGATGCCAAAAATTTGGTCTTTGTGTGATGTTTCGTTAGTTCCTTTAGTGAATAGCGAATTGTTTAGAACCGTTATCCCGTCAAAAATTTTTGAATGCATGGGAATGGGGATTCCAACGGTCATGAGTGTGCCTGAAGGTGAAGCAACGCAAATTATTGAAGAAACCAAGTCAGGTATTGTTGTAGAAAGTGAGAATGTAGAGCAGATAACTCAAGCGATCGAACGTTTGCAAACTGATGCTAAGTTGTACTCGGATATTCGGTCTTCAAGTATAGTCGCTGCACCCAGTTTCAGCCGTGATTTAATGGCAGTTAAAATGAGCCAAATTTTCGAATCTCACGCTCCACAAAGTGTGAAGAACGAAATTATTAACGATCAGTAGTGTTTAAATTCCAATCGTCAAAACTCTTGGTGGTGATAGTTGGGGCTCCTTTTTTTGATTAACAGAGCGTTAGTATATCATCTGTCTCAGCGGTGAGACAGGAGTGAGGCGCTTTTTGTTGCTTTGTTGAGGCCTAAGGATGTTCTTTCCTCAGTAACGAACGTCCTGCCATTTAACCTTTATTTCGCAACGTAATTTATGATTTAAAATTTAATAAGGCATTGATTTTTAGTGTTTTTTATTGATGTAAGCCTTGATGCCAATCACCAATTTTGATCTATTGTAAGATAAGTAGTTCATTCTCTCCCATATCCAAGCACCATACTTATCTTTATCACTTCGTCTGAACAATTCCTGTAGTGACAGTAAACTCTCTTACTTCTTTTGACTGTAAATGAATCAATGTTCCATACTACAGCGCTCATGGTAAAACGCGTTTTCTCTATGCCATTGAGAGCGATGCAAGGTTTTCTAGGCCCAGTATTTAAGCTGGCTAATATCCCGCTTGTTTGTCCCCCCCCCCCCCCCGCAACTCCTGTATAAGCCGTCGAGTTAACGAAGTTGAGGTTTCATTTAAAACCAAAACCAGGGGAGCTGACATCAAAGCCGCTCTCAGCATAAAATAATGTAGCAATATGTGTATTGGAAGAGCTAGGGTTAGTAGGTAAATATGTCTCTTTCGAGGCTATTTGTGTGGAAGTTTTTATATCAAGCTTGGTTGTTAGCTTTGGGTAGACGGCGCATTAATTAAAATGAAACTTGATGCAAATGTAAAGTTAATGAAAAATAAGTAGTTTAATAGAGGTGCTTAGGCTCCTTATTACGTATTTGAAACTTCAGTAGTGGCATGATCAATGATAAAAATGATAACTGTGGGGGCTGTGGCGTGTTCATTGCCTTTTTATGTAGGGGCAGCAAAGGGAACTGAACAGTTAGAGCGCTTACCCTCTAATCAGAGCTTTACTGGGTTAACGTTGACACCTAATGCTCAGTCGTTAAATTTCGGTGATTTTTCTTTCACCTATGCACAAGGTCTACCATGGCGAGAGCGGATTAACGAGCTAGATTCACTTAAGTTCTCGCTTGGGATGCTGGAAGGCTTGGAAGCACATGCACGTATAGTGACTGAAACTTATAATTGTAGAGCTTTTTTGGAAGCGGGATGTGGGATCCGAGACCTATCTATGTCATTTAAATATCAGTTACCCAATTGGTTGAATGTCGATAGTTTTAACCTTGCCGTTGGTGTTCAGGATCTAGGAGGAGCGGCCAACCATTTCCAGACGAATTATGTGGTTGGTGATTATACAACCCATTTTGCTCCATTACGTTTTTCTGCTGGTTATAGTATTTCAGATATCGATCTAGGAGTCATGGATGGGGTATTTGGAGGTGTGGAATATCAGCCATTTCGTTTTATGCAACTCACAGCAGAGTACGATGCTGTAGAGTTTAACTCTTCAGTGAAATTTTTCACACCAAAAGGAGTGTTGCCACACGACATAGCTGCTTCACTCAGCTATCAGCTTTATTCAGGACATGATTCTGACGAGGCGACGGTGTGGAATGCTGCTATTTCAATACCCTTAATATCTGACTATACACGCTCAGTAAACTTTTCTCAAAACGATATATCTGTGAGAGATAAGCTTTTTGTAGAACAGAAGAAGTTTCAAGATGCTTCGATCTCAACTTTGGTGAGTGCGTTAAAAAATGAAGGCTTCGTTAATGTTCAAGTTGGCGTATCAAATGACAAAGTTGTGGTGGCTTTAGAGAACCGTCGATACAACCATAATCAAGCAGATGGATTAGGTGTGGCTCTGGGGATTGTATCTAGTTATTTCGGTCAAAATGCGGTGCAAGATATTGGCGCTGCATCGGATCAATTTGAACTTGTGATGCTTGCCAACCAAAAACCCGTGGTCAGCGTTTTGTCTAACTCTAACTGTTATCAAAGTTTTGTAAATGGCAGCGCATCTTGTGATGACATTCAGTTTATCACGCGCGATTTGCCGGAAAGATTAGACATGGTTGATTGGAAAACGGAGCGAGTTAATTCAGGCACTTTAGATTCGCAGATCGTATTTTCCCCTATGGTAAGGCATGGCGTAGCAACCGAGTACGGTGTGTATGATTACTCTTTTGCTATGTCTAGCAACTTATACACCTACCTATGGTCTGGCGCGGCAATTGATGTTCGTCATATTTTACCTTTAGCAGAAAGTGATGATTTTGAAGAGGGCGGGCATTTCGAAGACAGCGTATACGAGAACGAGATTGAGCGTGCAATGGTGCATCAGTTCTTCCGTTTGCCATATGTCGATATAGCCAACCAAGTATCTCTAGGCTTGGTTAAATCGGATTATATCGGTGCGCGTAGTGAATCATCTTGGTTCTCTCAATCGGGCAACCATTGGTTGGGATTAGAGATGAGCTATTTCCAACATCAAGACGAAAAAGACAAAAATGGTTATGCGAACCCAGATCGCCAAACCTTTTTAACTCGTTACACATTCTCTATGCCAGAGTGGGATTGGCAGTTTAACGCAACTGCTGGCGAGTTTTGGAAAGGGGATGTTGGCGCAAAATTCACGACATCACATTGGTTTGAGGACATAGAAGTATCTGCAAGTTATCAGGTGACAAAGTTTAACGATACAGACGAAGAGCAGTTTGTCACTGTGTCGGTAAAGCTGCCATTAACGCCATGGCGTGATATGTCTCCGGGAGTGATACAAGTTCGTGGTAACGAGGCTTATGATTTCAACGTTACGACGCGAGTTGGCAATGATTATAATTACTTAGCAGCAGGCCAAGGGGATGAACTTGTGATGGATAATAGCATGCTTCGTCGCTACTTTAACCGAGGCCGTTATGGTCAAGAGTACTTTGAACATAACAGGCAGCGCATTCGCAATGCTTATTTGCGTTACTTGGGTACTCAATTGAATTAAGTTGTGTTGCTAGTTAGGCTTTGAGTTAATCACTGTACTCTACCGAGAGTGTAGGTGTTTTGATATGCTAGCGTCAGTTAAATAATAGGAAATAAAAATGAAAATTGCTGTAGCAGGCACGGGCTACGTCGGTTTGTCCAATGCCATGTTATTGTCACAAAGCCATGAGGTTGTGGCGGTTGATATTATCCAAGAAAAAGTGGACTTGTTGAACGATAAGAAGTCTCCAATTGTTGATTCGGAAATCGAACATTTTCTTGCAAACAAAGAACTCAACTTTGTCGCGACGCTAGATAAAGAGCTGGCTTACAAAGACGCAGAGTTCGTTGTCATTGCCACACCAACGGATTACGACCCTCAAACGAACTACTTTAACACCTCTTCAGTTGAAGCAGTGATTAAAGATGTGATGGCGATTAACCCAGGTGCGGTTATGGTGATTAAGTCGACTGTACCTGTGGGTTATACTGTACGTATTAAAGAGGAGCTCGGTTGTCAGAATGTCATGTTCTCTCCAGAGTTTCTTCGTGAAGGTAAAGCACTTTACGATAACCTCTACCCGTCTCGCATCATCGTTGGTGAGCGTAGCGAACGTGCAGAGAAGTTCGCTAACCTTTTAGTTGAAGGTGCAGTAAAAGAAGACATCTCGGTTTTGTTTACTGACTCTACAGAGGCAGAAGCGGTTAAGTTGTTCTCAAACACATACCTCGCGATGCGCGTGGCTTATTTCAATGAGTTAGATTCGTATGCTGAAGCACACAACCTTGATGCGCGTCAAATTATTGAAGGTGTAGGTTTAGATCCTCGCATTGGCAATCACTACAACAACCCATCATTCGGTTACGGTGGATACTGCTTACCGAAAGATACAAAGCAATTGTTAGCAAACTACCAGGATGTTCCAAATAACATTATCGGCGCTATTGTTGATGCAAACCGCACGCGTAAAGATTTTGTCGCAGAGTCTATTCTCAAGCGAGAACCAAAAATTGTGGGCATTTACCGCTTAATTATGAAAGCTGGCTCAGATAACTTCCGAGCTTCGTCTATTCAAGGCATTATGAAGCGTATTAAGGCAAAAGGCATCGAAGTCGTGGTGTATGAGCCAGTACTTCAGGATGATGAGTTCTTCCACTCTGCCGTTATCCGCGATATTGAAGAGTTCAAACAGATGTCTGATGTTATTGTTTCTAACCGCATGGTGGAAGAACTAGCTGATGTTGCTGATAAAGTTTACACCCGTGACCTGTTTGGTAGCGATTAATTAGTCTTTATATTCAAATAATATAATAGGCTCCCTTAAGGGAGCCTTTTTTTAGTTGGTAATGGTTATGATTAAAAAATGTTTATTCCCAGCGGCGGGTTACGGCACACGTTTCCTTCCTGCAACTAAGTCGATGCCGAAAGAAATGATGCCAGTGGTGAACAAGCCATTGATTGAATACGGTGTTGAAGAAGCGATTGAAGCCGGCATGGACGGTATGTGCATCGTCACGGGTCGTGGTAAGCACTCGTTAATGGATCACTTTGATAAAAACTATGAGTTAGAGCATCAAATTAGCGGTACAAGTAAAGAAGCGCTGCTTGATGATATTCGTTCTTTGATTGATTCTGCGAGTTACACTTATATTCGTCAGCGTGAAATGAAAGGCTTAGGTCACGCTATTCTTACGGGACGTGAACTGGTCGGTGATGAACCGTTTGCTGTTGTGCTCGCGGATGACCTTTGTGTGAATGAGGACCAAGGCGTTCTAGCTCAAATGGTTGAGTTGTACAAACAGTTCCGCTGTTCAATCGTTGCCGTACAAGAAGTTCCGGAATCAGAAACGCATAAGTACGGTGTGATTGCTGGCGAGATGATCAAAGATGATATCTTCCGCATTGATAACATGGTTGAAAAGCCAGAGCCAGGCACTGCACCTAGCAATCTAGCGATTATTGGTCGCTACATTCTGACACCTGATATCTTTGAACTGATTGAAAATACAGAGCCAGGTAAAGGTGGTGAGATTCAAATCACCGATGCGCTGATGCAACAAGCTCAATCTGGTTGTGTTTTGGCATACAAATTTAAAGGTCAGCGCTTTGATTGCGGTAGCGTAGAAGGCTACATTGAAGCCACAAATTACTGCTACGAGAACCTTTATAAGAAAGATTCCAGTGCGGAGCTCGCGAAAAAGCCAACCGTGAAAATTGCTGAGCCAGCGTAAGTCGGAACTTCCTATTAGGTATTCCGACGGTACAACACAAACAAAAAGGGATGCATGATGCATCCCTTTGTTATTTCTACTCTCAGTAAAAACGAGATTAAGCTTTTGCTTTAGCCGCTGCTTTAGCGATTGCTGCGAAGCTCTTAGCGTCTAGAGAAGCACCGCCAACTAGAGCGCCGTCGATGTCTGGTTGTGAGAAGTAAGCTTCAGCGTTTTCTGGCTTAACAGAACCGCCGTATTGGATGATTACTTGTGCTGCAACTGCTTCGTCTTTCGCTGCGATTAGTGCGCGGATAGAAGCGTGGATGCGTTGTGCATCTTCAGCTGTTGCTGCTTTACCAGTACCGATAGCCCAGATTGGTTCGTAAGCGATGATTGCGCCGTTTAGAGCTTCAACACCGTAAGTGTCGATAACTGCGTTGATTTGACGTGCACATACAGCTTCAGTTTCGCCAGCTTCATTTTGCGCTTCAGATTCACCGATACAGAAAACAGGTGTTAGGCCGTTTTCTTTTAGGAAGTTGAATTTCTTAGCGATGAACTCGTCAGATTCGTTGTGGTATTCACGACGCTCTGAGTGACCGATGATGATGTGAGTAGCACCGAAATCTTTCAGCATTTCTGGAGACATATCGCCAGTGAACGCACCGCTGTTGTTTAGGTCAGTGTTTTGAGCACCTAGGATGATCTTGTTACCGCCTTCAGCGATTACGCGCTCTGCTAGGTCGATGTAAAGTGCTGGTGGAGCGACTGCTACGTCAACACCTTCAACGTCTTCAAGTTCAGCGTTAAGACCAGTTAGCAGCTCAGTTACCATTGCTTTGCTGCCGTTTAGTTTCCAGTTACCCATCACTACAGGACGACGCATAGGAATATCTCCCTTATCTTTAATGTAAATAGTCAATTAATGTAAAAAATCTACGTAGGAATATAACAGAATAATGTGAACAGATCATGATTGGCGTCATGTCTTGTCCGGCTTTCTTTGCTGATTCGACCAAGCATCGATCCTGTTATTTTTGTCAAAAGCAACCGATTGGTGATCGCGTAGACAGAATGATAGTTCATTCCTCGGAAATTGCTGCTGAGATTGGTATTACTACGCGCTGGAATTAATTGTTGTAGAAAGGAATCAAAATGCCAAATCTCGTTTTAGAGTATTCAAACTCGGTGGAAGAACGCGTCAATGTTCAGGGGTTACTGGAGGATTTACATAAAACGGCGTTAGAAAGTGGCCTTTTTGAACTCGCATCAGTGAAATCTAGAACGCTCCGGTGCCATAATTGGTTAATAGGAGAGGAGGGAGATAGCCTCGATTTTATCCATATCAACTTTGATTTGTTATCTGGTCGCTCCCAAGAACAAAAGCGAGAACTGTCACGAGCCTTGATGGCGACACTTCAAGAGCAAGCCAGTCACGTGCACAGTTTAACGGTCAATATCCGAGATATGGATATAGATAGCTTCCAAAAGGTAGTGAACTAGGTTGTGCTGAATTGCCTGAGAATAGCGAGGGGTTATTGTTACAAATTCTTAGCCTGGCTCTGCTTGTTATAAGGGCGTTGTGGGCACCCAAGCTATCGGTGTCCTTTCCAAACTATATCGACTCGGCTAATCTATAACCTTTCTACTTTGGGGTAAAATTTGATGTCGACTAAAGAGTTACTGTTTTCTTTTCAAGGACGTATAAACCGTAAAACCTACTGGATTTGGAACGTCATTTACTATGTGTCCATTATAGGCTTTGGTGCCGGTATCAGCCAACTGCTTCCTACTCTCTCCTATGTGCTTCTTCCTATTTTCTTGGTGGTTCTGTTGATCCCTGATTTGGCGATCACCACCAAGCGTTGGCACGACCGCAACAAATCGATCTATTGGCTAGCACTGAATATTCCGTTGATTATCGGACGAATTGCCACGCCAATGACCAGCCCTGCCGCGCAAGAGCCGTCGACCCCACAGATGTTCGTTGCTTCCATTTCTCTGATTTGTGGTTTATGGATTCTAATTGAATGTGGTTTCTTAAAGGGAACATCAGGACCAAACCAATATGGCCCTGAGCCGGAGTAATTGCTTCAAGTATCGTGCGTGCTGAAAGTAGATTCTTAGTCGCGCTAAGGCTCGCTAGAATGACAAACTCTTTTGATTTAGAGGCTGTGAAAGCCACTGTCATTCTGAACAGCGAGGAATGAGCGTGGTCCAGAATCTATCGTCCGGTTGAGCAGTGGTTAAGCTGAGCGGGAAAGAATAGGAGCTTGCTGTTACCAGATTCTTAGTTTCGCTAAAGCTCGATTGAGTGACGAGCTCCTTTGATTTAGAGTCTGTGAAAGCCACCGTCATTCTGAACAGCGAGGAATGAGCGTGATCCAGAATCTATCGTCCGGTTGAGCAGTGGTGAAGCTGAGCGGGAAAGAATAGGAGCTTGCTGTGACGAGATTTTTAGTCTCGCTAAGGCTCGCTAGAATGACGGACTCTTTTGATTTAGAGGCTGTTAAAGCCACTGTCATTCTGAACAGCGAGGAATGAGCGTGGTCCAGAATCTATCGTCCGGTTGAGCAGTGGTTAAGCTGAGCGGGAAAGAATAGGAGCTTGCTGTTACCAGATTCTTAGTCTCGCTGAGGCTCGTTAGAATGACGAACTCTTTTGATTTAGAGGCTCTTAAAGTCATCGTCATTCTGAACAACGAGGAACGAGTGTGATTCAGAATCTACGCACAGAGTGCTCCGAGTTTGAAATAAACTGACTGAGCTCGCGAATTACAATGGAAAAGTAACAGCGAATAATGAAGGAGAATGAATCATCGATAAGGCACCTTGCGTTTATATCCTAACGTCAAATAACAACGCCGTTCTCTACATAGGCGTTACCAGTCAGCTGCCCCAAAGAATATGGCAACATAAAAATGGAGTAGTGGAAGGATTTACTAAGAAATACAACGTTCATAAGCTCGTTTACTTTGAGTTATTCGACGATATGGCTATGGCTATAAACCGAGAAAAGCAGCTCAAGCAGTGGAAGCGTGAGTGGAAGTTAGCCTTGGTAAGAGAAACGAACCCTAACTTTCTCGATCTATCTACTGAGTATCAGTAAAAATCATCCCTATCTTTAAACGCGTTTAAGCTAACCACATCCGCTTTTTGTGTCGGTGCGGCTTCCCCTTGTAGCGCTGCTTTGAACTTCACGACCTGTTTTTGCAACTCGTTCATCAATACCACATTGGTGTGATGAGGGTTTTTACACGTGCTGATGACTCTATCGATGTGGCTTTGTTGAGCCCACAATCTTTCTTTCATATTTTCTGATGCGCTCTCGATCATTTCTTTCGCCATCTCATGACGAAATTGCTCAAAAGCTTCTGGGTCTCGCTCTGCCATTCGAACCATTTCATCGAATGGCGGAAGCGTTTGGGATGGGATATGACGTAGAGTAGACATCGATGCTCTCCAAATCCTTATGGAAATTGCTTTTAGTTACTAAAAGCCTATACCACTAGAAAGAGGAGAGAGGATGAATTCTTCAGCCGTCTCACTTATAAGAGAAGCTTTCAAGCTTGAGATTGAATAAGTGCGGCATGTCGATGTTTTGTTGTGGTGGTTACTGCAGTTGTTGGATGCGGTAAACGCAGCGTCTTTGGCCACTAATGATGTGTTCGGTACGCTCTACTTTGGTGTCACGTCCAAGTAAAGACTGAAAGACACTTAATTCTGATTGGCACAAGCTTGGGCAGCGAGTTGCTGCTTTACAAATCGGACAGTGATTTTCGATTAAGATAAATCCGTTCTCATCTTTCTCGAGTTCAGCCATATAGCCTTCTTGCTCTCTTAATGTGACGAGTGTTTCTAGTTTGCTTTGCAGAGAGTCGCATTGCTCAAGATGCTGACGATAACTTTGTAACGTGAGTTTTTCCCTCTCTGATGTGACTTTTTCCAGTCCATCTTTGCCAAAGATATGTTCGACAGCTTCTATAAACTGAATGGTCAACTCACCGTGACGGTCAGCAAATTGCTCATGACCTTTTTGAGTGAGAGACCAATGACGAGCAGGGCGACCAACTTTTACTTTTACGTCATGGATAGAAAGAATGCCATCATCTTCTAAACTTTGCAGGTGCTGACGAGCCCCCATGGTTGTCATACCTAGCTCAGAAGAGAGTTGTTTTGCAGTGACGGAGCCATCACGCTTAACGATTTGCAATATCCTATCTACGGTCTTCATATACCCACCATTTATACGTCAGTACATATTATGCGCGATAGGGTTAGTAAAGAAAAGTGTTGACTTAATTTGAGTGTGGATTTGTAGGGGCTATGTTCATATGAGCCAATATATGTCGTCATTCTGAACAGCGAGGAACGAGGTGATTCAAAATCCATCTCCTGGTTGAGCAGCGGTTAAGGCGATCAGGAAAGAATAGGAGCTTGTTACTACTAGACTCTTAGTCTCGCTGGGGCTCTCTAGAATGACGAATTCTTTTGATTTAGGGCTAATTAAAGTCACCGTCATTCTGAACAACGAGGAACGAGGTGATTCAGAATCCATCTTCTGGTTGAGCAGCGGTTAAGGCGAGCAGGACAGAATAGGAGTTTGCTGTTACCAGATTCTTAGTCTCGCTGGAGCTGGCTAGAATGACGAGTTCTTTTGATTTAGAGCTTATTAAAGTCACCGTCATTCTGAACAACGAGGAACGAGGTGATTCAGAATCTATCTTTTGGTTGAGTAGTGGTTAAGGTGACCAGGCAAGAATAGGAGCTTGTTACTACTAGATTCTTAGTCTCGCTGGGGCTCGCTAGAATGACGAGTTTTTTCGATTTAGAGCTTGCTATGGTAGCCGTCATTCTGAACAGCGAGGAACGAGGTGATTCAGAATCTATCGTCCGGTTGAGTAGTGGTTGAGGTGTTCAGGAAAGAATAGGAGCTTGTTACTACTAGATTCTTAGTCTCGCTGGGGCTCGCTAGAATGACGAGTTCTTTCGATTTAGAGCTTATTAAAGTCACCGTCATTCTGAACAACGAGGAACGAGTGTGATTCAGAATCTATTGCCCGTTGTGCGGAAAGAAAGGCTCAAACTCAGACTGAGCGAGAGCCTCGAGAAATGCTTAAAGAATAATATCACGCACTTCTGGATCTTTACGATCTAAGTAGTGAGTCGATTTGATGCGGCGAATAGTTCGGCATCTACCGCGCACGAGCAGCGTTTCTGTGGTCGCTATATTGCCTTGACGAGAGATACCTTCCAGCAAGTCACCTTTAGTAATGCCTGTTGCTGAAAATACCACATTGTCGCTACGAGCCATGTCTTCCATTTTGAGGACAACATTCGCTTTTACGCCCATTTCATCGCAGCGTTTTAGTTCATCTGCGCCGTAAATGCGGTTTTCTTCAGTATCGCCTTTTACCTCATGACGAGGAAGCAGGCGACCGTGCATGTCACCGTCTAGCGCTCGAATTACCGCTGCTGATACAACCCCTTCTGGCGCACCGCCAATACAGTACATCATGTCCACTTCACTGTCTGGCATACAAGTTAGAATAGAGGCAGCGACGTCACCATCAGGCACCGCAAAAACACGTACGCCCATTGCTTGCATTTCTGCAATAACGTCATCGTGGCGAGGTTTCGCAAGGGTAATAACGACTAGGGTATCAAGTGGCTTGTTCAGGGCTTTTGCTACGTTCTCTAGGTTTTCTTTTAACGGCTTTTCTAAGTCAATTACGCCTTTTGCACCAGGGCCAACAACCAGTTTTTCCATGTACATATCTGGCGCTTTAAGAAAGCTGCCTTTCTCACCTGCGGCAAGTACGGCTAGTGCGTTCGATTGTCCCATTGCCGTCATACGCGTCCCTTCAATCGGGTCGACAGCGATATCCACTTCATCACCACCAATACCCACTTGCTCACCTATGTACAGCATTGGCGCATCATCGATTTCACCTTCACCAATGACAATTTCACCACTGATATCTGTTTTGTTCAGTAGCGTGCGCATAACTTCAACAGCTGCGCCATCGGCTGCGTTTTTATCGCCACGGCCAAGCCATTTGTAACCAGCCAGAGCTGCACCTTCAGTCACACGGGAAAATGCCATTGCTAAATCGCGTTTCATGATGTCTCCAAGTAAGCAAGAGGGAAGAAGAATTTGCGCGGCGATTCTATCACAAGGTCGAGTAAACGTTTGCCTTTTTGCGAGGCTTTTACTTTATCTAACTTGAATTTGATCAATACTTAGGGCGATTTTCAGCGTAGCGAGACGCAAAATCCTTGCTCAAAAATGCTTCGGCGACAAGAAAAGTCAGCGTTTAGTGAGATTGCGCTGATTTTTTGACCGAATGATGCAAAATATCGAATATAGTGAGTGTTTCTCATCGCGACGCTGAGTAGAATGAACCTTATATAGGTTAGGTGTGCATCAATCTCGCACATCGTCCCAACGGAATAACATAGGTAGGCCAAGATGTCTTTTGAAGTACTAGAACAACTAGAATCTAAAATTCAAACTGCAGTTGACACAATCACTCTTCTTCAGATGGAAGTCGAAGAGCTGAAAGAAGATAAAGCTAAACTTGCGGAAGAAGCTAACGAGCTTCGCTCTCAACGTGAAGAGCTAGAGCAAAAAGCACAACAAGCACAGCAAGAGCACGCACAATGGCAAGAGCGCATTCGTGCACTACTTGGCAAAATGGACGAAGTGGAATAATTCAGCTTCTTCATTCCAAATTAAAAACACCCGCGCTAAGCGGGTGTTTGTGTTTTAGGGAAGTAGAAAATGTTAAGACAAGGCTAGGCGCTGATAGCTAAGAGAAGACCCTATAACTTAGACACCTAAGACTCGCTATGCTTCTTCATCCAACTCTAAATCAATATTCAATGGTTCAGGCGACAGGATAATTCCGGTGCTATCGGCATAAATATAATCTTCAGGTAAGAAGCTGACGCCGCCAAAGTTGACTGGTACATCTAATTCGCCAATACCCTGGCTGGTCGCTCCAACAGGAATAGAGGCGAGGGCTTGAATGCCTAAGTTCATATCTTCAAGTTCATCTACTTCACGAACACAGCCGTAAACGACAATGCCTTCCCACTCGTTTTCTTCCGCAATGGTTGCGATTTCTGCATCGATAAGGGCTTTACGTAGGGAACCGCCACCGTCAATTAACAAAACGCGACCAAGTCCATCTTGCTCTAATGTCTCGCGGATCAACGAATTATCTTCAAAACACTTGATGGTGGTGATTTGCCCGGCAAATGAAGCGCGACCGCCAAAGTTACTGAACATTGGTTCAACCACATCTACCTGATCGAGGTAGATATCACAGAGTGCTGAGGTATTGTATTCCATAGCGTACCTTTCTAAACAGAAATTGGTTGTCTTTGAGTATATCTAGGCATTAAGTCAATGCAATGACAATCCTTTTTTAACTTACTAGAGTTTGAGCTACCACAATTGTTGCAAACAAAACGTTGGTGACTAGAGAGCATTTCACGATGACTGGCATCATTGGTGCTATTTGAGCAGGCTTTTGTGTATGCCAAACCGCTTTACCATGATCGGCCACGAAATAAATGCTAAGTAAGAATGGCAAGCTAATCCAAACGGGTTTGTCTTGAATTAACAAGTAAGCCGCAAAGGCAAGGATAGCTCCGCCAAGTAAAACAAAGTGGTACTGTTTGGCTTTACGTTGACCTAAGCGTACCGCCACCGTGCGTTTACCACACTCTCGGTCGTTCTCTATATCACGCATATTGTTGATATTGAGTACTGCAACGGCGAGTAAACCGCAGCCTAAAGCAGGTAAGAATAGCGTGGTGTCTACGTGACCAGTATGCAAGAAGTAGGTACCGGATACGCCGAGTAGACCAAAAAACAAGAACACTGATATATCGCCAAGCCCCACGTAACCGTATGGTTTGCTACCCATGGTATAAGCAATGGCGGCGAGAATGGCCAGAATTCCCAGCCCGATAAATGTGACAATGCTTTCCAGTGAACTTAGTGAATAGAAAACCAACACCAAGCCTGAAATGGCGGTCAGAACGATGTTAAAGATAATCGCGTGTTTCATCTGTTTAGCACTTACCGCGCCAGACTGCATCGCTCGTAATGGGCCGAGGCGTTTGTCGTTATCTGTACCTTGAACGGCATCGCCATAGTCGTTTGCCAGGTTGGACAGAATTTGCAGCAATGTCGCGGTTACGAAAGCCATGATGGCAATCGTCAGTGAGAAATGACCCGCCGAGTAGGCGAGCACGCTACCTGTTAAGATAGAGACCAATGCCAGAGGTAATGTTTTTGGACGAGCGGCTTCAAGCCAGATCTGTAGAGATTGTTTCATGGAAATTTCGTGCTAGTAACCAATGTGCCCAGTATAAGCACAAAGAGGCAGATACGCTATTGACCTAAAACAACTCAACTAGAAGTCAAAGAGTTATTCAGAATCTATCATCCGATTGTGAAGTGTTACGGTGAGAGAGAAAGAATAGGCGTTTGCTGTTAGCAGATTCTTAGTCTCGCTTAAGCTCGCTAGAATGACGAGATCTTTTTGATTTAGGTGTTGTCTCAGTAACCGTCATTCTGAACAGCGAGGAACGAGTGTGATTCAGAATCTATCGTCCGATTGTGCGGTGGTGAAGGCGAGTGGGGAAAGAAAGGCGTTTGCTGTTAGCAGATTCTTAGTCTCGCTTGAGCTCTTAGAATGACGAGATCTTTTTGATTTAGGTGTTGTCACAGTAACCGTCATTCTGAACAGCGAGGAACGAGTGTGATTCAGAATCGATCATCCGATTGTGCGGTGGTGAAGGCGAGTGGGGAAAGAAAGGCGTTTGCTGTTAGCAGATTCTTAGTCTCGCTTAAGCTCGCTAGAATGACGAGCTCTTTTGATTTAGATGTTGTCTAAGTCACCGTCATTCTGAACAGCGAGGAACGAGGTGATTCAGAATCTATCGTCCCAATAGTGCCGTGGTTAAGGTGAGTTGGAAAGAATAGGCGTCTGCTGTTAGCAGATTCTTAGTCTCGCTTGAGCTCTTAGAATGACGAGATCCTTGATTTGGGTGTTGTCTAAGTCACCGTCATTCTGAACAGCGAGGAACGAATGTGATTCAGAATCGATCATCCGATTGTGCGGTGATTAAGGTGAGCGAGGAAGAATAGGCGTCTGTTGTTACCAGATTCTTAGTCTCGCTTGAGCTCGCTAGAATGACCAGGCCTTTTGATTTAGATGTTGTCTAAGTCACCGTCATTCTGAACAACGAGGAACGAGGTGATTCAGAATCGATCATCCGATTGTGCGGTGATTAAGGTGAGCGAGGAAGAATAGGCGTCTGTTGTTACCAGATT
>NZ_JAWOUQ010000006.1:0-137834 GCF_033339475.1 Vibrio sp. 2304 | reverse complement strand
CTTAGTCTCGCTTGAGCTCGCTAGAATGACCAGGCCTTTTGATTTAGATGTTGTCTAAGTCACCGTCATTCTGAACAGCCAGGAACGAGGTGATTCAGAATCGATCATCCGATTGTGCAGTGGTTAAGGTGAGAGAGAAAGAATAGGCGTCTGCTGTTAGCAGATTCTTAGTCTCGCTTAAGCTCGCTAGAATGACGAGATCTTTTTGATCTAGATGTTTTCTAAGTCACCGTCATTCTGAACAGCGAGGAACGAGTGTGATTCAGAATCTATCATCCGATTGTGAAGTGTTACGGTGAGAGAGAAAGAATAGGCGTCTGCTGTTACTAGATTCTTAGTCTCGCTTGAGCTCACTAGAATGACGAGATCTTTTTGATTTAGGTGTTGTCACAGTAACCGTCATTCTGAACAGCGAGGAACGAGTGTGATTCAGAATCTATCGTCCGATTGTGCGGTGATTAAGGTGAGCGAGGAAGAGTAGGCGTCTGTTGTTACCAGATTCTTAGTCTCGCTTGAGCTCGCTAGAATGACGAGATCTTTTGATTTAGGTGTTGTCACAGTGGTCGTCATTCTATACAAAAAGCCCAGAAACAAGGTTCTGGGCTTTGGTGGGATAGATTGCGTTTAAAGAATAAAGCGGCTTAGATCTTCATCTTCAATTGTGTCGCCTAGGCGCGCTTTCACGTAAGCGGAATCAATAACGAATTTAGCGCCAGATTGCTCCGCTGCGTCGTAAGAGATTTCATCCATCAAGCGTTCCATTACGGTGTGTAAGCGACGAGCACCGATGTTTTCTGTGCTCTCGTTGACCGTCCATGCCGCTTCCGCGATTTGCGTGATACCATCTTCTGTGAACTCGATGTCCACATCTTCCGTTTTCATCAACGCAACGTACTGCTCTGTTAGAGAGGCTTTTGGTTCTGTCAGAATGCGTTTGAAGTCGTTGCTGCTTAGTGCTTCTAGCTCAACACGAATTGGTAGACGACCTTGCAATTCTGGGATCAAGTCAGATGGTTTTGCCACTTGGAATGCTCCAGATGCAACAAACAGAATGTGGTCTGTTTTTACCATGCCGTGCTTGGTTGATACCGTGCTGCCTTCAATTAATGGAAGTAGGTCGCGCTGAACACCTTCGCGTGAAACGTCTGGGCCTGAGCTCTCGCCACGTTTACAGATCTTGTCGATCTCATCGATAAATACGATGCCGTTGTTTTCAACGTTGAAAATCGCTGCTTCTTTCAGCTCTTCTTGGTTAACCAGTTTCGCCGCTTCTTCTTCCGCTAACGCTTTCATTGCGTCTTTGATTTTCAGCTTACGTTTTTTCTTAGTGTCGCCTGCCAGGTTTTGGAACATGCCTTGCAGCTGGTTAGTCATCTCTTCCATACCAGGAGGCGCCATGATCTCTACGCCCATTTGTGGTGCGGCTACGTCGATTTCAATTTCTTTATCGTCTAGTTGGCCTTCACGCAGTTTCTTACGGAAGATCTGGCGAGTGTGAGAAGACTCTTCCGTTTGCTCTGCTTGACCCCAGCTATCACGTGCTGGTGGCAGTAGCGCATCAAGAATGCGTTCTTCCGCTTGCTCTTCTGCGCGGAATTTCACTTTCTCCATCGCTTGTTGATGCGTCATTTTCACAGCAACATCTGTTAGGTCACGGATGATGGTTTCAACTTCTTTACCAACGTAACCCACTTCGGTGAATTTTGTCGCTTCAACTTTGATGAAAGGGGCATTTGCTAGTTTTGCAAGGCGTCGTGCGATTTCAGTCTTACCAACACCAGTAGGGCCAATCATCAAGATGTTTTTTGGTGTCACTTCGGCACGCAAGCTTTCTTCAAGCTGCATGCGGCGCCAGCGGTTACGAAGTGCAATCGCAACCGAACGCTTGGCTTTTTCTTGACCGATAATGTGGCGGTTCAATTCATGAACGATTTCGCGAGGCGTCATTTCAGACATATTCTTTCCTTACTTCGTTACGATTACGCGGTTGGTTTTTCAGGCTCTACTGTTGAGTCTAGCTCTTCTACCGTGTGGTGATGGTTCGTGAAGACACAAATATCACCCGCGATATTGAGAGCTTTTTCCGCGATCTCACGAGCATCTAGATCTGTGTTTTCTAGTAGGGCGGTTGCGGCAGCTTGTGCGTAAGCACCACCAGAGCCAATCGCAATCAGGTCGTGTTCTGGCTGTACGACATCACCATTACCGGTAATGATTAACGATGCGGTTTCGTCGGCAACGGCAAGTAAGGCTTCGAGCTTGCGCAGAGCACGATCGCTACGCCAGTCTTTGGCTAGCTCAACTGCCGCTTTGGTTAGGTGACCTTGGTGCATTTGCAGTTTGCTTTCGAAGCGCTCAAAAAGGGTGAAGGCATCCGCAGTACCGCCGGCAAAGCCCGCTAGTACTTGGTTGTTGTATAGGCGGCGAACTTTGCGCGCATTACCTTTCATTACGGTATTGCCTAGAGATACTTGGCCATCACCCGCGATGACGACTTTATTATTTCGACGTACAGATACAATGGTAGTCACAGTCGACCTCTTGATTATTTCTCTTTGGATTTAATTCAGTATATGGGGGAGGAGAAATGGGGATTCAAGGGGGCAAAAAGAAAGGCCCTAGGATCTTAGCTCCTAGGGCCTGAGTTTAAAGATTTTCTTTCCAAATCGCACACGGCTCGATTTTCGCGCGTTGCAGTTTATGACGGTCACGTTCTGCATCACGTTTGAACTTATACGGACCTAGCACCACGCGATACCATGAACTGCCTTCTTTCTTACGAATCTTGCTCGACATCCCTTGGAACGCGATTGCAAGCTTGCGCTCTTCCGCTTGTGCCTGGGTTTTGTACGCGCCACACTGCATGATGTAAGGAATTTTAGAAACTTCAATTTCTTTGGCCACAACTTCAACTTCACGTTTCGGTAGTGACTCAACATATTCCCATTTTTCTTCTGGTGGTGGCGGCAAGTCTTTTTTCGGCTTTGGTTTGCTTACAGTGGTTGTTGGCTGCTTCACGACTGGTTGTTTAGGTTCTGGGTCGCTACTCAAAAGGTAAAGACCATAGCCAAAACCGCCCACGAGCAAGATAGCGAGCAGGCCACTGCGCCAAGGTTTTTTTCTTCTCGGCGGCTGTTTTTTTGTCGACTTTTTTGGGGCGCCTCGCCCCCGTCTTACATAATCTCTATTTGCCACGGTTATTTCTGGTCATCAAGGATTCTTGCAAATATGTTAATCCAGAACGAGTTGAGAAAACACCCTATTGATAGAATCTTGATAGCTAAAGCGCGACAACGCCCGAGTGTAGGAGTGTGTTTCCGTTCTCACTTACATTTATTCAGGGATACACAAAAAGCAGGAGGGGTAAATAAAAAAAGCGGCGCCTTAGCACCGCTTTGGGGATGAATACCTAATCTTTAGGTTAAGGGCGCTGTGGTGGCGCTGCACTTCCACGAATGACGAGATTAGTTTCAAGCAGACGTGAGCCTGAATGCACGTCGTGGCCTTTTAACATCTCGAGCATCATTAGCATCGCTTGTCGACCAATCTCATAGCGAGGTTGAGAGATGGTGGTCAACGGTGGATCGCAGTACTGAGCGAAGTTAATGTCATCAAAGCCCACAACAGAGAGATCTTGCGGTACTCGTAAGCCAAGCTTTTTCGCTTCTTGAATTGCGCCGATGGCCATTGTGTCACAGTGACAGAAAATAGCCGTTGGTGGTTCTGGCAATTCGAGCAGTTTACGAACGGCTTTTGCTCCGCCATCAAAAGAGAACTCAGTAATGACACTATATTGCGGATCTTTATTGATGCCGGCACGGCGCAGGGCTTGTTGGTAGCCTTGCTGGCGGAATTGACACAATATTGCTGTATCTGGTCCAGAGATTTGAGCAATGCGTTTATGACCTAATTGGGTCAGGTAATTCACCGCTTCAAATGCTGAGGTCAGGTTATCAATATGTACTGTCGGAAGCTCGAGTTCAGGCGCAAATTCACACGCCATTACCATCGGAGGTAAGTTCTTTTGCTCTGGCTTACTGACATCGAATGGTAGATCTGTACCAAGCAGTAGCATTCCATCTGCCTGCTTAGTAAATACGAGGTTAACGAAAGAGCTTTCACGTTTCTTCTGTTGTCCGCTATCACCCAACAGGACTAGATAGCCATGTTCCATGGCTGCATCTTCAATACCGCGAATAATTTCAGAAAAATAAGGATCACAGATGTCGGGAACGATAGTAACAATGGTTTTTGATTCGTTTCTACGTAAGTTACGCGCTAATGAGTTTGGAGAATAACCCGCTTCAAGTACGGCATCTTCTACTCTCTTTCTTGTAGAAGAAGAGACTTTCTCTGGATTCATTAAGGCTCGAGATACCGTAGCCGTAGACACTCCCGCAAGCTGGGCAACATCCTTCATTGTCGCCATAGTTTTTAACCTCTCATTTATTTTTTGCCAAGATGACGTTATTCCGGTTTGAAATCAGAGTAATCAAACCGAGTTAGAGCTGTGTTTGCTCTTCGCTCAGTTCGTGTTAACGAGTGGGAAAATGGATTCTTCACCGCGATATCAATTTGTGGGAATAGTCATTGTTTTAATCTAAGCCTGTGCAAACAAGTCACTTTAGACTTTTCTAATTTGGATAGTCTATTCATTTCTAAAGTGAAAGTTACGGTCTGTTTAACAAAAATTGTAATCTTGGTGTGATCCTGGTCACATTAAATGGTAATTCATTACATAGTTAAACGTTTGCTAGCTGAGATCTTGTGGTTCTATGTCTAAATTCCAGCGCACTTTCTTAGCATTTGGCAACAACTCAATAGCAGGTTTGGCACTGGTTAATAACTTTTGCATCAATGAACGATGCTGAGTTTGCAGTAATAGTTGCCAACGGTATTTACCAGCCCGCTTGGCCAAAGGTGAAGGAGTAGGGCCTAACACCATGCAGGAATCATCGAACAGAGGGTGTGACTCTAACGTAAAGCGAACCTGACGCAGGAAGTCTTCAACTACCTCACTTTGGTTCGCCTCTGCTTTAAACAGAGTCAAGAAACTATAAGGCGGAAGCTGAGCCAATTTGCGTTCTTCCAGAGCAGTCATAGCAAAGTGGCGATAGTTTTTTTGAAGCAGGGCCTGCAGCAAGCTGTGCTCAGGATGGTGGGTTTGTAGGATAACCTCGCCAGGTTTACTTGCGCGGCCGGCACGACCTGCGACTTGAATAAACAACTGCGCTAGTCGCTCGGAAGCGCGGAAGTCACTACTATAGAGAGAGCCATCAACATCCAAAAGAGCAACGAGCGTTACATTTGGAAAATGGTGCCCCTTAGCCAGCATTTGGGTGCCAATCAGAATTTGATGTTCACCTTTACGAATCGATTCAAGGGCATCTTCCAAACTACCTTTGCGACGTGTGCTGTCTCTGTCGATGCGAATGGCGTTGTATTCTGGAAATAACTGAGCCAATTGTTGTTCGAGTTGTTCCGTTCCTACGCCGACGGTAACCAATTGGGTTGAACCACACCCCTGACATTGATGAATCACCGGTTGTTGTGAGCCGCAGTGATGGCAGCGTATTTCGTTGCTGTAATGGTGGAACGTATAGTACGCATCACAGCGTTTACATTCTGCAATCCAACCGCATTCATGGCACATCAAAGCGGGCGAAAAGCCTCGACGGTTAAGAAACAACATTACTTGATTGCCCGCTTTTAAATGCTTGCGCATCTCGGCAATCAGTTGGGCAGATAAGCCACTTTCTAAATACTGACCTTTTACATCTAACACTTTATTAGTGGTTGGCACGGCAGAGCCAGCTCGTTGGGTTAGTGTTAAATGGTGATATTTGCCTGACAAGGCATTGTGCAATGTCTCCAGTGCAGGTGTGGCTGAGCCCAGAACAATCGGAACTTGTTCTTTATGAGCGCGCATGACAGCAACATCGCGTGCATGATAACGCAAGCTATCTTGCTGTTTGTAAGAGGTGTCATGTTCCTCGTCCACAATGATAATCCCGAGATCAGCAAAAGGCGCGAGTAGGGCAGAGCGTGTGCCGATAATGATTCCGGCCGCTTTGTCGCGTGCAGAAAGCCACGCATTCAGACGCTCCGTCTCGTTTAACCCGGAGTGGATGACGTCAACTGGCACATTAAAACGGCGTTTAAAGCGGTTGATGGTTTGGGGCGTTAAGCCAATCTCTGGTACTAAAACCAAGGCTTGTTTCCCTTGCTCTAAAACTGGCTTGATAAGGTTGAGGTACACTTCTGTCTTACCTGAGCCCGTGACGCCTTCTAATAAATAGGAGGCAAAACCTGTTTGGCTATTTACACTCGCAATAGCCAGCGCTTGTTCGTGGTTGAGCTTTGGCTTTTCGACGTCGCATTCAACGTGCTGTCCCCACTGGGTGATTACAGGCTTCTTCTCGATACGTTCAATCCAGCCTTTCTCTTCTAAAGACTTTAGTACTGTTGAGGCTATCTCTTGGTCGACAAATTCCTGGTGAGGCAAAGCGCCGTTAACCAACATTTGCAAGACCTTTTGTTGTTTGACCGCTCGACGATCAAGCCCTTGCATCAGCTTGTCTTTACCGGATTCGGTAATTTGCCACTCTTGTAGCGTCGCAAAATCTGCAGGCTTTCCTTTACGTAGAGCTGCTGGCATCGCATTGTGTAGCGTATCTCCAAGTGGGTATTGGTAGAACTGGCTGCACCAAGTCAGCAACGAATAAAGCTTTTCAGACCATATCGGCTGAGAATCAAGAACTGCTTTGATTGGCTTGAGTTGATCTTTGGGAAAGTCCGAGTGATTAACCATCGCGGTGACGATGCCAACTAACGTTTGGCGTCCAAAAGGTACGGAAACGCGTCCACCAATGACCGGAAACAGGTGCCCCGGAATGGCGTAATCAAATTGTTTGTCGAGCGGAACGGGTAATGCCACTCTAGCAATGGTTGGACGCATAAATTCTTAGCTATTAAAAAGAGGGAAAGGAAATGAGAGTCTATTAAAATCGGTATGGAAATTCGAGTAAAGCTATATGATTCAGAGTGAATCGTGCTTCTATGATTAGTCTGGCTAAAAAAGTGGCGAAAAAGTTGCCAAATGTGTTGATCCGAGCAATGTGATTCTTTACTATATCGCGCCTTGAGATATGGCTTCGGCAATTAGTTGATGCGGTATCCCATTTTATTATTAATTGCGTGTGGTGTGCGGCTTAGATTCGTATAGCGACACGGCCTACTATTGAGGTTATCCCATGAAAGCTGGTATCCACCCAGAATACAAAGCAGTAAAAGCGACTTGTTCTTGCGGCAACTCTTTTGAGTTCAACTCTACTCTAGGTAAAGAGTCTATCCACCTAGACGTATGTGACAAGTGTCACCCATTCTACACTGGTAAGCAACGTATCGTTGATACAGGCGGCCGTGTTGATCGCTTCAACAAGCGTTTCGGTGCACTATCGAGCGGTAAGAAATAATAGCAGCCGCTATTACGATTACAGTTTAGAAAAGGACGCTTCGGCGTCCTTTTTGTTTAATGGCTACCAAGCGAAGAGGGATGTATGGGGTTTGGAATATTCCCGATTATTTTTCACTCAGCGCTTGCAACCTAAAGTGTGATCTGTATAATGCAGCGCACTGGTTAAGCCAGTTGTGAACCAATGAGCAGTGAGGAGCGAGCAAATCTAAGGATTTGCGAGGTAATGTATACTCAGCTTATGTTCGCGGTTAATACAATTAGCTATCTTTTCTTCGGAAAAACTATCCTCAAAGGTGACTTTGGCATATAGGGATAGTTAATCGAAAATTAACTGACAATGCGTCCTAATCTTGGATGCTACGGTTTCACATAAATCAATCGGCATTCTCTCGTCTTGACGAGTTTGAGTGGCGATATTGTTTGTGTAATTTATTAAATTTGGAGCTCTGTCTCATGCAGAACCAACGTATCCGTATCCGCCTAAAAGCTTTCGATTACAAACTAATCGATGCTTCTACAGCGGAAATCGTTGAAACAGCTAAGCGCACTGGCGCACAGGTTCGTGGTCCAATCCCACTGCCAACTCGTAAAGAGCGTTTCACAGTTCTTATCTCTCCACACGTTAACAAGAAAGCACGTGACCAGTACGAAATCCGTACTCACAAGCGTCTAATCGACATCGTTGAGCCAACAGACAAGACTGTTGATGCTCTAATGCGTCTAGACCTTGCTGCGGGCGTTGACGTTCAAATTAGCCTAGGTTAAGGGAGATTAGAAGTATGATTGGTCTAATCGGTCGTAAAGTGGGCATGACCCGCGTATTTACTGAAGAAGGCGTTTCTATCCCAGTAACAGTTGTTGAGGTTGAAGCTAACCGTGTTTCTCAAGTGAAAACTCTTGAAACTGACGGCTACGCAGCAATCCAGGTTACAGCTGGTTCTAAGAAAGCTAACCGTGTAAACAAAGCTGAAGCAGGTCACTTTGCTAAAGCTGGCGTTGAAGCTGGTCGCGGTCTTTGGGAATTCCGTTTAGAAAACGGCGAAGAGTTCGAAGTTGGTTCAGAACTAACTGTTGAACTATTCAACGAAACTAAGAAAGTAGACGTTACTGGTACATCTAAGGGTAAAGGTTTCCAAGGCGCTGTTAAGCGTTGGAACTTCCGTACTCAAGATATGACTCACGGTAACTCATTGTCTCACCGTGCTCCTGGTTCTATCGGTCAATGTCAGACTCCAGGTCGCGTATTTAAAGGCAAGAAAATGGCAGGTCACATGGGTGCTGAGCGTGTAACGACTCAAAACCTAGAGATCGTACGTGTTGACGCTGAGCGCAACCTGCTTCTTATTAAAGGTGCAGTCCCAGGCGCAACTGGCGGCAACGTGATCGTTAAACCAGCTGTTAAAGCATAACGTCTCAGGAGTAAGTAATGGAACTAATGGTTAAAGGTGCCGATGCACTAACTGTTTCCGAAACTACTTTCGGACGTGAGTTTAACGAAGCTCTTGTACACCAAGTAGTTGTTGCGTACGCAGCAGGTGCTCGTCAAGGTACTCGTGCTCAAAAAACACGTTCAGAAGTTTCTGGCGGTGGCGCTAAGCCATGGCGTCAAAAAGGTACTGGCCGTGCGCGTGCTGGTACAATCCGTAGCCCAATCTGGCGTACAGGTGGTGTTACTTTTGCTGCGAAACCACAAGATCACAGCCAAAAAGTAAACAAAAAAATGTACCGTGGTGCTATGAAGAGCATTCTTTCTGAGCTTGTTCGTCAAGAGCGTCTAATCGTTGTTGATAACTTCTCAGTTGAAGCACCAAAGACTAAAGAGCTAGTTGCTAAGCTTAAAGAGCTTGAGCTAACTGACGCTCTAATCGTGACTAGCGAAGTAGATGAGAATCTATTCCTAGCTGCTCGTAACCTATACAAAGTTGACGCACGTGATGTTGCTGGTATCGATCCAGTATCTCTAATCGCGTTTGACAAAGTTGTAATGACTGCAGAAGCAGTTAAGCAAGTAGAGGAAATGCTAGCATGATCACTGAAGAGCGTATCCTAAAAGTTCTACGTGCACCGCACATCTCTGAAAAAGCAACTATGGCAGCTGAGAAAGCGAACACTATCGTTTTCAAAGTAGCTAAAGATGCGACTAAAAAAGAGATCAAAGCAGCTGTAGAAAAGCTATTTGAAGTTGAAGTTAAGTCTGTAAATACTCTTATCACTAAGGGTAAGACCAAACGTCAAGGTCTACGCCAAGGTCGCCGCAGCGACGTTAAGAAAGCGTACGTTACTTTGAAAGAAGGTCAAGATCTTGACTTCGTTGGCGGCGCGGAATAACAGGAGTAGTTAAAAATGGCTATTGTTAAATGTAAGCCGACTTCCCCTGGTCGTCGTCACGTTGTTAAAGTTGTTAACGCTGACCTACACAAGGGCAAGCCATACGCACCTCTTCTAGAGAAAAACTCTAAGAACGGTGGTCGTAACAACAAGGGTCGTATCACAGTACGTCACATCGGCGGTGGTCACAAGCACCACTACCGTGTAGTTGACTTCAAACGTACTAAAGATGGTATTCCAGCGACAGTTGAGCGTCTTGAATACGATCCAAACCGTAGCGCAAACATTGCTCTAGTTCTTTACAAAGACGGTGAGCGTCGCTACATCCTAGCACCTAAAGGTGTTGTAGCTGGTGATGTTATTCAGTCTGGTGTTGATGCACCAATCAAAGCTGGTAACACTCTACCAATGCGTAATATCCCAGTAGGTTCAACAGTACATAACGTTGAACTTAAGCCTGGTAAAGGTGGTCAGCTAGCTCGTTCGGCTGGTGCTTACGCTCAAATCGTTGCTCGCGACGGTGCGTACGTAACTATCCGTCTACGTTCTGGCGAGATGCGCAAAGTTCTTTCTGAAGGCCGTGCAACAATCGGTGAAGTTGGTAACTCTGAGCACATGCTACGTGAACTTGGTAAAGCAGGTGCATCACGTCATCGCGGTATCCGTCCAACGGTTCGTGGTGTTGTAATGAACCCGATTGACCACCCACATGGTGGTGGTGAAGGCCGTACTTCTGGTGGTCGTCACCCAGTATCTCCTTGGGGTATGCCTACTAAAGGCTTCAAGACTCGTAAGAACAAACGCACTGACAAGTACATCGTACGTCGTCGTAACAAGTAATCTATATAAAGAGGAATCGCCATGCCACGTTCTCTCAAGAAAGGTCCTTTTATTGACCTACACTTGCTGAAGAAGGTAGAGAAAGCGGTGGAAAGCGGAGACAAAAAGCCTATTAAGACTTGGTCCCGTCGTTCAATGATCATCCCTACGATGATCGGTTTGACCATCGCTGTCCATAATGGTCGTCAGCACGTACCAGTATTTGTAACTGATGAAATGATCGGTCACAAACTGGGTGAATTCGCACCAACACGTACTTACCGCGGTCACGCTGCGGATAAGAAAGCTAAGAAGCGCTAAGGAGTAGATAATGGAAGCAATTGCTAAACATAACTTTGCTCGCATTTCGCCTCAGAAAGCTCGCTTAGTTGCGGATCTAATCCGTGGTAAATCTGTTGACCAAGCTCTAGAAATCCTAACGTTCAGCAACAAAAAAGCTGCTGCACTAGTTAAGAAAGTTCTAGAGTCTGCTATCGCTAACGCGGAGCACAACGAAGGTGCAGATATTGACGATCTGAATGTCGCAAAAATCTTTGTAGATGAAGGCCCAACCATGAAGCGTATTATGCCTCGTGCTAAAGGTCGTGCGGATCGTATCTTGAAGCGTTCAAGCCACATCACTGTTGTTGTAGCAGATCGCTAGAGACTAGGAGAGTAAGCAATGGGTCAAAAAGTACATCCAAATGGTATTCGTCTAGGCATCGTTAAGCCTTGGAATGCTACATGGTTTGCTAACACCAAAGATTTCGCTGACAACCTAGACGGCGACTTCAAGGTACGTCAGTTCCTTACAAGTGAACTGAAAAAAGCGTCTCTATCACGTATCGTTATCGAGCGTCCTGCTAAGAGCATCCGTGTGACTATTCACACTGCTCGTCCAGGCGTTGTTATCGGTAAGAAAGGTGAAGACGTTGAGAAGCTACGCGCAGCTGTAGCTAAAATTGCAGGTGTACCAGCGCAAATTAACATCGCTGAAGTACGTAAGCCTGAACTAGATGCGCAACTTGTTGGTGATAGCATCGCGTCTCAGCTAGAGCGTCGTGTTATGTTCCGTCGTGCTATGAAGCGCGCAGTACAAAACGCAATGCGCCTAGGCGCTAAAGGTATCAAAGTGGAAGTAAGCGGTCGTCTAGGCGGCGCTGAAATCGCACGTTCAGAGTGGTACCGTGAAGGCCGTGTGCCTCTACACACTCTACGTGCTGACATTGATTACGCAACTTCTTCGGCTCACACTCAATACGGTGTGATCGGCATTAAAACTTGGATCTTCAAAGGTGAAATCCTAGGTGGTATGCCAGCAGCTAACGCTGTAGAGCCTAAAGGCGACAAGCCTAAGAAGCAGCGTAAAGGCCGTAAGTAAGGAGTCGACAGATGCTACAACCTAAACGTACTAAGTTCCGTAAGGTTCAGACTGGTCGTAACCGTGGTCTAGCTAAAGGTACTGATGTAAGCTTCGGCGAATTCGGTCTTAAAGCTGTTGGCCGTGGTCGTCTAACTGCTCGTCAAATCGAAGCGGCACGTCGTGCAATGACACGTCACGTTAAGCGTCAAGGTAAAATCTGGATCCGTGTGTTCCCAGACAAACCAATCACAGAAAAACCACTTGAAGTTCGTCAAGGTAAGGGTAAAGGTAACGTTGAGTACTGGGTAGCCCAAATCCAACCTGGTAAGGTTATGTACGAAATGGGTGGTGTACCTGAAGAATTGGCACGTGAAGCGTTCCGTCTTGCGGCACGTAAACTGCCTTTCAAAACTACATTTGTAACTAAGCAGGTGATGTGATGAAAGCACAAGATCTACGCGAGAAAAGCGTTGAAGAGCTTAACGCTGAGCTAATGAATTTGCTACGTGAACAGTTCAACTTGCGCATGCAAGCTGCGACTGGTCAACTACAGCAAACTCATACTCTGAAAGCTGTACGCCGTGATATCGCACGTGTGAAAACTGTTTTGACTGAGAAGGCAGGCGCATAATGAGCGAAGTAAAACGTACTCAACAAGGTCGTGTTGTTAGCGACAAGATGGACAAGTCTATCACTGTTGCTATCGAACGTTTCGTAAAACACCCAATCTACGGTAAATACGTAAAACGTACGACTAAAGTACACGCACATGACGAGAACAACGAGTGTGGCCTAGGCGACACAGTTGAAATCGCAGAGTGTCGTCCACTGTCTAAGACTAAGTCTTGGACTTTGGTAAAAGTTCTAGAAAAGGCGAAGATTTAATCTCGTTAATTCTATGAAACTAAAGCGGCTCCAAAATATTTTTGGAGCCGTTTATTTTTTGACTACCCAATCACAAAAAAGGGTGGTACAATTCGCGTCCCTTTTAAAGAGGCAGCCCGACCCGTGATGGGTCTAGTTATTAATATTTAGCGGAGCACTAACATGATCCAAATGCAAAGTATGCTGGACGCAGCTGATAACTCAGGCGCACGCAGCGTAATGTGTATTAAGGTTCTGGGTGGCTCTCACCGCCGTTATGCACATATCGGTGACGTCATCAAAGTTACTGTGAAGGAAGCAATCCCTCGCGGTAAAGTTAAAAAAGGTGATGTTCTGAAGGCGGTGGTAGTGCGCACCCGTAAAGGCGTACGTCGTCCTGACGGTTCTGTCATTCGCTTCGACCGAAATGCTTGCGTATTGCTAAACGACAATACTGAGCAACCAATCGGTACACGTATCTTTGGTCCTGTGACACGCGAACTTCGTGGCGATAAGTTCATGAAGATCGTTTCACTGGCTCCAGAAGTTCTGTAAGGAGCACGTAGAAATGGCAGCTAAAATCCGTCGTAATGACGAAGTAATCGTTCTTGCTGGTAAAGACAAAGGCAAGAAAGGTAAAGTAACTAAGGTTCTAGCAACTGGTAAAGTTATCGTTGAAGGTATCAACCTAGTTAAGAAACATCAGAAACCTGTTCCAGCTATGGGTATCCAAGGCGGTATCGTAGAGCAAGAAGCAGCTATCGACGTTTCTAACGTGGCTATCTTTAACGCAGCTACTGGTAAAGCTGACCGTATCGGTTTCCGTTTTGAAGACGGCAAAAAAGTTCGTTTCTTCAAGTCTAACGGCGAAACCGTTTCTAACTAATAGAAGTAATTTGGAGTTCTACTATGGCGAAACTGCATGATTACTACAAGTCGTCTGTAGTCGCTGAACTGACCAAACAGTTCGGTTACACAAGCGTCATGCAAGTCCCTAGAATCGAGAAAATCACCCTAAACATGGGTGTTGGTGAAGCAATCAACGATAAGAAACTGCTAGAAAATGCAGCGTCTGATATGGCAACGATCTCTGGTCAAAAGCCACTTATCACAAAAGCGCGCAAATCTGTTGCAGGTTTCAAAATCCGTGAAGGCTACCCTATCGGTTGTAAAGTAACCTTGCGTGGCGAACGTATGTGGGATTTTCTTGAGCGTTTAATTAACATCGCTCTTCCACGTGTACGTGACTTCCGTGGTGTTAGCGCTAAGTCTTTTGACGGTCGCGGTAACTACAGCATGGGCGTTCGCGAGCAAATCATCTTCCCGGAAATCGACTTTGATAAAGTTGATCGAGTACGCGGTCTAGACATCACTATTACGACGTCTGCTGGTACTGATGAGGAAGGCCGTGCTCTGCTGGCTGCCTTTAACTTCCCATTCCGTAAGTAAGGTGAAGGGTTACTGTTATGGCTAAAAATTCAATGAAAGCACGTGAAGCAAAACGTGCGAAGCTAGTAGCTAAGTTCGCTGAAAAGCGTGCAGCGCTAAAAGCTATCATCAGCGATGTAAACGCATCTGAAGAAGATCGTTGGAACGCGGTTCTTACACTGCAATCTCTTCCACGTGATTCAAGTGCATCACGTCAGCGCAACCGTTGCAACCAAACTGGTCGTCCACACGGTTACCTACGTAAGTTCGGTCTAAGCCGTATTAAGGTTCGTGAAGCTTGCATGAAAGGCGAGATTCCGGGTCTTCGTAAGGCTAGCTGGTAATTGCCACTTAATCATTTGGAGTAAATCATATGAGCATGCAAGATCCGATTTCGGATATGCTGACCCGCGTTCGTAACGGTCAGGCAGCAAACAAAGTTGCTGTAAAAATGCCTTCTTCAAAGCTTAAAGTTGCAATTGCTGCACTACTAAAAGCTGAAGGTTACATCGTTGACTTCGCTGTTGAAGGCGAAGCAAAACCTGAGCTGGAAGTTACACTTAAGTACTTCCAAGCTAAACCAGTAATCGAGCAACTTAAACGTGTTTCTCGTCCAGGTCTACGTGTTTACAAGAAGAAAGATGAACTTCCTTCTGTAATGGGTGGTCTTGGTATTGCTATCGTTTCTACTTCCAAGGGTCTTATGTCAGACCGCGCTGCACGTAAAGCAGGTCTTGGTGGTGAAATCATCGCTTACGTAGCTTAATAAGGAGTAGACTATGTCTCGTGTTGCAAAAGCACCTGTCGCTATTCCAGCTGGCGTAGAGGTGAAACTAAACGGCCAAGAAATCACTGTAAAAGGTGCGAAAGGCGAACTAACTCGCGTTCTTAACAACGCAGTTGTAATCGCTCAGGAAGAAAATAACCTGACTTTCGGTCCTAAAGAAGGTGTTGCTAACGCATGGGCTCAAGCAGGTACTGCTCGCGCTCTAGTTAACAACATGGTTGTTGGTGTTACTGAAGGCTTTACTAAGAAGCTAACTCTTAAAGGTGTAGGTTACCGTGCTGCTATCAAAGGCAACGCTGTAGGTCTAACACTAGGCTTCTCACACCCAGTTGAGCACGAGTTGCCAGCGGGTATTAAAGCTGAATGTCCAAGCCAAACTGAAATCGTGATCACTGGTGCTGACAAGCAACTAGTTGGTCAAGTTGCGGCTGACATTCGTTCTTACCGTGAGCCTGAGCCATACAAAGGCAAAGGTGTTCGTTACGCAGATGAAAATGTGCGTACTAAAGAAGCTAAGAAGAAGTAAGGTAACACTATGGATAAGAAAGCATCTCGCATCCGTCGTGCTACACGTGCACGTCGTAAGATTGCAGAACTGGGTGCGACTCGCCTAGTTGTACACCGTACTCCTCGTCACGTGTACGCACAGGTTATCGCGGCTAACGGCTCTGAGGTTATCGCAGCAGCTTCTACTGTAGAAAAAGCGATCCGTGAGCAAGTGAAATACACTGGTAACGTTGATGCAGCTAAAGCAGTGGGTAAAGCTATTGCTGAGCGCGCTCTAGAGAAGGGCGTAACTGCAGTTGCATTTGATCGTTCTGGTTTCCAATACCACGGTCGAGTAGCGGCGCTAGCAGAATCTGCTCGCGAAGCTGGTCTGAAATTCTAAGGTAGGGTTGGAAGATGGCTAAAGAACAACAAGTTCAAGCGAATGATTTGCAAGAAAAGCTAATCGCAGTTAACCGTGTTTCTAAAACGGTTAAAGGTGGTCGAATCATGAGCTTCACTGCACTAACAGTAGTTGGTGACGGTAACGGTCGTGTAGGTTTCGGTTACGGCAAAGCTCGTGAAGTACCTGCAGCGATTCAAAAAGCAATGGAAAAAGCGCGTCGTAACATGACTACGATCGCTCTAAACGAAGGCACTCTTCACCACCCAGTGAAAGGTCGCCATTCGGGCTCTAAAGTTTACATGCAGCCTGCTGCAGAAGGTACTGGTGTTATCGCAGGTGGTGCGATGCGTGCAGTACTAGAAGTTGCTGGTGTACACAACGTACTATCTAAAGCGTACGGTTCTACGAACCCTATCAACATCGTTCGTGCAACGATCGATGCACTAGGTAGCATGAAGTCACCAGAAATGGTTGCTGCTAAACGTGGTCTAACTGTTGAATCTATTTCGGAGTAAGAACACCATGGCAACTATTAAAGTAACTCAAACTAAAAGCTCAATTGGTCGTCTGCCAAAGCACAAAGCTACTTTGCGCGGTCTAGGTCTTCGTAAAATCAACCACACAGTAGAACTTGAAGATACTCCGTGTATTCGCGGTATGATCAACAAGGTTTACTACATGGTTAAAGTTGAGGAGTAATCAGAATGCGTTTGAATACTCTAGCACCGGCTGCTGGCGCGAAAACTTCTGCGAAGCGAGTAGGTCGTGGTATCGGTTCAGGCCTAGGTAAAACTGGTGGCCGTGGTCACAAAGGTCAAAAATCACGTTCTGGCGGCAGTGTTCGTCCAGGTTTCGAAGGCGGTCAGATGCCTCTGAAACAACGTCTACCAAAATTCGGTTTCACTTCTCGTAAGAGCCTAGTGTCTGCTGAAGTTCGTCTAGCTGAGCTAGCGAAAGTTTCTGGTGACGTAGTTGATCTAAACAGTCTTAAAGCTGCTAACATCATCACTAAGAACATCGAATTTGTAAAAGTTGTTCTTTCTGGTGAAATCAACAAAGCAGTGACTGTTAAAGGTCTACGTGTGACTAAAGGCGCTAAAGCTGCAATCGAAGCTGCAGGCGGTAAAATCGAGGAATAATCTCGAGGAACGAGGTACAGATGGCTAAGAAACCAGGACAAGATTTTCGTAGTGCTCAGAGCGGCTTAAGTGAACTAAAGTCGCGCTTGTTATTCGTAATTGGTGCACTTTTAGTATTCCGAGCCGGCTCTTTTGTGCCGATTCCTGGTATTGACGCTGCTGTACTTGCCGATTTGTTCGAACAGCAAAAAGGTACCATCGTTGAAATGTTTAACATGTTCTCCGGTGGTGCTCTTGAGCGTGCATCTATATTAGCATTGGGCATCATGCCGTATATTTCGGCATCTATTGTTGTCCAATTGCTAACTGTAGTTCATCCAGCGTTAGCTGAACTCAAAAAAGAGGGTGAAGCAGGCCGTCGTAAGATAAGCCAATACACACGCTACGGCACGCTTGTACTTGCAACCTTCCAAGCTATAGGTATTGCAACTGGCCTACCAAACATGGTCGACAATCTGGTTGTTATCAACCAAACCATGTTTACGCTAATTGCTACCGTAAGTTTAGTAACCGGTACCATGTTCTTGATGTGGTTAGGTGAACAAATTACAGAGCGCGGAATTGGTAACGGTATTTCGATACTGATTTTTGCAGGTATTGTTGCTGGATTGCCTTCTGCAATCGGTCAAACAATCGAGCAAGCGCGTCAAGGTGAATTGCATGTACTTCTTCTGTTGCTAATCGCGGTATTAGCTTTTGCAGTAATTTACTTCGTTGTTTTCATGGAACGTGGTCAACGCCGAATCGTCGTTAACTATGCGAAACGTCAACAAGGTCGTAAAGTATTTGCTGCGCAAAGCTCGCATTTGCCTCTTAAAATTAACATGGCAGGTGTAATTCCAGCGATTTTTGCATCAAGTATTATCTTGTTCCCAGGAACATTGGCTCAGTGGTTTGGTCAAAACGGTGAGAGCAGCGCGTTCGGTTGGTTAACTGACGTGTCTTTGGCTCTTAGCCCAGGTCAACCGTTGTATGTAATGCTTTATGCAGCAGCAATTATCTTCTTCTGTTTCTTCTACACGGCGTTGGTTTTCAACCCGCGTGAAACAGCAGATAACTTGAAGAAGTCTGGTGCATTCGTACCCGGTATCCGCCCAGGTGAGCAGACAGCGAAATACATTGATAAAGTAATGACACGTTTAACCCTTGCTGGTGCACTGTACATTACCTTTATCTGTCTGATTCCCGAGTTCATGATGGTCGCGTGGAACGTACGTTTCTACTTCGGCGGTACATCGCTACTAATCGTAGTTGTTGTAATTATGGACTTTATGGCACAGGTACAGACTCATCTGATGTCTCAACAGTATGATTCTGTGTTGAAGAAAGCGAATCTGAAAGGCTACGGCCGTTAATCCGGCGGTAGACTCAGTTTCATTTACGGAGTTTAGCAATGAAAGTTCGTGCTTCCGTTAAAAAAATCTGCCGTAACTGTAAAGTAATCAAGCGTAACGGTGTCGTTCGCGTGATTTGCAGTGAGCCAAAGCACAAACAGCGCCAAGGCTAATTAGCAGAAATTTTTACTTGAAAATGAAGGTTGGGTCGAGTATATTCCTCGGCCTACCTTTTGCGTGCAAAAGAAGTAGTATTCCGCAGCGTATCCATAACGGGCTTTGCTGCGGCTAATTCTTTTATAGAAACACTTAGGAGTGAATAATGGCCCGTATAGCAGGCATTAACATTCCTGATCAGAAACATGCAGTAATCGCTCTAACAGCGATCTACGGCATCGGTAAAACTCGCTCTCAAGCTATCCTAGCTGAAGTGGGTATTGCTGAAAATGTTAAGATCAGTGAACTAACTGAAGAGCAGATCGATCAACTGCGTGATGGTGTAGCTAAGTACACTGTAGAAGGTGATCTACGTCGTGAAGTATCTATGAACATCAAGCGTCTTATGGACCTTGGCTGTTACCGTGGTCTTCGTCATCGTCGCAGTCTACCACTACGTGGACAGCGTACTAAAACCAACGCTCGCACCCGTAAGGGTCCGCGTAAGCCGATCAAGAAATAATCGGGAAGGTAGAGTACAATGGCTAAACAACCAACTCGCGCTCGTAAGCGCGTACGCAAGCAAGTTGCAGATGGCGTTGCGCACATCCATGCTTCTTTCAATAACACAATCGTAACCATTACTGACCGTCAAGGTAACGCTCTTGCATGGGCTACTGCAGGTGGTTCTGGTTTCCGTGGTTCTCGTAAGTCTACTCCGTTCGCTGCACAGGTTGCTGCTGAGCGTTGTGCTGAAATGGCTAAAGAATACGGCCTAAAGAACTTGGAAGTTATGGTTAAGGGTCCTGGTCCAGGTCGCGAATCTACTGTTCGTGCACTAAACGCCGCTGGTTTCCGCATCACAAACATCGTTGATGCTACACCAATCCCTCATAACGGTTGTCGTCCACCTAAGAAACGTCGCGTATAACGTTTCTAGGACAATTGGAGAAGAATCATGGCAAGATATTTGGGTCCTAAGCTGAAGCTTAGCCGTCGTGAAGGCACTGACTTATTCCTTAAGTCTGGTGTTCGCGCGATCGATACCAAGTGTAAAATTGATAACGCACCAGGTGTACACGGCGCTCGTCGCGGTCGTCTATCTGAGTATGGCGTTCAGCTTCGTGAGAAGCAAAAAGTACGTCGTATGTACGGCGTTCTAGAAAAACAATTCCGTAACTACTACAAAGAAGCTGCTCGCCTAAAAGGCAACACTGGTGAAAACCTACTTCAGCTTCTTGAAGGTCGTCTTGATAACGTAGTTTACCGCATGGGCTTTGGCGCAACTCGCGCAGAAGCACGTCAGCTAGTTAGCCACAAAGCTATCCTAGTAAACGGTAAAGTTGTAAACGTTCCTTCTTTCAAAGTAGCGGCTAATGACGTTGTTTCTATTCGCGAGAAAGCTAAACAGCAAGCTCGTATCAAAGCAGCTCTAGAAGTTGCTGAACAACGTGAAAAACCAACTTGGATTGAAGTAGATGGTGGCAAGATGGAAGGTACATTCAAGCGTATGCCTGAGCGTTCTGATCTATCAGCTGACATCAACGAACAATTGATCGTCGAGCTTTACTCTAAGTAAGGTTTAAACTAAAGAGAGGACACAATGCAGGGTTCTGTAACAGAATTTCTTAAGCCACGTCTAGTTGACATCGAACAAATCAGCTCGACTCACGCAAAAGTAACTCTTGAGCCATTAGAGCGTGGCTTTGGTCATACTCTGGGTAATGCACTTCGCCGCATCCTTCTATCTTCTATGCCAGGTTGTGCTGTAACAGAAGTAGAAATTGAAGGCGTACTTCATGAGTACAGCACGAAAGAAGGCGTTCAAGAAGATATTCTTGAAATTCTTCTAAACCTTAAAGGTTTGGCTGTGCGCGTTGCCGAAGGCAAAGATGAAGTGTTCATTACTTTGAACAAATCAGGCTCGGGCCCTGTGGTTGCAGGTGACATCACCCATGATGGTGATGTAGAGATCGCTAACCCTGAACACGTAATTTGTCACCTAACGGATGACAACGCTGAGATCGCAATGCGTATCAAAGTTGAACGTGGTCGTGGTTATGTTCCAGCTTCTGCGCGTATCCATAACGAAGAAGACGAGCGTCCTATCGGTCGCCTACTAGTAGATGCTACTTACAGCCCAGTAGACAAAATTGCCTACGCTGTAGAAGCAGCTCGTGTAGAACAGCGTACTGATCTAGACAAGCTTGTTATCGATATGGAAACAAACGGTACTCTAGAACCTGAGGAAGCAATCCGTCGTGCAGCTACAATACTAGCTGAACAATTGGATGCATTCGTAGATCTTCGTGATGTACGAGTTCCTGAGGAGAAGGAAGAGAAGCCAGAATTCGATCCGATCCTACTGCGTCCTGTAGACGATCTTGAACTAACAGTTCGCTCTGCTAACTGTCTGAAAGCAGAAGCGATTCACTACATCGGTGATCTAGTACAACGTACTGAGGTTGAGCTACTTAAAACGCCTAACCTTGGTAAAAAGTCTCTTACTGAGATTAAAGACGTACTTGCGTCACGTGGTCTGTCTCTGGGCATGCGCCTAGAAAACTGGCCACCTGCATCAATCGCTGAAGATTAATCGATACTAGTTAGAAGGATTAGGTCATGCGCCATCGTAAGAGTGGTCGTCAACTCAACCGCAACAGCTCACATCGCAAAGCGATGTTCAGCAACATGGCTAGCTCTCTAGTACGTCATGAAGTTATCAAGACTACTTTGCCAAAAGCAAAAGAGCTACGTCGCGTAGTTGAGCCTTTGATTACACTAGCTAAGACTGACAGTGTTGCTAACCGTCGTCTAGCATTTGCACGTACTCGTGACAACGAAGTAGTTGCAAAACTATTTAACGAACTAGGTCCACGTTTTGCTGCTCGTCAGGGCGGTTACACTCGTATCCTAAAAGCTGGCTTCCGTGCTGGTGATAAAGCTCCAATGGCTTACATTGAGCTTGTAGATCGCCCAGCTGCTGAAGAAGCTGCTGAGTAATCAGTTCGTAAGAACGAGAAAGCCGAGCATTAGCTCGGCTTTTTTGTATCTGTAATTCAGTAAACCTTTATATCCAGCCTGCATTTATTTCAACCCATGCAGACTGGCAATTTAAAAAGTGATTATCACTTACGCTTATTTACTAGTATTCCACAATCCGCCCAACGAACTTAGAAGCCCTTCGCTAGCGCCTTGCTTGTTCAAGTAATCCAAGATGACTGGAGCAAACTGACTGATCATAGATGGGTCTAAACCTAACGTATCGAATGCACTTTTTACTGCACTGATATTCTCAATATTTCCTAGTAAGCTTTGTGCCCCTTGCAAGTTTGAAAGTCCAGGAATCAAAGACTGTAATTCACTACTATTTTCTTGCGAAAGCTGGCTTTGAGCCAAAGCGAGTAGCGCACCACTGCCTCCGGCTGCTTGCTCAGTGGATACTGGTAATTGGCTAGTTAGCATGTCTGTTAATGGAGAAGACTCGGTGTTCAAGCTGCTGCCGACCATGTCCATCAGGCCACTTTCTTTACTTTTTTGAGTGACTGAATCTAAGAATGCGTGCGCACTACCAATGTTGATTGATAGGAGTGCTAGAGTTAGGAGTGTTTTACGCATAGTACCTCCAAAGGTTGAGCGTTTTTTAAAAGTGATTTTATTTTTAAAGGCTATCAGAGTGAAAGGTTCAGAGGTGAGAAAGTCTATTCAGTTTAGACAAAAAAACGGCGCTAGTGCGCCGTTTTATTTAATCATAATTGAAAATGGTTTCAATTAGATAATATCTAATAGTTCTACTTCGAAAACTAAAGCTGCAAATGGAGGGATAGCCGCACCAGCGCCACGCTCACCGTACGCAAGATCTTGTGGTACGTATAGCTTCCACTTAGAGCCAACAGGCATTAGTTGTAGTGCCTCTACCCAACCTTTGATTACACCTGTAACAGGGAATTCAGCAGGTTGACCGCGAGATACAGAGCTATCGAATACAGTACCGTCAGTTAGCTCACCGTGGTAGTGAACGCGAACTGAGCTTTCTGCTGTAGGAACTGCACCAGTACCTTCAGAAATGATTTCGTACTGAAGACCAGAGTCTAGAACGTTAACTTCAGGTCGTAGAGCGTTGTCTTTTAGGAACGCTTCGCCTTCTGCTGCTGCAATTTTTGCTGCTTCTTGGCGAGCGGTTTCTGCACGAGTGTGAAGTTCTTGTAGTGCTTTGTTGATTTCATCAATTTCGATTGATGGCATGTCACCAGTTAGTGCTGTTGCAATACCCGCTGCGATAGCATCAACGCTAAGACCTTCAAGACCAGAGCCTGCAAGTTGCTGACCCATTTGCAGACCAATGCCGTAGCTTGCTTTTTGTTCTACAGTTTCAAATTTAATTTCAGACATGAATGTCGCTCTTATTAGGAGTGATAAAGGTAACAGGATATCAGTTTCGAGCTTAGGTTTAAATGATTGCGACTGAATGCTTAATTGAGGCGGCCAGGTTGTGACTTATCTCTTACTCCAAGTGAAATTTCTGCTAATTTAATCCCAATTCCATTTTAGTTTGGTGAAAAACATATACTCTCCGCGTCGGTATTTTTATACTGGCCGTAGAAGTATTAAGGGACTCATTACAATGAATCGTCGCAGAAAGAAAAAGCAGCAAGTCGACTATGTCGAATTGGTTAAACAAAAATTCGCTGCTATCGACTGGAAGCAGCCGTTCAACAAAGAGCAATGGTTGGAGCGTATACAGCCTGTTAAGCAGTTTTGGTTGCGTCTGCCTAAATTTCATCAGCGTGCTTTGATGGTCTTAGTGCCATTGATTCTGGTACTCCTTGTTATTCCTTTGCCAAATAAAACAGATCAACCAGTTGAGCAGACTGAGGTCGATCATCAACGCGTAGCGATTGAGCTGAACGCGCAGAGTTTAAGCCAGCAGAGAACCTCTCAGAACTCTGGACCGAAATCTGAAGACTGGAAAGAGTACACGGTTAAAAATGGTGATACATTAGCGCAGGTTTTCAGAAGTAATCAGCTCTCTATGGCGGATCTTAGCGCTCTGGTCAAAATAGAAGGCAGTGATAAGCCGCTAAGCCAAATAAAGCAGGGACAGTTGATTCGCTTTAAGCTTAGTGACGAAGGCGAGTTAGATATGCTACAGCTGGAAAAAAGCGGGCGGTCCGTTATGTTTTTCCGTTTGTCGGATGGGACCTTTGGGCGTAACAAGTAAACGCTTCAAATGAAAAGACGCGAATATATCGCGTCTTTTTAGTTAGTTTTTTAATTCGATTAGTTTTCATAGTAACCAATCGAATTGAAACTTATAGCGCTACGGATTCTTTCCGCATATCCACATGAGGGATACCATCTTCAAGGTAGCACTCTGAGATAACCTTGAATCCATGACTTGCATAAAACTGGATGAGGTGTTCTTGAGCACCTATATCTATTGTCTGCCCTGGCCATAATGTTTCGCATTGTGCCAATGCCTTGTCCAATAACTTATGACCTAAGCCACCGCCTCGCGCGGTCTGCTTTGTCACCACTCGACCAATACTCACATTGTCATACGTAGTGCCTGCGGGCAGTAATCGTGCGCAAGCAACCAGTTCATCACCGTGATAGCCTATTAGATGATAAACGCCTTCGAGTGTGTCCTTACCATCAAGTTCAGGATAAGGGCAGGTTTGTTCAACAACGAATACATCCACACGCAATTTCATCATTTCATACAGCTGTGTGGTTGTTAGCTGAGCAAAGGGCAAAGTAATCCAAGTGAGCATGTTGTTATCCGTAATGAGAATAGAGTGACTGACTTTACTTTGTTTTGAGCTCATACTCATTAACAAAGGTTAATTAGCACTGGTTTTCCCACCAAATCTGGTGATAATGTGCCCTCTTTCCATCTCACCTGAGGATATCCCCGTGAGCAAACAAACATTCGATCAAGTTGGGCTGAATCCAGCGTTACTCGCCACACTTGATTCCCTGAACTATACCCACATGACGCCAATTCAAGCTTTGAGCTTGCCTGCAATCCTAAAACATCGTGATGTCATCGGGCAGGGTAAAACGGGCTCAGGTAAAACCGCTGCATTTGGTTTAGGGGTTTTATCGAACCTCAACGTCAAACGCTTTCGTGTCCAGTCATTAGTATTGTGTCCAACACGTGAGCTTGCAGACCAAGTAGCGAAGGAAATTCGTACTTTAGGTCGCGGCATTCATAATATTAAAGTGCTTACTCTCTGCGGTGGGATGCCAATGGGGCCACAAATTGGTTCGCTGGAGCATGGTGCGCATATCCTAGTTGGTACACCTGGTCGTATTTTGGATCACCTTGAGAAAGGCCGAATTGATCTTAGCGAACTGAATACCTTGGTGCTAGATGAAGCTGATCGCATGTTGGACATGGGTTTCCAAGACGCATTAGATGCAATCATCGATGCAGCGCCAAAGCAGCGTCAAACTCTACTTTTCAGTGCTACTTTTCCAGAAAAAATTGAGCAAATTGCGCAGCGTATAATGCAGACACCGGAAGTGATTAAGGTGGAATCGACGCATGATACCTCAAGCATTGCGCAGTACTTCTATAAAGTTGAAGGCTCGGAAGCACGTGATGAAGCGTTGGCGAATTTGCTGCTGACTCACCAACCAGAGTCCGCGGTGGTTTTTTGTAATACCAAAAAAGAAGTTCAAAGTGTCGCAGATGAGTTGCATCACAAAGGATTCAGCGTTATCGATATCCATGGGGACTTAGAGCAGCGTGAACGCGACCAAGCATTGGTGCAGTTTGCTAACAAGAGTGTGTCTATCCTTGTTGCAACAGACGTTGCGGCGCGTGGTTTGGACGTTGATAATCTTGACGCTGTCTTTAACTGTGAGCTATCGCGCGATCCTGAGGTTCATGTGCACCGTATTGGTCGTACAGGTCGTGCGGGTAGTAAAGGTTTAGCGTTCAACTTTTTTGGTGAGAAAGACGGTTTACGTGTAGCTCGTATTGAAGAATACCTAGAGATGGACGTGGTACCAGCAACATTGCCTGCCAAATCAAATCAGCAGCCATACCAAGCGAAAATGGTGACGATTAACATTGATGGCGGTAAGAAACAGAAAGTACGACCGGGTGATATTTTAGGTTGTTTGACAGGAAAAAATGGTATTCCAGGCTCTCAAGTCGGAAAGATTCACCTGTTCCCTGTGCGCGCTTATGTTGCCGTCGAAAAGTCTGTAGCTAAAAAGGCTCTACAAACCATTAGTAACGGCAAGATGAAAGGGCGCCAGTTCCGGGCGCGAATTCTTAAATAGCTCAAATAGCAGAGAAAAAGCTCTTCGTTTGAAGAGCTTTTTTCTTTTTTGAGTTTATTTGAGAGTGTGATCTTTGGTTAAGCGTGCTTTGATTCGACTCAAACTGATTGGCGTAATGCCCAGGTAGGCCGCAATTTGACTATCGGTAATACGTTGCTTTAAATCTGGGTAATGAGCGCAAAATAATTGATATCGTTCCTCTGGAGAGTAGAGCAACATAAAGCGTTCTTTGTTCTCTTTATTAACCAGTTGGTTTTCGAGTAGCTTTAAGTAAATGGCGTGCTTTTCTGCTCGCCAGTGATGCAACGTTTCAATTGGCAAGCAAAATAGCTGACAAGCGCTCAGCGTTTCCAATAAGTAAGGCGAAGGTTGGTCCTTTATTATGCTCTCAAACCCGATAACCCAGTCCTTCTCCCAATAAAATTCTTTACTGAATTCTTTGCCGTGCTCAGTAAGATAGCTTGCGTGGCATAACCCCTCAATGATGAAGTAAAGGTGTGAGCTAAACTCCCCTTGGTGATTAAGAATGTGGCGTGTAGGCAGTTCGAGCAACTCACCATTTTCAATAAGTTGGTTTGCTTCTGTCTCTAAAAAGCCATGTTTGACTAAGTCTGAAAAAAGATCGCTGTGCATGTGATAACTCAGAAACGGTTTTCTTTATTTTAACGGGTTTTATTGATAACAAAAAAGCGGCTCATGAGAGCCGCTTAGTGTTGCTGTCAAATCAACCTTATTTATTCAAATCGATTTGATAAATCGCGAAACCAATGTCATCTGTTGACACGCGCTTCATTGGGTATTGTCCTTTCTCTTTGATGAATTGCGCCGCTTTATCGCTAGGGGAGGTTTCGAAACGAATATCTAGCTTGTTATCGGACTTAATCGGTGCGAAAGACCAGTTGTTGTCAGCGCTTGGTGTCACTTCTCCTTTTTCTTCACTCACGCGAGAAATATAAGTGGCGACGACAGAGCGGTTTTCATCTGGTGCGTCAAATGCAATGAAATCTGGGCCTGTACCAGGGAAAGTATTGCTATAAGCACGGTAGTTATTGGTTGCGATGATGAAATCTTGCTTCGGATTGACAGGCTTACCATTGAACGTCAGGTTCACAATACGCTGAGAATCCGGATTAATCACTTTACAATCCGCATCGTACTTCGGCGGTTGGGTAACGTCGATTTGGTAGTTAACCCCATCAATAACATCGAAGTTGTAAGTACGGAAATTATCCCAATCAATCAAAGATTGCGGTTTAGGATTGTTGATGTCGATGTGGTTGAATTGACCCGCACTGCACTCTAGCCATTCGCGAACTTCTTTACCTTTCACTTTCATCGCAACCAAGGTGTTTGGGTATAAGTAAAGATCGGCCGCATTACGGAAGGTGAGCTGACCGGATTCTACTTCTGTAAAGTTATTCGGATCGTTCTTACGACCGCCGACTTTAAATGGTGCTGCCGCACTCAGTACTGGAATGTCAGAAAGGTCTGGGTCGCCTTGAATAAAGCGTTCTACGTAGTCTTTCTGAGCAAGGTTAACGATTTGAATGGTGGGGTCGTCCTGCACTAATGCCAAGAAGCTGTACATGACATCATTTGCTTTGCCGATTGGTTGGTTTACAAATTCACGAGTGCCTTTGTGATCTTCTTCTAACGCTTTCACAATATCTGCATCGGCTTTAGCTAAAGACTTCTTATTTACTTTATCGAAGATAGGGCGTGCTTCTGCTTGGCCTTCGACGACTTGCCATCTGCCGTCTTTCTCTTTCAGCATCAAATCCATCACACCTACGTGACTTCCCCAGCGGCCCGGCATCACGGACGTTACACCATTGATGGTCCCTTTATCTATATCAACACCAGGTAGGTTTGCGAAGTCTTTCCCTGGGAAGACGGCGTGAGAGTGGCCAAAAGCAATCGCATCAATACCTTCAACTTCTGTGAGGTAGTAAACAGAGTTTTCAGCGCCTAGTTTGTATAGATCAGTAGAAATGCCCGAGTGTGGAATCGCCACAATCACGTCTGCGCCTTCTTTCTTCATTTGAGGAATCAGTTTCTCTGCGGTTTCCTTAATGTCTTTAGCAAAGACTTTGCCTTCTAAGTTCTTCTTATCCCATACCATAATTTGTGGTGGTACAAAGCCGATGTAACCCACTTTTATTTGATGCGCTTCGCCGTCTGTGTCTTTAAATGTGTGAGTTTTGATGAGGTAAGGCTTGAAGTAATGCTCACCGGTTTGTTTATCAAATACGTTTGCATTGATGTAAGGGAAGTTTGCCCCCTTCAACGTCGTTTGTAGGAAATCTAAGCCATAGTTGAACTCATGATTGCCAATGTTGCCCACATCGTAGTCTAGCTTGTTCATCGCTTTGTAGACTGGGTGCACGTCGCCGGGATTAATCCCCTTTGCCGCCATGTAATCGCCCATTGGGCTGCCCTGAATTAAATCACCGTTATCTACTAGTACCGAGTTTTCTGCCTCGGACTTAGCTTGTTTCACTATTGTTGCTGCGCGACTTAAACCGATTTGCTGTGATGGTTGGTCTTTGTAGTAATCGTAATCCATTACGTTGGTGTGAATGTCGGTGGTTTCGATAATACGAAGCTTGATGGTATCGGCCATTGCTGGGCCAGCAAGCGTTAGCATGCCACTTAATACTGCGAGGGAAATAGGATGAACTGCCACTTTCATTTGGTGCTCCAATTCGATGATAAGGGGAAATCGTACTGCGTAATGTATCAAACACAGGTGCAACTCGATGATAAAGATACAGAAAACTGTGAACATTAATCAGTTTACTGAACCTTATTCATATTAACCGCCGACTTTTGCACGCTTTTGAATGAGACCAAACAAAAACTTCTTAGCAGATTTTTGAATAAAAAATGAAATTTTAGAATTTCAGGTAATATAAACGCCCCGCCATAATGCTTACATAACGATATCAATGGACGATGAGCAAGCACATGGCAACGAACGATTCAGTCACTTCTTTTCCTAAACCAAAGCCCCGGTTAGTTTCTGACAACCCAGTCGCTGGTGTTACTCGTTTTGCAAAGCAATCGCTACAGCCTGGTGAAGTCGCCTTAGTAGGTGCAGGACCAGGCGATCCTGAACTTCTGACGGTGAAAGCACTGAACTGCTTGCAGCAAGCTGACGTGGTTTTGTACGACTACTTGGTGTCTGAAGAAATCATGGCATTGATTCCAAGCGATACGATTTTGGTGTGCGTTGGGAAGCGAGCTGGGCATCACAGTGTGCCGCAGGAGAAGACGAATCAGCTTTTGGTGGATTTTGCCAAGCAGGGCTACAAAGTAGTGCGCATTAAAGGTGGTGATCCGTTTGTATTTGGTCGTGGTGGTGAAGAGTTAGAAGTGCTTGCTGATGCCGGCGTTCGTTTTCAAGTTGTCCCTGGCATTACCGCAGCAGCTGGCGCAACCGCTTATGCTGGTATTCCACTGACTCATCGTGATTATGCGCAATCGGCCATCTTTGTGACTGGCCACTTGAAAGAAGAAAGTGATGAGATGGATTGGTCCACGTTGGCGCGTGGGAATCAGACTTTAGTGATCTACATGGGGCTGATGAAATCACACTATATTCAGAATCAACTCATTAAGCATGGTCGTTCAGCGTCGACTCCGATTGCCATTATTGAGCGTGGCACGCAGATTCAACAAAAAGTATTTACGGGAGAACTCTCCCAACTCTCTGATTTATCGAAGGAAGCACAGTCGCCATCTTTGATTGTTGTCGGAGAGGTAGTGCGACTGTCTCAAAAGTTAGACTGGTTTTTGTCTAGTACTGAATTCAACAAAAGTGCTATTGCCAACTCCATATAATTTCAGACCAAAGATTAGAGACGTAATGCGCCTTCAAGCTTAAAAAGGAAATACAAAACATGGACCAACAACGTTTAACTCACCTTAAACAACTCGAAGCGGAGAGTATCCACATCATCCGTGAAGTTGCGGCTGAGTTTGATAACCCAGTCATGATGTATTCGATTGGTAAAGACTCATCAGTGATGCTGCACCTTGCGCGTAAAGCTTTTTACCCAGGTAAGATTCCATTTCCATTGCTGCATGTTGACACCGATTGGAAGTTCCGCGAGATGATTGAATTTCGTGATCGCACCGCGGCCAAATACGGTTTTGAGCTTTTGGTACATAAGAATCCAGAAGGTCTAGCCATGGGCTGTAGCCCGTTTGTTCATGGTTCTTCTAAGCACACTGACATCATGAAGACTCAAGGCTTAAAACAAGCGCTGAACAAGTACGGTTTTGATGCTGCCTTTGGTGGTGCGCGCCGCGACGAAGAGAAATCACGGGCGAAAGAGCGCGTGTATTCATTCCGCGATAAGAACCATACATGGGACCCTAAAAACCAACGTCCTGAGCTATGGAAGACGTACAACGGTCAGGTTAATAAGGGTGAGAGCATTCGTGTATTCCCACTGTCTAACTGGACTGAGCTTGATATCTGGCAATACATCTATTTAGAAAACATCGAGATCGTGCCGCTTTACCTCGCGGACAAACGCCCAGTTGTTGAACGCGATGGCATGCTGATCATGGTTGATGATGATCGTATGGAGCTTCAACCGGGTGAAGTGATTGAAGAGAAGAGTGTGCGCTTCCGTACCCTTGGTTGTTATCCATTGACCGGGGCCATCGAGTCTGAAGCGAACACTTTAACTGGCATTATTGAAGAAATGCTGGTGGCAACGTCGAGTGAGCGCCAAGGCCGAGCGATCGACCACGATCAGTCAGGATCGATGGAGCTTAAGAAACGTCAAGGTTACTTCTAAAGGATCTAAGGAAAGATAATGAACAGTGCAGTTGAAGCTCAATTAGCCGAGCTTGGTATCGAAGGCTATTTAACACAACACCAGTACAAGTCGTTACTTAGATTCTTGACTTGTGGCTCGGTGGATGACGGTAAAAGTACATTAATCGGTCGCTTACTCCATGACTCAAAACAAATTTATGAAGATCAGCTAGCGGCAGTGCACTCAGACAGCCAACGTGTGGGTACCACGGGTGAAAAGCCTGACCTTGCGTTGTTGGTCGATGGCTTACAAGCTGAGCGCGAGCAGGGGATCACGATTGATGTGGCTTACCGCTATTTCTCGACGCAGAAACGTAAATTCATCATTGCAGATACTCCTGGACACGAGCAGTACACACGTAACATGGCTACAGGTGCATCGACATGTGACTTAGCTGTGATTCTAGTTGATGCACGTAAGGGCATTCTCGATCAAACTCGTCGTCACTCTTTCATTTCCAACCTGTTGGGTTTGAAGCACTTTGTTGTGGCGATCAACAAGATGGACTTAGTGGATTACTCCCAAGAGCGCTTTGAAGAGATCCGCGACGAGTATCTGAAGTTCTCTGAGAATCTGACAGGGGATATTGATATTCAAATCATCCCGATCTCAGCGCTTGAAGGGGACAATGTGGTGGATAAAGGCCAAAACCTGACTTGGTTTAAAGGCCCATCATTGCTTGAGCTTCTTGAAACGGTCGATGTGGATCAAGAAAAAGGCGCGGGTGAGTTCCGCTTCCCTGTGCAATACGTTAATCGTCCTAACCTCGATTTCCGTGGCTTTGCGGGGACCATTTCTTCTGGTTCGATCAAAGTCGGTGATGCCATTAAAGCATTGCCATCGGGTAAAACGTCAACTGTGGCACGTATTGTGACATTTGATGGTGATATTGAAGAAGCTCGTGCCGGATTAGCTGTCACTCTGACGCTAAGCGATGAGATCGATATTAGCCGTGGAGATTTGATTGTTCTAGATAATGCTCAAGTGGAAACCACAAACCATTTGCTTGCCGATGTGGTGTGGATGACAGAGCAACCCCTGCAACCGGGTCGTGACTATGACATCAAAATCGCAGGTAAGAAAACCGTAGGTCATGTTGAAGCGATTCGTCATCAATATGACATTAATAATCTCTCGACTCATAGCTCGGCAGAGCTGCCATTGAATGGTATTGGTTTGTGTGAATGGTCTCTTAATGAGTCAGTCGCGCTGGACAATTATCAAGACTGTGCAGATACCGGTGGCTTTATCATTATCGATCGTCTGACAAACGTGACGGTTGGTGCTGGCATGGTTAAAGAGAGCCTCGCCGTGGTTGAGCGCGATTTGACGGACATCTCTGCGTTTGAAGTTGAGCTTAATGCGCTTGTCCGTAAACACTTCCCACACTGGGAAGCAAAAGACGTCAGCCAGTTTCTGAAAAAGTAACTGGCTTACCCAAGTACGATAATTTCAGGCTCTGTCTGCTGTTGTACTTGGGGCGTCGCTACCTAACTGAATTGCGAAATGTCGTTAGGTATTCTCCTAATACCAGAATGCTTCGGTGGAGCCCAAGAAAACCGAGCATTCTGATGTTCTTTTCGCTTGCGCTGATTTTTGTCTGTTTGCTCGTTTGTCGGTGATTCATGGATAAATGAGTCGTTGTTGTGCCCTTTAGGGCTATTTGGTAAGGAAAGGCTATGTGGGAACAAGGGTTTGTGTTAGCGATTTTGCTTGGCATTATCACTTGCTTGCTTGTCACGAAAATTAAGCCTAGTTATGTCTTTGCGGGTGCCGCTTTTATTGCATTCATGGCTGGGATGATGGATTCAGCCACTATCGCATCCAATTTTACCAACTCTTCATTGTTAACTCTGGTTCTATTGATTCTTGCATCCTGTGCTCTAGAAAAAACACTGCTGATCAGTTGGGTGAGCCGAAGTATCTCTGAGGGCCAGTTAGGCAGCGTGATTGCTAAGCTCGGTGTGTCGACCGCCTTGCTTTCTTCATTTACGAATAATACCGCTGTGGTTGTCTCATTGATTGGGGCGATTAAGCGTAATCAGCAACATGCACCTTCGAAATTACTTATTCCCTTGTCTTACGCCGCCATTTTTGGTGGCACGTTAACTTTGATTGGTACGTCGACTAACTTAATCATCAACAGCTTTGTCGAAGACGCAGGCTTACCGAGCCTGAGTTTTTTTACACCTACGATGATAGGTTTGGCTGTGCTGGTGGGAGGGATGCTGATTCTTATCCCACTGAGCTACTTGCTACCGAATTATGATGATCAAAACCAAGAAGATTTACCTTACTTTCTTGAGTCTCGCGTTGAGCCAGGCTCACCGCTAGTTGGGCGTACGATCAGCGAGAATAATTTACGTGCGCTGCGCAAACTGTTTCTTGCAGAAGTGGTGCGCGATGGTGTTACTGTTTCTTCTGTGGGACCGGATTTTGTGCTCAATGCAAAAGACCGCCTGTTATTTTGTGGCGATGTTGAGAGCGTCGCGACCCTGCAAGAAATTCCGGGCCTCAAGTTGTTTGGTCAGCAGCACTTAAATGGGCAAAACTTTATCGAAGTTGTGGTGAGCTCGTCGGCGACGTTTTGCTACAAAACCCTCAAAGAGAGCCGATTCCGCGACCGATTCGATGCCGTTGTTGTGGCGATTCGCCGAGGCCACGAACGCCTAGAAGGTGGCTTGGGTAGCATTACCTTAGCGCCTGGGGACACGTTAGTTCTGGTTCCAGGCAAGCGTTTTGAGTCTGAACGCCGAGCTCATCGTAAAGAGTTTGTTTTAGTGCATGACTTGGACTCTAGCGCTCGGCTTGATACGAATAAGTCTTCCATTGTATTACTGGGCTTTGCAGCCGTAATTGGATGCGCTCTATTAGAGTTAGTACCGATTATTAAAGGTCTAGCTGCGTACCTTATCGCGCTTATTGCGTTTGGTATTGTGCAGATTTCAGAACTGCGCCGCCGTTTTCCGATCGATATCGTCGTGATTGTAGGTTCCGCTTTGTCTATTGCTCAACTGATGATCTCTTCTGGATTGTCAGAAAGAATGGGAGTGATGTTTATTGAAGCGTTTAATGGCTGGGGAGTATTTGGTGCCTTGGTGGCGACTTATATCATGACATTGGTACTCACTGAATTGGTGACAAACAATGCCGCGGCTGCGCTTTCTTTTCCTATCGGCTATAGTATGGCGGTGGGTTATGGCGTGGATCCGATGCCATTCATCATGGCGGTTTTGTTCGGCGCGAGTGCGAGCTTTATCTCTCCCTACGGTTACCAAACTAACCTGCTGGTGTACAGCGTAGGAAATTACAAATTGACCGACTACGTGAGAATTGGAGTGCCAATTTCGATTGTGTACTCTGTATTAGTACTTACTTTGATCCCGGTCTTTTTCCCGTTTTAATTCCGATATTTACAAGGATACGTTATGACTGCCGAAACGACGGTAAAAGATGAAAACATTGTTTGGCACCAGCATTCGGTTGATAAACAGTTTCGTGCTGAATTAAAGAAGCAAAAACCTGCCGTATTGTGGTTTACCGGCTTATCTGGAGCGGGTAAATCAACCGTAGCAGGTGCGTTGGAAAATCGCCTTGCAGCATTGGGTTACCACACCTATTTATTGGATGGTGACAATGTACGGCATGGTTTGTGTAGCGATTTAGGTTTTTCTGAACAGGACCGTCGCGAGAACATTCGTCGCATTGGTGAACTGGCGAAGTTGATGGCAGATGCGGGTTTAATTGTTCTGTCGGCGTTTATTTCACCGCATCGTGCAGAGCGGAAGTTAGTGCGCGATTTATTGCCAGAAGGCGAGTTTATCGAAGTGTATGTCAATGCATCTCTAGAGGTTTGCGAAGGTCGAGATCCTAAGGGTTTATACCGTAAAGCCCGTGCGGGAGAGATTCCTAATTTCACTGGTATTGATTCGGAATATCAAGCGCCAGAGAACCCTGAAATCGATTTGCCCGCGGGAGAAAAGAGTGTCGATGAGCTGGTGGATTTGTGCTTAATCGATCTTAAACAACGCGGTGTGATCCGATAAAAAAGCATTTAGATCATAGGTGACCTAAAGCTCTTTGAGCTGCTTGAGAAGTATTTGGATCATAGGTGATCAAATGCTTCTCAAGCTGGCTAGACGGTATGATGAACCGTACTTTTAGCTTCACTATGGACACTAAATCTATGATTTAACAGTGCAAGCATTTGATCGTAGTATTCGGCATGTGGTTTGTTTCCGAGCAAGGTACAGAGCTCATTACCTGTGGGTGTGAAGCGGTAATATAAAAGGCGGACACCTTTACTGTTTACGTTCAGTGACAAGTTTTTACCTTGGTAGGTGAGGACCAACGGTGTCTCGATACTAATTTCGCCAGATTCAAGTTCGGCACTGTGCAGCAGCCCTAATTCAATTAAGAGCAACAAGCTTGAATACGGCAGTTGAAAACTTCCCATATTTAGGCTGTTGGCGACGTCTCGCTTGCCGAAGCTAAATATGCCTCCTTGCGCTTTGTAACCAATCAACAGTTTTCTGCTGTGATCCCCTCCAAAACTGCACGCTAAAGAGGCGGCTCTTTGCAGAGTTTGTGCTTCCTTTGGTGACATATCTTTGAGGGTTTTCAACGCTTTCATGGATGTTGAGCCCGGATTGGTCACTTCACGCTTCATCACTTGAGCCCATAGCTTTTGCATCGCGCTGTTATGGATGTCTTGAGCCATCTCAAAAAATCGATGCAACCAATCTTGGTCTGGCTCTCCCGCTGTCTCATCTCGGCATGAACTGTGCGCTAATTTTAAAATCTGTTCTAAGTTTTTTTGTCGCTGTTCTTGGCGTCGTTGCTCTCGCAATTGGGCTCTTTCAAACGCAGATTTGGCTGGCGGTTCGGTTTGCAGTAAGGCGTCAAGACCGTGTATTTGGGCTATGGTTTTTACCTTACTAGCACTGTCTTTTATGTAGCCTTGTTTCTTTTCTTGTTGCGTATTTTTTTTTGTGTCTGACTGATGTTCGATGACAACAGGTTGCTTTGTCGGGTCTGCCATTCGTTTTCCTACCAAGAACTGCGTGGTTCGCACGTTTAAATTTACACCTTATCTGACCAAGCGACCAGACAGGAGTTCTCAGTTTTTGAACGAATAGGGCTATTCAAAATGATAATGAGTTGTTAAAATTGTTATCGTTATTTTGGAGGGGCTATGAAGTTCTCAGAAGCAGGTAAACTCAAAAAGCACCTGTCGATAGCGTTTCTTTTGGTTATTTATGTGGGCGTATTAGCGTATTTATCTCGTTATATCGTGTAGCACAAAGCTAAAAAAGGCGCCAGTGTGACGCCTTAGGTGTAGCGAGGCTTATCGACGACTTAAATTACATATCGTCGTAGGCTTCTATTTCTGATCCCTCAATAACGTAAGCCGTTTCTGCCAGTTCGTGGTTTATCGTCTCGGTTTTCAACGTTCCAACCACATATATAACATCCCACAACTCTTGAACAGGCGCGCCTTTCGGAAACTTCACGTAAATGATCTGGTTTGGAGGCGGTGGTGGCACGTGAATACAAGCTCCAAAATATGGCACCAATAAAAATTCGGTGACGGTATCGGCATCACCTTCAAGTGGGATAACAAACCCCGGAATTTTAACTTGGCTTCCGTTCAGTTCTGGTCGAACGTTACCAATCTTGGACTGCTGGGCTGCGCCACCACTGTGATCAGATGCGGGCATGCCTATACTGTCGAACAATTTACGCTCTTTTTCTGGAACAAGGTCAATCCAGTCAAGCTTTAATGGTTCTTCGCTGGCCATAACAGGCGCTGTGAATGCGACGACCAGCAAGCAACTTGCGAGTATTTTTTTCCACATTTTATTAAATCCTTATTGTCATTCCGTCACTCAGTGACTGTCGGTAGGCGCGGAGTGCGGGAATGAAACCAATCACAATACCAGCGCATTGTACGAAACCTAATAGCATCCACTCATAAGTAGATAAGATGCTTAAGGTGAGATGTATTCCATAGTGCTGTTGGATGATCGGCTGCGCGATAGCAAGAATGGCATACAGCCCAGTAACGCCAGTAATAATACCAGCAGCAGTAAGCAAGCTGGCTTCACTAATTAAGAGTGAGAAAACATGACGAGGCCTTGCTCCCATGGCACGCAAAATCGCCATTTCACGGCGGCGTTCCTGTAGGCTAGTTAATAGACTGCTTAACATACCTAACAACCCTGCGATCACGACAAAACCAGATACTGCCATTAGGGCTTGCTCTGCAACCGACATCATTCCCCATAACTCATGCAACGCAACGCCGGGCATAATGGCGCTGAGCGGCTCTTTGGGGTAGGTGTTAATTTGTCTTTGCAGGGCGAAAGTTTGAATACGAGATTTCAAACCAACGAGCATAGCGGTAATTTGTTTGGGCTGAAAGTCTCTGTTTTTGAGATCTTGTGCCTTGGGTGTCGGGCCCAAACGCGCACCACTTTCCCATCCGACGTGAATGGCTTCGATGGCTTCCAATGATACATGGACAGTTTTGTCGACTGGTGTTCCTGTAGGTGCAAGGATACCGACAACTTTAAATGGCAGATTGTCATGACGGCTAAAGCCAACGTCGCTAATGCCGTGGGCAATGATGATTTCGCTACCGATATCATAACCAAGTTGTTTAGCGACATCAGAACCTAGCACGGTTTCAAATAAACCATTGAATTCTCTACCCTTGCCAAATGTTAGTGGTTGCTTACTTCCAAACTTGTAATGCTCAAAGTAACTGTGATTGGTTCCCATAACTCGGAAGCCTTTATGCGAGTCGCCAAGCGAGATTGGAATAGCCCAATCGACTGAACGATGATTGGCAAACTCTTGGTAGCTTTTCCAATCGATGTTGTTGGTCGCATTACCAATACGAAACACAGAATAGAGCAATAGGTTCACTTGCCCAGAGCGTCCACCAATAATGAGGTCTGTGCCTGAAATTGTATTGGCGAAGCTATCCTTGGCTTGAGTTCGGATACGCTCGACGCCCAAGAGGAGTACCACTGAAATCGCAACGGTCATGATGGTTAGAATTGCCGTCGCTTTGCGGTTCATCAAGCTTTTCCAGGCGAGCTTTACAACAGCACTCATGATATGGCTCCTAGGCTAGATACTTGATTAATGTCGGGTAGATTGAGCGTGCGATCGAATAAGGGTTCGAGTGTTGGGTCGTGGCTAACGAATACCAGTGTGGCATTGGCTTGATTCGCTTGCTCCATAAGGAGCTCAATAAATGCTTTACGATTGTCATAGTCTAAAGCTGAGGTTGGTTCGTCAGCGATCACTAACTCTGGATGTCCTATCAGAGCTCGAGCCGCAGCCACACGTTGTTGTTGACCAATACTCAATTCAGAGACAGGGCGTGTATGAAGCTCGTTTGGCAAGTGCAGTCGTTCTAGTAGGGCCTGAGCCTGTTCATTTAACGTTTGAGATGAGGCACCTAAATGGGCACGGTCACGTCGTATTTTACTGAACTGACATGGCAATAATACGTTTTCAAGTACGTTAAGGTACGGCAATAAATTGAACTGTTGAAAGATGTAGCCAATATGATTGGCGCGAAAGCGGTCTCTCTGACTGGCACTTAAACTAGCAAGGTCAGTATCGAGTACAGATAGAGAGCCTGAAGTTAATGTGTTAATCCCCGTCAACAAAGCGAGCAAGGTCGATTTACCGCAGCCACTTGGACCTTTGATAAACACATGCTCGCCTTGTGTAATGTGTAATTTGGGGATGCGGATGGTTGCGTTGGTTGAACCGGGCCAGAAAAATTGGGCATCCTCTAGCTCGACAACATTTGGTGTGGTTTCAGTCATATTAAATCACCAAAGCTGTGGCGTGTAAGTGGGTACTTACACGCCACTCGTGTTATTTGATTACGATTTGGGTGTTATCTTTGCTTAATTTAATTGCTGATTGCATGGTATCAGTGAATATATTGACGCTGATGGACTCTGTAGTTGGGAATTGGTTAAACCAATCGGTTTGGATTTGGCTAAGCTGATTAACTTGTTCGCAACTGAAGCGATATTGCACCGAAAATTCACCGTGACCGCCATGATCGTGCGCCTCATCATGATCGTCATGGTGGTCATGTTTATCATTATGATCATGATGTTCGTGCCCTTCATGATCGTGATGTGCATGGTCATCATGGTCGTGCTCACTATGATCATGTTCCTCATGAGTTTCGCTTAGGTTGTGGCTCACGTAAGCTTCTTCAATATTACAATCAGCTTGTGAGTTAATAGCGAACAATGCGTTGCTGTCTTCGAGTGTAGCGACGGCTTGTTTAAGCGCTTGCTCTTGTTGCGCGTTTTCTGGAGCATGCTCGAAACCCACAACATCAGCTCCAGGAGCTGTGATCTCTACTAACAGATCTTTGCCATCTTGGGCGATATTAAACTCGACGTGACCATGCACATGAGCACCATGCTGGCGGTATTCGTTTGCATTCGCTGCTGTCGATAAAGTGAGGCCAATAGCAAGGGCTAAAACGTGTTTTGATGACATTGTATTTTTCCTAATTTTACTGGCATTAACCAAAGGCGGTATTGCTCAGATTCGAGTTTCACTAAGTTATTGTTCCCTGACACACTAGGTGCGGAAATGAACTCAATAATTTTGAGTGTGGAATAGTTTGGAAATTAAGCAAAATAAGGAGGGGCACGAGCAGCGCCAAGAACTTCTTCGCCGTACACGAGATGCAAAAAAACATGATGATGCTGGGCGCGCGTAAAAGTCGGTGTAGAGAGGGTAGGTTGTACCTTTGCTATACCGTGCTGAACACCAGAAAATAATTGGCAATGATGATGGGTATGATGGTCGGGCGTCAGATCAACTTGATGAAGTACAACCGCAAAGTTCCAAGCGATCAGCAACGCAACACTGAAAAATAAAGCAGTGCGATACCAATATCTTAGTATTTTTTGCTGGTGGTGGTACATCTGAGCTCCTCTTACCGACTGTTATAATATAACACCCATAATGAATAAAAGTTCACTCTTTTGTTGGCTAGCAGAAAAATTTAACTCAACACATACGTGCCGAAAAATATTGGTAATACTCTCTGATGGAAGTGTCGCACTTATAAAGAGCAGAGTTATCACTGCCCATGCTTCTAATCAAATTCATATAGCTCCTTACAACAGGAACAAGGAGCCATTCAATGAAGCTAGATGTTCTGTTTAATAAGCTCAATGACTTTTGTTATCTCATCTTGCTCAAGTGCGCCCTCTTTGACAAACAGAACTTTGCCCGTTTTGTCTTGAACAATAATGGCCGAGCTTTCTTCTTTCAGGTCCCAAGTATTAGCAACTACGCCATTTTCATCAAGAACCATGGATGACCAAGGAAACTCTTTTTTGCTGTCTTGAGCTGAAGACTTCACGAAAGAGCCTGTCCCCCAAATTGCATCATCTTGGTTGATGATAGTCGTCGTCTGGTAGCTTTCTTGTGGAAAATTTGCCGCTGTTATTGCCGACATTAAAGGGGCATTCATCTCTTTTGAACTGCTACGGCCTGCGATGGCTTGAATAACACGAACTTTGCCTTGCATATGTTGAGTTGCCCAGGGTTGGTATGCAACGCCTTCGCCTTGTAAAACAATCTCGCCGTAAGCGGCAACATTGACAGGAGGAACGCTTTTACCCACTGACAAGTTGTGTGCAAAGGTCAAGCTTGGCGTTAAGGCCAGTAGTAGAGGTAGGAGAGTCTTAGTTTTCATATTGTTATATTCCGTACGAGGTTTGGAAGCTTCCAGTATATATCCAGATCTTAGAAATTTGTAGGACCGGTGATAACATTTATTTAACGTATGGAGTGGTGTAATCTTGCGTTATATTTAGAATTTGCTAAAATGATTTCCGTCGCAAATTGCGCATTAAGATTGCAGAGGAAAAATAAGCAATCCGTGTTTTCTCAAAGGAATTGAGGTGAGTTATGCTACGTGAGTTTGCTGTATATCGACCATTACAAGTGGCCCGTTTTGTTAAAACGTTGTTCAAAGGTCAATTTTTTATTGTTGGGGTTGGCTGTTTTCAGTTCGACAATGGCAAAGTGTTACTACCTGACGTCAACGATCATAAAAGGCTCACCATCTTTAAAGAAGTCAACCAAGTGATAGCATCATTATCGGCTTAGTTAGCTTGGTACCCACTTAGATTTAGAAAAGAGCGACCATATCGGTCGCTCTTTTTGTTGCTGGTTAGGTTTATCCTTGGAGGCTTGGTGGGAAGCAAACTCCCGTTCCTCCGATGCCACAGTAACCATCAGGGTTTTTCGCCAAATATTGCTGGTGGTAGGTTTCCGCAAAGTAATACGGACCTGCTGGTTGTATTTCGGTGGTGATGTTCGCGCGCTGCTCTTCTTGCAGTGCTTGCTGATACAAGAGTTTCGATTTCTCTGCGCTCTCGAGTTGCTCCGTCGAATAAGTGTAAATTGCAGAACGATATTGAGTACCTAAGTCGTTACCTTGACGCATTCCCTGAGTTGGGTCGTGTTTTTCCCAAAAAACAGCCAGTAGCTTTTCTAATGAGATGACGCGTTCATCGAAAACGACTCGTACGACTTCTGTATGACCCGTTTTACCCGTACAGACTTCTTCATAGGTGGGATTGGGTGTGTACCCCCCAGCGTAACCGACCGAAGTAGATACAACGCCGTCGAGTTGCCAAAATACGCGCTCAGCGCCCCAAAAACAGCCCATTCCGAGCAAAATCTGCTGTTGGTGTGACGCCAGAGGCGCCTTTAGGTTAGATTTATTTACAAAATGATGATCGTCAATCTGCATTGGTTGATCTCTACCTGGCAAGGCATCTTCTATACTGATCAATGTTTGTTTGTTGAGCATGGTATTTGTCCTTCAATACGTGTCTTAAATTTGCGAACTTTTTCATTTCGTCTGTATCTGATGCTGTGATGACATAGACCGCGTTAAACCTATTAATATTACAGACTTAGAACCTAATTGGCGTTATCATTATTTACGTTTACTTAACCTCATTCAGCCATAAAAGCATGATAAAAAAAGCTCTCCCCACCATTGTTGGCCTGTTTGCCTTTTCTCATGGTGCCTATGCCGATGTTTCTTTGACTTTGAAAGGCATTGATGGCGCTTTAGAAGAGAATGTCAGTGCGTATCTATCATCTATTCCAGAGAAGGATTACTCCACTTCTCTGCGTTTTCAAGCGAGATTAGATCAAAGTATCACTGAAGCGCTTAACGCGCTTGGGTATTATCATGCAAAAATTTCATACTCTATTCCTGAAGCGAATGATGAGTTAATTGTGCTCATCAAGCCGGGCTTGCCAGTGAAAGTGAAAGTCATGGATGTGGTCATCACTGGAGAGGCCAAGGACGATGAAGAGTTTGCAAAACTTATTGAGCGCTCTCCGCTCAAAGTTGGCCAAGTTTTGAATCAAGGCCAATACGACAGCCTTAAGTCAGGCATTCGTAACTTGGCGCTTCAGCGTGGTTACTTCAATGGTGAGTTTACGCTAAGTCGATTAGAGGTTATCCCTGATCTGAACGAAGCTAATGTCCGTTTGCACTACAGCAGTGGAATACGTTTCAATTTTGGCGACGTTTCTTTTATTGGCAACCACATCTGGGAAGACCGTGTCGCATCACTACAACCTTTTAAAGAAGGGGACCCATACAACGTTTCGAAGCTGGGCGAGTTTAACCAGAAGCTATCAAATACGGAGTGGTTTTCCTCAGTTTTTGTTGAGCCTGAATTGGATAGGCTTGATGATGGCCGAGACTTGCCAATTAAAGTGTCTTTATCTCCTGCTTCGAAGAATCAGATCGAGACGGGTATTGGTTACTCAACGGATGTCGGCGTTCGAGGAACGTTGAAGTGGAAGAAACCTTGGGTGAGCTCCCGAGGGCACAGTTTCAACACTGCTTTATCCCTATCTAAGCCAGAGCAAACCGTGACTGCTTCTTACAAAATTCCTTTAGAAGATGTCGCTAACGATTATTATCAAGTTCAATATGGGCTTAAAAACCTAGACAACCGTGACACGCAGAGTATCGAGTCTAACCTTGCAGTGGAACGTCATTGGTTAGCAGACGGTGGTTGGCATAATACCGTTTATGTTCGTCATTTGTACGAGAGCTTTACGCAAGGTTTACAAGATGATGAATTCAACTTCGTACTTCCAGGTGCGACATTTTCTCGGACTAGGGTTCGAGGGGGCAATATGCCAATGTGGGGAGACAAGCAAAGCATCACTGTTGAGTATGGTGATACCGCTATGCTTTCTGAAACTAGAGTGCTCCGCTTGATTGGCTCGACTTCTTGGATTCGTGGTATTGGAGAGAATCATCGTGGTTTGTTCCGCTTAGAAGGTGGTGCGAATATTACCGATGAACTTGAAAAGCTATCACCGTCGCTGCGTTTCTTCGCAGGTGGTGACAATAATATTCGTGGTTACGGCTATGAATCTATTTCACCTGTGGATGAGAGTGGTGCTTTGACGGGTGGTAAATACATTGTTAGCAGTACATTAGAATACCAATATCGTGTTTATGGAAACTGGTGGGCTGCAACGTTTTACGATATTGGTGATGCGTTTAATGAAACACCAGATTGGAAATCAGGTGCTGGTGTTGGTATCCGCTGGGCGTCTCCGGTGGGCCCTGTTAGTTTTGATTTTGCATGGGGGTTGGATGCAAAACCAGAACGAGAGTTTCGTATCCACTTCTCATTGGGGCCTGAGCTATGATCAAAATGATGTTTAAGTGGACCAAATGGCTGTCGCTCAGTTTGATTGGTCTATTGCTGTTGCTCATCATTATTGTCGCGACAGTTTTATTTACCCACCCAGGCCTCAAATTTGCCTTGTGGGGAGCCGAAAAAGCACTACCACAATTGCAGATTGAAAAAGTGCAGGGTTCATTGTTTCCTCGCTTCGAACTGCATAACGTCAGTTTTGTCGATGAGTCTTTGAATATCGATGCCAAAGTCGAGCGTTTAGCTTTGGCAGTGAACTTCCGCTGTTTCTTTGACCCTAAGGTTTGTGTCGATGAGTTAAGACTGCAGGGGCTTGACTTTAAGATGCCTGAGCTACCGCCAGCAAGCGAGGAGCAAGAGGAAACACCACCACTGCGTTCTATCAGTACGCCAGTGCCAATTTTTGTTAATAAAGTCAGCTTTAATGATATCAATGTCAATGTGCTGGGCAATCAAATTGATTGGCAAACGTTCTCGACCGCTTTGTCGATGCAAGGCGATCGTTTGGTGATCGCACCTACCGCGTTGAAAGACATTAATGTGGCTTTAGCACCAAGTGAAGCTGAACCTGAAGCGGTTGTTGAAGAGCCGAAAGAAGCCGATGCTACGCCGCAAGATATTGTGTTACCCGAAGTATGGATTCCGCTGACGGTGGAAGCGCGTCGTCTTGATATTCACAATTTCAAACTGGCAGGTGAAACGCCAGTGATCGTCAATCATCTTGGTTTGGTTGCAAGAGCAGGCGGTGAGCGTGTTGATGTCAAAACGTTAGAGCTCGACATGCCAGAAGTGGAGGGCAAGTTGAGCACACAAGTGACGCTTTCTTCTGATTACCCTATCAAAGCGCAATTGGACGCGTTAGTGAAGCAAGCGGATGCGAAGGGACAAAAACTGTCGCTTTCGGTCTCGGGTTCGGTTGGTGATTTGTCACTAAATGCTACGCTTTCTGAGCTTATACAAGCGGAGATCAAAGGTGATATTCAACCGCTTAAAACACAGTTACCGTTTGATGTCGCGATTAAAAATGTACAAGCGCAATGGCCGCTATTTGGACAAAGCGATTACCAGGTTTCTGTACCAAGCTTGGCGGCAAAAGGCTCACTTGACGGCTACGAAGTCGCATTAGAAACCAAAGCGTCAGGCAAAGATATTCCCGCCGTTGATGTCGCACTAAACGGCAAAGGTACGTTAGAGCAAATTGACCTCGAAAGCCTTGTAGTGAAAACCTTAGGGGGCGAACTCTCTGGGAAAGTCATGGCCAATTGGGCCGCGCCAATCAACTGGCAAGCTGACTTAAACCTGAAGAACATTCAACCAGGATTGCAGTGGAAAGAAGCCGAAGGGGATATCAGCGGTAATCTTTCGACTTCGGGGTTGTTAACAGAACAAGGCGGTTGGCAAGTCAGTTTGCCTAAGTTAGACATTGACGGCATTTTGCGAGGTTATCCGCTGAATGTTGAAGGGCAACTTGAAGCGTCTGATAAGAACGGCAAAGGCGAAGACATCCAACTTACCACTCAGGGTTTAGCGCTTTCTCATGGCCCGAACCAACTGAGTGCAAAGGGTAAGATCGATAAGCAAATTCTGATGGATGTTGAGGTTAACTTCCCTGATTTTGCGAAAAGTGTTCCGGACCTTGCAGGTAAGATGCAAGGTAAAGTCGCACTACGTGGTAGCTTGAAAGAACCAAACATCAATCTTGATCTCGCTTTAAATCAGATTAACTGGCAGCAACAGGCGAACGTAGAAACGATCACCTTAAAGGGCGATGTGAAGCCTCTGCCAGCACCAAAAGCGAATATAAGCCTTATTGCGAACAACATTACCTATGACGACATAAAAGTTGATAGTGCTGACCTTGAAGTCTCTGGGGATGAAAAACTGCATCAACTTACGCTCGATGTAGTGTCTGACCTAGTGTCGACCAGTTTAGAAATTGAAGGGACATTCCAGCAGAAACCAGAAATGATTTGGGATGGGGCGCTGCGCCGCTTGACGCTGAGCTCGCAACAAGGCCCGTGGGCGTTGCAAAAATCGACCGCGGTGAAGGTCAATATCGACAAACAGATCGCGAACGTTCAAGCGCATTGTTGGTTGCAAGCTGAGTCGAGCGTATGTCTAACCGAAGACATTAGTGTCGGTAAGAGTGGCCAGGCGAAGTTAGCCATCAATGATTTTGATTTTGACCAAATCAAACAATTCCTGCCGCCAGAAACCAAGCTGCAAGGCTCGGTTAATGCACAGGCTTTTGCTAAATGGGCACCAGAGAAAAAGCCTGAAGTAACCTTAAGTGTCAATATGCCAAAAGGCCAAGTTGAACAAGCGCTTGAGCAGCCAATTAAAGTCGGTTGGGAAAGCTTCAACTTTAAAGCGGCATTAGCGAAAGACAAGCTTGATGCCGAGTGGCTATTTGATGTGAAAGATAACGGTGACTTGTCTGGTAAGGTTTCTTTACTGAATGTCTCGTCTGAAAAGCCCACTATTGATGGTAAGGTTTCACTCTCTACGTTCCACTTGGATTTCTTGGCACCGTTGATTGGTGAGTACAGCTTGTTTAAAGCAAACATGAATACTGACCTAGCGATATCAGGTGACGTCATGCATCCGAAGGTGAACGGCCAGTTCTTGATTGACCAGATGAAGCTACAGGGTGAAGTCACACCGATAGATATAAACTCAGGACAGGTCGTCATCAACTTTAAAGGTCATCAAGCGGACTTGGATGCCGGAATTTTAACCCCGGATGGTGAGTTGAACGTTACCGGTGATGCCGACTGGCAGGACTTACAGAACTGGCGCACTAAAGCGCGTGTATTTGCTAAAGAGCTCAATGTTGATTTGCCCCCAATGGTAAAAATCAAAGTTGAGCCTGACATGACAATAGATGTGACTCCTCAGCTTGCGAAAATTGAGGGTGATATTAATTTGCCATGGGGCAGAATTGTCGTCGAAGAGCTTCCACCAAGTGCGGTAGGCGTATCGAGTGATACCGTTATTCTCGATAAAAACTTGCAGCCAGTGGACGATGTGGCTGCGATGCCGTTTGATGTGGAAACGAACATCAACATTAAAATTGGTGATGACTTCCAACTTGCCGCTTTTGGTTTAAAAGGTGGGTTGAAAGGGAACCTAAACGTGACACAAAAAGACAAAGGTCCTTTCATCGTTGGTGAAGTGAATGTTGTCGACGGTTCTTATCGTTCGTTTGGTCAGGACTTATTGATTAAAGAAGGTAAGATTCTGATGAATGGTCCACCGGATCAACCTTACTTGTCTATCAAAGCGATTCGTAATCCAGACAATACCCAAGATGATGTCATTGCGGGGGTACAAGTGTCAGGCCCAGCATCTGATCCGAGTATAGAAATTTTCTCAGAGCCCGCGATGAACCAAGCCAATGCACTTTCTTATCTACTTCGTGGTCAAGATATTGATGGTGAAGCCGGTGGTAATGCAATGACGACTACCTTAATTGGTTTAAGCTTGGCGAAGAGTGGTCGTGTGGTTGGTGAAATCGGTGAAGCCTTTGGCGTACAAGATTTACAGCTGGACACTGCTGGGTCGGGCGATGATTCGCAAGTGACGGTGAGTGGTTATATTCTGCCAGGTTTGCAGGTGAAATATGGTGTCGGCATCTTTAACTCCCTAGGTGAGTTCACTGTGCGTTACCGATTGATGCAAGACTTGTATTTAGAAGCAGTATCTGGTGTAGATAGCGCCGTTGACCTACTCTATCAGTTTGAGTTCGATTAAAGTGCTTTAACCTAAGCATATACAGTCATGACTAAGGAGTGGTTATGCAGCATTTGATTTTTGTCTACGGCACGTTACGCAAGGGAGAGTACAACCATCAGTATTTGCGCTCGGCGCAGTTTCTTGGTTTACATGAAACGGATGCTCAATTTGCAATGTATGACTTAGGCCCTTATCCAGCGTTGTCTGATGGGCAACGCTCGATTCAAGGTGAAGTGTATCTGATTGATGATGAAACCTTATCCGAGCTAGATAGGTTAGAAGATGTGCCAGTGGAATATCGCCGAGAGAGCATCGTTACGCCGTTTGGCCAAGCTTGGATCTACTTATATCAAGATACTGAGCAATTAACCGAAGAAATCGCTTCCGGCGATTGGTGTCAAAAGGTGTGAGCTATACTGACATTATCAATAGCAACGAGCTAAACACTAAGGAGTCACGATGAAAGCATTCGTAATTGGAGTAATGGCGTTGCTTCTTGCTGCATGCGCACAAACAACACTACCGACTTCGAATAATGTGACCGATTGGCAAGTGTTTGGTAAGCAGTCAGCTTTAGATGGATTACGGGAGTTATCTGAGGAGCGAATTGCGAAGCTGGATGATGTTAATCATGCGACGCCAGAACTGATAATGGCTTATCAAGCGGGTTACCAGCAAGGCAAACAAGAGTATTGTGAGCAAAGTGCTTATATGCTCGGTGTTATCGGGCGGCCATATTTTGGCATTTGTGATGATGTTGACCCCTTCTTTCAACATGACTACGACGCTGGACGAATGTCTTCAGCAGGCGCACCTATCTAGTTGACACAGGTAAGATGAAAGCAAAAGAGCTGCCCTAGAGCAGCTCTTTTTAATTTTGTATCAGCAGTGATACTTATTTTTTCTGAGCTCGCTCGTAAGATTCTAGGATTTCAGCTTTGGCGGCAGCAACATCTGCCCAACCATCCACTTTCACCCATTTGCCTGCTTCAAGCTCTTTGTAACGCTCAAAGAATTGCGTGATCTGCGCTTTCAGTAGTTCTGGGATATCGTCCACATCTTGGATGTGCTCGTACTCTTTCGAGATTTTTGAGTGGGGAACCGCAAACACTTTTGCATCTTCACCCGATTCATCTGTCATCTTCAAAACGCCAACAGGACGGCAGCGAATGACTGAACCTGGCATGAGTGGGTATGGTGTTGGTACCAATACGTCGACTGGGTCGCCATCAAGAGACAGGGTATTGTTCACATAGCCATAGTTGCATGGGTAGAACATTGGTGCAGACATGAAACGGTCGACAAATACAGCACCAGAGTCTTTATCTACTTCGTACTTGATTGGATCTGCATTTGCAGGAATTTCGATAACGACATAGATATCTTCAGGCAGCGACTTGCCTGCTGGTACATGGTTTAAGCTCATTAGAATATTCCTTTTCATTAACGATGAGTCACACAAAAGCGGTTTCATCTGATGATAAATTCGCGTTTCACTTTAGCGACAAAAACGCGGCAGGTAAACACCTGCCGCGTTGGACAAAGGTCTGAAATTATTCTTCGTCGCGGTGCAGTTCAAGGAACTCTTCAACTTTGCGAACCATGTTCTTCGAACCCACAAAGAAAGGTACACGCTGGTGCAACTCAGTAGGCTTGATGTCCATAATGCGATTCACGCCGTCCGATGCAATGCCCCCAGCTTGCTCAATGAGGAATGCCATAGGGTTACATTCGTAAAGCAGGCGTAGCTTGCCTTGTGGGTGGCTTTGTGTGCTTGGGTAAAGGTAGATACCACCTTTCAGTAGGTTGCGGTGGAAATCAGCAACCAGCGAGCCAATGTAGCGAGAAGTGTATGGGCGACCGTCTTCTGGCACGTTTTCTTGGCAGTACTTGATGTACTTCTTCACCCCTTGAGGGAAACGAATGTAATTACCTTCGTTGATGGAGTAGATCTTACCATCATCAGGAATCATCATGTTTTCATGAGAAAGACAGAAGCTGCCGATAGATGGGTCGTAAGTAAAGCCGTTTACACCGTTACCAGTTGTGTATACCAACATGGTGGAGGAGCCGTAAATTACGTAGCCCGCAGCCACTTGTTTGTGACCAGGTTGTAGGAAGTCTTCTTCAGTTGGTGGAGTACCGATTGGAGAAACACGACGGTAAATCGAGAAGATAGTACCAACAGAGACGTTCACATCGATGTTAGAAGAACCATCAAGTGGGTCCATCAGTACTACATATTTGGCGTTTTGGTTGAGTTCTTTATTGAACGCAACTGCTTCGTCTTCTTCTTCACTGGCAACGCCACACACTTGGTCACGAGCTTCAAGCGCGGCTTTGAACTTATCGTTCGCGTAAACATCGAGCTTTTGCTGATCTTCACCTTGGACATTTTCCGTGCCTACAGCACCAGTGATATCACCGAGACCCGCTGCGTTGATTTCGCGGTTAACGATTTTTGCAGCTAAACGAATGGAGGCTAAAAGGGATGATAGATCACCGCTAGCGTGGGGGAAATCCGCTTGTTTTTCGACAATGAACTCGCCTAGGGTGCGCAGTCCTGACATGGTTAATCCTTACATTTTCATTTCATTGGGGGTAGTGCGCAAGTGAGCATCTCTTTATGGATGTTAAACGATTGCGCTGGATGTAAGTTTAAGTCGCAGATCTTTTTAATGGTAATGAAGTAACTGTTTGAGATCTCAATTTATTTGTAGACTTGTTTGAGGGATTCATCAGTAAGCAAGAGGTTGTACAGTCTGTGTTCAACCTTGTCATATTTGTGAAAGGGACTGCAAGAAGAAGGCTAAAGTCACTCGCTTTTCAGGCGGTAATCGCGATAATGAAAGCATTAAAAAACGCATTACAAGGTTTAGTTTATGCACATTCATATCTTGGGTATCTGTGGCACATTTATGGGCGGCGCAGCGATTCTAGCGCGCCAATTAGGACATAAAGTCACTGGTTCTGATGCCAACGTTTATCCGCCAATGAGCACACTGCTTGAGTCTCAAGGTATTGAAATTATTGAAGGCTTTGACCCGTCTCAACTCGACCCCCAACCAGATCTTGTGGTGATTGGTAACGCGATGAGCCGTGGCAACCCGTGTGTCGAGCATGTGCTCAACACTAACATGCGTTACACCTCTGGCCCGCAGTGGCTCAACGAGTTTTTGCTGCATGATCGTTGGGTATTGGCGGTATCGGGTACACATGGGAAAACGACCACGTCGAGCATGCTTGCTTGGATACTTGAAGATTGTGGTTATCAACCGGGTTTCTTAGTCGGTGGGGTACTCGGTAACTTCGGAGTGTCTGCTCGTTTGGGTGAAAGCATGTTTTTTGTCGTTGAAGCCGACGAATATGACAGTGCTTTTTTCGATAAGCGTTCTAAGTTTGTGCATTACCATCCTCGCACTTTAATCATGAATAACCTTGAGTTCGATCATGCTGATATCTTCGATGATCTAGAAGCGATCAAGCGCCAATTCCATCATTTAGTGCGAACTGTACCGGGCAATGGATTGATCTTAGCGCCGAGGAAAGATCAAGCGTTAGCGGATGTATTAGAGCGTGGCTGCTGGACAGAAAAGCAGTTTTCAGGTGTTGATGGCGACTGGCAAGCGCACAAATTAGTGCTTGATGGCTCAAAATTTGACGTTGCGTTGAAAGGCGAGAAGGTTGGTACCGTCGAATGGAATTTGGTGGGTGACCACAATGTGGATAATGCGCTGATGGCAATCGCTGCTGCACGACATGTTGGAGTCACTCCGGATCTTGCTTGCCAAGCATTAGGGCGTTTCATCAATACCAAGCGCCGTTTAGAGCTGAAAGGTGAAGAACAAGGTGTGACGGTTTACGATGATTTTGCGCATCACCCAACGGCAATTGAACTTACTGTCGGTGGTTTGCGTAACAAGGTAGGTGAAAAACGCATCCTAGCTGTGTTAGAGCCGCGTTCTGCCACCATGAAGCGTGGCGTACACAAAAACACACTTGCAGAATCACTACACAGTGCAGATGAAGTCTTCTTGTTCCAGCCAGATAATATCGAGTGGTCTGTGCAAGACATTGCCGACCAATGCACACAGCCAGCGTTTGTCGATGCGGATATAGATAACTTTGTAGCCAAGATCGTCGAACGTGCGCGACCAGGTGATCAAATTCTAGTCATGAGTAACGGTGGCTTTGGTGGTATTCACGGAAAACTTCTTGAGCAGTTAAAACAAAAAGCCTGATTGATATGCAAAACAAAACACAACCCTCTCATAAAAAAGCCATCACGTTGGCATTAACGGGTGCTTCTGGTGCTCCCTACGGCCTTCGTCTTTTAGAATGCTTGGTTGCGGCGGATTATCATGTCTACGTTCTGATTTCTTCGGCGGCTCGTGTTGTGATGGCAACCGAGCATAATCTTAAGCTACCAAGTGGCCCAGAAGCGGCGCAGCAAGCATTGGTAGAGCACCTGAACTGCAATCCCGATAACATCACCGTTTGCGGTAAAGATGACTGGTTCTCACCGGTTGCGTCTGGTTCTGCTGCACCAAAGCAAATGGTGGTTTGCCCATGTTCTGCGGGAAGCGTTGCAGCTATTGCGCATGGTATGTCAGATAACTTGATCGAGCGGGCCGCTGATGTGGTAATGAAAGAGCGCGGGCAGCTGTTGCTCGTGGTTCGCGAAACACCATTTTCAACGCTACATCTGGAGAACATGCACAAACTGTCGCAAATGGGCGTCACCATCATGCCAGCAGCTCCAGGCTTCTATCATCAGCCAAAGAGTATTGAAGACTTAGTGGATTTTATGGTGGCGAGAATTCTTGACCACTTAGGTATTGAGCAAGGTTTGGTGCCTCGTTGGGGTTATGACCAGCGCTCGTGAGCTGATTGTGTAACCACTCAAATACCTTTACAATCCATCCAACTCATCGGGGAGCAAACCCATTTAGCATTGAGTCAATCAATGCATTGGGGCGCTGAGACCTAAGTGTTTAACTAGGGACCCGTATTACCTGAACCAGATAATGCTGGCGTAGGAATTGAGTCTGGATATTGGAAGTCCTTAATAGCCGCCTCAAACCCTGTGCCGCTCAACTTATTTCTCTGAAATACTCATGGAGAGCGAGCAGTGAAACCCACTCTAAATCTGATTGCCCTAGCTGCAATTACTTCAACTTCAGCGTTTGCTGCTGAAAACCCATTAACTATTTATACCTACGATTCTTTTGCCGCAGATTGGGGGCCGGGTCCTAAAATCGAGCAAGCTTTTGAAGCAAAATGTGGCTGTGACGTTAACTTCGTAGCGTTGGACGATGGTGTGTCGATTCTGAATCGTCTTCGTCTTGAAGGCGGTAATAGCAAAGCGGACATCGTATTAGGTTTGGATAACAATCTGATGGCAGAAGCGAAGAAAACCGGTCTGCTTGCCGAGCACAATGTAGATACGTCCAATACAGTGTTACCAAACGGTTGGAGCGACACGACGTTTGTACCGTACGATTACGGCTACTTCGCGTTTGTGTACAACAAAGAGAAACTGGCTAATCCGCCGAAAAGCATGAAAGAGCTGGTGGAAACGCGCGACGATCTGAAAGTGATTTACCAAGATCCGCGGACTTCAACGCCGGGCCAAGGCTTGATGCTATGGATGAAATCTATTTATGGCGACGATGTGACGCAAGCGTGGCAGAAGCTAGCGAGTAAAACCGTAACGGTCACGAAAGGTTGGTCTGAGGCGTATTCTATGTTCCTCAATGGTGAGTCCGATTTAGTGCTTTCTTACACCACCTCACCTGCGTACCACTTAATTGCGGAAAACGACTCGAAGTTTGCGACGGCGAATTTTGCTGAAGGCCACTACATGCAAGTTGAAGTCGCCGCCAAAGTGAAAGGGGCAAAAAATTCAGAACTTGCTGATCAATTTATGAGTTTCATTTTAAGTGATGAGTTCCAATCGGCGATGCCAACGGGTAACTGGATGTACCCAGTCACTGACGTTGAATTACCTAAAGGTTTTGAAACCTTGAATGTTCCAAGCAAGTCGTTGAGCTTTAGTGCTGATGAAGTGGCAAAAATGCGTAAGTCTTGGATTCGCGAATGGCAAAGCGCATTGACGTTTTAGCTGACGTTTCCACTCTCATCTGAATGAGATAGGTTTTACCTTTGAATTCTGTTCCAAAAATAGGTTTAGGGGTCGCGATGATCATCGCGACCTTTGTTATTTCTGCCCTAGGTGCTTTGATTGTTCAAGCCCCTTCACTTGATGTGTCTGTGGTATGGGGCGACCCTTACTATCAACATGTCACCAAGTTCAGCTTTTACCAAGCTTTTCTTTCCACATTGCTCAGTGTTGGCTTTGCCATTCCAGTAGCGCACGCACTTTCGCGTCGCCAATTTATTGGTAAATCATTACTGCTTAAGCTGTTTGCATCGACACTGGTTTTACCGGTTTTGGTTGGTGTTTTTGGGTTGTTAGCGATTTATGGCAACAGTGGTTTGTTGGCGCAGTGGTTGCAAAGTTTCGATACTAAACTGCCATTCTCTATTTACGGTTTGAACGGTATTTTACTCGCCCATGTGTTCTTTAATTTACCTTACGCGGCGCGATTGCTTCTGCAAGCCTTGGAGTCTATTCCTGCCGAGCAGCATAAGCTTTGCGCGCATCTTGGGATGAGCCATTGGGATAAGTTTCGCTGGGTAGAATGGCCGCGTTTAAGGCAGCAGCTTCCCCACGTTTGTGGGTTGGTGTTTATGTTGTGCTTTACCAGTTTTGCCACTGTAATGGCGTTGGGGGGCGGGCCAAAATCCACCACCATTGAATTGGCCATTTACCAAGCGATTAAGTTTGATTTTGATTTACAAGCTGGGGCGTTATTGGCGCTGTGGCAGATGCTGTTATGTGGACTGCTTGCTATTGGTGTGCAGAAGTTAACAAAGCCTGTTGCTATCAGTGCTGGCAGCACATCGGTACAGCAATTTTTAACGAAGGATCATGGGTGGTCAAAAGCTTGGGATAGCTTTTGGATCATAGGTGCCTTTTTACTGGTAATACCGCCGTTATTGATGGTGTTACTGAGTGGCATCAACCAACAAGTTTGGACAGTATTAACCGATGAGCGTTTTTGGTCTGCGCTATTGAACTCTCTCAAAGTCGCCTGTGTCGCTAGCGCGCTTGCGGTCGCTGCAGGGGTGTCCATACTATTGACCAGTCGCCGTTGGCGGTTGCAGTACAAAAACACGCGAGCCGATCAGATAGAGTTAATCGGCACCATTATTTTGGTGACTCCAGGTCTGGTGATTAGCACCGGTTTATTCTTACTACTGCGCGCATTTACCGATGTTTTTAGCTTGGCATTTTTTGTCGTGATTTTGGTGAACGGTTTGATGGCTTTGCCTTACGTGATCAAAACGCTAGCGCAGCCAATGCTGCACATTGAACAACAGTATCAGTATGTATGTGCCAGCTTAGGCATGCGTGGCTGGCAACGGTTTAAAGTGGTGGAGTGGCAGGCGCTACGCAAGCCGTTTGCACATGCGTTTGCGATCAGCTTTATGTTTGCAATAGGGGATTTAAGTGCCATCGCACTGTTTGGTGGACAAGAGTTTCGTACCTTACCTCTGTATTTGTTCCAGTTGCTTGGCAGTTATCAGATGGACGCAGCTGCGGTGGTATCGGTGACCCTATTGTTGTTGAGTGTGGGCTGTTTTGCCTTGATTGAGAAAGTATTGAAAACGAAGGAGAGAGCGTAATGTTAGTGTTGGATGATGTGCAGTACACCTACCAACGTGAACTGTTTCGTTTTGACTTAACGATTGAGCAAGGACAGATTGTATCGCTGATGGGACCAAGTGGGGCAGGGAAGTCAACCTTGCTGGCGTTGGTGGCAGGATTCATCCATCCTGACCGTGGTGATATTTGTGTTGATGGTGAGTCCATTGTGCGTAAAGAGCCTTATCTGCGTCCGTTCTCTATGTTGTTCCAAGAGCACAATTTGTTTGCTCACTTATCGGTGCGTGACAACATCGGTTTGGGCTTACACCCGGGGCTAAAGCTCACGGTGGACCAAAATCGTCAGATTGAACAAGCCGCGCAGCAAGTTGGTGTTGCAGAGTACCTCGACCGTTTGCCAGAGCATCTTTCTGGTGGCCAGCGTCAACGTGTTGCCTTAGCGCGTTGTTTTGTTCAGCCTCATCCCATGTGGCTATTGGATGAGCCGTTCTCGGCGCTTGATCCGGTGTTGCGTGAAGAGATGCTGAGCTTGGTAAAAAAACTCGCAGCAGAGCGGGGAATAACCGTATTGATGGTCACGCACCATTTAAGCGATGCCAAAGCGATTGCCAGCCACTTTGTGTTTGTGGCAGATGGTAAAGTGGAAGCCGCGGGTGATATGTCTGCATTGAGTGAACAGCATGCTAGTGAGAAACTTGCGGCATTTATCCGAGCAGCATGCTAGTGCCTGATAGTTGCTAGGTTATGCTTCTCCGCAACACAAACCATGCCGAGGGCCAAATTCAAATTGAGATCTTAAGCTCATGATATGGTCAATCATTGCTTGTACACGCCGTGGGCGGTTTGCTCCAGGACGATAGACTAAATAAATAGGCATTGGTACCGTGTGCCATTGCGGTAACACTCTGACTAAGGTGCCACTTTCTAGCTCTTGCGTCATGTTCTGCACAGGTAAGTTCGCGATGCCTAGTCCTTTAAGTGCGCCTTTTAATATTGCTTCTACAGTTGTACTTGAGAAGTTACTGGTTATTGAAACATTGACGGTATTATCGTGTGAGATCAGCGTCCAAGGTCCTATTTCTGAAACATATTGATACCTCAAACAGTTGTGTTTTGTCAGATCTTCTGGCGTTTCAGGTACGCCGAACTCAGCTAAATACTCAGGGCTAGCAGCCAGGACTCGAGTGGTATAGCCTAATTTTTTTGCGATCAATCGATCATCAACTATCTGACCGACTCGAATTGCCATATCAAAGCCGTGTGAAAACAGATCAACAAAATCGTTCGATGCTTCTAACGCAATTTGTACTTTTGGCCATTGTTTTAAAAATGGCAAAAAGATGTGTTCCGCCATATACGCATCCAACGCTGGTGGCGCGGAAATACGCAGCCGGCCTTGGATCTGTTGTTCCATCTCCTGTACGTCATGGCCAATTGAGTGGAATTCCTCAACTAAGCTTGCAGCACGCTCTAAAACCATTTGGCCAGCTTCGGTGATCACTAACTTTCGGGTTGTGCGCTCTATCAGTTTGGCTTCAAAGTGTTGTTCGAGTTTGGTTATGGCTTTACTAACAGTAGATTTTGGTAGGTTTAACTCCAGCGCGCACTTGGTTAAGCTCAGTAGTCGACAGCTTGTGACAAAGATAGAAAGCGTTCTAAAGTCAATTGTTTCTAAATTGCGAACAATCACTTTCAATTATCCATATTGTTTCAATATTAATCTGATTATAGTCTGGCACCTCATCCTTAGCCATCAAGTTATTGTCATTTGAGGTAAACAACATGTCCAACTCTGTAGACTTATTTTCTCCTATCGAACTCGGTCAATTAGCATTAGATAACCGTGCCATTATGGCGCCTTTAACGCGAGCTCGTGCTGGCGCAGACCATATTCCTAATGACCTTATGGTTGAATACTACGCTCAACGTGCGAGTGCCGGACTTATCATTGCTGAATGCACCATGGTGATGGAAGGTACGTCTGCTTTCATGGCAGAGCCGGGTATTTACAACGAAGAGCAAATCGCAGCTTGGAAAAAGGTAACGGATGCGGTTCATGAGAGAGGCGGTAAGATTGTACTGCAAATTTGGCATGCGGGACGAGCTTGTCATCCTGATCTGAATGAAGGAAAAACACCTGTAGCGGCGAGCGCATTGGCCATTCGTGATGAATTAGTCCATACCCCTTCGGGTAAGCAAGCATATACGGTACCACGAGCACTCGAAGTGGATGAGATAGCTTCCATTGTTGCGGCGTTTAAACAAGGTGCAGAAAACGCCAAGAAAGCAGGCTTTGATGGGGTCGAGATACATGGCGCCAATGGTTATCTTATTGATAACTTCCTTCGTGACGGTTCAAATTTACGTACCGATGAATACGGTGGTTCGGTTGAAAATCGTGCTCGATTTTTACTTGAGATAGTGAAAGAAGTCGTTGAGGTGTGGGGACCTGGAAGAGTCGGTCTGCGTACATCTCCGCTAAATGGATTTAATGACATGAAAGACAGTGATCCAGTTGGCTTGGTGCGTTACTTAGCAGAGCAACTTAATTCTTTCGATCTTGCTTATTGGCACGTGATGCGTGCGGATCTGAAAGGCGTACAAAAAGCAGATGTTCTCAAGCCAGCACGCGAAAACTATCAAGGTTACCTAATGGCCAACGTGGGCTACAGTGCACAAGAAGCGACAACGGCAATTGCAGAAAATCAAGTTGATGTGGTCGCATTTGGCGTTCCCTTTATCGCAAACCCAGATTTAGTTGAGCGATTTAAGAAAAATGCACCTCTTAATGAGGCGAAACCAGAACACTTTTATTTGGGTGGAGCAGAAGGTTATACCGATTACCCAGTGATGGCATAACCCTTACTTGTTTAATATAAAAAGGACGCTAATGTTAGCGTCCTTTTTGTTTCTGTATTTACTTAGCCTTGCGGTTTTACGACCATCACATTGATTGGAGAATATTCCACAACCTTACTCGCGACAGAGCCAAGCATTACTTTATTGATTTTAGAGCGCTTGTGACTTGGCATAATGATGAGATCAGCGCCTAAACGTTCTGCATAATCAAGAATGGTCGCGTAGGCCTTGCCTTCAGCAACATGCACTTGGTAAACCACATCTTCAGCAATATGCTCATTAGCGAAAGTTTTTAGTTGCTGCTTCACGTCTTGCTTCATTTTGGCTGCAGCATCTTTCGGAAAGTATGTTGCAACCATCGACATGTGAATACCAGGTAGTACCGTCAGAAGATGGATTTGAGCATTTGCTTGCTTTGCCTGCCAAACCGCTAGTTCAACTGCTCGGTCTGAAAAGCCTTGGTCATTTAGATCAACCGGAACAAGAATTTGTTTGTACATTCAATGTCTCTCATTAAGGCCCCTTTATCCTCGGGGCCAAATCGGTTATGCGCTCAATTGTTCCTTACGAGCACGACGTTTTTGGTTCATGGCAAGCACCAGCAAAATCATTAAGCATGGTACAAACACCCACTCTTTCATCGGACGGTCTGCATCCTGGATAACCCACTTGATTTCCCAATCAAAGTCGATACCTGCGGACTCTGCTGGACTACCAAATTCAACCATATCGACAATCATTTTGTTGTCACTTTCGGTCAGCATCAGACCCATAGATGAAATACGTGCGTCTGCTGTTGTCGCACTGTCTTCGAATGGAAGACGAACCGTTTTCTCAATGTAGTCGCCCTCAAGGTTTTCACCGGCAACACGTAACTCCAATGATTCTCCTACATTTAGTGTTTCCGTGATTTGAGCTACCTCAACGCCAGGAGAAAGAACTTTCGCTGGGTACAGCATGTCCCACCAAAAACCTGGACGGAAAAACGAAAACGTCAGTACTAATAATAGGACTGTTTCCCACCACTTGTTACGCGTGAACCACCACCCTTGAGTTGCCGCAGAGAATATCAGCATTGCAATGATCGATGAGATGACCGTGAGTGCCAAATGCCACCAAGAGTCGATCCCCATTAACAATAGCTGGGTATTGAACACAAACATGAACGGCAAAATAGCGGTTCGAATATCGTAAGTAAAACCTTGGATACCGGTACGAATTGGATCTGATTTCGCAATTGCTGCTGCTGCAAAAGCCGCAAGACCTACAGGTGGGGTATCGTCGGCCAAAATACCAAAGTAGAAAACGAACAAGTGCACAGCTATCAACGGAATAATCAAGCCATGCGCTGCGCCGAGCGTAACAATAACCGGCGCCATTAGCGTAGAGACCACGATGTAGTTCGCCGTTGTTGGCAGACCCATCCCCAGAACCAAGCTAATGATGGCGGTAAAGAGCAGCATAAGAATGATGCTGCCACCAGAGATAAACTCGACGAAGTCGGTCATCACTAGGCCGATACCCGTTAGTGTAACAACACCAACAACGGTGCCCGCTGCCGCGGTTGCAACGCCGATACCAATCATATTGCGCGCACCAGAAACTAAGCTCTCGGCAAGATCGACAAAGCCATCTTTGGTTTGCTGAAGCATGTCACCTTGCTTTGACAGCAGTGCAATCAACGGACGTTGAGTCAGCAAAATGAAAATCATGAACACCGTTGCCCAGAATGCCGAAAGGCCAGGTGAGAAACGTTCGACAGTCAAACACCAAACCAATACGACGATAGGGAGTAGGTAGTGCAAGCCTGACTTAACGGTTGGGCCAGGATCAGGTACTTCTGTTAATTCTGCATCAATCTCAATTGCGCCATCTTGCACGTGATTTGCTGAGACTTTCACCAACCCAACGTACGCGATTAATAGTGCGACGGTAACAATTGGTGTCGCGGCATCACCAAAGACGTCCTTTGTCCAACCCACTCCGTAGTAAACCAATGCGCTGATCACACACAATCCTAAGATTGTGCCAGTAAAGGACAGCAGACTTTGTACTAGTGTTGGGTTGTGGCGACGAGGAAGGCCTGTCATGCCTGCTTTACACGCTTCAAGGTGAACAATGTAAATTAAAGCAATATAAGAGATTAGCGCTGGAAGTAGGGCGGCTTTAATCACCTCAACGTAGGAGATACCGACGTATTCCACCATCAAAAATGCTGCTGCACCCATGATTGGCGGTGTTAACTGACCATTGGTTGAAGCCGCTACCTCTACCGCACCCGCTTTTGTGCCGGGAAAGCCAACACGCTTCATCAGTGGAATCGTAAAGGTGCCAGTTGTTACTACGTTTGCGATTGAAGAACCAGAAACCAGACCAGATAAACCTGATGCAACAACGGCCGCTTTAGCTGGACCACCTTTCATATGGCCAAGTAACGAGAAGGCAACTTTAATGAAGTAAGCACCAGCACCAGCGCGTTCCAGCATTGCTCCAAACAATACAAACAAGAAGACAAAAGAGGTAGAAACACCTAGCGCAACCCCAAATACGCCTTCTGTTGTTAGCCACAAGTGAGACATGGCCTTGTTCAAGCTTGCCCCTTTGTGTGCGATAACGTCAGGCATGTAAGGGCCTGCAAAGGTGTAAGTAAGGAAAACAGCAGCCACGACCATCAATGGTGGACCAAGAGCTCGGCGTGTTGCTTCTAAAAGGAGGATCATACCGATAACAGCAACAACGATATCAACCGTTGTCGGTGCGCCTGAGCGTCCTGCTAGCTCGGTATAAAAAAGGTATATATAGGCTGCTGAAAAGCTGCCAGCCAACGCGAGTATCCAATCAACAAGAGGGATATGATCGCGAGGAGAATTCTTCATCGCTGGATAAGCAGTGAAAGCCAAAAAGATCGCGAAAGTAAGGTGGATAGATCGCGCTTCCGTGTCGTTCAGTACGCCAAAATTGAAAATAAATGGTAACGGGGATGCGTACCATAATTGAAATAGTGACCAACACAGAGGAACAAACCAAAGGATTCGTCCTTGCATTCCCGAAGGGCTACGTGCACCTGTGTCTGCCTGAGCCACCATTTCTTGCACATCTTGTGACGGAGCTTGATTCGTCGCCATGTACTTTTTCCTTATTATTGATGGTCCTGTCTGATTTTTATCGAGAACCACACTTCGCCTCTATCAGTGTAGTGAATGGAGCGAAGTTTGCTTTCGAGTATTTTGCTGCCTGAACTCAAAGTGTTGATTGTTGGATACTCTGTTAGGCGGCGTTTAAGTTTTCTTGGGTATGAGCTCGCAGTTTTCAGAAGAAAACTGGCGAATGAAGCATACAGTTAGAACGTGCTACAACCTGTATGCACAAACAGGCAGAAAATATTCTTTCCTGCCTGTATGTAGAGTCTGAGGAAATTACTTAATTAGACCCATTTCTTTGTAGTATTTTTCTGCACCTGGGTGAAGAGGAATAGAAAGACCAGCTTTCACCATGTCTTCTTTCTTCAAGTTTGCGAATGCAGGGTGTAGACGTTTGAAGGTATCAAAGTTTTCAAACACAGCTTTTGCCACGTTGTAAGCGACATCGTCTGAAACATCAGAGGTCGTTACCATTGTTGCTGCAACACCAAAGCTGTTTACGTCTTTGTCTGTACCGCGGTACATACCAGCCGGTACTGAGCTAAAGGCGTAGTATGGGTTGTCGGCAACAATTTTATCGATTTTAGGGCCTGTTGCTGAAACTAGCTTCGCATCACATGATGTGGTTGCTTCTTTGATTGAACCGTTCGGGTGGCCGACCATGTAAATGAAGGCGTCAATTTTGTTATCACAAAGTGCCTGAGAGCGTTCAGAGCCTTTTAGCTCAGACGCCAATTTGAAGCTGTCGTTTGTCCAACCCATCGCTTCCATGACAACGCCCATCGTTGCACGGTCACCAGAGCCTGGGTTACCGATGTTTACACGCTTACCTTTCAGGTCTTCAACGTTTTCAATACCTGAATCTGCACGCGCAATGATGTTGAAAGGTTCTGTATGAAGAGAGAACATTGCGCGTAGCTTCTTGTACGGGCCTTGTTCTTCAAACTTGCTCGTACCGTTGTAGCCGTGGTACTGCCAATCCGATTGCACGATACCAAAATCTAATTCGCCTGCACGGATAGTGTTAACGTTGTAAATTGAGCCACCAGTCGATTCTACTGAACAACGGATGTTGTGGTCTTTACGACCTTTATTTACCAACTTACAGATAGCACCACCAGTTGGGTAGTAAACACCAGTCACAGAGCCAGTACCGATGGTAATAAACTCTTGAGCGTTAACTGCGCCTGCGCCCATTACGGCTGCAGCGATAGCGCCTACTTTGAGAAGTTTGTTAAATGCCATGAATTTCCCTTCCTTATATTCATTATTTACCCGGAAATAACCATAAATCACTTCTGGAGTTTCCTATTTGGAAACGGCACCTTTTTCAATCCAATCGTTTGAAAAAGCGAGCGAATCATAACAAAAAATTGGCAGAAAATTATCCAATTGTTAAATGTTATAGTTGATAAGTCTGAATTTTGTATCAGGGGATAGGATTCAATTTGTGATTTAATTCTTTTTATAACAATTACTTAATTAACGTTTAGTGACTGAAATGAAAAAGATCAATTGCGTGATGTTAATCACAAAATGGATGGTTAAAGAATGAGCGGAGTAAGCAAAAAATTTACATAAATTATGGGCTACAAAATGAGACTTCTTTTATAACCCACAATGAGTTAGCTGATTGAAGCTTTATAGAACTTAACCTGTATATTCGAACAGCTCGCACACTGATTTGAAGAGTTGCTCAGTCGTAATTGCCATGGTTGGCGTAATGAAAATGGTATCGTCACCTGCGACAACACCAAGAATACCTTCGGATTTACCGAGTGAATCAAGCAAGCGAGCAATCAACTGTGCTGCACCTGGGCCGGTGTGAATTACCACTAACGCTGCGTTACGATCGATGTCTAGTACCAGTTCACGCAGAGAGCTGCTGACTGTTGGGACACCTAGCTCAGCAGGAAGACAGTAAACCATTTCCATTTTTGCATTGCGCGTACGGACGGCGCCAAATTTAGTCAGCATACGTGAGACTTTAGATTGGTTGATACTCTCAAACCCTTGCTGTTTGAGTGCGTCAACAATCTCGCCCTGTGAGCCAAAGCTTTCTTCTTTTAACAGGGCTTTAAAGGCGCGAACTAAGTTGTCTTGTTTTTCTGAATTGCGCATAGTCATTACAAATCTCTTATTACGGGTCAGCAATTTTGCATATTCTCGCATATATATTCAGGCGGTGCCAAAGAGTCCCAGGATTATGTTAGATGCGTCACTGTAAACTATATACCACATAGAATTCTTTAGCGCGCTGAAGTAGGGCTGTATCTGTTTTCTTGAATTCCTTGTCATTTCAACAGAATAAAAGAATAATCCAAGCCCCATTTGTAGCACGGTAACAGCGAGTTGCGCGAGGTCGCAAAGCTAGCGTTAATTGATTGTAATCAAGTTGTGATTCCGATAGCTTTATTTAAGTTGGTTACAAACTACCCTACGAATACGTTTATAAGAGAAATACTCTCAAGGAGAACTACATGAAAGTAGCCGTTATTGGTGCCGCTGGTGGCATCGGTCAAGCCCTGGCCCTTCTACTTAAGAACCGTCTTCCTGCTGGTTCTGATCTAGCCCTATATGATATTGCTCCAGTAACTCCAGGTGTGGCCGCTGATCTTAGCCACATCCCTACGCCAGTTTCTATCAAAGGTTACGCTGGTGAAGATCCTACTCCAGCACTAGAAGGCGCGGATGTTGTGCTAATTTCTGCTGGTGTTGCGCGTAAGCCAGGTATGGATCGTGCGGATCTATTTAATGTAAACGCTGGTATCGTTAAATCGCTAGCGGAGAAGATTGCGGTTGTTTGTCCGAAAGCTTGTGTTGGTATCATCACAAACCCTGTAAATACAACAGTGCCAATTGCTGCTGAAGTTCTTAAAAAAGCGGGTGTTTATGATAAGCGTCGTCTATTTGGTGTAACAACGTTGGATGTTATCCGTTCAGAAACGTTTGTTGCTGAGCTAAAAGACAAAGATCCAGGTGACGTTCGCGTGCCAGTAATTGGTGGTCACTCTGGCGTAACGATCTTACCTCTACTGTCTCAAGTAGAAGGTGTTGAGTTTACAGCTGAAGAAGTAGAAGCATTAACGAAACGTATTCAAAATGCAGGTACTGAAGTTGTAGAAGCGAAAGCGGGTGGTGGTAGTGCAACACTATCAATGGGCCAAGCTGCATGTCGCTTTGGTCTGTCTCTGGTTCGTGCTCTTCAAGGTGAAGAAGGCGTAGTTGAGTGCGCTTACGTTGAAGGCGACGGCGAACACGCGACTTACTTCGCGCAACCTGTAAAACTGGGTAAAGAAGGCGTTGAAGAAGTACTAAGCTACGGCAAACTCAGCGATTACGAAAAGTCTGCATTAGACGGTATGCTAGAAACACTAAATGGCGACATCAACATTGGTGTTGAATTCGCAAAGTAACCTAGAAAGCCTATATAAGAAGAAAGCCGATCATTTTGATCGGCTTTTTTGATCCTTGATTTCTCAACTTCGTAAAAATGGTCGAACAAAACCACGTAGTGAAGGAGAAGATGATGGAAGCGAGTCGAATCCGTAAAGGCATGGTTGTTGAGTGCCAACAAGGCGTCGGTACGATATTAGTGGTCGACCATGAAGCAGAGACGGTATTGTTGTCCAAACAAGGGACTGAACAGCAACTCGCCGTTAGCTTTGATGAAATAGAAGATGATCCACAACTGCATGGCGGTAGTGACAGATATTACTAGCGCCCCGGGCGTCGTCATTAGGTATCAAACGTAAAAAAGGAAGAGCGTGCTCTTCCTTTTCGCTATAAGCCTTGCGTTACGGGTAGCTATTGATTACTTCGTGCGTTGTACTGCGACATGAGCCAGAGTAACAAGCGCTTGTTTGTATTCAGACTCTGGCAACACTGATAGTTCTGCGATTGCTTTGTCTGCTTCTTCTAGAGCTTTTTGCGTTGTGTATTCCAGAGAGCCTGCTTCTTTCATGACCGCAAGAATTTCTTCTAAGCGCTCCATTCCATTCGCTTTCTCAATCGCTTCACGAATCATGATGGCGTTTTCTGGTGTGGTATTACGCATAGCATGGAGTAGAGGTAAAGTTGGCTTGCCTTCGGCCAAGTCATCACCCACATTTTTACCCATGTCTTCGCCATCAGAAGTGTAATCCATGACGTCATCAATGAGCTGAAACGCAGTGCCTAGATACTTACCGTAATTTTGCATTGCGATTTCAACATGCTCAGGAGCATCATTTAAGATTGCACCGATTTGAGTTGCGGATTCAAATAAGCGCGCAGTCTTAGAGTAGATGACTTGCATGTAGCTTTCTTCTGTCGTGTCAGGGTCGTTACAGTTCATCAACTGCTGTACTTCACCTTCGGCGATCACGTTTACGGCATTGCTCATTAGTTTAAGGATCTTCATGGATCCTAGTTCTGTCATCATCTGAAATGAGCGTGTATAGATAAAGTCCCCAACTAATACGCTAGCCGCATTGCCAAATGCTGCATTCGCAGTGGCTTTACCACGGCGCATGTCTGATTCATCTACCACGTCATCATGCAGCAAAGTCGCTGTATGGATGAACTCAATAAACGCAGCTGCCATTGTATGACCATTGCCTTGGTAACCAAGTGCACGGGCTGACAGTATCGCTAAAAGCGGTCTTAGACGTTTGCCTCCACCACTCACGATATAAAAACCGAGCTGGTTGATTAAAGAGACATCAGAATTAAGTTGGGCTTGAATTGTTTCATTCACTTTTGCCATGTCATCGGCAGTAAGCGCTTGGATAGTTTTAAAATCCATCGTATATCCGGCTGAAGTTAGACCCTGCAAGGCTTATTCGATTTATATAATTGTCGAATAATACACTAAAAAACGTTGATTAATACATTACTAAAGGGCATGATTGCCGCACTTTTCTTTGGCGATTAGCTTTTCGCCAATTTTTTCAAAATATGGCTTGTCATAGGAGCATCTATTCTGTAGAATCTGCGCCCTATTGATGATTAGTTTAGCGCACACCCTCAAGAAAGGCTGTGCGGAAAAAGCGGAGTAAAATATGTACGCTGTTTTCCAATCTGGTGGTAAACAACACCGTGTAAGCGAAGGTCAAACTCTTCGTTTAGAGAAATTAGACGTTGAAACTGGTGCAACTGTAGAATTTGATAAAGTTCTTCTTGTTGCTAACGGCGAAGACATCAAAGTTGGTGCTCCTCTTGTAGAGGGCGGCAAAATTGTTGCTGAAGTTGTACAACACGGTCGTGGCGATAAAGTTAAAATCGTTAAGTTCCGTCGTCGTAAGCACTCTCGTAAGCAACAGGGTCACCGTCAGTGGTTCACTGAAGTGAAGATCACTGGTATCAACGCTTAATCTATTAGGAGAGTTTAACAATGGCACACAAAAAAGCTGGTGGTTCTACTCGTAACGGCCGCGATTCAGAAAGCAAACGTCTAGGTGTTAAGCGTTTCGGTGGTGAATCTGTACTTGCAGGTAACATCATCGTTCGTCAACGTGGTACTAAGTTCCACGCTGGTAACAACGTAGGTATCGGTAAAGACCACACTCTATTCGCTCTTACTGAAGGTAAAGTGAAGTTCGAAGTGAAAGGTCCTAAGAACCGTAAGTTTGTAAGCATCGAAGCTGAGTAATTAGGTTTTTAACCAAATTACTTAATAGCTTTAAGCTGAATTCAAAAGCCCTGCCGAATCGGCGGGGTTTTTTATTTGTGGCAGTCGACATATCGAAGTTTCTCGCTAAGATCCTAAGCGATTTGAATCTGGGAGCTTAGATCTGTCATCTGCTAAAATTGTCGGATGACATAGTAAGATTTAATCCACGCACGAAGTAGTCGGAGTAAAAGATGAAGTTCGTAGATGAAGCGGTAGTAAAAGTTCAGGCTGGTGATGGCGGTAGTGGCGTTGTCAGTTTCTGGCGTGAAAAATTCATCACTAAAGGTGGCCCTGATGGCGGTGATGGCGGTGACGGTGGTGATGTTTATATCCAAGCTGATGAAAACCTAAATACTCTGATTGATTACCGTTTCCAGCGCTTCTACGAAGCTGAGCGTGGTGAAAACGGTCGCGGTGGTAACTGTACAGGTAAGCGTGGTAAAGACATCGTTCTTCGTGTACCTGTGGGTACGCGCGCTGTGGATATCCACACAAATGAAATCGTGGCGGAAGTTGCTGAACACGGTAAGAAAGTGATGATCGCAAAAGGCGGTTGGCACGGTCTAGGTAACACGCGTTTCAAATCTTCAGTAAACCGCGCGCCTCGTCAGAGAACATTGGGTACAAAAGGTGAAGTACGCGAAATTCGCCTTGAGCTATTGCTTCTTGCTGATGTGGGTATGCTTGGTCTACCTAATGCTGGTAAATCAACCTTTATCCGCGCAGTATCAGCAGCAAAACCGAAAGTCGCTGATTACCCATTCACGACTTTGATCCCAAGCTTGGGTGTCGTAAGTGTCGTACCAGAGAAAAGTTTTGTTGTTGCAGACATCCCTGGTTTGATCGAGGGTGCAGCAGATGGCGCTGGCCTTGGTATTCGATTCTTGAAGCACTTAGAGCGTTGTCGAGTGTTGCTGCACATGATCGATATTATGCCAATTGATCAGTCCGATCCGGTGCAAAATGCATTGACGATCATTGATGAACTAGAACAATACAGCGAAAAACTGGCAAGTAAGCCGCGCTGGTTAGTGTTCAACAAAGTTGATCTAATGCCTGAAGAAGAAGCGAATGAGAAGATCCAAGAAATCTTAGACGCACTAGGTTGGGAAGACGAGTACTTTAAGATCTCGGCGATCAATCGTAACGGTACTAAAGAGCTTTGTTACAAACTGGCTGACTTTATGGATAACCTACCTCGCGAAGAGGAAGAAGTGGCTGAAGAAGATAAAGTTAACTTCATGTGGGATGATTACCATAAAGATGCGATGGCGGGTAAAGACGTTATCACTGAAGATGACGACGACGATTGGGATGACTGGGACGATGAAGAAGATGACGGTCACGTTGTCTACGTTCGTGACTAATCAGAACGGTCAAACAATGCCTGTTTGCCTATAATTCATTAAGCCGCAATTATTTATTGCGGCTTTTTTTGTATCTAAATCATATTTAGGTGATGTGATTTACGGCACAATAACCGATACGTCGTGTTTTTTGAGGGTTAGTTTGGCCCTCGCGCGTATGAATGAGTAACACCCTAAAAGGAATTAGACTTATTTATGACTCTAGAAACCATACCGCCTAGAGAGTTGGCGGTATCTACTCAACGATCGATTTCTCGTCTTGTCGCCCAAGCCGGACAAATGCTACTTGCTCATGGTGCTGAAAGTACTCTTGTGAGCGATATTATGCGTCGTATTGGCCTAGCTTGTGGGGTGAATGAAGTTGCGGTAGCACTATCAGCTAATGCATTGGTTGTGACGACGGTAATGGATGGGCATTGCATCACCACCACCCGAAGCTGCGCTGATCGTGGCATCAATATGCGCGTTATTACGCAAATTCAACGAATCTGTATCATGATGGAGCGTGGTTTGCTCGATGCAACCATGGCGCAGAAAAAGCTGAACGCTATCAGTCCAGAGCGTTATAACCGCTGGTTGGTGGTGTTTATGATTGGCTTGTCTTGTGCGGCATTCAGTCATCTAGCTGGTGGTGATTGGGGAGTCTTCATCATGACCTTTTTAGCTTCAGCTGGTGGCATGATCGTTCGCCAAGAAATTGGTCATCGTCATTTCAACCCTCTATTGAACTTTGCTGCGACCGCTTTTGTGACTACCTTAATTTCAGCACAGGCGGAAATTTACCAAATCGGTAATCTACCTACCGTAGCAATGGCATCGTCAGTATTAATGCTTGTACCTGGTTTCCCACTCATTAACTCTGTCGCAGATATGTTGAAAGGCCACATTAATATGGGGATTGCTCGATTTGTGATGGCTAGTTTACTAACGTTGGCGACATGTTTGGGGATCGTTGCTGCGATGAGTGTAACTGGAATTTGGGGGTGGGCAATCTAATGAGTTTATTTGATTTGATGTTTGGCCTGTTGAATGACATGTTTTTTGCGGCGATTCCCGCCGTAGGATTTGCATTGGTTTTTAACGTGCCACAAAGAGCTTTAGTGTATTGCGCTGTTGGTGGCGCGATTGGTCATGGTAGCCGCTACTTGATGATGCAGTTTGGCATTCCTATTGAGTGGGCAACCTTTTTTGCTGCGACGTTAGTTGGGATGATTGGTGTGTACTGGTCTCACCGTTTTCTCGCGCATCCAAAAGTGTTTACTGTGGCTGCTTTGATCCCGATGGTGCCGGGTGTGTTTGCGTACAAAGCAATGATCGCTATGGTAGAAATCAATCATGTTGGCTACTCACCCGAGCTTGTCGCAACCTGTATGGAAAACTTTCTTAAGGCCATGTTTATTATTGCAGGTTTAGCTGTTGGTCTTGCGGTTCCAGGGCTGTTATTCTATCGCCGCAGACCAATTGTATAAGGACCTAACATGATCATTAGTATGATTGCCGCGATGGCCGACAATCGCATCATTGGCAAAGACAATCAAATGCCTTGGCATCTTCCCGCCGATTTCGCTTGGTTTAAGCGTTGTACCATGGGAAAACCGGTTGTGATGGGACGCAAAACCTATGAGTCTATTGGTCGCCCTTTACCAGGTCGCTTGAATATTGTTATTAGCCGTGATGAGACACTAAAGATCGAAGGTGTCACTACCGTAACATCGATTGAGCAGGCTCTGGAAGTCGCAGGTGATGTGGAAGAAGTGATGATCATTGGTGGTGGTGCGATTTACACCACTTGTCTGCCTATGGCCAATAAACTGTATGTAACACACATTGAAGCCGCGATTGATGGTGATACTCAGTTCCCAGATTGGGGAGACGAGTTTAAGGAAACTTACTCAGAAATGTATCAAGCCGATGAGAAGAACGCCTACAACATGCGCTTTACTGTGTTAGAAAAGTAATTCGAGATTAACACCGCATAGTTAATACGGTAATGCCGCTCGTATAACAGCGAGCGGCCATCCCAACCTACCGTCATCCTTAAAAGCGACGAAAGAGCGAGATTCAGGAGCCTCTATACGAGTACTTTGTTGTCAAAGGTATTTCTATCTATTCGCAGCGCGAGGATATTAGATTTCTAGTCTCGTTAAGGCTCGTTGGAATGACCCTACAGGAGGTGTTAAGTGACAGGTATTCCTCCTACTATGGATTATCGACTGTTATTCAGTGTTTAACTTAACGCATCCTGAGTAAAAATTTTCTTATCTTCCCAACGGATCATGGTTAGGCTTCCGCCCCAAACACAGCCAGTATCTAGCCCGATGACTTCGTTGTTCATATAACCTTGCAGTGCAGCCCAGTGCCCAAAGAGCACCGCTTTGTTTAAGTGGATACGTTTAGGCACATCAAACCATGGAATAAGTTCGTTACCAGAAACTTGTTGCGGTGGTAATTTACAATCCATATCCAAACGACCATCAGGGAAACAAAAGCGCATCCGCGTAAAAGCATTGATAATATAGCGGTATCGGTCCAAACCCTGTAGAGAGTCATCCCAGGAATCCGGTTGATTGCTGTACATGTTTTTTAATAGCCAAGGCAGCTCTTCACTTTGGATGATGCGCTCAACTTCACGGGCACACTTTCTCGCTGTTTTTAGATTCCACTGCGGTGATATGCCAGCGTGACACATCACGAACTCGTCATGCTCGGCCATTAGAGGTTGCTGAGCTAGCCATGTCAGTAGTTCCTCTTTGTCAGGGGCCGTGAAAATAGGTGCGGTTCTATCTTTGTCTTTGACCTTTTTTATCCCGTGAGCCACTGCTAGAAGGTGAAGGTCGTGATTACCAAGCACCACGATTGCGCTTGCGCCAAGTGACTTCACAAAGCGTAACGTTTCTAGTGATTTAGGCCCTCTGGCGACCAAATCACCAGCAAGCCAAAGTTGGTCTTTTTTCGCAGAGAAAGATACTTTTTCTAGTAGTCGCTGCAATTCATCAAAACAGCCTTGGATGTCACCAACAATATAGGTAGCCACTGAATCTCCAATTTACTAATTTAAAACATTTGGAACAGCCAAGCGAAATGGTTCGATTTCGGTGATGAACTCTTGCCCTTTCTCATCCAGCATTTTGTAGTGTCCTTGCATAACGCCGACAGGGGTTTCTAACGCGGTTCCGCTACTGTACGTGTATTCATCATTGCTTGGAATAAAGGGCTGCTGGCCTACCACTCCGTCACCTTCAACCGTCATTTGCTTGCCATTCGAGTCTGTGATTAGCCAGCGGCGGCTCACTAACTGTACGGTTTGCTGGCTAAGGTTTTTGATGGTGATGATATAAGCGAAAACGTAGCGTTGTAGCTCTGGGTTGGACTGTTCTTCGATGTATTTGGTGTGAACTTGAATTTTGATGCAAGGTTGAATGACGTCCATGTGCACTCCTCAGAAACGTAATATCCCAATAATAATAAGCCAAACCTACAAGGGTTTGGCTCATTGTTTGAGTTCTTAGTGCTGCGGGTTATCCGCAAGCCAGTTCGCCATTGCGACGAATTGTTCTAGCGTCAGGTTCTCTGGACGCATGCTTGGATTAACACCTAGCTCTTCTAGTACTTCTGTGCTTAACAACGATTTGTAGCAGTTACGAACTGTTTTACGACGTTGGTTAAAGCCTTCACGACAAACGCGATCGAGCAAACGCAGATCTTTCGCCGGGCATGGCAGCTCTTCGTAAGGCACTAAACGAACAACGGCAGAATCCACTTTCGGTGGTGGAACGAATGCCGTTGGCGGTACTTCCAGTACCGGTACCACTTTACAGTAGTACTGAGCCATTACCGTTAAACGGCCGTAAGCTTTGCTGCCAGGGCCGGCGGCTAAGCGGTTTACCACTTCTTTTTGCAACATAAAGTGCATGTCTTGAATGTCTTTATGGAACTCGAAAAGGTGGAACATCAATGGTGTAGAGATGTTGTACGGCAAGTTACCAAAAATGCGCAGCTTGTTGTTTGGCTTCACTAGTTGAGTAAAGTCAAAACGCATAGCGTCACCCTCATGGATGGTCAACTTATCTGCCAGTTCAGGGTGAGTACGTAGGCGTTCCGCCAGATCGCGGTCTAATTCGATAACTGTGAACTTATCTACTTCACGACCTACTGGCTCAGTGATTGCACCAAGACCAGGACCGATTTCAACCAGGTTTTGACCTGGTTTTGGGTTAATCGCTGATACGATTCCATCAATAATGTATGGATCGTTCAGGAAGTTTTGACCAAAACGTTTACGCGCTTTGTGTCCTAAATGGACATCATTTCTCATTGTTTCTTCTCTACCAAATCTATCGCATGCGTGAGCGCTGTTCGGAAACTCCCTGTATCCGCTTGACCTGTCCCTGCCAGATCTAATGCAGTACCGTGGTCCACCGATGTTCTAATAAAAGGTAGACCAAGAGTAATGTTTACTGAACGACCAAAGCCTTTGTATTTTAATACTGGCAACACTTGATCATGGTACATGCCTAAAACAGCATCAGCATCATTTAAATATTTTTCATTGAAAATGGTATCAGCCGGCAGAGGGCCGATCAGGTTGATACCTTTTTCTTGTCGAATTTTTTCCAGTGTCGGAGTGATGGTTTCGATCTCTTCACGACCTAAGCAGCCATCTTCGCCAGCATGAGGGTTAAGCCCGCAAACGTAGATGTTTGGTTGTGCGATAGCAAACTTTTCTACAAGGTCTTTATGAAGAATATCGATGATTTTTTCTAATCGCTCTTCGGTGACGGCTTTGGACACATAAGCTAAAGGAATATGTGTTGTAACCAGCGCCACGCGTAGTCCTTCCGTTGCTAGCATCATTACGACTAGCGGCGTTTGTGACTTCTCGGCGAAAAATTCAGTATGACCACTGAATGCAACACCTGCGCGATTAATCACCCCCTTATGAACAGGGCCGGTGACAATAGCATCAAATTCATCATTCATACAGCCTAAAGCCGCTCTTTCTAGCGTTTTTAGTACATAGTGGCCATTCGCTTCATTGAGCTCGCCTGCGACCGCAGGTTCCGATATTTGGATATGGTCAACGATAAGCGTGCCCGCTTTTTGTGCTTTAGGTGCTTCTTCTGGATTGTAATCAGACAGTTGGACTTCGATGCCAAGCTGCTTGGCTCGCTCCGTCAGCATATTCTTATCGGCACAGACGACAATTTGGTGCGCCCAATCTTCTTTCGATAGGGCAAGCACTAAGTCTGGGCCGATACCCGCAGGTTCCCCTGCGGTTACGACAATTCTACGAATTGTATTAGTTGTCATTGTTGTCATCCACGATTTCAACAAACGCACTTGCGCGTAGCTCTTGCATCCATGCGCCCGCTTCTTCATTAAATTTACGATTAAATAGAATACGGTAAGCTTTGTTCTTCATCGCTGAGTCAGTGCGGTCAACTTGGCGACGATCCAACACTTCAACGATATGCCAGCCGTGAACGGTTTTGAACGGTTCGCTGATTGAGCCAACTGGCAGAGTTTCTACTTGGTGCTTGAATTCTGGCACGTAAAGATCTGGTGTTTGATAACCTAGTTCACCGTCTTGTGCTGCCGAGCCAGGATCTTGACTGTATTGTGTTGCCAATTGAGCGAACGTTGCTTCACCGGCTTTGATGCGGCGTACAAATTCATTCAGTTGCTTCTTCGCCCCTTCGTCGCTCAGAATCACGGTTGGTTTAATCAAAATATGACGCGCATTTACTTCCGTTACCGCAACCGTTTCTAGGCCTTTTACATCCTCTATTTTTAGGATGTGGAAACCAACGCCACTACGGAATGGACCAATAATGCTGCCTTTGTTTTGCATCTTGATCTGATCAGCAAAGATGGTTGGCATCTCTTCTTTACGCATCCAGCCCCAGTCACCACCTTGTAAAGCTTTAGGACCTTTTGAGTAGGTGTAGGCCATCTCCGTAAAGTCTGCACCTTCGTTTAGCTTTTTCGCGAGCGCTTTAGCTTCTGCTTCTACAGCTGACTTTTCTTTATCGTCAGAGAAGCGCAGTTGAATGTGTCCAATTTTGTATTGAACAGTCGCATTGGTTTCTTGTGATAGTTGCTCAGCAAGGCTATCGACCTCTGCTGGAAGGATATTAATACGGCGACGAACCAGTGCATTGCGAGCTTCTGATGCGGCGATTTCCTTACGAATTTGTTCGCGGAATTCTGGGTAACTTAAACCTTCACTTTCTACAGAAGCGGCGAGTTGTTCTACCGATTGCTCATTATTACGTGCGATCTCTGCAATCGCTTGGTTTAAACGGTTGTCGTCAATACGCACACCAATACGGTCTGCTTCTTGGCCTTGCAACGTATCAATGATAAGTTTTTCAACGACTTGTTCTTTTAACACGCTGGTGGAAGGTAAGCTCTTTCCACTTTGACGTGCGTTGGCTTGCAGCGTTTTCATCGCTGTTTCGATGTCGCTTTGTAGAACTACACCGTCGTTCACGATGACCGCAACCTTATCGATCTCTACTGGTGCTGCAACCGCTCCGCAAGAGAGTAGGGTCGTGAATAAGATTGATTTCCAAATTTTCATTTAAAATTCCGTCAGTATTTTTGAATAGGCGTCTTATTCATTTAAGACGCCTATTTTGATTAATTGTTCAGATAGAATGGGCGGCCGTACTTAATCGCGTTGTCAGAACCATCCAGTTCTTTGACAGCAGTGTCTTCACGCTGGTTGGTCGCAAAGCCTTGAATACCGAAGTTAACGCTGAAGTTATTTTCGTATTCAGGTGATGCCCCGGTGCTGCCGATAGCTTGGTCTTCCCAACCAAGCAATTGGTTTGAGTAAGTGACGCCAATGTACCAACAGTCAGATTGGTAACGTAGGCTCGCTAACCATTCTAGGTCCGCATTTTCATTGAGGTCGTAGTAGTATTGACCACTCGCAGACCAGTTCGGGTTGAACTCGTAGGCCGCTACAATACCTGCTTGAGAAATACCTTTACGAGTAATTGTGTCTAGGTTTTCGAGAATGATCGTATCTTCGATGTATTCACGCGTAACGTAGCGATAGTTACCCTGAATAAAGCCGCCGTTGAATTGGTATTCCAAGGTACTGTTTGCCAACTGCATGGAGCTCAAATCAATATCGTATTGAATTCCACCGTGATAGAACAAGTAATCGTTGTAGTTGAAATCAGCTTCAATTGCCCATGATGAGTAATTGGTTGTCTCATCCGGAAGATTTGGGCTGTTGCTCAGTTTGGTCTTTTTATCGAAGTAGTAAATCTGACCAAATGAAACGTTAAGACGCTCTTTATAGTCATCATCAAAGAAGCGAGTACTCGCACCGTAGCTTAACTGGTTCGCCGAGGCGATTTTATCAATGCCACTGTACTTACGACTGCGGAATAGCCCGTAGTAGTCGGTTTGTAGCAAGGTGGTATCGTAGTTGTAGATGTTGGTTTGATCTTCTTCAGGTACGTACAAGTACTGCAGCTGAGGCTCCAGTGTTTGTGTGTAGCCCTTGATCCAGCTTGTATCTCGCTCTAAGTAAAGTTGCGCATGCGTACGGAACTCAGGAATAACACGAGAAACTTCATCATCCAACTGGTTTTGCAAGTTTACATCTGTCAAACCCGTTAAGTCTTGAGAGTAATACGTAGAGAGCACACGCGCTTCTGTTGTCCACGTTGCCCATGAGTTTGAGAGTGGTAATGTAAGCCCTGGTTCAATGTGAACACGGGTCGCATTTGGTCGCGCAGCATCGCTGGTATCGAAGCGGCTGACTTGGCTCTTCACGTCAAAGTTAAGGTAATCTCCCCACAACGGCGTGTAGTAGTTCAAGTCTAACTGAGGAAGCAGGCGATAAGGGCGGTTCTCTTCTTTCAATAAGATTTGGAAGTCACGAACGGTTAACGAGGCATCCCAGAAGTCAGAACGATATTGTACTTGTCCTTCTTGGACCAGTTGACCATCTTCACGGTTACCAATGTCGGAGTCGAGATCGAGGAAGTAATCAATATCACTCACTTTTGAGTAATCGACTTTGACTATCCACTGTTTATTGATGATACCGTCGTGTTTAACTTGGTAGCCCCAACGAGACTCGTCCTGATATTTGCGATCACTATTGAGGTATTCGCCTTTGATTTCCCCATTTCCCCAACCATCTGTTAGATAGCGGAAATCAGTATCGAGTTTTGTACCACGTTGCTGCATATAGAGCGTGGTGAGTGTCATGTCATATTGAGGCGCGATGTTCCAATAGAATGGCACCTCGACTTCCATACCATCACTAGAACCATACGATAAAGAAGGGAAGAGGAAACCCGTTTTACGCGTATCTCCAATTGGCATGGTTAGATACGGCACATAGAAAACAGGCACATCTAACACTTCAAATCGAGGGTGGTGCAGCGTCGCTGTCTCTTCATCTTGGTCAACATCGATGCCTGACGCAACCAATCGCCATGAATTATCGCCTTGAGGGCACGATGTGATAGAGCCGTCTTCGAGTTCATAAACCGACTGACCTGTGCGAGCGATATAGGCTGCAGTGCCTCGGCCTTGTTGGCAAAGGAACTGATAATCGGTGTTCTCAAGTGAAAACGTATCTTGATTAATGTCGTTAGTAACACGATCAGATCGAGCTTTGACTTGGCCGTCATTGAAAGTCACGTTGCCTTCGGCAACCACGACGTTGTCTTGTTGGTGCAGCGTTACGCTATCTGCGGTAATTTTCTTCTGGCCTTGGGTGACTTGTACATTACCTGAGTACTGAGCTTTGTCACCATTGATGGCTTGCAGGGTGTCAGCTTCTACCACTACTGGGGTATTAAGAGCGTCCTCCTCGCCACTTGTATCGACCAAACATTGATCTGTGGCGGGCATTTCCTGCACACTATCATGGATATTCGCTTCAGCTTGAGTGGTGGGTACAAACAAGGCGGTGCTGATAGAGGCCGCTAAAAATGTGCGGGAGAAATGTTGCATTGAATTGAACTTTCCTGTGTCACTACTACTCGATGGCTATAGGGCTTGTTGTACCCTAGCGTAATAGCCAAATGAATCAACTATAGTCGCATTTATCCCAGCGTATTGATTCACTGTGGCATAATGACGACAAAATAGCTGCAAAGATAAGCAGGCGAAATGGCCTAGCCGAAATAAAACTAATTCCATTATCATAAAGGAAATCGTTGCATCCGGCACTATAAGACCGCCGTCGTCGATAAAAATTCATTGATAGAGAACACATAATGCATATTTTTGGCAAAATTCTGGGTGCCTTTTTTGGCTTGTTACTTGGCGGGCCGCTAGGTTTACTCTTTGGCTTATTTATTGGCCATCAATTCGATAAAGCACGTCGCTTGAGTCAAGCCGGGTTCTCTACTGGCGGCTTTGGAAAAGGGCCAAGTCAAGCTCAGCGCCAAGAAGAGTTTTTTAAAGCGGCGTTTGCGGTAATGGGACATGTGGCAAAAGCGAAAGGCCAAGTCACCAAAGAGGAAATCCAACTGGCTTCAGCCATGATGGACCGCATGAATTTGCATGGCGAACAGCGTCGCGCAGCGCAAGACGCGTTTCGTGAAGGTAAAGACAGCGACTTTCCGTTAGAAGATGTTCTTGTTCGTGTGAAAATTTCGACAGCTGGTCGCTTTGACTTGTTGCAATTTTTCTTAGAGCTGCAAATCTCGGCGGCCTTTGCAGATGGCTCGATCCACCCGAGTGAACGAAATGTACTACACAAAATTGCACGTGGTTTGGGTTTCTCTTCTGAGCAATTAGAGCGTCGTTTGCAAATGCAAGAAGCCGCATTTCGTTTCCAAAGCCAGGGCGGTTTTCATGGTCAGCATCAAGGCCAATCTTCAGGTGGTAGCTGGCAACAAGCTTCACAAGCAGATCAACTGGCTGACGCGTACAAAATTCTGGATGTGTCTTCAGATGCCGACAGTAAAACCGTTAAGCGTGCTTATCGTAAACTGATGAACGAGCATCACCCGGACAAATTGATGGCTAAAGGTTTACCACCAGAGATGATGAACGTCGCGAAAGAGAAATCTCAAGAGATTCAAAACGCTTACGATCTGATTAAGAAAGTCAAAGGCTTCAAGTAGTCGGACGTTTTCTATCAAGTATTGGATTTAAAAAGGGCACTCAGTGCCCTTTTTTATGTCTTAGTTTTTGAGTTGCCGGTGTCTTTAGCTTTTGGCCTATCATGATCCTAACGCTAATTGACCTCAAATCTCTCCAGTTTAGTTGGCTTGATTCAAGTCCCAATCGTATTCGTATTTCACTTTACCAGAGAAATTTTTGTATTGCGGTGCGTACTTTGCGATGTGGTTGAAGACTTGTTTTTCTCCACCAAAGTCCGTTGCAAACCAATCATAAATAGAAGACAGCTGTGCCGTGTTACCTTGGATAGATACGCCTTTGCTGCTGTTAATAAATGTTTTGGCGGCACTATCCAGTAGAACTTGCGTGTTGTCAGCAGTGAATGCTTGAGACTGCAGATTAGGGCATCCCAAGCTGGCACAGTTAACCGCGTAATGTGTTCTCGGGTCATTCCAAATTGGACGTAAAATGCGATGTTCAATATCGTTTAAAGTTAGATCCTTCCCGTTGACTACGACCACATCGTCTCCCCAAGGACCAAAGCTAAATAAGCCACCTAGCTTGGTGATTGATTCGACTGGATAGTTATCCAAAATAAGATCTACCGTGATGGCGTTGTAAAGGTTTACCCAATAGGCATATTGCTCTGCTTGGCTGTATTGTCGAGGGTCTAGTTTTGCCAAACGCTGGATGTATTGTTTCAGCTTAGTTTTATCGGCTGAGGTGACTTGGCTGTAACGAAACAAGGTATTCTCGCCTTGTTCAACTAAATAAGTATCGAGCAGTTGTTGCCATTCTTGATGAGAAATTTGGGTTTGGTTGGCTTGATTCGATTGTTTCCAATATGGCCATAAGTCGGATTTAGGCGCGGAAAATGTCGAGAAAGAAACCAGAGTACACAACAGCAATAACAGACGCTTCATAGAGATACCTTTGAATGAGATATTGTTGATAGTGTAGACCAGTTTAGTGCTTGTTTTCTTTCAGTAATCAGTGGCCTTTATTCGCCGTCATTCCGAGGAGCATAAGCGATATCAGGAATCTAATACCCACAAACTCTTGAGTAAAGACAGTATGAATCTGCACAGTGCGCTCTGGCAGTAGATCCTGAATTACACTCCTTCGTCGCTGTTCAGGATGACGAATTTCAACAGAGGCGTTCGGTATTCTGTAAGCAAAGCGATATGAGAACGGTTACCCAAAACATTAAAAGGGCCGACAATTGCCAGCCCTTGATTTGTGTATTTACTAACGCGTCTTAACGCAAGAAGCTTGGAATATTCGCTTCGTACTCGGCAATCTTATCTTCGTGCTGAAGGGTTAGACCAATGTTGTCCAAACCGTTTAGCAAGCAATGACGACGGAACGAATCGATTTCAAAGCTGTACTCTTTGCCGTTGGCACGAACGACATTCGCTTCTAGGTCGACCTCGACTTCTGCACCTTCATTTGCCTCAACAAACTGGAAGATTTCATCCACTTCTTGTTCAGTCAAACGAACTGGCACCATTTGGTTGTTGATCGAGTTGCCGTAAAAAATATCGGCAAAGCTTGGTGCGATCATCGCTTTGATGCCGTAATCCGCTAGTGCCCACGGTGCGTGCTCACGAGATGAGCCACAGCCGAAGTTTTCACGAGCCAGCAAGATAGACGCGCCTTGGTAGCGAGGTGCGTTCATCACGAACTCTGGATTTGGCTGTTCGCCAGCATCGTCTAGGAAGCGCCAGTCATGGAATAGGTGCTTACCAAACCCTAGGCGGGAGACCTTTTGTAGGAACTGCTTTGGAATGATGGCATCAGTATCAACGTTCGCTGCATCTAGAGGAACAACTAAGCCTGTGTGTTGTTTAAAGCCTGACATTGGTTTGCTCCTTAGTCTAGTTCACGAATATCTACAAAGTGACCAGCAATTGCTGCTGCCGCTGCCATCGCAGGGCTCACTAGGTGGGTACGGCCATCACGACCTTGGCGGCCTTCAAAGTTACGGTTTGAAGTAGACGCACAACGTTCATGTGGACCCAAACGGTCATTGTTCATTGCTAGACACATCGAGCAACCTGGTAGGCGCCACTCAAAGCCCGCTTCTTTAAAGATAACGTCCAAGCCTTCCGCTTCTGCTTGCGCTTTTACTTGCTCAGAGCCAGGAACGATTAGCGCTTGAACGTGAGGCGCGACTTTGCGACCTTTCGCTACTTCAGCGGCTGCGCGCATGTCTTCGATACGTGAGTTAGTACAAGAACCAACGAAGACTTTATCGACGTTGTAATCAGACAATGACTTGCCTGCCTCTAGGCCCATGTAAGCCAATGCTTTTTCTGCCGATGCTTTTTCTACTGGGTCGGCAAAGCTTTCTGGTGCTGGGATAGGTTGATCTACTGCGATCACTTGGCCTGGGTTAGTACCCCAAGTGACTTGTGGTCTGATATCCGCTGCGTTTAGTGTCACGACTGCATCAAACTGAGCATCATCGTCAGTTTTTAATGTCTTCCAGTATTCTACTGCTGCATCAAAGTCGGCACCTTGAGGTGAGAATTTACGGCCTTTGATGTATTCGAACGTGGTTTCATCTGGCGCAATCAAACCGGCTTTCGCACCTAGCTCTATCGCCATGTTACATACGGTCATGCGGCCTTCCATTGAAAGGTCAGTGATCGCTTCACCACAGAATTCAACTACGTAGCCTGTACCGCCTGCTGCTGTCGTTTCACCGATGATGGCTAGCACAATGTCTTTCGCAGTAATGCCCGGAGCCACTTTGCCTTTCACTTCGATCTTCATCGTTTTAGCGCGCGCTTGTTTTAGCGTTTGAGTTGCTAATACGTGCTCAACTTCAGATGTTCCAATACCAAAAGCTAGCGAGCCGAACGCACCGTGTGTAGCAGTGTGCGAGTCACCACAAACAATGGTCATGCCCGGTAGGGTAATACCAAGCTCTGGGCCCATAACGTGCACAATACCTTGATACTTATGGTTAATGTCGTAAAGCGTAACACCAAACTCTTCACAGTTTTTCGATAGCGTTTCCATCTGGATACGAGCCATCTCACCGGATGCGTTGATGTCTTTGGTGGTTGTTGAAACGTTGTGGTCCATGGTGGCAAAAGTTTTGCTGACCTGACGCACCTTACGACCTTTTTCACGCAAGCCGTCAAATGCTTGCGGAGACGTCACTTCATGTACCAAGTGACGGTCGATGTACAAGATTGGGTTTTCCCCTTCTGCTGCGACGGCAACGTGTGCGTCGTAGACTTTTTCGTATAATGTTTTGCCCATTGTTTGCTTCCTTTCCTCGTCGCCTTTGCCGCAATAACTGCGTTAGCGACACCCATTTATCCAGTTATTTAGCGAACTAAACGCCTTAATATAAATGGGCTTGCTGCCTTGCTATTGCACCAATGACTTAGAGGAAAGCCATTGGTTGACCGAGGATTTAGTATTTATTATGAATCTGTTCTGTATTAAGAGTTTAAGATGTACTCAGCGATCTTATCGCCCATCTCAGACGTCGAAAGTGCTGGGTTGTCACCAGCAAGGTCACCCGTAAGCTCACCCGCTGATAGTGCTTTTGAAACTGCCGCTTCAATGTCTTGTGCCGCCGTTTCCTCACCTAGGCTATAACGTAGCATCAGTGCCGCAGACAGGATTTGTGCCACAGGGTTAGCGATGTTCTTACCTGCGATATCTGGTGCACTGCCACCTGCTGGCTCGTACAGACCGAATTTGCTTTCGTTTAGACTTGCTGATGGCAACATACCCATAGAGCCTGTGATCATCGCACATTCATCAGAAATGATGTCGCCGAAGATGTTTGAACACAGCATTACGTCGAACTGAGCAGGGTCTTTGATAAGCTGCATAGTCGCGTTATCAATGTACATGTGTGACAACTCGACATCTGGGTAGTCTTTTGCGATTTCTTCGACTACTTCACGCCATAAGATAGAGCTTTGTAGAACGTTCGCTTTGTCGATAGAGCACACTTTCTTGCGACGTAGACGAGCAGATTCAAAAGCGATTTTTGCAATACGTTCGATCTCAAAGCGGTGGTACACCTCAGTATCAAATGCTTTTTCTGTTGCGCCTTCACCTTCACGACCTTTCGGTTGGCCGAAGTAGATACCACCCGTCAGTTCACGGACTACCACGATGTCAAAGCCGCGACCCGAGATGTCTGCACGTAGCGGTGAGAAAGCTTCAAGACCTGAGTGAATTTGCGCTGGACGTAAGTTACAGAACAGTTGGAAGTGTTTGCGTAGTGGCAGTAGGGCACCGCGTTCAGGTTGGTCATTTGGTGGTAAGTGCTCCCACTTAGGGCCGCCAACCGAGCCGAATAGGACTGCATCAGACTCTTCACATGCTTTTATTGTGCTCTCTGGAAGTGGGCAACCGTGATTGTCGATCGCGATACCACCGACATCATGCTCGTCACGCTCAAACGCAATACCATGTTTCTTTTCGATTGCATCCAATACTTTATGTGCCTGCGCCATTACTTCCGGGCCAATGCCGTCACCGGGTAGGACGGCAATTTTGTACGATTTGTCTGTCATGTTAATCCTTTAAGTTTTCTAATTTTGAGCTTAATTATTTCAACGAGCGTGTTCTTTCCTGAGCCGTGTAGCCCGGTTGTTATTACACAGTCGCAATCTTTTTCTGCTTCATTTCTTCGATTTTATCTGCACGATGAATGCTGTTAATAACGTGCAATAATGCTTGGCCGGAAGCCTCAACGATATCGGTAGAAACGCCCGTACCGTGGTATTTGCGACCTTTGTAGTTGGCAATGATGTCTGCTTGACCCAAACCATCTTCACCTTCACCTTTCGCGGTTAGGTCGAATTTATCCAGAACGATGTCGTAGCCTGTCACGCGGTAGATACATTGGTATAGCGCATCAACTGGGCCATTACCGACCGCTGCTTCACACATTTCTTCATCACCGCATTGCATTTTGATGCTGGTGGTAGCCATTACGCTGCCAGACTGCACGCTTAGGTAGCTCAATTTGTAGAAGTCATCTTCTTCACGTAAGTTCGAGAAGTGCATTAGGGCTTCTAGGTCGTAATCGAACACTTGGCCTTTGCGGTCAGCAAGTTTCAAGAAATCCGCATACAGCGCGTCTAGGTTGTACTCATCTTCGTTGTAACCCATGGTGTCCATATGGCTCTTCACGGCAGCGCGACCGCTGCGGCTGGTTAGGTTCAGAGCTTGGTTTTTTAGGCCAATAGACTCAGGGGTCATGATTTCGTAGGTATTCTTATTCTTCAACATGCCATCTTGGTGGATGCCTGAAGAGTGGCTAAACGCATTTGCACCCACAATTGCTTTGTTGCTTTGAATAGGCATATTGCATAGCTGGCTAACCAACTTACTGGTGCGGTGAATTTCATCATGCTTAATGCCAGTGTGAACGCCCAAAAACTCTTGACGCGTCTTGATGATCATTGCGATCTCTTCAAGTGAACAGTTACCCGCTCGCTCTCCAATGCCATTGATCGTGCCTTCTATCTGACGTGCGCCAGCTTGAACTGCGGCAATAGAGTTGGCAACTGACATCCCCAAATCGTCGTGACAGTGAACGGAGATGATCGCTTTATCAATGTTCGGAACGCGGTTAAATAGGGTTTCAATAATCCCACCAAACTCACTTGGTACGGTGTAGCCAACGGTATCTGGAATGTTGATTGTACTCGCACCTGCATTGATGGCGGCTTCTACCATGCGACATAGGTTGTCTATAGGAGTACGACCTGCATCTTCACAAGAAAACTCGACATCATCAGTGTAGTTACGCGCATGTTTAACGGCGTTGACTGCCATTTCTAGTACATCGTCGTAGCTGCGGCGTAGTTTGTCTTCTACGTGAATGGTGGAAGTGGCTAAAAACGTGTGGATACGGAATTGGTCGGCCACTTTTAAGGCTTCAGCGGCAGCATCAATGTCTTTCGCAACGGCACGCGAAAGGGCACAAACTCGACTGTTTTTTATGTTTTTTGCGATGGTTTGTACAGACTCGAAATCACCTGGTGAAGAGATTGGGAAGCCGGCTTCGATAACATCAACGCCGAGTCTTTCCAGCGCATAGGCAATCTGCAGTTTTTCTTTAACCGTCAAGCTTGCTGACAACGCTTGCTCGCCATCACGCAATGTGGTGTCGAATATAATGACCTGATCGTTCATGTTTGCTTCCTTCCTGATTTCTGCACTTTCGCGCAAGTGAATCGTTTACTTCCAGTATTTAGATATAAAAAAACCCGCATTCTCATGCGGGTTCTTAGAAATTGGTGTGGTTATTTTTCTTCCACAGCCTACCCGCGCGAACTGGTCACGATCAGGAGGAGGCTAAGCAGGATAGAAAAATGAGCTGACATAGTTGTTAAGCTTTCCACATAATTAAGTTAACAAATTAGTACCGCACTCCATGAAGCGCGTCAACCCTAAAGTCGATTTTTTATTCATATCGGATGAGTCTTTTCGTTTGCTTGAAAAAAATGATGCACTAAGTGAAACGACATGATGCGATAGAAACGTGCTAGAAGAAGTAAGTTCTCATCAAGTTTGCGACGTTTCATTACCAAAACAAGCATCGGGATTGCGACTTGTCACACAAAGGTCCGAATTGTTTGGCAAAAGTTTTGAATGACCATTTATAGTAGTGCAGTTGCACTAGGTAAAAGAAATATAAGGGTTAGGGAAAGAATGAGGTTAACAAAACAATTTGGACGTTCAGCCATAGTATTTACTCTGGTCAGCTTGTCGGGTTGTCAGCTGTTTCAATCGCAGACCTATGTGGAAGTGGCTTCCCCCGTTGTTATGAATGATCACTCACAGAGCGTCATGGTTATCAATGATCAAATGGATCGATTTTTGAGTTATGAGGGACGCGAATCTTTCTTGAATCAGATGCTTGTTGCCCTTGAGTCTGACAGCCGAAATAAGTTTAAAGGTAAAGATCCGGAAACGTATTCTTGGTGGAAGATCCGTGTTCAACCTAGTGAGAAACAGCAAGCGGAAGTTTTCCGACCAACCACTGAAGGTGTCGATACCTCAAACCCAGTAGAGTTTATGGATGTTTCTTACCGCTCTAAGACCACATTAAACCTACGCTCCAAACCGAGTCTTGAAGGGGCAAAGCTTGGCGTATTATCGAAAGGGGAAGTCTTTAATGTGCTAGCAAAAGTGGTTGATCAACCTTGGTTTCTCGTTGAACAGAAAGGAGTGATAAAAGGTTATGTCCATAAGGATTATGCGCGCAGCAATGTGATAAATCGTGACATTTTATCTACTCAGCCTAACCCTCTACTAGAGCCTAACTCGAGTAAAACGGAGAAAACGAGTATAGAGCATGAACTGTCGGGAAACTATACTTGCCGCTCACTGAGCTATGAGCTTACAAAAGATGGCGACATTACGACAGGCTCTTTGCGCGCCTGCCGCAAGAAGAGAAAAGTCTGGTATATAGACACCCCTCAACCGCAACCATCAAACCGTTCTTAATGTTCTATTTTTATGGTTATGCCCAATAGATAAATTGTTGGGCACACCTTAATTTGGCCTTTGTCATTAATTGTCCAAACTCCCGTCATGCTGTTGTCACCTAAACCTCCTACTTTTCACACAAAGGCGTTGTCAAAGTAAGGAAAGGTCACATGCGAACCATAGAGACAATTACACAGCCAATTGCAACCATTGCTAAGTTTGATTTAGCGCTCTCTAGTGTTTGTCTTAAGCACCGTTTTAATCAACAAGTCGCCAATATCAGTAAAGGAGTTTCCCACAGTGGTGACGGGCATCTTTACTTGGTGTTGGGGTTATTAGCTTGGTATTTAGATAAGGAGCAAGGAGTCTGGTTTTTACTGGCGGGTTTACTTGCTTTTGCTATCGAGCTACCAATTTATTGGACGCTGAAAAATAGTTTTAAGCGTCGTCGCCCTGAAGAGCTTAGTGCACTCCTTCCTGCTTTTATTACCCCCTCTGATCGCTATAGTCTTCCTTCAGGACACACTGCCGCTGCGTTTGTCATGGCGACGCTGATTGACCATTACTATCCGAGCCTAGGCGTTGCTGCATTCTTTTGGGCAAGTTTAATCGGAACCGCGCGAATCTTATTGGGTGTGCACTTTTTTACTGATGTCATCATTGGTGCACTGCTTGGCAGTCTTTGTGGTGGATTAGCGATTGCGATGTTGGGAGGCTAATTGATGAAAATCTTGTACGGTGTTCAAGGGACAGGAAACGGACATATTGCACGCGCAAGGGCGATGAGTCATGCGTTTAAAGAGCACGATGTTGAGGTCGACTTTTTGTTTTCTGGGCGAGCGCCGGAAAAATACTTTTCAATGGAAGCATTTGGCGATTACCAGACTCGCCGAGGCTTCACCTTTATTACCGAAAAAGGCTCTGTAAACTACGCGAAAACAGCATTGAATAACAATTTGGTGCAGTTTTTCAAAGAAGTTAAGCAACTCGATCTGTCGTCCTACGATCTTATCATTAATGATTTCGAACCTGTGACTGCGTGGGCAGCGAGACAACAAAATAAGCCTTCTATTGGTATCAGCCACCAAAATGCTTTCCGTTATCCGGTGCCACTAAAGGGAGCAAGTTGGTTAGATAAATCCGTCATTGAATACTTTGCGCCTTCTCAACATCACCTTGGTTTGCATTGGCATCATTTTGATCAACCTTTGTTACCACCGATAGTGCATACCGTCGATAGCCAAGCAGAAAACGACGACTTCGTGTTGGTGTATCTACCGTTCGAATCGATTGAAGATATCTCAGACTTATTGTTCCACTTTAATCAACAAGCGTTTATCTGTTATCACCCGGATGTGATCGAATGTGAGCTGGTAGAAAACATAGAACTGCGCCCTTTATGCCACAGCAACTTCCAGCATCATTTGCATCGCTGTAGTGGTGTCATTGCTAATGGTGGGTTTGAGCTTCCTTCAGAAGCCTTGTCTTTGGGGAAAAAATTGTTACTAAAGCCACTCGCGGGTCAATTCGAGCAGCAGAGCAATGTTGCGACCTTAGAAGATTTAGGGCTTGCGATGTCGATGGAGAGCTTAGACATTTCCGCAGTACGCCAGTGGCTAAAGGAGCAACAAGCCGAAAGTGTGAAATACCCAGATGTTGCTCAGGCTATTGTTCATTGGGTACTGCAAGGTGCATGGGATTCAAAAGCAGAGTTATCCAGACAACTGTGGGAGCAGGTTGATTTTCCAAGTTACGTGTCGAACATTTAAGTACGTTGTTCTAAGTACATTGTTCCTTCCATTTTTGACACGATTTTGTTGCAGCCTTTCTGTTTGGAAGGCTGCATTTTTATTCTTCCTCTCTAATTTCTATTCAGTGTGTATTTGCTGATAATTTGACTGATAAGTGCAAAATTCAATCAGAGATATAGCTGTCATCTGTTGTTCTTATTTCAACTAATAACTGAGCTAAATGCATGCTTGTGTTGACCGCCTGTCCTATCAATTTGCTAAATACGTCCTCAAAGAATGCATTTTTACGTGTTTTATAGTTTTTTATGTTTTTATCAAGCTTTTGTTATTTAACGAATAAATACCTAATTGGCTAAAATTTACTGATTAAATATCAATCTAGTTGCGAAACCGCAATCGATTAGTTGATAGTACAGTTCGAGCCGGAAGTATCCGGACGATAAATATAATAAAAAGTTAGGTTATCTATTCGTAAAATGATTCGAATCCAGCCGCCGTCTTTTGTGCGAGATGGGATTCTATTCGTTATGAATTTAATGAACAAAGTTGACGATTACAAAAGAGGCGCACTCAATGTTAGAGAAGAAAGACGCGATGAGCGCAATTGCTAGCTACCGTATGGAAAGCACTTTGCGTGGTGTAGATTTAAACCTACTGACTGTATTTGATGCTGTAATGCAAGAGCAAAATATTACTCGTGCAGCACATAACCTAGGCATGTCTCAACCGGCAGTAAGTAACGCCGTGGCACGCTTAAAAGTGATGTTTAACGACGAGCTATTCATGCGCCAAGGCCGTGGTATTCAGCCTACGCAACGAGCTCGTCAACTGTTTGGCCCTATTCGCCAAGCACTACAGCTGATTCGCAATGAACTTCCTAGCTCTGTATTCCAACCAGAATCCTCGACTCGCTTATTCAAGCTTGCGATTTGCAGCCCTTGTGACATGCGTTTTGCTCCGAAGATCATGGCAAAAGTGAATCAACAAGCACCAAACGTTCAGCTTCACCTAGATGCAGAATTTGACCGTTTGTTGTCTGAGCGTATGCGCTACCAAGAAATTGATTTCGTGATCGACTACGCTCGTTTTGATGAGCAAGGTTTCTCAAGTACTGAAATCTTCAAAGATGAATTAGTGGTTATCGCATCAAAAACCCACCCACGCATTCAAGGTGGTGTGACGGCTGAGCAACTGCTTAACGAAAAGCATGCGAAGTTATCGAAAGTGCATGGCCAACGTAGTTTCTCAGAGCAAGCGTACCGTGAACTGGATTGCCAAGCGGCGTATGAAGGTTCTAGTTTAAGCAACCTACTATACGTGGTGGGTCAATCTGAGCTTGTGACTATTGCACCACGTTGGATGGCGGAAAATGCGGTAAACAGCGATCAACTGCAAATTCTTGATTTCCCATTTGCAAACAAAGAAATCAGCGGCTTCTTAAGCTGGCATGAATCAAGTGAAAAAGATAAAGGCCACATTTGGCTACGCGATCAACTGATGATCACTTGTGGTGAAGTCGTTGCCGCAAAATAAGATGACGTTTGGTCTTCTCGATTAGACCATATTGGTAATCATCAATTTTTACAATTCATTGGTCCCCGAGCGATTTTTGTCTCTCGGGGCTTTTTGTTTTCGTAATCAACAATCGAAACAGTAAGTTAAATAGAGTAATCATTCAGCAATTTGAGGTACGTTCGCGACGTATAAGTGATAGTTGTCTCTTATTAGTGATAAGTTTGATACTGGTCAGTTGCGTTTTAGCAAGCCGTGAGTACACTTGTTCGCTCAATTAGCTTACGCCTGTAAGCCAAAAGGTAAGTAAAAGAATGGCCAAGTTAGATTTTCATATCGTTAAACGTATTCGTGAACAAATTGCGAACGGTGGTACACGCGTTGCACTCAAGCATAAAGTGGGTGAGGAGTGGCAAGGTATTACGTGGACGCAATTTGGTCAGCAAGTTGATGCTTTATCACTTGCACTTTTGGCTCAGGGATTAGGAGTCCAAGATAAGATCGGCATTTTCTCGAACAACATGCCGCAATGGACGATCGCTGATATCGCAGCTCTGCAATTACGCAGCGTGACAGTACCTATTTACCCAACCAATACTGCCGCCCAGTCGGCGTACATCATTAACAATGCAGACGTAAAAGTTCTGTTTGTTGGTGAACAGCCTCAATTTGATGCAGCAGTGAGCATTTTCGACCAGTGCGAACAGTTAGAGCTCATTGTTGCGATGTCTGATGATATAGAACTTGGCGATCATGATTTCGTTATCTCTTGGCAAGCATTTGTTGCCAAAGGCGACGCTATATATCAAGTTGAATTGGACGCGCGTTTAGATCAGGCAAAAGAAGATGATCTACTCACGCTGATCTACACCTCGGGTACAACAGGCCAGCCAAAAGGCGTTATGTTGGACTACGCAAACATTGCGGCGCAATTGGAAGGGCACGATCAGCGCTTGAGCCTTTCTCAAAGTGACGTGTCATTATGTTTCCTTCCGTTGTCACACGTATTTGAGCGCGCTTGGACCTTTTATGTATTGTACAAAGGGGCGACCAACTGCTATTTGCAAGACACCATGCAAGTACGTGATGCACTGAGCCAGGTGCGACCTACCGTGATGTGTGCCGTACCGCGTTTCTATGAGAAGATCTTCTCTGCGATTCACGAGAAAGTGTCTCGCGCGCCGATTCACCGTAAGATCATGTTTACTTGGGCAGTCAACATGGGCGCAAAAATGGCCGCTTGTCATCAAGAAAAACGTCAGCCATCGCTCTTGCTGCGTAAGTCATACGCTTTGGCGGATAAGTTGGTTCTGAGCAAACTGCGTGCGCTACTTGGCGGGCAAATCAACTTTATGCCTTGTGGCGGTGCAAAGTTGGATGAAACCATCGGTCGATTCTTCCATGCGATTGGTATCAACGTTAAGTTGGGCTACGGTATGACTGAAACCACGGCGACAGTATCGTGTTGGGATGATAAATGTTTTAACCCCGACTCTATTGGTATGTCGATGCCTGGCGCACAGGTTAAGATCGGCGAAAACAACGAGATTCTGGTTCGTGGTCCAATGGTGATGCGTGGCTATTACAAAATGCCAGAAGAGACGGAAAAGACCTTTGATGAGCACGGTTTCCTAAAAACGGGCGACGCTGGTTACATTGATGAAAATGGCAACTTGTTCATCACCGATCGTATCAAAGAGTTGATGAAAACTTCAGGTGGTAAATACATCGCTCCACAAATGATTGAAGGTGCGATTGGTAAAGACCACTTCATCGAGCAAATCGCAGTTATTGCGGATACTCGTAAGTTTGTTTCTGCGCTTATCGTGCCTTGTTATGACTCGCTAGAAGAGTACGCGAAAGAGCTGAATATCAAATATCACGATCGCGTTGAGTTGATTAAGCACCACCAGGTGGTCGAAATGCTTGAGAAGCGGGTGAACGATCTTCAAAAAGAGTTGGCAAAGTTTGAACAAGTGAAGAAGTTTAAACTGTTACCAAGAGCTTTCTCTATGGATGATGGTGAGTTAACGCCAACTCAAAAACTTCGTCGTAAAGTCATCAATGACAAATACCAAGATGAAATTGAAGAAATGTATAAGGAAAAGTCGGATAAAAAGTAACTTAAGCTGACTTAGATTTTATATTGATGAAAAAATCCCCAGCGATGTGATCGCGCATTGCTGGGGATTTTTGTTTGTATTGATTTTTTCTGCTCTGCTCGTCAAATAACGCTATTTCGCCCTCTGTAGCTAAAAGCTTATGAAATAATGTTCTTTTTTTGAGCGTTGAGTTTTTAGGTTGTACTGTGAAATAGGAGATGTGTGGCTGCTATTCCTACTAACATTCTAATTACTAGTATCTTGTTTAAAAAGTAGATCAATCTCTCATTAGACCCTTTGATAATAAAACGTTACATTTGTTGGGTAACCTTGCGGGATGTTATGACGAACGCAAGACATAGCCGAAAACGTGGAAGTATTTCGATTAGGCTACGAATAAGACCTAGACTATGTAAAACCAGACCAATCCGTTGACCTTACGGTGAGGAAACTGGCTAAGGAGAGCAATTATGACAGCAATGTTGTCAGGCGCAGAGATGGTGGTTCAATCTCTGATAGAAGAGCACGTAGAGCAGATCTTTGGCTACCCAGGTGGCTCTGTTTTGGATATCTACGATGCACTGCATGCCAAAACCGATCAAATCAAACACGTACTTGTAAGGCATGAGCAAGCCGCCACTCATATGGCAGATGGTTACGCTCGAGCTACCGGTAAACCGGGTGTCGTACTTGTGTGCTCGGGGCCGGGCGCGACCAATACCATTACGGGTATTGCAACAGCGTATATGGACTCTATCCCAATGATCGTTATCTCGGGTAACGTACCGAATAGCCTAATTGGTAATGATGCTTTCCAAGAGTGTGACATCGTCGGTGTCTCCCGCCCAGTGGTCAAACACAGCTTTTTAGTAAAAAAAGCGGAAGATATTCCTGAAACAATCAAAAAAGCGTTTTATATCGCGACTACAGGTCGACCTGGTCCAGTTGTGATTGACTTGCCAAAAGATGTAATGAATCCGCAAATCAAACTGCCTTACCAATACCCAGAAACGCTTTCAATGCGTTCTTACAAGCCGACAACTTCGGGCCATAAAGGCCAGATTAAAAAAGCGCTTAAATCGCTATTAGAAGCGAAAAAACCAGTGCTTTATATCGGTGGTGGTGCGGTGATTTCTGGCGCTCATGAACATATTTTAGAGCTTTCCGACAAACTGAACCTACCCGTTGTGAGTACTTTGATGGGCTTGGGGGCATTCCCGGGTACACATAAAAACTCACTGGGCATGTTGGGTATGCACGGCACTTACGAAGCTAATATGGCAATGCATGAAGCGGATCTTATTTTTGGTATCGGTGTGCGTTTTGATGACCGTACAACCAACAATCTTGAAAAGTACTGCCCAAACGCAAAAGTGATGCATATTGATATCGATCCGTCATCGATCTCGAAAAACGTGAAAGTGGATTTGCCGATCGTAGGTTCTGCGGAAAAAGTGCTGACAACCATGCTCGGGCTGCTTGCAGAGCAAGGTAGTGGAAATGATCAAGATGCTATCACCGCATGGTGGGATGACATTCAAGTATGGCGTGACCGTAACTGCTTGTCTTATGAAACGTCTCCAGAACGAATCAAGCCACAGCAAGTAATTGAAACGCTGCACAAGCTAACTAATGGTGACGCATATGTGGCGTCTGATGTGGGCCAGCATCAGATGTTTGCGGCTCTGTACTACCCATTCAATAAGCCGCGCCGTTGGATAAACTCTGGTGGTCTTGGCACCATGGGATTTGGTCTTCCGGCTGGCATGGGCGTGAAGTTTGCCATGCCACAAGAAGAGGTCGTGGTTGTGACTGGTGACGGCAGTATTCAGATGAATATTCAAGAATTGTCGACAGCCATGCAATACGACATTCCAGTGAAGATCATCAACCTGAACAACCGATTCTTAGGCATGGTAAAACAGTGGCAAGACATTATTTATCAAGGTCGTCACTCTAATTCTTACATGAGTTCTGTTCCTGACTTTGCAGCGATTGCAGAAGCTTATGGTCACGTCGGTATTCGTATCGAAACGCCTGATCAGCTCGAAGAAGGGCTACAAAAAGCGTTGGATATGAAAGATCGTCTGGTGTTTGTGGACATCAACGTAGACGAAACCGAACACGTATACCCGATGCAAATCAAAGGTGAGGGTATGGATAAAATGTGGCTAAGCAAAACGGAGAGAACTTAATATGAGACACATTATTTCATTGCTATTGGAAAACCAACCGGGAGCGTTGTCTCGTGTTGTTGGTTTGTTCTCTCAACGTGGTTACAACATTGAATCTTTGACGGTATCACCGACTGATGATGAAACCCTGTCGCGAATGAACATTACCACGACATCTGATGAGATGCAGTTGGAACAAATTCAGAAGCAGTTACACAAATTGATCGATGTGCTGAAAGTGCAAGAAGTCACCGAGTATGAGCACATTGAGCGTGAACTGATGATGGTGAAAGTGAAAGCCAGTGGTTTTGCGCGAGCAGAAGTGAAGCGGACGGCAGACATCTTTCGTGGCCAGATCGTGGATGTCACGGCTTCCCAATACACCGTACAACTTGCGGGTACGAGTGAAAAGCTAGATGCCTTCATTCAAGCGATATCCGAAGTGACCGAAGTTGTCGAAGTTGCTCGTAGTGGTGTCGTTGGCATTGCGCGAGGAGAGCGAGCCCTCAAACCTTAACTCTCTGATTGCATATAGAAAAGCCACTTAATCTAAGTGGCTTTTTTGTTTAGAAAATAACAATTAATGATATAATTGTCGTTTTAGTAAGCATGATAGGCATTAGACGTGTGAAAGTACCTAAGCGAGTCGGCACCTTATTGGCGACAGCACTATTTTTTAGTGCACTCACTGCCGCTTACTACTATCAGAAATATCTGACGTTGTTAGAAAACAATGTTGAGAACACCGCTCAAGAAGCGTTACATCAATTGGCCTATACTGGCCGTGAATACAGCAATATTCAGGATCAAATCGAAACGATCAGTGACCTACTTGGTCACAGCCAAAGTCTGTATGAATATCTGCGCCAACCTAACCGGGTGAACCGTTCCATCTTAGAAGACATGTGGATCTCGGTCGCAATCAATCAAAAGTTGTATAAGCAAATTCGCTTTCTTGATGTTTCTGGTCGAGAAAAAGTGAGGATTAATTATGAGATTGAAACAGGCGCTGCGTTGCCCGCGATCAAATTGCAAAATAAGTCAGAGCGAGATTACTTTCAATTCGCTAAGAACTTAGACGATGGCGAAATCGCTTCGTGGGGGATAGGTTTAGAACGAGAGTATGGCGAGTTAGTCTATCCCTATAGCCCGTCACTGCGTATTTTGATGCCTATTTCGCTTAACGGAAAGCGCGAAGGGTATCTTGTGCTTAATGTTGATATTGACTATTTATCTTCTCGACTCAACTATTCGTCAGTGCTTGATTTCCATATTGAGCTGATTAAGAGTGACGGATTTTACATTGATAGCCCTAAATCAGCTCGTTTATATGGCCATATAATTCCCGCTCGCTCTCAATTTAATTTTGGCCGGATGTACCCAAACATTTGGCGTAGTTTAAAATCAAAAGATTCGGGCTATGCTTACAATGGTTCGAATTTGGTCGCGTATCGCACCATCCAGTTTGTTTCTAGCGAACCTCTTCATCTGGTTATTGATCTTACCAATGAGCAGTTATTATCCCGAGCTCAGAGGGACATTGATGACTTAATCCAAGAAGCATTTTTTGTTCTAAGTTTGGTGCTCGGCTTCACTTTGCCGACGGCAGCCCTTGCTCTGCATTATCGGCGTCATAGTATGGAATCGAAGTTGGCTCGAGCTGCTCTTGATGGTATGACTGCGGTGATGATCTCGGATGCTTCGCATAGAATCATCATGGTTAATCAAGAGTTTGAAAACATGATGGGTTACTCAACCAAGCATGCCCAAGGTTGGAGTGCACATCATTTAATTCTCTTACCTGAAGATTTCGAAGCAAACCTGAGTATCTGGAAAACACTGAAGAGTGAACACGTATGGGAAGGGGAGATTCGTTGTCGAACTAAGTTTAATCAAGTCTTTACCGCAATAATGCGTATTCAGGCGAATTTAACCAAATCAGGTAAAGTGAGTTATTACATTACGTCGCTGGTGGATATCTCTGGGCAAAAAGAGTTAGAAGAAAAATTACGAAACCTAAGCGAAAAAGATGGCTTGACGGGGTTGTGGAACCGCCGAAAATTTGAAGAGCAATTGGCGCAATATGCGGGGATTATTGAACGCTATCCTGATAGCCCTCCTGCTTGTTTGGCGTTGTTTGATATTGACCACTTTAAACGTATTAATGACGAGCTTGGCCACGACGAAGGAGACAAGGTGATTTGTAGTGTCGCAGAAACCCTCCTAGAAGAAGTCCGCAGCACAGACTTTGTATCTCGTGTCGGTGGTGAGGAATTTGCAGTGATTATGCCGCATACAACACTAGAAGAGGCTGAAATTGTATTGAACAGGCTACGTGTCGCGGTTCAAATGCGTAGTGATAGAGGCATTACTGTCAGTGCTGGATATAGTGATTTAACCTCTGATCGTACAAGAACGTATAAATGTGCTGATATTGCTTTGTATGAGTCAAAAAGTGCAGGGCGTAACTGCGTATCGCTGTGTCATAGTTATGATGATATTGCTTAGCGCTTTTGCAAAAATGAATAAACGGGGATAGCCCCCGCTTTTTCAGTCTGAGCGTTATTCGCTAGCCAGTATGCGACATTGGTTGTCGATGGCGGCTTCGATACACTGTATTGACTGTCTCAAATAACGCTCTAGATAACCTAAAGCATCCTGACTCTTTTTGTCTAGCGATGCCTTCATCAGTATTTCTTGCTCATCGAGATTACAGTGCCCAGGGTTCCCTGTGCCTAAAATCTGCATCGCGAAGTATTGGTAGCGTTTAATTTGCGTGAGTAGATCGCGGAAAAACCCAAACATATTGACAGAGCCAGCACCTTCAAACAGCGCAGTAAGAAACTGATTTTGGCGCTCTTCCCATTCCCTCCAGCAAAAGCTTTCGCCAGGTTTTACTCGGGATAACTTGTGATAAGCAGTTAGTACATCCAGTTCCCATTTTTCATCGCCAATCATAATTGCCTTACTGAGTAAGCATGCGGAGACCATTTGCAGGCTTTCGTACAAGTCATGTAACTCATCTTTACATACAGGTGCAACCCAGCAGCCTTTTTGCGGCTCGAGTTTGACGTATTTGCTCCAAGATAATTGCACCAATGCTTCTCGAATGGGTGACGCTCCTAAGTTGTACTTCTCTTTGAGTTCGGCAACCACGAGTTTTTGACCTGGTTTAAGTTCGCCATCGAGAATATCCTGACGGATCATTCTTAATACTTTGTCGGTAAGAGTGGGACTAGACACATACACCTCATAGAAGAAACTTTAATCGTGACGATAAAATTAAACAGTACGAAATTCTGATAGAGGTGAATAATACAATTAGCCTATTATGAGAGCAAGAAAGCCATATAAAAAAGGAGGGCATAAGCCCTCCTTCTCAAGAAACTGAAGTGTTAAAAGTTCAGTCTTATAGTACGTGTACAGAAGCTGTGTTCGTAGTACCTGAAGCAACTAGAGCGCCAGAAACCATAACAACGATATCGCCTTTGTTACCTAGACCTGATTCTAGAGCAAGTTCTTTACCCGCTACGTAGAATGCGTCAGTGCTTTCGATTGAATCAACAACTACAGGAGTAACACCTTTAGTTAGAACTAGCTGTGCAGCAGTTTTCTTGTTAGTTGTTAGCGCTAGAATGTTTGCAGTTGGGAAGTACTTACGTACTGAACGTGCAGACTTACCGCCTTCAGTTGCAACAACGATAAGTGGAGCAGCTAGTTTCTCAGCTGTGTCTACTGCACCTTTACATACTGCTTCAGTGATGCGTAGGCGTGGGCTGTCTAGACGAGAACCTAGTTCAGCTTTTAGCGCTGAGTCAGTACGGTTCGCGATTTGAGCCATGATAGTTACCGCTTCAACAGGGTATTTACCTTTCGCCGTTTCACCAGAAAGCATTACTGCGTCAGTACCGTCCATTACCGCGTTAGCAACGTCGCCTGCTTCCGCACGAGTAGGACGTGGGTTGTTGATCATAGAATCAAGCATTTGAGTTGCAGTGATAACCATCTTACGTGCACGGTTACACTTCTCGATCATCATTTTCTGAGCGAAGATTACTTCTTCAGCTGGGATTTCAACACCTAGGTCACCACGTGCAACCATGATGCCGTCAGAAAGCTCTAGGATCTCGTCGAAGTTATCAACACCTTCTTGGTTTTCGATCTTAGAGATGATGTGGATGTTCTCGCCGCCGTTTGCAGCAAGTACTTCACGGATTTCTTGAACGTCAGACGCTTTACGGATGAAAGAAGCTGCTACGAAGTCAACGCCTTGCTCACAACCAAATTTAAGGTCGTTCTTATCTTTTTCAGATAGTGCAGGTAGGTTTACAGAAACGCCAGGAAGGTTAACACCTTTGTTTTCGCCCAGTGCACCGTTGTTAAGAACTTTACATTTAACTTCAGTTTCAGTCTTAGAGATAACTTCCATCTCGATTAGACCGTCGTCTACTAGGATAGTGTTACCTACGTTTAGGTCTGCTGCGAAACCAGCGTAAGTTACTGCAACTTTATCTTTGTTACCTACAACTGAAGTGTCAGTTGTGAAAGTGAATTCTTGACCTGCTACTAGATCAACATCGTTACCGCCTTCTAGCTTGATAGTGCGGATTTCTGGACCTTTAGTATCTAGAAGAATTGCTAGTGGTTTGCCAGTAGCTTCCATTACTTTACGGAAGTTCGCGATACGAGTGCCGTGTTCTTCGTAGTCACCGTGAGAGAAGTTAAGGCGCATTACGTTCATGCCTGCGTTAACTAGTTCAGTTAGCTTCTCTACAGATTCTGTTTTAGGGCCAATCGTACATACGATTTTGGTCTTTTTCATGGAAGATACTCTCCGGTAAGTATAGTTACAATTTGAAAGTCGGTTATTTACTCTGAAGTCAGGACGTTTTTGATGACATTTAGTACCTGTCACCCACCGATTTTTCGTCTCATTATTAGAACTTCAGATTCTGAAAGTCTTTCACCAAGTTTAGTCATTTTATGACTAAAAGATCGGCGATTTTGGTTACCTTTTTGTGACTAATCCCACTTTATATGCAGAAAGTTGCAAAAAAATAGCCTTCAATTCTGTAATTTTTTTTCTTTTCGGTGGCGAATTCTACCACTGAATGAATCCAATATCACTGTTTAAGAATTGTCTTAGGACAAGGTTTTATCGAGAAATATTAATTTTTTGGATCGAAATAAATGGACTTGAAAGTTTCGGTTTGACTATAATAAGTTTCACATCGAAACTTAAAATAAAAACTTAAATGTCGAAACGAAACACTCAATTAAGAAGACACGCCATTTCTAACTTGGTTTCTGAACTAGGAGAAGTCAGCGTTGATGAACTTGCTCAGAAATTCGAAACCTCAGAGGTCACGATTAGAAAGGATTTAGCTTCTTTAGAGAAAAACGGCCAACTTCTACGCCGCTATGGCGGTGCGATTGCTATCCCAAAGGAAGTCATTCACGAAGAATTGGGCGCTAATGTTTCGACTCGAAAGTTAAGCTTAGCAAAAGCAGCAGCATCATTGATTCGCGATCATAATCGCATCGTGATCGACAGTGGCAGCACGACTGCCGCGCTGATTCAACAGTTGAATGACAAACGTGGCTTAGTGGTCATGACCAACTCGTTGCATGTTGCTAACGCCCTAAATGAATTAGAGAGCGAACCGACACTGCTGATGACTGGCGGTACTTGGGATACGCACTCAGAGTCCTTTCAAGGCAAAGTGGCCGAATCTGTATTACGAGCTTACGACTTTGACCAACTATTCATCGGTGCGGATGGCATCGATCTCGAGCGTGGAACCACGACATTTAATGAGTTGGTTGGCTTAAGTAAGGTAATGGCAGAAGCGTCACGTGAAGTGATCGTAATGATCGAGTCCGAAAAAATCGGCCGTAAGATCCCAAACTTAGAGCTCGCTTGGCATCAAGTTGATGTGTTGGTGACCGATGCAGATATCCAAGCAGAGCATAAAGTACAGATTGAACAACATGGCGTGAAAGTCATTTGCGCCTAATAATGTAATCAGTTTCATATTTTACTTCCCTCTGGATAAAGGCCTTTGCTTGCTGCCTCTATTTGAAATCATGGCTAGGGAAGAACAAAACTACAAACGGAGATAAACACATGTGTGGAATCGTAGGTGCAGTAGCACAACGAGATGTTGCAGAAATTTTGGTTGAAGGTCTACGCCGCTTAGAGTACCGCGGTTACGACTCTGCTGGCGTTGCGGTTGTTGATGGCGAATCAAACCTAACGCGCGTTCGTCGCTTGGGTAAAGTACAAGAATTGGCTGATGCAGTAGAAGAAGCAAAAGTGATCGGCGGAACTGGTATTGCGCACACTCGTTGGGCGACGCACGGTGAACCTTCTGAAATCAATGCTCACCCACACATGTCTGGTGATATCGCAGTGGTCCATAACGGCATCATCGAAAACCATGAAGAGCTGCGTGAGCTGCTTCAATCTCGTGGCTACGTGTTTGAATCGCAAACGGATACAGAAGTTATCGCACACATGGTTGAGTGGGAACTTCGTACTTCAGAAACGCTATTAGAAGCGGTACAAAAAACAGCAAAACAACTTGAAGGCGCATACGGCACGGTAGCGTTGGATCGCAAAGATCCTTCACGCATCGTAGTAGCGCGTTCAGGCAGCCCGATCGTGATCGGTTTTGGTGTAGGTGAAAACTTCCTAGCGTCTGACCAACTTGCATTACTTAACGTTACGCGCCGTTTCATGTACCTAGAAGAAGGGGACGTAGCAGAAATTACTCGCCGTGAAGTCACTGTGTTTGATGCAACGGGTGAGCCAGTTGAGCGTGAAATTGTTGAATCTAACGCAGAGCATGATGCAGGTGATAAAGGCCAATACCGTCACTTCATGCAAAAAGAAATCTATGAGCAACCTAAAGCGTTGATCAACACAATGGAAGGTCGTATCACGGCAGACTCTGTTGTGACAGACGCGATCGGTGTGCACGCGGCAGACATTCTAAGCAAAGTAGAACACGTACAAATCGTGGCGTGTGGTACGTCTTACAACGCAGGTATGACCGCACGTTACTGGTTTGAAGACATTGCAGGCGTTAGCTGTGATGTAGAAATTGCGTCTGAATTCCGTTACCGCAAGTTTGTGACTCGTCCAAACAGCCTATTGATCACGTTGTCTCAGTCTGGTGAAACCGCTGATACCCTAGCAGCACTTCGCCTAGCAAAAGAGAAAGGTTACATGGCGGCGATGACCATCTGTAACGTAGCGGGTTCCTCTTTGGTTCGTGAATCAGATTTTGCATTCATGACTCGCGCTGGTGTTGAAATCGGTGTGGCTTCAACCAAAGCGTTCACGACTCAACTTTCTGCACTACTTATGTTGGTAACGGCACTGGGTAAAGAGCAAGGTCGCATCAGCAAAGAGAAAGAAAAAGAGATTGTTGAAGCGCTACACGCACTTCCTAAGCAAATCAACGCGGCACTTTCTTTCGAGAAAGAAATTGAAGCACTAGCAACGGATTTTGCAGACAAGCACCACACATTGTTCCTAGGCCGTGGCGAGTTCTACCCAATCGCGATGGAAGCGTCTCTAAAACTGAAAGAGATCTCGTACATCCACGCAGAAGCGTACGCGGCGGGTGAACTGAAACACGGTCCTCTGGCTCTAATTGATGCTGACATGCCAGTTGTTGTGGTTGCACCAAGCAACGACCTACTTGAAAAGCTAAAATCAAACGTTGAAGAAGTGCGTGCGCGTGGCGGCCTTCTATACGTATTCGCAGATGCAGACGCAGGCTTCGAAGGCGATGAAACAATGAAGATCATAACGATGCCTCACGTTAGTGAAATCACGGCGGCGATCTACTACACCATCCCAATGCAGTTACTGTCTTACTACGTAGCACTGATCAAAGGTACGGACGTAGACCAACCACGTAACCTGGCGAAAGCGGTAACGGTTGAGTAATTACGCTTAACAGCAAAAATCCAAGTGTATTTGGATAATAAAGTTTGATCGAAGTTAATAAAGTTTGATCAAAAGTAATAATGTTTGATCGAAAAATAGCCTCTTGGTGTATGCTGAATACATCAGGAGGTGTTTTTTTATGCCAGACTTAAATAAACCAGTTCATCCAGCCGATCTCAAAAAGCTCAAAACACGTGGAAAAGGTATAGGGAAAGATTATGCGCCTTTTATCTACATTCATGAGTTAAGCAGTTTGGGAGAAAGTTGTCGAAGCAACAGCGCTACGGTTGGTCGAGTACATCACCTCCTATCTCGACTTGAATTAGCAGCTTTCCTCTCATTTGACTATTCCTCTAATACCATCGATATTCGAGAGCAGTTTCCCATTCCCATAGAAGATACTTTGGATATTTGTCGTCAGTTAGGAATTAAACATCCTCAGATTTCAGGCAAACTCAAAGTTGTAACTACTGATTTTCTGTTTGATTTTAAAAAGCAGAAACAATTGGCATTGACCGTTAAGTATGTTGATGAGTTAGCAGATCCCCGAGTTATCGATAAGCTTCAAATTGAAAAAGCGTACTGGGACAATAATGGAGCTAACTGGCGTATATTCACTGAGCGCCAAGTTGAACCTGGATTAAAAGAGAATCTCCAGTGGATTCATCCTGCATTGGTTAATGATTCCGGTGAACGCTCAAACCAAGAACTATTGAGTATAGTCGAACGCCTGTTAACTCATCAAAACGTAAAAGTCGGTGGCTTATGTGCTCAACTTGATGATAGCTACCAAGTTAAACCTGGTTTTCATATAGAAGCATTTAGATTAGCAATTGCGAGAAAGATAGTCTCAGCGCCATTGGCGCAATCATTTTACCACTGGACAACAAGTGAGTTGGCTATTACCGAGCACTCCTTAGAGTTAAGGAGAGGCAATGTATCTTAATCAAGTGTATTTAGATAATTTAACTCAGCATCGCTATCGAGTTGTATGGGAGCACCTGAACTTTTGTATGTTGATCGATATTGATGATGAAAGCGCATGGCCGATTCAGTTTGATATTGATGACTTATTGAATCCTGGCCAATTTTCACTAATTAGTGAGCCATTTGTATTACCGTCGGTTGAAATAGGAAGTATTTCGGCAGAAAAAAGAGATGAAGCTTATCGTTCAATTTCACATCTCCTTGATAACTACACTTTACTTTTTGATAAGGCGACTCGAAACCAGTTAATTCGAGAACAAGTAGAGAAGACTGATAAACCAAGAATCTATATTCTTCGTCAGCTCAGGCGTTATTGGAAACGTGGAATGGCCCCCGATGCTTTAGCTCCTGATTACGAGAAGTGCGGGGGCGCAGGCACTCCAAGGCGTAATATTAAGAACAAGCTTGGCCGAAAGCGCAAAAATTCTGATGGTGAAGGCATTATTATTACCGACGAAGTGGCAGACCTATTTCGTTTGGCAATAGATGGCTTTTACTTGAAAAATGAAAAAGTGAATCTCAAGGATGCTAAAGACAGAGCTGTAGGTTTCTACAAATCTAGTTATCCTAAAGCGGATAAAACGAGCATACCAACACTCTCTCAATTTAAATATTTCTACAAAACCAACTATCAGACTACCTATGTTCTCAAAGCTCGAACCCCACAAATCCAATTCAATAAGGATACAAGCCCGTTAACGAGTACTTCTGCTTATTTGAATTTTGGGCCCGGTGCTAGATATGAAATTGATGCAACAATTGTAGATCTGTATTTAGTGTCTGGATTAGATAGACATCGTATCGTTGGGCGCCCCGTTATTTATTACGTTAAAGACGTATTCAGTCGCATGGTAGTCGGCCTATATGTGGGTCTAGAAAATCCATCCTGGGCGACAGCTACGATTGCTTTAGCGAATGCCTTTTCAGATAAAGTGAAGTATTGCCAACAATTCGGGATCGAGATTGATTCATCAATGTGGCCAAGTGTCGGTATTCCAGCCACGATTACGGCTGATAGAGGTGAAATGTTAGGTAGACAAGCCGACGTTCTTGTTAACCGTTTAGGTATATCACTAACCAATACCCGAGCATATCGAGGGAGTGATAAAGGTGTTGTTGAACGAGCATTTAAGGAAATGCATGCTCATATAAAGCCTTATGCTCAAGGTGTTGTCGAACCTCTTAATGGAAAAAAGCGTACCGGACATAGATATGAGTTAGATGCTGAATTGTCGCTTACAGCATTTACTAAAATCGTTATTCATCATGTAATTAATCACAATACCACTCACGTTGTTACGGAATATGATTTTGCTTCTGATATGCCAACAGACCTTGCATCTAAGCCAATTGATCTTTGGAATTGGGGTGTGAAAAATCGTACTGGTAAGTTAAGAGTTGTGGATGAAGAACTCGCTTTTATCAATATGCTTCCTCAAGGTAAAGCAACGGTTTCTGTTACTGGAATCAAGTTTAATGGTATGTCCTATACCTGTAGTGAAGCTATGCAGATGGGGTGGTTTCATAGATCGAAATCAGTGACTAGACCCGAATCAGTTGATATTTCCTATGATCCTAGGAATACCAACGTAATTTACTTAAGACCTGATGCTCGATTCGATTCTTATTGGGTCTGTCTATTGTCGGATAAAAGCCGAAGATACCGTGATATGACGTTTGCTGAAGCTAAGCTTTTGCTGTCTCAGGCTAAGAAAACGGAAGCAACTAATCAACAACAAGAAGATTTTCAAGCTCCAGATTTACAGCAGGAGATCATGCAGATAGTCAAACAAGAGCGAGATAAAAAAGCACAATCTCCATCTTCTAAGACTAATACTGAAAAGCTTCGTAGCATTCGGGAGAACCGCAATGCAGAAAAAGAATTAGAACGACAAAAAGATAGAGATGAGCTGGCTGATAAATCGACAAAACCAGAACTTGCTCCAGTTGTTCCAATTCGCTCATCAGATTCGGATGAATCTTTTGATTTTCCAGATTTAGATTCATTCTTGGAGGATGATGATGAATAGAATTCGTACTGCATGTTACATTGACGCTGAAATTCAAGAGTATGAGGGCCATCCATTAATCAATGCATTGCCACCAATTAACTCTCCGGAACAAACTGCTAAGTTATTGTATCGATACCCAAAGATCACCAATGAAGAAAGGGCTTTACCGGGTCATATTAAACGTCATGCGATGATGAGAATATTAGATAAGTTTTTGTATCCGACAAAAGCTCATTCTCAGCTTGAACAAATGATATCTGGGATGATTCGTAGTGGTTATTTGAGCCGAAATATTGCAGATAAAAGCTATGTCGAATCATTAAATGCTGTCGATAGAGTCAAGAGTGTTAAATCGCGAAGAAATGCTGGTAACGAAGCTTTAGTTAGCTCGGTTATTGGATGTTCGGGCGCAGGTAAATCTACAGCGGTTGAAGCGATTCTAGATAGTTATGAACAAGCTATATTGCACCCTGATTATCAGCATGTGCAGCTCGTATGGTTAAAATTGGAATGCCCACATGATGGTTCGGTTAAGAGTTTATGTATTAATTTCTTTAGAGCTGTTGATGACGCATTAAATACTGATTATCAAGAAACCTACGTGAAACCTAAGTCATCGGCAGAATCTTTACTCGGTGATATCGCCAGAGTCGCTGCATTACATTCGATAGGCATTTTGGTTATTGATGAAATTCAGCATCTTGATAAATTTAAGTCCGGTGGCTCAGACCAAATTCTAAACTTTTTTGTGGCGTTAACTAACGTTATCAAAATACCCGTTCTTTTTGTCGGTACGCCGAAAGCGAACGAGATCTTCAGTCCAACGATGCGGAGTGCAAGGCGTGCGGCCCAATTTGGTAGTTTGAATTGGGGGCGTTTTAACCGCTCTTCTCAACCTCAAAAAGACGATGAGTGGGAAAAATTCTTTGCTCGTTTATGGAAACTTCAGTGGTTTCAATCACCAGTTCCGTTAACCGATGGTATGCGTGACTTATTTTGGGAGTATACTCAAGGAATTGCGCATATTGCGGTGGTTCTGTTTTATCTTTGTCAAGTGCGAGCAGTTATCGTCGGAAAAGAATTGATCGATAGAAAGCTTGTCGAGAAAGTGTATAACGAAGAGCTATCGATTGTTCATCCTATGATTAATGCTTTGCGAGGTGGGCGAGAAGAAGAGATTCTGAAATACGCAGATCTTGATTTGCCACTCAAAGAGGTATTGGTTCTTGTTGAAGGATCTGATGAAGTCATCGAAGATGCTATTGAACAAGAAGAATCTTTATTATGTTCTGATAAGCAATCCCAATTAGTAGCGTTGCTTCAGCAGTTTAATATCGGTAGTGATTTGGCTCCTATTTTAGCCAAACAAGCTATAGATCAGTTTCCAAACGATGATCTCTTTGGTCTGGTTGCAAAAGTTAAAGAACTGAAAGATCCAACGCCTCAGGTTAAAAAGAAAAAGCAGAAAAAAGAGTCAGGTTACACTCCGGTTTATATCCCTAGTGACTTAAGAATGATGAGAGAGGATGAGCCTGAGTCCACTTACCAGAACTTAATGAACAGCGGTGTGGTAATAGATTTAATACAATATATGAGTTAGTGAAGAAACATTACTGACATCAGTACATTGGCTAGTAAAAATAAAAAGAATGGAATATGAAATTTAATGAAGACTCGCGGGTGAAAATACCCGCAATTTTGCATTTGATGCGACTTGGCTATAAATATCTGTCACTTAAAGACACTAGTTGGGATCTTGATACCAATATCTTCCCTGATTTATTCAAAACTGCGATTAATAAAATAAACCCCGGTATTGAAGATGCTGAGGCTGGTCGGTTATTAGATGATGTAAAACTACTACTTGATAACGAAGATCTAGGTAAAGCGTTCTTTGAGCGTTTGTCGGAGCGTTCTAATACCAAACTTATCGACTTCGAAAACTTTAATAACAACACCTTCCATGTTGTAACTGAACTAACGTGCCAGAATGGTGATGAAGAATTCCGCCCAGATATAACGCTTCTAATTAATGGTATGCCTCTGGTGTTTATTGAGGTAAAAAAGCCCAATAACCGCGAAGGTATTTTGGCTGAGCGTGACCGTATCAATAAACGCTTCCAAAACCCTAAGTTCAAGCGTTTTGCTAACATCACTCAGTTTATGATTTTTTCCAATAACATGGAGTATGATGATGGCGACCCTGAACCCGTGCAAGGAGCCTTCTACGCCAGCAGTTCTTACCATAAACCGGTATTTAACTATTTTCGTGAAGAAGAAATTTTCAACCTAACGGCCTTGCTCAAACCGGTGTCAGATGAAGATGAACTGAGAGTCTTAAAAGACAATAATCTGGAAGTGATCCGTAGCAATCCTGAATTTCAAACCAACAAGCAGCCTGAACGCCCAACCAATCGCATCTGTACTTCATTATTAAGTTATGAGCGCTTGGCCTTTATTTTGCGTTACGCCTTGGCTTATGTTTCCGAGTCAGACGGGCTACAAAAGCACATCATGCGTTACCCTCAGTTGTTTGCCACCAAAGCCATTGAAGAAAAGTTAAGTGAAGGCGTTAAAAAAGGCATTATATGGCACACTCAGGGCAGTGGTAAAACCGCTCTGACGTTTTATAACGTACGATTTTTAACCGACTACTTCCAAAAGCAGCAAGTCATCCCTAAATTTTACTTTATTGTTGACCGCTTAGACTTACTGCAACAAGCGCAGAGAGAATTTACCGCCCGTGGTTTAACTGTTCATACCATAAATTCACGAGATGCCTTTACGCGTGATATCAAAGTGACACAAGTCATCCACAATCATTCTGGAAAGCCAGAAATAACAGTAGTGAACATTCAGAAATTTAAAGATGACCCAGATGTAGTTAGCACCAAAGACTACAACGTAGCGATACAACGCGTGTACTTTTTAGATGAAGTACACCGTAGCTATAACCCCAAAGGTAGCTTTTTGGCCAACCTTAGTCAGTCAGACAGTAATGCCATCAAAATTGGTTTAACTGGCACTCCGCTATTGGGGGATGACTACAACTCTCGCGCCTTGTTTGGTGATTATATTCACAAGTATTACTACAATGCGTCTATTGCCGACGGTTACACCTTACGTCTAATTCGTGAAGAGATCAGCACCCAATATAAAATCGAATTGCAAAAAGCCCTTGAAGAAGCCGAAGTAAAAATGGGCGATGTGGATCGTAAGCTGATTTACGCCCACCCAAGCTTTGTTGAACCCATGCTGACTTACATCGTAAGCGATTTTGAAAAAAGCCGTGGCGTGTTAAACGATGCAACGATTGGTGGCATGGTCATTTGCGATAGCTCAGACCAAGCTAAACAGATGTTTGATATCTTCAATGAGGTTTATGCCGATGCACCTTCTCTACCGCAAACATCCAATTCAAATAGCCAGGGACTCGAAGTCGCTGAGCCTGTGCCAACCAGTTATGCAGAGTCCGCCAAACAAGCTCAAAAGGTAAAAAATGCAGCCTTGATTTTGCACGACATCGGCACAAAAGAAGAACGGAAAAACTGGGTAGAGGACTTTAAGGCAGGCAAAATCGACGTTTTGTTTGTCTATAACATGCTGCTTACGGGCTTCGATGCCAAACGCTTGAAAAAGCTTTATCTTGGTCGGGTGATCCGCAAGCACAACCTGTTACAAGCCCTTACACGAGTAAACCGAACGTACAAAGATTTTCGCTACGGCTATGTGGTGGATTTTGCCGATATTCGCAAGGAGTTTGATGCTACTAATAAGGCCTACTTCGATGAGTTACAGTCGGAACTGGGCGATGAAATGGAGCACTACTCACACCTGTTTAAATCTCAGGAAGAGATCAAGCAAGAAATCGAACATATTAAAGACGTGTTGTTCCGTTTTGATACCGACAACATGGAAGAGTTCTGCAATCAGATCAGCCAAATACAAGACCGAGATACCGTACTTGCGCTAAAAAAAGCCTTAGCCGATGCTCGCAGCTTGTATAACTTGATCCGCTTACAAGGTGAGTATGACTTTCTCGATGAGCTGGATTTTGCCAAGCTGAATGTGCTGTATCGCGAAACCAGTAACCACTTGGACTTACTGAATCTTAAAAACGATTTAGAAAGCGGCGAAGACACCAGTAACTTGCTAAGCCGCGCCTTAGAAGACGTGATCTTTAAGTTTGTAAAAATCGGCGAAGAAGAACTGGTACTGGCCGACAAACTTAAAAACACTCTACGTCAAACTCGCGAAGCACTGGCCAGCAACTTTGACCAGCAAGACCCGCAGTTTATCAGCTTAAAAGAAGAGCTAGAGCGCTTATTTAAAAAGAAAAACCTAAGCGAAGTTACCCAAGACGAAATGGTTGCCAATATAGATGCATTGAATAAAATTCACGACCGTGTGAAAGAGCTTAATCGCCAAAATAACCTGCTAAGGCAAAAGTACCTAGGCGATACCAAATACACTCGTATCCACAAACGCTTACAGGAACGCCAGCAAACTCAAAGTGACATTAGCGAGTCAGAGCGTAAAATATTTGAAGCATTGGTGGGTGTGAAGCAAGATGCCGACGAACAGGTGCTCAACAACAGTCAAGTGCTCGATAATGAAAGTTATTTTGAACGACAAATGATGCCTCTGGTGATCGCGCGTTTTATGAAAGAGCAAAAAATAAAACTCAATGCCGACGCCTCAAGGTACATTAACAACCTCGTCGTCGCGGAATATTTAAAAGAATTTAATACTGGCAGCCAAGCGTGGTGATGCTGGTAGAACTTATTAGGAAGTTAAAATCCAATGGTTGAATTAGAATTTCAGCAAAAAACCAAAACCTTGATTGATAGCTTAAAAAGTATCTGCGCCAACTATGGCTTGGGCAATGATGGTAATGAATTCAAAATTATTACCCAAACGTTTTTGTACAAGTTTTTAAACGATAAATTTGCCTATGAAGCAAAGAAAATTGATGACAGCATAGCTCAGGCAGAAAAGTGGGAAGAAGTTCTGAGTTCCATGAGCGAAGATGATCTTGAGATGCTGCAACTTCAAATGGGAGGTGACACTGCCCGTTTAAAGCCACACCACTTTATTAGCTATCTCTTTAGCCAACAAAATGCACCAGATTTTGCCAAGTTATTTGATGACACCTTACGTGATATCGCTATGACAAATAACGAAGTATTTGCGGTAAAAACGAATGGTGGTGCAAAGGTTGTTTTGTTTGACCGTATTAGTGAATATATCGCTGATGAGTCTCAAAGAGATGATTTCTGTCGTGCAATTATTAATAAACTGGTTGAGTTTAGCTTTGAGCGTATCTTTACCCAAAAATTTGATTTCTATGCGACTATCTTTGAATACTTAATCAAAGACTATAACAGCAACTCAGGCGGTAAATATGCGGAATATTTCACTCCTCATGCTGTTGCTCGCATTATGGCCGAAATCTTAGTACCCAAAGCACAACGTGGTACTGTACGCAATGTCAGTTGTTACGATCCATCCGCAGGTTCCGGCACCTTATTAATGAACGTCGCCCACGCCATTGGTGAAAACCGCTGTAGCATCTACACCCAGGATATTTCGCAAAAGTCATCTAACTTGCTGCGTTTAAACCTGATCTTAAATAATTTGGTGCACTCCATCCCGAATGTAATTCAGGGGAATACAGTACTTCATCCTTATCATAAGGACGGTAAAGAGTTAAAAAGCTTCGACTACATAGTTTCTAATCCACCGTTTAAACTTGATTTTAGTGATTTTCGTGATGAGCTGGATAACAAAGAAAACAAAGAACGTTTTTTTGCTGGTATTCCAAAATCGCCAGCTAAAGCCAAAGATAAAATGGCAATTTACTCGCTATTCTTACAGCATATCATCGCTTCACTTAAGCCAAACGGCAAAGCAGCCGTGGTTGTGCCAACGGGCTTTATCACTGCGCAATCAGGTATTGATAAAAAAATCCGCCAGCATTTAGTGAAAAACAAAATGCTGGCAGGTGTGGTCTCCATGCCGTCCAATATCTTCGCCACTACAGGTACTAACGTATCCATTTTGTTTATCGACGCCAGCAACGATGGCGATGTGGTTCTGGTAGATGCCTCTAACTTGGGCGAAAAAGTTAAAGATGGCAAAAACCAAAAAACCGTATTAACACCAGATGAAGAACAACAGATTATTAAAGCGTTTAACGCTAAGAAAGCAGTAGAAGATTTTTCCGTCGCAGTGAGTTATGACGACATCGAAGCCAAAAACTATTCGTTAAGTGCAGGTCAGTACTTCGATGTGAAAATTGAATATGTGGATATAACCCCAGAACAGTTTGCTGAGAAGATGCAGGGTTTTACCAGCAGTTTAGATAGTCTGTTTAACCAGTCTCGCGAATTGGAAACGGAGATTAAAAAGCAGTTGGCGGGGTTGAAGTATGAGTAAAGTTCGATTCCAAGATATTGTAAAAAAGAAAGATGGCTTTCTTCGCGGGCCTTTTGGGGGCGATCTAAAAAAGGATATTTTTGTCGAGAAGTCGAGTGATACATACAAAGTATATGAACAAGGTGTTGTGCTCAACAATGATGAAAGAATTGGCAGGTATTACATCTCAAATGATTACTTCAAAAAGAAAATGTATAGGTTTGAAGTAAAGCCAAAAGATTTTTTAGTTTCATGCTCTGGCGTTAATTACGGTGCTATCCATCAGCTTAGTGAGAACATAGAGAAAGGAGTTATTAATCAAGCCCTTCTGAGGATTAGATTAGATTCAGACAAAGTTGATGACAACTATTTTTACTATTTGTTTAAGGCGCTTATCGTCAACATGATTGTTGGAAAAAAGGGTGATTCTACTATTCCTAACTTTCCCCCTTTAAGTGTGATAAAAGCTCTTGAATTTGAGTTGCCTGAAAAAAATGAGCAGATACAGATTGGTAGATTATTAAGCCATTTAGACCAAAAAATCGAACTAAACAACCGTATCAACGTCGAGCTGGAAGCCATGGCCAAAACTTTGTACGACTACTGGTTTGTGCAGTTCGACTTCCCCGACGGCAACGGCAGCCCCTACAAATCCTCTGGCGGTAAAATGGTCTACAACCCAACCCTAAAACGCGAAATACCGGAGGGGTGGAAAGTTAAAAAGCTAGCAGATGTTACTTCCCTTATTCGACGAGGCATTTCGCCTAAATATACAGATGAAGGCGGTATTTCCGTTTTAAATCAGAAGTGTGTACGTGATCAAAAGATATCTTTTGAAGACGCGAGAAGACACAAAATAGAACTTGATGATAAAGACGAGCGGTTGCTAAAACCGTTTGATGTAGTAGTAAACTCAACTGGCGTCGGCACACTTGGTCGGGTTGCATACGTAAAACGTTTGCCAGAAAAGAAAACAACAGTTGATTCCCACGTATCTATTGTAAGAGCGAATCCTGAACTATTGCCACCACAGTATCTGGCTTGGAAATTAATGAGGCATCAGCCAGTAATTGAGTCAGCAGCTAATGGCTCCACAGGACAAGTAGAATTAAGCAAAAGCTTTTTGGAAGATATAGACGTCATTATCCCGTCGGACTCAATTGTTAAAAGGTTTGAAGAGTTCGTCACTCCACTTGTACCAGAATTAGCGGCAAGAGAGACAGAAAATGAGCAGTTAATTCAGCTCCGCGATTGGCTCCTTCCCATGCTAATGAACGGTCAGATAACGGTGAAATAATGAATTTATTGTTTCGGCTATTGCTCACGTTCAATGCAACATCTCTGTTGTTGTTGATTTATCTGGTACAGAAAGGTTTAACACTAGTTAAGCTGTTGCCTGACTGTACCTATGTAACAGCATGGCCGAACATTTATTCTTATCTTATTTATCTTAGTGTGCCGGTATTACTGACCGGATTAAGTATTTGGTTCAGTAAGTGGCTTGGTCGGGATGAGTTCAAAAAAGGGACTGTTGAGAGCATTGAGCATGCAAATAACAGTTTCTTGCCAAGTTATTTAGGCTACTTCTTTGTCGCGCTCAGTATTAGTAACTGGGAAACCCTATGGTTTGTTTATGGGGTGCTGTTTGTCTTTACTTTTTTATCGCAAGCGCTTTATTTTAATCCGTTATTCTTGCTGTTTGGCTTTGAGTTTTACGACATCAAAACGGCGAATGGCACTGCGATTTTTCTGATCAGTCGATGTAAATACAAAAAGCCAGATGAAATAGATATCAGCAAAGCATACCGTATTAACAACTACACATTTATGGAGCGAGAATAAATATGGATCATGTGTTGGCTAAAGTTAAAGGATTAAGGAAAAAGCCCTATTTCAAACTGATTTCTGACCATACGCTTTATGATGCTGTTGTTGTCGATATTGCCCACTGTATTGACTATGATCCGGACCATAATTTGGATGAAGACTCTTGGTTTAAGATTGAGCAGTTTAGAGTTAAGAACTATTGTCTCGATTTTTTAAAAGGCGATTTCGATTCGAAAGATTATGACGACTTAACCAAAGCTCAATTTTCAAAAATTGCTTATCTATTTTCCGTTCAAAATACGGATATCTATTTTCAAAAAGTCACACCATCAGTGTTTCTCAAGCGGAAAATGATTGGCTTCGGTGAAACGGCTGAAGTCGAAGAAAGTCAAAATCGTTTAGTCATAAATACGTTACCCGATGCTATCTATTATAAAAATGCAGATACGCTGATATTTAAAAATTTAGCGACCATAACCAGTATTTTTAAAGGAATAGATGTACTTTACAAAGAAGCGACTAACGATGAGGTTGAAGAGTTTCTTGATGAGCCATATATCGAGTTAGCAGGGGACTATGGGCTGGACAAAGTGTCAAAACCTAACCGTAAGCGTATAGCATTAGCCATGGCATCCCTTGATGCAATGACTGATGATGATAAAGCTAATATGCTAGGTTACATTGATGAATACTGCGATCAAAAATTAACATTTGATGAGGCTAATAGTAAGTTTGAAATTTCTACCGACGATGAACTAAAGCTCCTGCTGTATGGCATCGAGCAACGTTTTTATACCACACCTTTTGGTCATGAAAAGCGTTTAGCAAACTCGGTTGTCAGCCTTGGTTAATGGCAGTTGATGAGAAATAATAAGACGCTTCAACGCTCTTTCTCTACCAGCTAAGTTAAATTGTTCTCGTTTTGCTTGCTCCAACAAAAAATCGATTTGATTCCGCCTTTCTGGGTATTTTTCGTAGAACTCATTGTAAGTTTTGATCTCAGATTCCAATATTCGAATTTCTTCACTTACTTGTGATTCAATAGCTAATAAATCATTTGTAGCTTGGTCGAGCACTACCGGACTATAGCTGTTGGATCGGATCAGTGAAAAATCATAGTAACGTAGCTTTCTTTCACCAAGGGCGGTAATCAACCCTTTACTTTTTAGCGCGTGAATATTTCGAGCTACAAATCGCGTGGCTTGAATTTTATCAAATCCCGTTGTTTCTATAGCTAGTTGTATCAGTTCTTTTCGACTTACCGTATTGCGTTTAATCAAACCCAGTAGAGATCTAAATTTCTCATTAATTTTAATTTGTTTACTCATTCTGGTTGAAATCTCAATCTCATCTATACTTAGGATTGCTAAGTATACACAACTAAGAGAAACTTAGACAATCTAAGCATGTGAGATTTTTAAGATGAAGAAACGTTGTATAACAATCCAATCCCAGAACGCCTTAAGCAGGCGCGAAAAAAAGTGGATATTTCACAGAAAGAACTTGGTGTAAGAGTCGGTATGGATGAAAGCTCTGCGAGTGGTCGAATGAACCATTATGAAAAGGGTAGACATGTACCAGATGTAGAAACCTTGCGGAAGCTAGCAAAAGAGCTAGGTGTGCCGCTGAACTACTTTTTCTGTGAAGATGACCAAAGTGCAGAACTGGCTGTGCTGATTGCTAATTTAAGTAGTGACGATAAAAAGTCGCTGATTGAGTCCCTTAAGCAATCTAAGAGCAAATAGATAACAGCCATAATTCAATATAACCGACCTCAAATTTATGAGATTCGTTATGATCGTGCAGTTTCCAGTTCCCTATGAGGACGAACTGTTGTCGAGTGTCTTGGCTCGATTTGTTCAGCGCTTGGGGATTAATGCGGATAAGCAGGCACTAGAGCTATTGTTTGGTTCTAGGAATATTGTTCCATCTACGATATTTCAGGGGCATATCCAGCTTTTACTATCAAATGTTGGTCATATTTGGAACATATCCCCTGAGCAAGTAATTGATGAGCATTCTTTACTTGGTATATTTAAGCCTTTTATGGATGCAGCTAGGTACGATGCGCAAAAACAAGAGTTGATCGTCGGAAATAAAAACCAAAGCCTGACAAGTATAGGGATCAACGCATCTAAGCTTATCTGGCCGCAGTGCTTTCGATATTGTCCTGTTTGTCTTAAACATGATTTAGACACTCTCGGCGAAACTTATTGGCGACGTCATTTTCAATTACCAGGCATGTCCTGCTGCCCCATTCACTCGTGCCTCTTAGCTGAGAGCGACATCAGTATTCATTCATCACAACGCCATGCTTTTGTGGTGCCTTACTACGAAAAATCAAAATTTCTCTCGATTGGCGCGGTAATAGTCGAGTCAGATATCAACCAAACAGCTCTCTCCAAACAGATTTATCGTTTGCTATGTATTAGAACATCCTGTCATTCGGCTAACCAGTGGAGTCTCTATTATCAAAATCTAGCTCGAATGCTGAATTTAATAGTTGGAGGTCGTATCGATCATTCATTGATTCAGTCTAAGGTTCGAAACACTTGGGGAGATAACTGGTTAAACAAAAATGGATTAAATCTAGAAGTTGAAAATAACTGGTTACTTGCAATGTTTCGCAAGCACCAGAGATCTTTTTCGTATCTGCATCATTTAGCTGTCATGATTGCATTATTGGATCAGACTATGTTGATAGAGGATGAGTGTTTAAAAGTTGATAATTTGCCAGATAAGAAGAGCCCGAAAAAACGCTATTTCACATCTGAATACGACGCACGAAAAAGGGAGTATCGTTCGATTTGGTTAAAATTTCTCAAGACGTTTAACTCACTCAATGATATTCGGTCGACTAGAGAGGGAGCGAGAGTTTATTCATGGTTATATCGGTTTGATCGTGATTGGCATATTCAGCATTCATTGGCTCATGTGAAAAAAAGACGCATGGATCGTCGTGTAGATTGGGACAAGAGAGATCGAGAATTGGTCAAGAATCTTATACGTATAGAAAAGAATACCTACTTAGATTTGAATTTGCCTAGGAAGTCTCGCCCATGGTATGCAAAACAGATTAATGCGACGAATTTGATCCCTGATAAGCTAAGAAAACTACCTTTATGTAATTGTTTCTTAAATCGTTATCAAGAATCGGTAGACGAGTATCAATTAAGGCGATTACTCGCTATCGTTGTCGATAAGCTTAATCACGGACAGGCAATTCCTCAAATATATGAACTTGAACGTAGCGCTGGACTCAGTAAAGAACGCATTCGGGAACCTGCAAAAGAAATTCTCCGAGTGGACATCCTCAGAATCACGCGCCAAGCGCGGATTACCGGAGGATACAAAGTTAATTCAAATCGTAGGAATAGCGCTTCATCGTAATTTTAGGCAAAAGGTACGTCCCCATTTAGTCTTGGATTGGGATGGCCATGATGATTGGGAATCCGTTCCAATTGAATTAGCCAGTATGATGGTCAGCCAAAGTTCGTACAGAGATAAAGAACGGCAGGCAGATAAATCGCTTGAGAAGCTGTCTATAACCATTACTGGTGAATTACCACGCCAAGTAAGGCGAACCGTTGATAACACTGTATATCGACGTTATACAACCAATCATGACGTTACCATATCAGTGACTAATTTTGAGTTGGCCCGAGTTTTATTCTTCCATAACCAGTACCTGATAAGAGCTGCATTTAGCTCCGGTGGGGTTAAGGACATAGCGCATTACAATCAAGATCCAAGTGACCCAAAAATCATTTTTCCGGATTCAAGCAACTACCCAGTTTCGAATATCAGATCTAGAAAATCGAAATCACATTTAGCATGGTTACTAACAGATCTATCTGCTGCGAATAGTTTTTTCTCCATATTTAAATCTGTAAATGAAATCGACTCTTATGATGTGTACGATTTTGGTTTTGTTCCTCCACCACTTGTGGGATGGGAGTTTGAATTATCGGGTTCTTACTCTGAAGATCTAAAAAATTTCTGGGTATCAGAGATTGTTACCATCAATGACAATTCATTTGTTACTCCTGTCGGATTGAAGATTAAGCACCCAAAGTTGAAGCACTTAGTGCCAGTCCCTCATAAAGAACGTAAGGTTCAGAAATTGCCACCAAGCGATCCTAATCCTGAATTAGATATGGGGGATTTGCCAAAGCTAGGCAAGCGATTACATAGGAAAGACGATCAGGCTTTTAGTTTTAATTTTATTAATGCTGGCAACATCGGTTTAGAAATTGAGGATGAGCAAGAACGACCTGGTAAATCAAAAAATCTACCTTCGAATGAAAAAAAATCTGAAGGGGCAAGTGTGGGTCATGCTGTCAAAGATGGAAACAATCAAGAGTTTGATTATGGATTAAACCGGAATGAAGGTGATGAGGATTCTAATGATCTCATCGATGCTGAGCCAACGGAAAAATTCCGACTATTTGAAAGAACTATTGAGGTTATTAAAACAAAGAAAGATTTCACGGTACATGGAGTTAGATGTGGATCTTTCCCGCCACCAAAAACCGGAAGTCGAATGGTACTCAATACGGTAGATGGTAATTTTCTTCGTTACCACATGGCTAATATCAGCTATTTGGATGTTGGGGCTGTGGTCATTGAGGTTGATGTGGATAGCTTAAATCGCCCGACAAATGTCAGTACATTGGTGGTTTCATTTTTGACAGACTCAAATCCTGAACAGGTTTTAAAATCAATTCTTCAAGATTACTCCGACCAAGCCCGAGGCTGGAATCATGATTGGATCAAAAAGAATACTGCTGTGAGCAAGTTTTGCCGTCATCCTAAAAAGACCAAGAAGGAAAATGATGTAGAGCGTGATATCACGGCTGACGAATATGTTGAAGCATGGGCTGAGATATTGTGTGGGAAGTTGAGGGATATACAGAAGATGGTTCACGATTAAGACACTTAGATTGAAGTGCAATTCCATCTCACAATTCGAAGAGAAAAATATAGTTTTATTTATTCCCTTTTTGGTAACTGTATATATAATTCCCTTGAAGGGAACTTGCGGGGTTAAATGAAAGTCTTAGGAAGAGATAAGTTAGTAAAATTTTACAAGAAGCATGCTAATGCTAAATCTGCTTTGGAAGCGTGGTTTGCCGAAGCGGAGAAAGCTGCATGGAAAACACCGCAGGATATTAAAAATAGATACGGAAGTGCAGACTTTCTAGCTGATAATAAAGTTATTTTTAACATTAAAGGTAATCATTACAGGTTGGTAGTCAAGGTAAGGTATCAAAATGGGATTGCTGTTGTTGAGTGGGTTGGAACCCATGCGCAGTACGACAAGCAGGACTTTTAAGGAGTAGGGCATGAATCACATTAAGCTGATTAAATCAGAACAAGACCATGAACAAGCGCTTGCTCGCTTGATGGCGCTTATGGAGATGGATCCTGAACCAAATAGCATAGAATCAGATGAAATTGACGTTTTAGCTGTATTAATTGAGAAATTTGAGGAAGAAACTTACCCTATCGAACAACCAGATCCTATAGAAGCTATAAAATTTAGAATGGATCAGCAGGGGCTAACTAATAAGGATCTGGTTCCTTATATCGGGTCTGCACCAAAGGTATCGGAAGTTCTGAATCGAAAAAGAAATCTTAGCTTGAATATGATTCGTAAGTTGAGTCAAGGGTTAGGTATTTCAGCTGATATTTTGATTAAATCATCAGAGCAGAAAAGCGCATGTGAAGCTGAGATTGATTGGTATGCCTTCCCATTAGCTGATATGCGTAAACGTGGTTATTTTGAAGGGTTTAGTGGAACTCTCGGCGAGCTAAAAGAATATGCAGCCGAACAAATTACGATGTTTCTTTCTTCCGTTAAATCGGGGCTAGAGCTTCAGCCTGCTCTTCTAAGGTCGTCTGCAAATCTTAACTGTAATGATAAAGAAGCTGATCCATATGCTCTCTGGGCTTGGCAAGTTAGAGTGCTTCAAAGAGCGAAAGAAAATACATTACAAACTAACTATAAGGTAGGATCTGTAACTCTAGAATGGATGCAAAAACTAGCTCGACTTTCTTGGTCAGCACAAGGGCCTCTATTGGCTGTTGAATACCTAAATAGAAACGGTATCCATTTGATTATTGAACAGCATTTGCCAAAAACTTATCTTGATGGAGCTGTATGTTTAACTCCTAATGGTAATCCTGTTGTTGCAATAACATTGAGGTATGATCGATTAGATAGTTTTTGGTTTTCGTTGATGCATGAATTGGCACACATAGCTTTACATCTAGATCATAGTGAAACTTGGTATCTTGATGATCTCGACTCATTAGGTGGGAGTGAGATAGAGCAAGAAGCAGATGCTTTAGCGCGAGAGGCTTTGATTCCGTCAGATGTATGGAAAACACAAACACTCATTGATGCGGATAGTGTAAGGCAATTATCTCAAAAATTAGAGATATCCCCCTGTATCATTTCAGGAAGAATTCGCCATGAGTCAGGCAATCACTCAATGTTTGGTCAATTGTTTAGAGATAAAGTCAGACATCATTTTTCTTAAATGATGTGATTGATCTCAGAGGGATAAAGGTCAATGTTACAGTTAGAGTCAAGACTGATAGGTAAGATTCATGAAAAAGCCACTAAAGAATGTGGCGTTACTAATCTCTTATATGTTTCAAGTTTTATCAAACAGCTAGACAGTTATCTAAGTGGAAATATTGAATTATCAGTTAGTGAAATCGAGAAAAAACTCGATTTTCTAATTGGATGCATGACATTAACTCTTGATTTACCATACGTAGAATTAGAATTATTAAGAGCTAGAAAATGTGAAAAAGAACCTTTTTCAAATGTAAGCGAGCTGTCATATATTCATAAACCAAGCGTGAGTTTCCCTCGATTAGGTCGTTTAAATGCTCCTGGTATCCCTTTGTTCTATGCAGCAATAATTGATTCTAAGTGCGATAAAGGATTGCATGTTGTTTTATCAGAAGCTAACGCACATAAGATGGATCAACTTAGCATTTTACGTTCACATCAGAAATCAGGGATGGATCTCAATCTTAGATCTATTGGGGTTTGGGATTACATCCGACAAAATATCAAACCAAGCTACATGTCTGAAAATGTTTATGAGTACTATTCGTTAGCATTCAAAGAGATGTCTAATGCTTTTAGCAAAGAACTTCTTTTAGCTTACAGATTAACTGATAGATTTCTCGCTGAAATTATGTGCAGGAATGGTTCTGATAGGTTATACAGCGTTACGTCTATTGCAAGTCAAATTATGCTTGATTCAAAGAATATAGACGGCATTGTTTACTCTTCAGTTGCATCAAAGGGTGAGCCAGTGATTGCTCTCAAACCGGAATCTGTTGATGCAAAGTTGGAACATAAATGTGTTAGTCAAGTTGCTATACGAGAACATTATGGATATGGGTTCTATAATTATGAGAATATAAAAATAGCCAACATGAATGAGTTCACTGGCCAGCTAGTGTGGTAAGAAGTTGCTATGAAGTGATCAAACTTTATTATCTGTATTTGATTTCTATATAGTTGTCTTTGTGAAAAAAAGATCAAACTTTACCAGTTAAGAAGCAATAAATGGCCTTAAATTGAGGCCATTTATGATCAAACTATATTATCTGCCTACACCAAGCGGCACATGCGAGAGTATGTGCCGCTTTTTTATTTAAGCCCACTTTAAGGGGGTGAGTTATTGACCCAACTGGTGAGCGGTTAGAATTGCAGAGTAGACATTTTCTGCCGTCACTGGGAATGGCATATTGTGGATGGTTTCTCCCTCGGCCGTTGAGGCTTCGGCGACCTCGCGCAACTTAGCGTGGTTAAGATCTTTAACGCCCATATCAAATAAGTTGGTTGGTAGACCTACAGAGCGGCAGAATGCAAGAACCGTATTAATCTCTTCCATCGCTGCGTTTTCTAGTACCAGCTGAACAAGTGTGCCGAACGCGACTTTCTCACCATGATAGAGATGATGACACTCTTCAAGCTTAGTTAGGCCGTTATGAATAGCGTGAGCACCCGCTAGACCACTGCTTTCAAAACCGATACCGCTTAGGTATGTATTGGCTTCAATAATGTTTTCTACCGCTTTGGTGCTCACACCATTTTCTACCGCAGCTTTTGCTTTTACACCATCTTCAAGCAAGGTTTCATAGCAAAGTTTCGCAAGCGCTTGTGCTGAACGCGTCGCTAACCCACCAGCCATTGTTGCCTTACCAGAAGTCATGTTGGCACGAGCTTCAAAGTAGGTGGAAAGCGCGTCGCCCATCCCCGATACAAGTAAGCGAACAGGGGCTTTGGCGATGACTGACGTATCCATGATGACCATGTCTGGGTTTTTAGGGATCATCAAATATTCTGCAAATTCACCTTCAGGTGTGTATATCACCGCAAGCGCTGAGGTTGGCGCATCAGTCGAGGCAATCGTAGGAACCACCACGACAGGAATTTTGGTGTAAAACGCAACAGCCTTTGCTGTATCTAACGTTTTACCACCACCAATACCGACAATGACATCGTGTTTTTGAGTGGCACAAATGTCCGTGATGCGTTCAATCTCAACGCGCGAACATTCGCCACCAAAAATGTTCATAGTGAGTGGAAGCTTTTCGTCAGCAAAACTTTGCTTGACGTCATCACCAACCAGGTTAGTCACGAACTCATCGGCAATTACTAACGGACGTTCACCTAATGTTTTCACATAGTGAGCGATAGATGTAAGTACTTGTTCACCTTGGACGTATTTGCTTGGGCTGATAATAATTTTGTCCATAATTCAAACCTTTAACCTTTTTTATGTGTGTTTTGGACTGCAATGAATATCCATTGTAGGGATAAGGTTTATATTAGGTTTGGTGTGGTAGGTGGTGAAGGATATCTCTGGTTTTTTTCCATGCTTTTATGACCTCTGTGTCAAACCGACTGTCAGAAGTAATAAGCATCAGCATGCTTTATGGCGCCGATCACTATTCAAGCGAATCTGTCGTTTTTCGTTTCATATTGAAACGAAAATACCGAAGTCGTTGTTTCAATATGAAACAGATTGATTTTTGTTGAGCACGTTTTTTCTCTGTTTAAGATGAATTCATACCCTACATAAAAATATAAATGGAATGAGATAGAACGATGAAAAAGTTAATTAACCAAGTCGATGATGTTGTATTGCAGCAAATGGAAGGCCTGGCATTGTCCCGCCCTGAGCTAAAAGCCAACTACGAGCCTCGTTACATGTGGCACGAGGAAACGCCGGGGCAAGTGGCACTGGTTTCTGGTGGTGGCTGTGGTCATGAACCTTTGCACGCTGGTTTTATTGGTAAAGGCATGCTGACAGGCGCCTGCCCAGGAGAGGTATTTACTTCACCTACGCCTGATCAAATGTACGAATGTGGTAACCAAGTGAATACCGGTGAGGGGGTGCTGTTTATCATTAAAAACTACACCGGAGACGTGTTGAACTTTGAAACGGCTGTGGAGCTGCTTCATACCGATGGTATCAAAGTTGGGTCGGTGTTGGTGGATGACGATGTTGCAGTCAAAGACAGCCTATACACCGCTGGTCGCCGTGGCGTTGCTGGAACGGTATTGGTTGAAAAGTTAGTTGGGGCTGCCGCGAACAAAGGTTATTCGCTGGAGCAATGTGAAGCACTGGCTCGTCGCGTGAATAATCACTGTCGTTCATTTGGTGTGGCACTTAATGCTTGTGTTGTACCAGCGGCGGGTAAACCATCTTTTGTTCTGGAAGATGATGAAGTTGAGTTTGGTGTTGGTATCCATGGTGAACCAGGTATCAAGCGAGTGAAATACACCGACGCCGATACGTTAGTGGATGAGATGTTTGCTGAAGTTGCTGAAAACACGCCTTATCAGCGCACATTGCGTATTTGGAATCGTGACGAAGGTGAATGGGATGAAGTGGAATCCAGCATTGAGCCTTTCGCCGCTGAACACGACTACATCGTGATGGTGAATGGTATGGGTGGTACGCCAACTTCAGAGCTTTACGGAGTGTACCGCCGTCTGGCTCATAACTGTGAGCAAGCAGGGTTCCGTATCGTGCGTAATATGGTTGGTAACTTCTGTACGTCACTCGATATGGAAGGCGTTTCGATTACGTTGCTGAAGGCAGACAAAGAGATGTTGGAGCTGTTTGATGCTCCTGTCGATACGGCCGCGATCAAGTGGTAACAGGGGAGAGCAAACATGCAAATTGAAAAACAACATATCGTTCACTGGCTAGAGTTATGTGCAAAAACGTATCAAGAGAATCAAGATTTTCTGACCGACCTTGATCGTGATATTGGTGACGCCGACCACGGTCTCAATATGAACCGTGGCTTTAAAAAAGTTGCTGAAAAACTGCCGCAATTTGCGGACCAAAATATCGGCAGCATTCTCAAGAATACGGGCATGACCTTGCTTTCTAGTGTCGGTGGGGCAAGTGGCCCGCTGTATGGCACGCTGTTTATTCGCACGGCTGCCGCTGTCGGAACCCGAGAGCAACTAACGTTTGAAGAGTTGGTCGATGCACTAAAAAGCGGTGTGGATGGCGTGGTGTCTCGTGGTAAAGCAGAGCTGGGTGATAAAACCATGTGTGATGTTTGGTTACCCGTTTTAGTTAGCGTGAAGGCGTCGTTAGAAAATGGCATGAGCGCCGATCACTTACTTAATGAAATGGTTGAGCTAGCAGAAACGAACGCGGTTGCCACGATTGAAATGTTGGCGAAAAAAGGGCGAGCAAGCTATTTAGGTGAACGCAGTATTGGTCACCAAGATCCCGGTGCAACCTCTTCTTTGTTAATGATTAAAGCACTACAGCAGGCAATAGCAGGTAATTAAGATGGTGGGAATTGTAGTTGTATCTCATAGTCGTCGACTTGCAGAAGGGGTGGCAGAACTTGCCACCCAAATGACGCAAGGCAAAGCCAAGCTTGCGATTGCTGCTGGGATTGATGATCCAGAGAACCCGATCGGAACCGATGCCATTGCCGTGATGGAAGCGATTGAGCAGGTACAAGATCAACAAGGGGTTGTTGTGTTGATGGATCTTGGCAGCGCGTTGCTTAGCACGGAAATGGCTCTGGATCTGGTTGATGATCATGTGAGGGAAAATGTCACCCTTATCTCGGCCCCTATTGTTGAAGGGACCATGGCGGCGTCGGTGGCTGCTGCTGCCGGACTACCTTTATCGACGGTAGTCGAAGAGGCACAGAATGCGTTAAGCGTAAAACAAGAGCACCTTGGTGATCAGCCACTAACATCCGCTGAGATAGCGCCAGTATCAGAGAACTTTGAGCAAGAACGGACATTTGATTGGGTGGTGCAAAATCCGCATGGATTACATGCTCGTCCCGCTGCGGCCATTGTTGGTGCACTCGCGCCTTTTGACTGCCAATTATGGTTGAAAAAAGGCGAGCGCCGTGTGAACGCAAAAAGCTTAAACAGCATTGCGAAACTTGGCGTTTGTAGCCAAGAGACGATCACGCTGTGCGCACTTGGACCTCAATCCAGTGAAGCAATCAAGGCATTTGAAGCCTTAGCTAGTGAGCACTTCGGAGAAAAAGAGGCGGTTGAGCAAGGCATTATCGAATCTGAAGAGAGCACGGATACTTTGCTCGATGACATGGTCCCAAATCAGATTGAAGGTGCTGTTGTTGGTATTCGAGTCAATGACGGTATCGCTACTGCTCCAGTTGTCCTTTTTACTCATGAAATGCCAGCTGTGCCTGAACGTGATTTCCAAAGTGAACAAGATGAAATTGAACGGGTTAAGCATGCGATAGGCGTGGTTGTTCAACATTTGCAGGAGCAAGCGAAGCAGCCGAAAGGGGAAATATTTTCTGCTCATAGCATGATGCTCAGTGACCCAGAGTTATGGGCATCGGTTGAGGCGCGAATTCAAACGGGCATGATAGCCGAGCAAGCTTGGATAGAATCACTGCAAACGTTGGCCGAAGAGTTTCGCCAGGCAGAAAGTCAGTACATGCGGGAGCGTGAAGCAGATGTGCATGATATCGCACGCCAAGTTATGGTCGAAATGACAGGCGTAACGCCTAATGCCATCGACATTCAGGAACCGAGTATTTTGTTGGGCCGCGACCTGATGCCTTCTGATGTGGCCGGGCTTGATAAATCGAAAGTGCTTGGTATCTGTTTGAGTGAGGGAGGGAAAACCTCTCACAGTGCGATTCTTGCTCGTGCGATGGGGATTCCTGCCATCGTTAAAGCTCAGGGCTGCCTTGATGCTGTGCGTGCTGGTCAAGTGGTGACTATTGATGGCTTCCGAGGGCATTTATGGTTCTCTCCTTCAGATGCCGTACAGCAGGAATTAGAAGCTCAGCAAATTGAGTGGCAAAGCATCCGACAACGTGCATTAGCGAGTGCTCAGCAAGCCGCAGTCACCTGTGATGGTGTCCATATTCCAGTATTCGCCAATATTGGTGGACCGAAAGATATTGATGATGCACTAACATCGGGGGCTGAGGGCGTTGGTCTATTTCGGACTGAGTTTCTATTTCAAAACAGTGATGAGTTGCCGACTGAGGAAGCGCAATATCAAGTGTATCGTGATATTGCTGCCGCACTTGGTGATAAGCCACTTACGATTCGTAGTCTAGATGTTGGCGGTGACAAGCCTTTAGCCGCTTATCCTATGCCAGCAGAAGATAATCCATTTTTAGGTTTGAGAGGGGTGCGGTTGTGCCTTCAACATGAGTCATTGTTTACCGCTCAACTTCGAGCCATTCTGAGAGCCTTTCACGAGCAACCGAATATTCAATTGATGATACCGATGGTGGCTCAGGTTGAAGAAGTGAGAAAAGTAAAAGCGCTGTTGGCGCATCAAGCAAACCAACTCGGCTTGGATGCGACTCATTTGCCCGTTGGTATTATGATTGAGGTGCCAGCCGCGGTGTTAAATGCTGATGCGTTAGCCCAAGAAGTCGACTTTTTCTCTATTGGCACCAATGATTTGACTCAATATGTTATGGCCGCCGATCGAGGTAACGCCGCTGTTGCTGAATTGGTGAACTACTTTGAACCATCGGTACTAAAAGCCATTGAGCTCACGTGTGCAGCAGGCGATCGCGCGGGCATACCGGTTAGTATGTGTGGTGAGATGGCTGGCGATCCAAATGCCACAGAAACATTGCTTCGCGTGGGGTTGCGAAAATTCAGCGCCAGTTCGAGTATGCTCCCGGGACTAAAAGCGCAGATTCGTCAGTTGTCTGTCGATGTTTAATCGATATCTTATCGTTAGTACATCTGTACCGGCGTGCTTACGCCGGTTTTACTTTTGTTATAGGAACGCCATTTCACGACTTAATACAGCTTCATTTGCTCCTGTAGCCTAAACTTATTAATTTTTCTCCATAAGGTCGTGCGGCCAATTTGCAATGCTTTCGCCATATCATGCATTTTGCCATCACACTGATTCCAAGCTTGAACAATCGCTCTTCTCTCGGCTTCTTCTAACGTGATTACTGGCGTATTTTCTGCGGTATGGCGAGAATTCAGTTTAATGTCTTCAGGAATATCGTTCAGCTTGATTAAGTTCGAACTGCGGTTCAGCAAAATTCGCTCAGTTCGGTTTCTTAATTCGGAGTTATTGCCTGACCAACGAAAATTCATCAACGCTTCCAGTGCGACTGGCTCTATCGAGATCGTCACATTGTGGCGGCGTTCGTAATGGCTGATAAGCTGCTGGACGAGAAATTCAATGTCTTCTTTACGCTTTCGTAGTGGTGGAATATGCAGCTCGTTCGAGGAGATTTCATAATAAAGTTGCCGACCAAATGAGCGCTGAGTGACATACTCGCTGATCTCTGAAGCGGTGCTGGTAATAAGTTGAAAATCTACGGGGATCAATCGCAAACTGTCGCTGCGGCTGACGAGCCCAGTTTTTAACAACTTAAGTAGCACGGCTTGTAAATCGGGTGACAGATATTCCACCTTTTCTAAAAAGAGCGTACCGCCATGGGCGAGCTCAAACTTTGAAGGCATGCCTTGCCCTTCGTCATACCCCAGGGTTTCTTTGACCAGTTGCTCTGTATTGATGGAGCGGCAGTTGAGCGTAATGAACGGCCCTTCTTTGTAGGTGCTTTCGTTATGAATCGCCATGGCGAGAGTGGCTTTTCCTACGCCTTCTTCACCTGTAATTAGAATCGGTGATTTGGACTTTATGGCCCGTTTTGCCACGGTAATGACATGCTTCATTTTTCGTGAAATGACGGGCAAAGTGCTGAACGTATAGCGCGCACTGCCACCTATTTGTTGTTGAGCAAGTTCGCGAATTTTATCGATAGGGTGCAAGAACAATAAGTGTGTGCCGTCGTTGAGTGGACGCAAGGTGATGATCGCTTCAACAAACTCGCCACGAACCTCTACCGTTGTGAGTTTACGGTTTATGCTCGCACCTGACTCAATACTAGTAAGGACATTCGGTGGGAAGCGTAAAACAGAAAAGACTTCTTTATCCAAGACCTGACTGGCTTCAATGTTTAACAAACGCTCGGACTGGTGATTTACCATGGTGATGCGATTTTCTTCATCCCACGCTAGAAGGCCGTCATCCATGCACTCTAACGTTGCGTTATGCGCACAAGTGAGGCGGTTCATGTTTTCTTGTTCCGACTGAATGTGGATTTGCAAGCTGACTTCTTTCGCGCTCGACGCGATGATGACTAAGTCTTCTTTCTTATAGCTTTCCGCTTTTCTGAAAAGGCATGTTGTACCGCGTAATTTGCCAAATTGGTCAAAAACAGGCGCCGCTACAGAGGCATAAGAGTGCAAGTGGCGATTGAAATGTTCGGCAGCAAAAACTTCACACGGGATATGAGTGTTGATACAGAGATTGACTGCATTTGTGCCTATCTTTCCTTCGGAGAGAAAACAGCCTTGTTTTATGCCGAGCGTTTGCATCTCTTGTCGCATAGAGTCGTGCCCGACGGTGGAGAGAATACAGCCGTTGCCATCGGTTACCATCAATACCAGGTCTTCGTCACCAAGCATATCGTACGTATCTTCAAGTACGGTCGTGGCGCATTCGATGAGATGTTCGTTGCGCTTCATTAGAGATGAGAAGGTAAATCCAGAGGCAATATGTGGTTTTGACCAGGTGTAAGGGCTGCATTGCTTTATGCAACGCTCCCACGACTCGAGGACGGGAGTGCGGGAAAATTCTGGAGATACCCAGTGGTGTTTCTGGAAAAACTCCCACTTAGTTTTAGTGTCTTCGATTGAAAGCATGCGATACCGTTTCAATACTAGCGATAGATTGGTCTGATGTTACAGAGACATCGGAATATGGACTGTGATGGCTTTCACGCACGTTGTATAGAAGAATGTGCAAAAAGAGGGGCGAGTTGAGGAGGCTTCCTTGCCAGTTTTTCGATTAAAAAGGGCTGTCTTTGCCGAGCTCATTGCAAATCTCGACAATGGCAAGTGAGAGCCCTGACTTAATGATTTGTTGTTGACGTTGCAGTTGTAGCTGATAAAACTCAAGGTCGATGTCGTCATCTGGTTCGCTGACTTCCAGTTGTACCATGCCCATTTTCTTCACCAAGTGCAGTTTCTTAATTGGTTCTAGAATATTCGGGTCAGTGAATTCGTAATCTGAAGCGTCACTATTGAGTTGGTTTTTGAGTTTGATGATGTCTTCGATGTCGTGGTAAATGTCATCGGGGAGCACTCCCAAGCCAAACAATAACTTCAAACGAACAGACAGATCGCCCAGTGGTCCAGAGTCTTGTAGCAGCGGACCGACAACCGATTGAACAGCGAAGTTATCTTTACGAAAGATTCTTTGCACCAACCCGTCGATCGAATCGTTAAAAACGTCGACTGCTGCAATGAAAAAGCCTCGTACCGATGGTGCGCTGTTTAATCGCTCAATGATCTCGGTTTCGTTGATGTTATCTGCCATATACTGAATACATTTCTAATTATTAGCTATCCCAACTCTTCAAGCAGAGAAGGACATAGAAGGGGAGCCGAGCTCCCCTAGGTAAATCAAAGTTGGTTGTAAAGTGTCTCGATTTGAGCCACTTCATCGCTGTCTTCTGCAAGACCTGTGTATGTCGCTAGCGTCTTCTTCACTCCCACTTCTTTTAATGAGTTTTGTAGCTCTACGGCTTGTGGGTCAGTGTCGTTAGTGTACTTCAACGCAGCGGCAATGCCTTTCAAAAGTGTTTGATTTTCAGTGCCATACTCAATTGTACCGAGTAAAGGCTTCACTAATCTATCGTTTGCACCTAATTTACGAATTGGTTGACGACCTACGCGATCAACCTCATCCACTAAGTATGGGTTGGCAAAGCGTCCTAGAATCTTCTCGATGTAAGCATTGTGCATGTCACGGTCGAAGCCGTAACGTTTGATCAACACCTCACCACTCTCTTGCATCGCCTGTTTTACTTCATCATGAATACTTGGGTCTTCAATCGCTTCACGAATAGTACGATGGCCTTTCAAGCAACTTAGGTAAGCGGTAATGCAGTGGCCTGTATTGAGAGTGAATAGCTTGCGTTCTACGAATGCCATTAGGTTGTTGGTTCTTTCCATGCCAGCTATGTCAGGGATTTCGCCCTTGAATTGCTGCTCATCCACAATCCATTCGCTAAAGCTCTCTACCGTCACTTCTAGTGGGTCATCGTTCGCTGCTTCTGCTGGTGGCACGATGCGGTCTACCGCTGAATCGACAAAGCCAACCAATTCGTCTGCTTTCGCGTGCAATGATTCATCCAAGTGTTTGTACACTTCACCTTTTAGGTGTGTGGTGCCACGAACCATGTTTTCACACGCGATGATGTTCAATGGCTTATCGTTACCTGCTGCAAAGCGCTTAGCTATGCCGGTAGCGATGGTTTTTGCAATGATGTCCAGTACGTTAGGGCCAACCGCTGTTGTGACCAAGTCGGTTTTTACAATGCGGTCAATGACATCTTCACTGGCTGAGTTTACCGCGGTGACGTGAGTTACTGTGTCGATTTGGCACTCAGTACCGACCACTTTTACTTTGTATTCTTGCTTGTGACTCAGTTGATCGACGAGTGGTGCGTCTACATCTGCAAATGTGACCTCGACTTCTGCATCTGCTAATAGTTTACCGATGAAGCCACGACCAATGTTACCTGCGCCAAAATGAACTGCGTTTTTCATAATTCTTACCTACCAATGTCTAAAATGTTGACTTACGAAACTAGGGGGAGGCCAACCGCATAGGGGGTGACAGCTGACCTCATTTGCCTCAGGAGCAAATTAAAGGGGTAATTAAGCCGCTTGTTGACAGCCAAGGATGTTCAGAATCTCTTCCACATCGTTGGTACTGGTTAGCTTCTCAATTGCCTCCGGCTCATCGAGCGCGTTCGTAATGGTGGTAATCACCTGGATGTGCTCATCGTTCTTAGCGGCAATGCCGATAACCAGTTTCGCTACATCATCGTCGTCTTCAGTAAATTGGATACCCGATGGGTATTGGCAGATTACAATGCCGGTTTTCTTCACGCGGTCTTTCGCTTCTACCGTGCCGTGAGGCACTGCGATAGATTCGCCTAGGTAAGTTGGAACCAATGCTTCACGCTCAAACATCGCGTCTACGTATTCTGGTTCTGCGTAGCCAAGTTCGACCAACTTGTTGCCCGCGAAGCGAATCGCTTCTTCTTTGTTGGCTGCTTTCAAACCTAGGTGAATGTTTTCACGCTGGATTTGGAACACCGACGTTTGCTGTGGCTCGAAGTTGTCGTCGTTTGCTGCCACGAGCGAAACTTTTACCATTTGGTCGTCATTGGCTGCGGATTGGTTTTGCGCTGCTAGTAGTTTGGTGACTAGCTGGTTGTACATCTCGCTGTCTAGGAAGTTAGTCAATGAAATGTGGTGTGCGTTTGGAGCATGCTTACGTGCACGATCCGTTAAGTCTTTATGAGTAATCACGATATCTGCACTCTCTGGTAAGCTGTTAATGGCAAGGTTGGTTACGTGGATGTTCAGACCTGCGTCTTGAACCTTTTTGCGTAGCATGCTCGCGCCCATTGCACTCGAGCCCATGCCCGCATCACAAGCGACAATGATGCTTTGTACTGTCGCTAGGTCTACGTCACCTTTGCTTTGGCTGTTTACCACCGCATCGTTTTTAGATGCAGATTTCATGTCTTTCATTTGTGATGTTGCTTTTTCTAGTGCTGCTTCATCACCGTCTTCTTCTGTTGACGTTTGAGTCTTCATTAGCAGTGCTGCTACGGCGAATGACACGCCTGTTGCTGCTGCGATAGACGCTAGAACACCAACGATTGAGCCTTTCTGAGTCATCAACAAGATTGCAAAGATTGAACCTGGTGATGCTGGAGAAACGATACCTGCGTTAAAGATAGTTAGAACGAATACGCCAGTCATACCACCTGCGATAGCCGCAAGGATTAGGCGAGGGTTCATTAGGATGTATGGGAAGTAAATCTCGTGGATACCGCCGAAGAAGTGGATGATTGATGCACCACCTGCCGTTTGACGAGCCGTACCTTTACCAAACACCATGTAAGCTAGCAGGATACCTAGACCAGGACCTGGGTTTGCTTCGATTAGGAAGAAGATCGATTGACCTGTTTCAGACGCTTGTTGGATACCCAGTGGAGAGAAAATACCGTGGTTGATCGCATTGTTTAGGAACAGGATCTTCGCAGGTTCAACGAAGATTGAAGTCAGTGGTAGTAGGTGAGCAGAAACTAGGAAGTTAACGCCAGCCGCCAAGCCACCAGAAAGAATTTTTACGAATGGACCGATAAAGATGAAGGCAAGGATCGCACATAGCATGCCGATGATGCCCGCAGAGAAGTTGTTAACCAACATCTCGAAGCCACTTTTTACTTTACCATCGATGTAGTTATCGAATTTCTTGATAGCCCAGCCGCCCATTGGGCCGACCATCATTGCCCCCATAAACATTGGGATGTCTGTGCCGACAATCACACCCATTGTTGTGATTGCACCGACTACCGCACCACGATCGCCACCAACTAATTTACCACCGGTGTAACCGATAAGTAGTGGCAGCAAGTAGGTAATCATTGGGCCAACCATAGAGGCTAACGTTTCGTTTGGTAGCCATCCAGTTGGGATAAATAGAGCAGTGATAAAGCCCCACGCGATAAACGCGCCGATGTTTGGCATTACCATGTTTGACAGAAAACGACCAAAATTTTGTATCTTGATCTTGGCATCTGGTGATATCATAACAATTCCCCGTTCGATGTTCTGATGAATCTTGTTGTAGTAAACGGTTCGCCAAAACCGTTTGTTTGATTGCTTAGTACCCAATCAATTTACCACACATTTTCCAATTGGAACTGACAACGGGTTTTTCGTGATCTACGCCCGCATTTCTTAGGCTGAGAAACGGTTTTTAAGTGACCAAGTTCAACTTATTAACTTGTAACTTAATAACAAAAAGCCACTTTTAAATCTGTCAATAAAAATCTTAGTGATCAATCCGATCTTCTGACAAATTTAAAATCAAAATACTTTGTGACTTTGATCACTTTTGATTTTTTTTGAAATTCGAATTAAATACTTGTAATGATCAATGTCACGTTTTGTGTTGAGTTGTGGTGGATTTAAAGTGTGACCTGGATCTGTTTTTGTTTTTTGTGAAAGTTTGTGACGGAATTGGTGAGATAAATGCTATCTAGATCTTTCGATAGATTGTATCTATGAGAGTCTTTTCGGCGCACTTCACGGAGCACGCCTAATTAGTTGATGAAAGGGTAAATAAAGAGGGTCGCCACACGGTTCTTCTTGTGATTCCCAACTCTCTACTTAATCACTGTTCTTAATCATCGTTGCTATTAGTATGATAGACGAGGTAGTCATGAGCTTGCTCGCGTCCCATATACCTTGCCAACGTCTTTTCTTGAACATCGCGCAAATCCACCATAATCAATCCATCTAGAGCGTTATTGAATGCAGGGTCGACGTTGAAGCATACCAGCTTGCCATTGAGGCTTAAGTACTGACGCAGCAAAACGGGCACTCCTTTCCCTTCATCGATTCTGGCAATGACACGTGACAATAGCTGTAAATCACCCAGAGCGGTGAGCATGCTGGTATTCCAGTCACGGTGGTGCTCAGGAAGTGGGTTAGAAGGCGTGACGTATTCTGCACAGTTGTTGTCGTAGTGGTGCAGTGTCATTGATTGAGCCAGTAATTGACGTGCAGTATCGCTATAGTCGTTGCTAATACTGACTGGGCCAAATAAGTGCGTGTAATCAGGATTTTGATGAACGAAGGTTGCGATGCCTTTCCACAGCAACAGTAGCGCGCTCATGCTCTTTTGATATTGCTGTGCAATCACAGAGCGCCCCATCTCAATGGATTTACCCATTTGGTCGATAAAGCGTTGGTCATAGTTAAACAACGTTCGTGAATACAGACCTGCTACGCCGCGCTTTTCAATCAGTTGATCAACCAGACCTAAACGATACGCGCCCACCAAGCATTGGTTCTCTCTGTCCCACACAAACAGATGCAGGTAATCATGATCGAAATGGTCAATGTCTATTGCTAGTCCAGTCCCTTCGCCAACTTGTCGGAAATTGAGCTCACGTAGGCGACCAATTTCATGCAGTAGGGAAGGGATACTCTGCGACTCCGTGCAGTAAACATCGAACTCACCACTTGTTAGCAGCTTGGACTCTTTTGGTAAGTTGTTCAGCTCTTCAAGCAATTCGCCTACGGGTAACCCTGCCGCTATTGGAGAGAGCAGTTCTGATGAAGAAGAAGGCTTAACTGATTGGGTTTCACGATTGAGCAAGTAAGTGTTGAGCCGCAAATAGTTCACCACTTGATCATCGTTAAGTGTGTTGAGCTCTTTGAATTTAATCGCTTGGCCAAAAGACAAGTTGATGGTTTGTGCATGTTTGTTCAGTAGCTCCCGCCCGAGCATTAGGGTACGCAAAAGTGGATGGATTTTCCCTGCCATATAGAAGCGTTTCGAGTTCTGACCACTGATGAATACTGGAACTGTCGTTGCTTTGTTTTTGCGGATCAGGCTACTTACGCTTCGACTCCACGCTTTGTCTTCCAAGCGTTGCTGTTTGGCATCGACTAACTGGGAAACCTCACCGGCAGGAAAGACAAGCAATAAGCCGCCACTTGCGAGGTGTTTATTAGCCGCTCTGAGGGCCTTCATATTCGATTTGACGGCGTCTCTGCCTTCAAACACATCGACACCAATGAAGAGCTGATCTAACTCTGGTACGGTTTTCAGGTATTGATTGGCTAGAATTTGGATATCGTCTCGTACCATCAACAAGAGTTCGGCCAAGATGACGCCTTCCACACAACCAAGCGGGTGGTTCGCCACAATGACGGTAGCTCCTTGTTTAGGTACTGAGTCGAGTGAACCATGAGCAATGCGATAATCGATACCTAAGATATCCAGCGTGAAGCGGAGAAAAGTTTTGGTATCGGCATTAACGGGGCGTTGGGCGTAGAACTTATCAAGTTGGTTTAAACCGGTTGCCCATTCAGCAACGTTTTCACCAATGCCAAACGGCGTTTTACGAGGGAGACGAAAAGGGGTTGAACTATCCATATTTACCTCAGCGTACAAGTTGCTGATTGGATAGTAGAAATTACAGATGACAGTTAAGAGGCAAAAGCATGAGCCTTTGGTGACAAACCAATGAAGCTTTATTGACTAAAGAAAACGGTATATCACTGTGCTATGAATCAAAACTCGCGTTATGTCTCCCTCTTAAAATAATAGATAGGCTATCTTATCTAGAACAAAGATTAAGCTAAGTTGATATTTATCAGGGGGAAATAATGGAACGAGTTTCCAATAAAGCAGCACTTTGGATTGGGCTAAGTTTGATACTTGGTCTTGGCATCCTTGGCTATTTTATGCAGCAGACGGCGGTGAAATACCGAGCCTATGAAAGAGTCGTGACAGTAAAAGGTTTGTCGGAGCGTGAGTATCCTGCTGATACGGTGATTTGGCCGATTCAATTTACTCTAGCGAGTAATGATATGGGGGCCATGTTTGATGAAATTGACCAGCAAACCCGTTTGATTTTGGACTTTCTAAGTGCCAAAGGGCTTCCTGAAACCAGCGTTTCCCTCTCTTCCCCAGCGGTCATTGACAGAAAAGCACAGCAATATGGGAGCGAGCAAGACATTGAGTATCGTTATTTGGCCTCGCGAACCGTTACGGTTTACAGCCAGAGTGTTGATGTTGTTCGAGCGGCAATCAATGAAATAGGTGAGCTAGGAAAACAAGGCGTTTTGCTTAACCAAGATCCTTATGCAAATCGTGTTGAGTACAGCTTTACTAAGCTGAATGATGTGAAGCCAGACATGATCGAAGAAGCGACTAAGAATGCGCGTGAAGTGGCTGAGAAATTTGCGAAAGACTCACAGAGTTCACTGGGTAAGATCAAACGTGCAACTCAAGGGCAGTTCTCGATTTATGACCGAGACAGCAACACGCCTTACATTAAGAAAGTACGAGTGGTATCGACGGTTCAATATTACCTTTCTGACTAAGTAAAAAGCCGCTCAGTACGAGCGGCTTTTTTAATATGGTGACTTAAAGAATTGGATTAATGTCCTGAGTTGTCAGTTCTGCCTCGACAACATCAACTGGCGTGTAGTGCTGGTAAATCAAGAAACCGTCTTCTGAAGTTTCATGAGCGTCTGGCGTATCAATATACGCAGTACATGTGTAGCCAATGCTGTAAGTACCCGGGCCGATGTAACCAAACTCGTAGCTGTAGGTTGTATTACCTTCTTCGTCTTGCGATTCATTCACGTTAGCTACCGCAACTGGCGCGTTGAGTGGATCTGCCGCACCCATATCGCCCATGGTTGAGCGATCCATTGAACCTGCATATAGGTAAACAGAGTGAACGGCAGGAACGTCATTTATTGCATTTGATGCGGCACTGTCTGCTTCACACGCTTGATACTGAATTTCACTGACTTCACCACCGATATGACCTGATTCTGATGCGTTTACTAAGCTTACCGCATTAGAGTTCATGTTCATGTAATCTTTGCCTGTTGGATCCGCCAGACCTTTGCGTAAGTCAAACTCGACAACATAGCTATTATGACCAGTATGAACTTTTACATACTGACCTTTTTGCGAAAACTTTAAGCGACCTTGATCGCTCGTATCTGGTTTAAAACCAAAACAGCTTCCTCGGCTAGGTACAACTAAGCCTTTGATGTTGCCGTCTGTCTTCTCTACGTATGACAGTGTTGTATCGTTTAATTGTTTGCCGTCTTTAGCGTACACACACATAGCATAATCACCAGGAGCGATGTCCTGTTCGTGAATGATCGTTTTAGCGTTGCTTCCCTGATATTCCATTAGATCAACTTGGTGTAGTGCTCCATTGTCACTAGCATCTAACAGAATGTGTTCTCCAGTTTGCTCGCCAGTTTCAGGGTCAAATGGTACAAGGACAACATCTTGAAACGCTAAAACGACTTTGTTGGCATCGTCGACAGGAGCATCGGAAACGCTGAGAGAAAAAGTGGCTGCTTCTGTATCGGATGAAGAGTCGTCGCTACCGCAGCCCGTCAATAAAAGACCACCTGAGATAGCAAGTAAAGGATAGGTATATTTTTTCATTATGACCTCTTGTTTACACTGCTGATAAATGTAAAAGGCTAGTCTCAAAGTCGAGAAATGATGTCATTGTATTGTGATAGAGAGGTCAATCTTCAATGGTGCTATATACAAGTCCTTTTTTATAAAACTAAGTTCTTAACTGTGATGAGGGGAGTTTGATGATAGTCAAGCTGGCTTCTTTCTTATGAGCGTAAGTTAGTATGACTTATTGCTAGAAGGAATTAGTATCATGGCATACAAGCACTTTATTAGAGAACTACTGGGTTTAGCGATTGTTGTCTCTGTCGTCTTTGGCGTATTAGGCGTGATGTTAGAGCTCTTTGCACTGACGGCACTTTGGGAGCATCAGCAAACGATAGCCGATGTTTTCTTCCATGAATCTCTCTACTTCATCGTATTTTTAATCCCACCATACTTCCTCTGGAAGTTGATTAACCGTCCTGAATTGGTTTCTGCTGACCAAGCTTATTTGGCAATGAAGTTAGAGGCTGAAAGTCGACAATGAGTCGATTTAGTGAGTAATGAAAAGAAGAGGCTATGAGAAAACATTAGCCTCTTTTCTATCTGATTCGTGGGGCAAAGTATTCGCTGCTTTATTGATTAAAAAGCTGCTTCGATTGTGCCTTTGAAAGTGCGATCGAGATAATCACGAATCGCTTGAGATTGATAAATAGAAACGAACTTTTTATACGCTTCATTATTTTTGTCTGCGTCACGAGTGGCGATGACCATGACTGCTAATGGGGCGTCTTTTGCTTCAAGATAGATACTTTGTTTCTTCGGATCTAAACCAGAAGACATTACGTAGTTCATTGTAATCGCAGCCGCGTCCACATCATCTAATGTTCTTGGTAGCTGAGCGGCATCTACCTCGACAAATTCAAATGATTTTGCGTTTTTTGTGATATCAGTTAGGGCGGCTTTATGGCCAACACCCTGTTTCAGCTCAATTAAACCTGCATCGGCGAGTAGCAACAGACCACGACCACCGTTGGTAGGGTCATTTGGAAGCGCTATACGTGCATTGTTTGGAAGCTCTTGCAGTGAGCGATACTTATTGGAATAAAGCCCCATACGCATAAGAATGGACTGACCAATTGATACTAATTGGGCGTTATGGCTACTGTTGAAGTTGTCTAAAAATGGCTGGTGCTGATAGCTATTAATATCGATGCTACCATCGCTAAGAGCGGCATTAGGTGTCACGTAGTCAGAAAACTCAATGACTTCGACATTCAAACCTTGCTTCGCTGCCTCCTTCGCTACCGCCTCGACTACTTGTGCATGTGGCCCAACTGTCGCTCCCACTTTAATGACAGAGTCATCTTTTTCTCCACAAGCGCTTAAGCCGACTACTGCCGTGAGAATCAAAGCTAGTTTCTTTAAGTGACCAATACTTTTCATTGTAGCTCCATTTTTTGTTTTAGACGTCCATACGTTTGCATGTCCATCCTATCAGAAGTTGTCTGAGGGTCAATGGTTTAAATCACGAGCAGACATTTTGTTTCTATTGCTCGTATAGAGAGCCAGATAATAGTTAAAGAAGAGGGGAAGAGGAAAAGCTATTACGAGGTTAGTGACGAGTTACCGCAACTGTACCCAAAGATATAAGATACAAAAAAGGCGTAGTAGGTATTAACCTGCTACGCCTTTCGAAATATGGTGGCCCCTCGCAGACTTGAACTGCGGACCAATCGATTATGAGCGAAGGTCTGACGCAATATCACCGCACAATCAACATAGAAACCCTGCTCCGAATCACTCCGAAATTCACCAGCAAAATCACATCACCTGATTACCCGCATGATTTTACTGACGTCGACGACGGGGATTGTTGGCCGAGATTAGTACGACGACGCCGACGAGGAAATGTAGAAAACTGTGTTGGAAAGACAG